>NZ_DAITQL010000058.1:0-25190 GCF_036833075.1 Hyphomicrobium sp.
TGCTGCTGACGGACGCCTTCAAGGCGCTCGAAATGGACATCATGCGCGGCGACGTCCTCAAGACGAAGCGGCGCATCGACGGGCGCGACCTCGAGACCGTGCGTCCGATCCTGTCCGAGGTTCACGTGCTGCCGCGCACGCACGGCTCGGCGCTGTTCACGCGCGGCGAGACGCAGGCGCTGGTGGTGGCGACGCTCGGCACCGGCGAGGACGAGCAGTACGTCGACAGCCTCGAGGGCACGAAGAAGGAGCGCTTCCTGCTCCACTACAACTTCCCGCCCTACTCCGTGGGTGAAACTGGCCGCATGGGTTCGCCCGGCCGGCGCGAGATCGGCCACGGCAAGCTCGCCTGGCGCGCCATCCGTCCGCAGCTCCCGAAGCCGGACGAGTTCCCCTACACCCTGCGCGTCGTCTCGGAGATCACCGAGAGCAACGGCTCGTCGTCGATGGCGACGGTGTGCGGCACGTCGTTGGCGCTCATGGATGCCGGCGTTCCGCTGAAGTCGCCGGTCGCAGGCATCGCCATGGGCCTGATCAAGGAAGGCGATGACTTTGCCGTGCTGTCGGACATCCTCGGTGACGAGGACCACCTCGGCGACATGGACTTCAAGGTGGCCGGCACCGCCAACGGCGTCACCGCGCTGCAGATGGACATCAAGATCACCGGTATCACCGAGGAGATCATGAAGGTCGCCGTCGAGCAGGCGCACAGGGGCCGGCTGCATATCCTTGGCGAGATGGCCAAGGCGCTGACGGGGGCTCGCGAAGAGCTCGGCGAGTACGCGCCGCGCATCGAGACGATCAAGATCCCGACCGACAAGATCCGCGAGGTGATCGGCTCGGGCGGCTCGGTGATCCGCGAGATCGTGGCCGAGTCCGGCGCCAAGATCGACATCGACGACGACGGCACGGTGAAGATCGCCTCCGCCAGCCGCGAGAGCATCGAGAAGGCGCTGGCGCGCATCAAGGGCATCACGTCCGAGCCCGAGGTCGGCCAGATCTACAAGGGCAAGGTCGTCAAGATCATGGAGTTCGGCGCGTTCGTGAACTTCTTCGGTGCCAAGGACGGCCTCGTGCACATCTCGCAGCTCACCCAGGGCCGTCCGCAGACGGTGGGCGAGGTCGTGAAGGAGGGCCAGGAGGTCTACGTGAAGCTCCTGGGCTTCGACGACCGCGGCAAGGTGCGCCTCTCGATGAAGATCATCGACCAGGCGACCGGCCAGGAGATCCCGCGCGCCGAGGGCGAGCCCGAGGAGCAGTTCTCTGCCGAGCGTCCGCCGCGCCGCGAGCGCGAGGGCGGCCGCGGAGAGCGCCGCCGGCGGGAGTAGCGCGCGCGATCAGATCAACGACGGCGGCGAGATCCTCGCCGCCGTTTTTGTTTGAGGTGCCGTTTCGGTGACCCGGACCGACATGCCATCCGAGCCCGATTTCGCGCTGCATGCGGACCATGCTCAGGCGCGGGCGGATGCAGAGCGGCTTTTTGCGCGCATCTCGCCCGAGCTTGCGAGGATTTTGCCGGCCTCCGCGGACATCCGTCATGTCGGCGCGACGGCCGTGCCGGGCTGCCTGACAAAGGGCGATCTCGATATCGTTGTCAGGATTGCGGCCGAGGACTTTGTTGCGGCGGATGCGGCCTTGGCGGGGCGGTTCGTGCGGAATGCCGGCTCGAAGCGCACGGACGCCTTTTCGTCATTCGAGGATGATGCGACGTCGCCGCACCTCGGCATCCAGCTTACGGTTGTGGGTGGCGAGGACGATTGCTTTCATCTCTTTGTCGATGCGCTCGGGCAGAATTCAGAGCTTGTCGCGCGCTATAACACGCTCAAGCACCAGCACGACGGCAGTCCGATGGACGTCTATCGGGCGGCAAAGAGCGCCTTCATCCGGGATGTCCTGAACCGTCTCGGCGGTTGATGGCTGCCGTCAGCGTGGCGGCGATGAGGGGCGCGACGGCAGGGCTGTTGCCGATGGCGCCGGTGTAGATCGCATTGGCGCCGGTTTCGGTGATGGCGTCGGGAACGTCCTCGGCCGCGTGCAGGCCGTCGCCGAAGAAGAAGCCGGCGACGATGGTCGGGACGGTGCTCGTGCGGAGTGCGTCCTCGACGAACGGTTCTTCTTCGAGGAACGCTGTCGTGACGCTCGCGAAGCGGCGGGCGAGGGCCACGCGTGCGGCGGCCTTGCGTGTGGCGGTGGCGGACGCAGGCCCGAGCTTTGAGCCGTGGCCGACGATGAGGAGCCGCGATTTCAGGGGTTCGAATCCCCTACGGGGCGCCACAGCCTCAGCCTCTTGCACGAGGATGTCAGGCAATCCCGGGTCAAGGCCAAGCGGTGTCAGGATCAATGGTTCGGGTGTTGTGCCCGCCGCAAGGACGCGTTCGCGCACCTTCTGCACGAAGTAGCCGTCGGCCATGAATAGCGGATAGACGGCGATGCGGGACGCGCCCGATGCTGCCGCGTTCGTCACGGCCTCCTCGATCGTGGGCTTGCCCTTCAGCATTCCGGTCAGGACAGGGAGACCCGTCAGCGCGCGAACGGCGCCGGCCTGGGCCTCGAGGGCGGCGTTGGGGAAGGCGCCGCCGCGGTCGCCGTGACTCGCGAGTACGACCACCAGGGGCTGAGTGGAGCTCATGGATCGCACGCCTCGGCGGCTGCCGTTTTGAGCGCGCTCAGGATCGCGGGCGGGAGGTCGAGCGTTGTGGCGGCCCGCTTGCCGTGCTCGGACATCTTGGCCAGGGTCTTGGCGAGGATGCTCACGACCTTTTCGGGCGGATGCTTGGCGGCGAAATCTTCAGCGTAGTGGGCCAGGAAAACGAGGGCAGCGACGTCCTCAAGGGCTTGCGTCTCGGGGTCGCGGCGCAGGTTCTCCTTGCGAAGCAAGGATCCGACACGGGCGATTTCTTCTTCGCCGTATCCGCAGGCGGCGAGGATCTCGCCGGCCCATTCGGCGTGCTTACGGCCAAGCTCCTTGCGCCAGCGCAGATAGCCGCCGCGATCCATGGGATAGCTCGACCGCGGCACTTCCCAGCGGCGAATGTGCTGGGCGCGTGCGGCGAGCTGGAGGGCTTCGGACGTCTCCGGGTAGACGCGCGCGAGCATCGCCGACATGCGTTGCCCGTAGGCGAGCTCAGCCGGAACGTCCGCTCCGTCGAGCGGGATGCGGTGCGGATCGGCGCCGTTGGCGGCGTCGATCCGGGCGATGGCGGTGCTCAGGCGGTCCATCGGGGCAAACTCACAGCGGGCCTTTGAAAATGAAATAGGCCCCGGCGACGATGAGCGCAAAGCCCATCAGGTGATTGATGGTCAATGGCTCCTTCAAATAGAGGATCGAGAAGCCTGCGAAGACCGTGAGCGTGATCACCTCCTGGATCGTCTTCAATTCGGCGGTCGTATAGACCGAGGAGCCGAGCCGGTTGGCGGGAACGGCAAGGCAGTACTCGAAGAAGGCGATGCCCCAGCTCACAAGGATGGCGATCCAGAGCGCGGTGGTCTTGTACTTGAGATGGCCGTACCAGGCGAACGTCATGAAGACGTTCGACAGGGACAGGAGCACGATGGGAGCAAAAGCGCTCGTTGAGCCGAAACTCGGCAAGGGGGCCTCCGTATCGCAATCGTGGACTAGGCCCTCGGGCGCTCGCCCTCGGGGTCACGCGACTGATTAAGGCAAGCTGCTCTTTCTGTCTCGATCGAGGTCTCGGCCGGTGACCGGATGTGACGAAGTGGGTAGACTGGCGGCACTCGAACCTCTCCATCGGAGAGGCTCATTCCATGAGGGTCCCCATGCCGCTCAACCATGATCTTGCGAGCCTCGTCGCCCGCCTCCTCATTGCCTCCCTGTTCATCCTGTTCGGGTTCGAGAAGATCACGGGCTACGCCAGCTCGGCCGGATACATGGAGGCCTATGGATTGCCCGGAGCCCTGCTTCCGCTGGCCATTCTCGTGGAGCTCGGCGGCGGCATTGCCATCCTGCTCGGGCTCTTCTCGCGCTGGGCGGCCCTCGCACTGGCCGGCTTCTGCATCGTCACCGCCCTCGTGTTCCATACCGGATGGTCGGGCGACGGCGGCCAGGGACAGCTCATCAATTTTATGAAGAACCTGGGGGTGGCGGGCGGTCTTCTGCTGCTCGCGGCCAACGGGCCAGGAAAGTATGCGGTGACGGACTGAGCGCGCCGATCTTCCGGGCGCCGGTGTCCCTCCCCCGGTAAAGGGGGAGGGAGCGGCAGCGATCCGATCAGCGCGGCACGCCTCCGCCGGATCGGGACGACATAGAGCCCCGCCTCTGATAGGATCAGAGGCGAGGCTCTATGTTTCTGGTTTGACGCGTTTTCTTAACGCGAAGTGGATTCCACTTCGCTTGAAACGCTCTAGGTTAAATCTTCAGGGTTCCCGCCTTCGCCGCCGCGTAGCGTTCGCCGATGGCCTTCCAGTTGACGACGTTCCACCACGCCTTGAGATAGTCCGGGCGCCTGTTCTGGTATTTCAGGTAATAGGCGTGCTCCCAGACGTCGTTGCCGAAGAGGACGCGCTTGCCCTCCATGACCGGCGTATCCTGGTTGGGCTTCGAGACCAGCGCCAGCTTGCCGTTCGCATCGACGGTGACGAACACCCAGCCGGAGCCGAAGACCTTGCCGCCTGCGGCGTTGAAGTCCGTCTGCAGCTTCTCGAGACCGCCGAGATCGCTGTCGATGGCAGCTTTCAGCTCGCCCTCGGGGCCCGGGCCGCCTGGGGCGCCCATGATCTGCCAGAACATGGAGTGGTTGGCGTGGCCGCCGCCGTTGTTGCGGACCGCGGTGCGGATGGCGTCCGGCACCTCGTCGAGCTTCGCCAGCAGCTCCTCGAGCGGCAGCTTTGCCAGCTCGCCGTGGTCGGCGAGGGCTTTGTTCAGGTTGTTGACATAGGCTTGGTGGTGCTTTCCGTGATGCAGCCCCATGGTGGTGGCGTCGATGTGCGGCTCGAGCGCGTCGGGCTTATAGGGAAGGTCGGGCAGCGTAAACGGCCCGGTGGGAGCGGGGTCGGCGGCGAAGGCCCGGCCGATGCCTCCGCTCGAGACGGCGGTCAGGAGGGTCGCGGCACCGGCGGCGCGGAGGAAGCTTCGGCGGTCTGGGTTCAACATCAAAGATCTCCGTAGGAGCTGAATAACCGTTGCTGCACGAGAACACGGCCACACGTATATAGCTCCCCTTTATGGCAACGCCAGTCGCGGCGATAAGGTTCGCGAGGATCGGGACATGAGCCTCCGGCTCGACAAAGCGCTTCTGCTCAGGGGGCTCGTGGCCACGCGCTCGCGCGCCCGCGACCTGATCGTGCGCGGGGCGGTCCGCGTGGACGGGGCCGTCGCACTCAAGCCGGGTGTGCAGGTGGCCGAGGACGCGCCCATCGCGCTCGCGGAATCGCCCGACTACGTGTCGCGCGGCGCGCTCAAGCTCGCGGCGGCGCTCGAGGTGTTCCGGTTCGATCCGCAGGACCGCGTGGCGCTCGATGTCGGGGCCTCGACGGGCGGCTTCACGGAGGTGCTGCTGCGGCGCGGGGCCAGGCACGTCTTTGCGGTCGATGTCGGACATGGGCAGTTGCACCCGGGCCTCGTGCGGGACGCACGCGTGACCTCGCTCGAGGGGCGGGACGCGCGGACGCTTTCGGCGCGCGAGATCCCGGAGCGTGTCGATGCGATCGTGGCTGACGTGAGCTTCATTTCTCTCGAGAAGGCGCTGCCGGCGGCGCTGGCCCTTGCCGCCCCCGGCTGCTGGCTGGTCGCCCTCGTCAAGCCGCAGTTCGAGGCCGGGCGCGATGCGGTCGGCAAGGGCGGGATCGTGCGCGATGCCGCGGTGCGCGATGCGCAGGCCGAAAAGATCGCGACCTGGATCGGCGGCTTGCCCGGATGGCGCGTCACGGGCGTGATCCCTTCGCCGATCGAGGGCGGATCGGGCAACCGTGAGTTCCTGCTCGGAGCGGTCCTCGATGGATGACGATACGGACATCATCATCGAGCGCCTCGGCGCGAAAGGCGACGGCGTGGCGACGTGCGCGGGCTGCGCCGTCTTCGTGCCGTTCGCGTTGCCCGGCGAGCGGTGGCAGGTGCGCGGGGATGCCTTCGAGCGGCTGAGCGACAGTGCCGAGCGCGTGGCCCCCGTCTGCCGGCATTTCGGCGCGTGCGGGGGGTGCCTCGCCCAACACATGTCGCCGGCGCTCTACCGCGACTGGAAACGGGGGCTCGTGGCCGAGGCGTTTCGCTATCGCGGCATCGCCGCCGAGGTGGCGCCGCTCGCGACCGTGGCGGCGGCTTCGCGCCGGCGGGCGTTCCTCGGCGTCGAGCGGCGCGGCGCCGATGTCGTCATCGGCTTCCGCGAGGAGGGACGGCATGCGCTCGTGGATCTCGCCGAATGCCCGGTGCTCGATCCGCTGATCGTCGCCGCGGTGCCAGGGCTGCGGGACATGGCGCGGCGCGTGATGGCGGATCGCGCGGGCGGGCGTCTCGTCGTGACGCGGCTCGACCGCGGGCTCGACGTGTCGTTCGACAACGGGCGCCGGGATCTCTCGCCGCACGAGCGGGCCGAGGTCGCCGCGCTGGCGCAGACGCTCAAGCTCGCGCGCCTCGCGGTCGGCGGCGAGGTGATCGTGGCGGCGGGAACGCCGGTCGTCACCATCGGCGGGGTCGCGGTCGAGATCGAGCCGGGGCTCTTCCTGCAGGCGGTGCCCGAGGCCGAGCGGCTGCTGGCCGACCTCTGCGTCGGGGCGCTGCCGCGGTCGGCGCGGACGGTCGCCGATCTCTTCTCGGGCGTCGGGACGCTGACGCTGCCGATCTCGCGGCGGGTCTCGGTTGCGGCCTACGACAGCGACCGGCGGGCGATCGCGGCGCTCTCGCGGGCCGTGCGCCATGCGCAGGGGCTGAAGCCGGTGACGGCCGTCGTGCGCGATCTCTTCCGTGAACCGCTTTCGGCGCGCGAGCTCAACGCGTTCGATGCGGTCGTCTTCGATCCGCCACGGGCGGGCGCGGCGGAGCAGGCGGAGCGGATCGCGAAATCGAAGGTGCCGCTCGTGATCGCCGTCTCATGCAACCCGGCGACGCTCGCCAGGGACGCGCGGGCGCTCATCGACGGCGGCTACCGGATGGGGCCGGTGACGCCGATCGACCAGTTCCTCTATTCGGCGCACGTGGAGGCGGTGGCCGTGTTCCGGCGCTCGCGGTAGCGTTAGCGCACCAACTCGACCTCTCCCGATGGGGAGCGGTTGACGCGAGGGCGAAGCCTCGAACGGTCGGTGGGCGTTCCGATCCCGAGGAACGCCAGCGACAGCCTCAGGCCGAGGAAGGGTGCCTCAGGCCGAGGCCTTGGCGGTGCGGGCCTTGCCGGCCAGCTTCTTCAGGCGCTTCCTGGCCCCGGCGGTGTTGCCCTGGATGCGGGTCACCTTCTTGCGCGGGATGGCGCGGCGGGCCTTCTTCTTCTGGATCTCGACCTTGCGGTGATGGCGGGCGGTCATGCGGGAAAATCCTTTGAATAGCCGGGCGCCGGGCCCTGGCGGCGATCTCAAACGCCCCGTCTAAGCGATCTCGGGCCCTGAGGCAAGCCGGGCCGGGGCCCGATCGGCCGGGCATCCGCCGGCCGGGTGGCGTGCCTCCCGTGCCGCGCCACCCTGTCGCAGGCTGCCCGGTTCTGCCGCCCGTCGCATGGCGGCTCTTTGGCCGTGATCGCGGTGCCGTGCCGGCGTGTTCCCGCACGCTCACTCAGGCTCGCGCAACGAGCGTGCCGACGACGATAGCGGGCAGGATGAGCGCCAGCGACCAGAGCACGGCGGAGATCGCGCTCATGCCGACGAACGGCAGCATCGGGCGCTCGAGGGAACCGGTCTCCAGCGGGACCAGGCCGCGGTTGAAGCCCTGGAACTTGCTCAGGATGAGGCTCACGGCGCCGTGCCTCTCGACGAAGGCGCGTGCGTCGGCATGCTGCTTCTGAGTGGCGCAGAACGGCCAGACGCGCGCGCGGTCCTCTTTGTGCGTGATGCCCTTGTAGTAGGCATAGACGTCGCCCACGAAAGCGCCGGCCGCGACGGCGAGCAGGATCAGCGGGATGTTGCCGTTGCCGACCACCATCAGCGACCCGAACGCGAGCACGAGCAGCACCGTCGGAACGAACAGCACCGGGCGCGGGATGCTGTTGGCCACGGCCAGGAGGAACAGCACGGCCGCCACCGTGTATTGGTGCGCGGCGAGGAAGGCGATCACCTCGTCCTTGAAGGTGACGAGATAGAAGGAGGGGCCGATCACGCCGGTGGCCCAGATGAAAGCGGAGAGGAGGTTGGCGATCTGGAACGGGATCTCCCGCATCCGGAACATGCCGGCGACGACGGGGATTACCGCGCGCACGGGGCCGAAGAAATGTCCGAGGAACACGCCGAAGGCGCCGTAGGTCTCGAAGAACTCCTGCGCTTGGGAGATCAGGTGCGGACGCGTGGTGAACGGCCAGATCTTATGGACGCTGTCCTTGAAGTAACGGCCGATCCAGAAGGAGACCGCATAGCCGAGCGCGCCGCCGAAGCCGGCCCATAGGATCGCGGGGACGAGGATGCTCGCGTCGACGCCGCTGGCGGCGAGCAGGGCGGCAATGCCGACCAGGATGGCGGTCCCCGGGATGATCAGCGAGAGGAAGCAGAAGCTTTCGCCGAACGCGACGAGGAATGCGACCGGACCCGCCCAGCTCTCGTGCTCCCGGACGAACGCCACGACGGTTTCGACGACTGCTTCAAGGGCCATCCGGACAGGTGTCTCCGTGAGAAGGGTTGCGGGCGCGGCCGGCTCATTCGCTGCCGGTCGGCGGGCTGCGAGGCCTGCCGGGCAGGGCGGGGCAGTGTGGCCAGCCTCAGCCGGTCTTGCAACGGCGATTGAACTCGGTCTGCAACTCGCGGCCGACCTCGCCGGCGAGCATGATGCTGCGCGACATCTGCGCCGGGGTCAGCTTGGTGCCGATGCTGGCGAGGCTCGTTCTCGCGGTGTCCGCCTCGAGCCTGCCGCGTTTCAGCTCGTCGCAGGTCAGCTCTTTCTTTTTCGTCTTGAAAGCGAACAGGCGCACGCCCGATGCGTAGGCTTCCGGGGTCGGGGTTTCGTGCACCCAGCTCCGGGACTTGTCGTCCACCATGCTGCGCAGGGTTGCCTGACGCCGCTGGACGCATTCGGAGCTGTCGTCCACGCAGCCGAGCCCGGCGCGCGTTCCGATCTCGGGCGCGGTGCCGATGGCACACGCTCCAAGGCATCCGCTGAGGCCCAGCAAGCCGGCGACCAAGGCCAGGTTCGCCGCACTCGCTGCGGCGTGTCGCACGCTCATCTCGCGGCCTCTTGTTATCCCCGATGGGAGCCAATAGAAGCCAGCCGTGGCGGGGTCAAGGCGCTCACGTGGAGCCGGTGTGCTCCAATCGCGGCGGGATCGCGTATCGTAATATCGATATCCAATTCCTTTTCATGGAGTTGCTCGCAATGGTGCATGGCGTGCGCGTGCATGTCCCCGGCGGCCCGGAGTGTCTCCGGTGGGACGAAATCGAGGTCGGATCGCCCGGGCCGGGAGAGGTGCGAATCAAACAGCGTGCCGCCGGCCTCAACTACATCGACGTGTACCATCGCACCGGGCTCTATCCGCTCGCCGCGCTGCCGGCCGTCATCGGAATGGAGGGCGCGGGCGATGTGGTCGCGCTCGGCCCCGGGGTAACATCGCTCTCGGTCGGCGACCGCGTTGCCTACGCGGGCGTGCTCGGCGGTTATGCGGAGGAGCGGCTGATCGCGGCGGACCGGCTGGTGAAGCTGCCCCAAGGGATATCGTACGAGACGGCGGCGGCGATGATGCTGCAAGGCATGACGGTCCGTTATCTCTTGCGCGAAACCTATAAGGTCGGGCCGGAGACGACGCTGCTTTTCCATGCGGCGGCGGGTGGCGTGGGCCTCATCGCCTGCCAATGGGCGCGGGCGCTCGGCGCAACGCTGATCGGGACCGTGAGCTCGGACGAGAAGGCGGAGCTCGCTAGGGCGCACGGGGCGGCGCACGTCATCGTCACCTCGCGCGAGGATTTCGTGGCGCGCGTCCGGGAGATGACCGACGGGAGAGGTTGCGACGTCGTCTACGACAGCGTCGGCAAGGATACGTACCGCGGCTCGCTCGACTGCCTCAAGCTGCGGGGCCTGTGGGTGAGCTTCGGCAATGCGTCGGGGCCGGTGCCGCCGTTCGATCTGACGCTGCTCAAGGGCTCGCTGTTCGCGACGCGACCCTCGCTCATGGCGTACACCGCGACGCATGCCGAGTTGGCGGAGACGGCCGCCGATCTTTTCCGCATGGTCGAGAGCGGTGCCGTCAAAATCACCATCAACCAGACGTATCTGCTGAGCGAGGCGGCCGTGGCGCATGCGGCCCTCGAAGCGCGCCGCACGACCGGCTCGACGGTGCTGACGATTTGAGCCTGACCGGACCTCAGGAGGCCACGCATGACGCAACAGCCGATTGACTTCTACTTCTGGCCGACCCCCAACGGGCACAAGATCCGCATCATGCTGGAAGAGTGCGGGCTCCCCTACCGCGTGAAGCCGGTCGACATCACCAAGGGCGACCAGTTCAAGCCCAAGTTCCTCAAGATCTCGCCCAACAACAGAATGCCGGCCATCGTCGATCCGGACGGGCCCGGCGGGGAGCCGATCTCGGTCTTCGAGAGCGGGGCGATCCTGCAGTACCTCGGCCGCAAGACGCGCAAGCTCTATCCGCGCACCGAGCGCGCCCGCGTCGAGGTGGACGAATGGCTGTTCTGGCAGGTCGGCGGGCTCGGGCCGATGGCCGGGCAGGCTCATCATTTCCGGATCTACGCGACGGAGAAGGTTCCCTACGGTATCGCGCGCTATACGAAGGAGACGACGCGGCTCTACGGCGTGCTCGACAAGCGGCTCAAGGGGCGCAGCTTTATCGCCGGGGCCTACTCGATCGCGGACATCGCGGCCTATCCCTGGGTGCTCTCATGGGAGCGGCAGGGCCAGGTGCTCGACGATTTCCGGAATATCAAGGCGTGGGTCGAGCGGATCTCCGCGCGGGAAGCCGTCCAGCGGGGGCTGTCGACGGCGCTCAAATGAGGGCGCCGCCCCGGTATCCTTCGGCAATCTCGAAGGATGGTTAGCGGGTGGTTTCCGCAATCGTTAAGGTTGGATTTTCGCGTGGCCGGAAGTCATCCGTTTGGTCCGAAACGGGGCGGCGGACAACCGCATTTTGGCAAAGCGCCTGTTCCCTAGTTTACCGCTTCTCATGAGAGGACGGCCTATCGTTTTCGTCGGGATCCCCCGTTCTGCCGCCGCTTCCGGCGGGTTCCGTGCGGGTTCGGGTCCGATGAACGAATGGCCAGAGGTGAACAGGGATGGCACGATTTGATTTTTCGGCCGGCGACGTCTTCGGCGTCTCGGCACAGGGAGGCGGGGCGGACGCACTTTTCCAGCTCGGCCTCATGTACTGCTCGGGGCGCGATGTGGAGATCGATCTCGTCGAGGCGCACAAGTGGTTCAATCTCGCAGCGCTACGCGGCAACGAGGACGCCAAGGCCTACCGGGTCGAGCTCTCGCGTGAGATGACGAAAAAAGAGATCGCGGCGGCCCAGAAGGGCGCGCGGGAGTGGCTGAAGCTCCACTGAAGCGGCCGGGTCAGGCCCGGCCCCTTCGTGGTTTCTTCTTTTCGCCCGCTCAGGCGACGTCGCCCGTCTCCAGCCGCGCCGCGTTCTGCACGGCCTTCTGCACCTTCTCGAAGGCGCGAACCTCGATCTGGCGAATGCGCTCGCGCGAGACGCCGAACTCGGTGGACAACTGCTCGAGCGTGATCGGATCGTCTACAAGACGGCGCGCCTCGAAGATCCGCCGCTCCCGCTCGTTGAGGGTGGCCAGCGCATCGCTCAGGTAGGACTTGCGCCGCCCCAGCTCCTGGCTCTCGACGAGCTGCTCCTCCTGGTCCGGCGCGTCGTCCACCAGCCAGTCCTGCCATTCGCCCGACTCGGAATCGGCCCGCACCGGCGCGTTCAGCGACGCATCGCCGCCGAGGCGGCGGTTCATCGAGACGACATCCTCCTCCGACACGCCGAACTTCCGGGCGATCGACTTCACGTGCTCGGGCTTGAGGTCGCCCTCCTCGAGCGCCTGAAGCTGGCTCTTGGCGCGGCGCAGGTTGAAGAAGAGCTTCTTCTGCGCGGCGGTGGTGCCCATCTTCACGAGGCTCCACGAGCGCAGGATGTACTCCTGGATCGAGGCGCGGATCCACCACATGGCATAGGTTGCGAGGCGGAAGCCGCGATCGGGCTCGAAGCGCTTCACGGCCTGCATCAGGCCGACGTTGCCTTCCGAGATGACCTCGCCGATCGGCAGGCCATAGCCGCGGTAGCCCATGGCGATGCGCGCCACGAGACGCAGATGCGATGTGATCAGCTCCTGCGCCGCGTCCGGGTCACCATGCTCGCGCCAACGCTTGGCGAGCATGTATTCCTGGTTCGGCTCCAGCATCGGAAAGCGCCGGATCTCCTCGAGATAGCGAGAGAGCCCGCCGGATCCACCGGCTATGGTCGGAACGGATTTCGCTGCCATGTCCTTCAAACGCTCTGGTCCGGACTTGACCGGCCAGTCGACGCTCCCCATGTGATCGTTTGACGAGGCGATTGCCTGACGAGGTTGCTTTCGCGATCCTCAAACGCACGCTTCCGCTTCAGATTCACTTCGATCCCTCCGGATGGACACCTCGTCCACCCGACCGATCTCGGCACTGACTTCACCTATTACGTCGTTGCTCAACGCTTGGATCGCTCGGCGGTTTCAATGCCTGTGGTCTTAACGCGATCCTACAACCGAATCCGGCGGGGCAGCTAATTACCGTTTGGAAACGTTGGGCTTTGTCTTGGGGCGTTTTCGCGTGTCCGGCAACGGTTTCAGGGCCTCGTAAAGCGCCTGGATATCGGACGGTCGCGGACTTGTGAAGCGAAGCGAGCGACCGGTGACCGGGTGCTCGAACCCCAGCTCCAGTGCGTGCAGTGCCTGCCGGGCCAGGCTGTCGAGCGCTCGCGCGGCGCGTTCCGTCAGACGCCGCGTGCTCGACTTGAAGCCGGCACCGTAGGCGGGATCCCCCATCACCGGATGACCGATGTGGGCGAGATGGACGCGGATCTGATGCGTGCGCCCGGTCTCGAGCGCAAGGCGGAGACGCGACGCCAGGGGCTTTCCGTCGGGTCCTGCAAAGGACTCCAACACCTCGAAATGCGTGGCCGCACGGCGGCCATGTGGGCTGCGCACGACCGCCATGCGTGTCCGGTTGGTCGGGCTGCGGCCGATACTGGCGTCGATGATGCCCGACGGGCGCGGTGGCACGCCCCAGACGAAGGCTTCATAGGTGCGCGTGAGCCGGCCGTCGGCGCCGTGGGAAGCGAACTGCTCCGCCAGCCCCTGATGGGCCGCATCGGTTTTCGCAACCACCAGAAGCCCTGAGGTGTCCTTGTCGAGCCGATGCACGATGCCGGGGCGCTTGACGCCTCCGATGCCCGACAGCTCTTCGCCGCAGTGGGCGATTAGCGCATTGACGAGGGTGCCTTGCGCATGGCCGGCGGCCGGATGCACGACAAGCCCGGCGGGCTTGTCGATGACGATCAGGTGCTTGTCCTCATGGACGATCGCGAGCGGGAGCGGCTCTCCGGCGGGCTCGGCCGCCGTGGGCGGCGGGATGGTGATGCGTATCCGCTGCCCCGGGGCCACGCGCGTTGCGGCGTCGGCCAGAATACTGGCCTCGCCCTCGACGTTGCCGCTGCGGATCAGAGCCTGGATGCGGGCGCGGCTCAGGCCGGCGAGGCGCGTGGCGAGGAAGCGGTCCAGTCGCTGCCCGGCATCGGCGTCGGTGACCTCAAGCGCGTGAACGCCGTTTGCGGGGGCAGCCGGCGCGTCCTCGATCGCGTCGCGCTCGGCATCCTCGCTCGCCGTCGGTGTCGGGAGAGTGTTCATTCGGGCGGATTTTCGTCGTTCGTTCGGGATCATCCAGGTCATGACCTAGCGCCCGCCACCCCTTCGGGCAACGGGGCGCCTCGGTGCGGCCGACGGGACACGGGCGGGCGTGCCCGGTGCGACGCCTTGGCGCCGATGAGGCCATTCGGGGAAAGATCGCGCTTGATCGGGCGCGCCGCCTCTCCTATAGGTGGCGTCCTTCGGAGAGCAGCCCCGTTCGTCTAGTGGCCTAGGACACCAGCCTCTCACGTTGGTAACAGGGGTTCGAGTCCCCTACGGGGCGCCACGTATTTTTGCAAGCATTTCAAATGCTTATGCAGTGCGCACCGTGGGGGACTCGAACCCCGCGATTTTATTCTGGTTTTTCAAGGCTGAATGATCCCAGCTACAACCATGCTGAACTGGATCTCCATATGCATAACTGAAGACATCTGTGCTCCCGTACGGGAGCATTGCTGTGTAAACGCCTAGAAATTTCCATACATGATCCCGTACGGGACCAATTTTATCTCGGCGCTCCCGATCGGGAGCAAGAGTCCTTGACTGGCTAAGATTTCTAGCTTATGTTCCCGTACGGGAGCAGATGATGCCTAGACCGCCTTACAGGAAGAAGCAAAAGACAGATAGGATGCGCCTAGCCGTGCGCGTCCCGCTTAGCGAGGACGCCCATGCCCTCGTCGATCGCATTCAGCCGGCACTGAAACTATCGGACCTCATCAACACCCCGGAGATCAGGTCCGCCGTATCTGCCAATCAGGAAGTAGGCGAGCAGGTGCGCGCGACTTTGCAGCTGCCCCATGTTGAGGAGCTTCTCAGGCAAACGCGCGAGATGGCAGCTATCGGAAACGAGCAATTGGTGGGCCCCAAAACGGCGCAGGAGATGGCGCGAGTAGCCGCAGCGGCATCTTCTCCCCCGCTCGTCGTGTCTCGATCTACCCTTCCGCCTCCACCAACCAAGGGGAGCGATAACACGGGATCCTCGGTGGTCGTCACGTCCGCGCGCGATCTTGGCCAGCTTATTCGAAAGGAGCGCGAAAGCCGAAAGCTGTCGCAGCAGGAGTTCGCTGATCTTGTTGGCGTCGGGCGACGTTTCATCTCCGAGCTCGAGAACGGCAAGACGACCCTCGAGTTTGACAAGGTCCTGCAAGTGGTCTCCGCCACTGGCATCGATGTGTCGGCGCGGCGCCGATGACAGAGCTGACGCTTGACGTGCGCCTCGACGGCTTCGCCGAGCCCGCCGGCGCTCTCGTACGCGATCAGCAAGGCGCGCTCGCATTCGTCTACACAGCGGCGCATTTGGCCCGATCAGATGCGTTGCCCTTGTCGTTGTCATTGCCGCTAACCGACGAGCCTTACGGGGATGTCGCGGCACGGGCCTTCTTCGACAACCTGCTCCAGGAGCGGGACGGTGCCCTCACCGAGGTGATGGCACGAGAAGGCCTGAGCCGGGACGATGTGGCTGGTCTTCTGCTGCATCTCGGCAAGGATTGCGCCGGGGCTTTGTCGGTGCTCCCAGCCGGCGCGCCGCCCGTAAAGGTGCCCGGTAACCCTGCGGCTGATTACAGGCCTCTGAGCGAGAGCAAGCTGATCGGCATCGTCACGGCGCTGCGGGATCGACGACGCCTCCCCGAGGGAACAACTGACCCATCTCCACTTGCAGGTGTCCAAAGCAAGATTGCGCTCACCCGATTGCCCGATGGGCGATTTGCGGAGCCGCTGCCGGGGTCAGGTGCACCCACGACACATATCTTAAAAGTTCCGGACCGGGATCACCCGCGAGACGCCGCCTACGAATCCGCGACCCTTGATCTGTCTCGGGCGCTGGACTGTGAAACATCAGATGCGCTTGTCGTTGACATCGGCGGAATAGAAGCTTTGCTGGTGCGGCGGTTCGATCGCGCGCTCGACGGGCAGGGACGCATTGTCCGATTGCACCAAGAGGACTTTGCACAGGCGCTAGGTCTACCGGCGGCACTCAAATATGAGCGCAAAGGGACCAAGGAGCGCCGCTTCGACGTGGCAGGGATTCGCAGGGTCCTCGATGCGACCGCCAATCCCATCGACGCTCGGGACCGCTTCATCCGCGCGACCTTTTTTGATCTCATGACTGGCAACGTCGACAATCATGCCAAGAATTTTGCCATCCTCCACACGGCCCTCGACGGCATCGGCTTCGCGCCACGTTACGACCTGCTCCCAACCCGCCTCGATCCCAATCTGACTGACGAGTTGGCATTCAAGATCGGCAACGCCAGAACATTGGACGCCCTGACACTCTCTGATCTAGACCAGTTTTTGACAGCGCTTGGCGTGAGTAGTGCCGCGGCGCGGCGACGCGTCTTCACGCGCCATGCGCAGTCTCTCGCCAAGGGGCTAAGCGAGTCCTTTGACGAGCTGGCACGCAAGGGAATGAAGTCATTCGCTGATCTCATGGCCTCCAATCTACGCCAGCTCTTGCCTGTATTGGACATTGTAGTGCCTGAGGCAGCAATGGCGCGTGATGCCTTTGTCAATCGCGGTGGTGGATGGCTGAGCAGCTAAGCGGCGGACCGATCGTAGAGATGGCGGCAGAATGTCAATGGAAGCGACACCACTGCGTGCCCGTCACGTACCTCAAGTTGCAAAAAATTCGGGATGACGAAGCTCAAGAGATGTCAAAGGCCCATTGAACTTGCGGTCGCCGAATACATCAGTGCCCCCTTCAAGCGTGAACGTCCCAGTTACCCTACCATCTGGGTATTTTTCAGCTAGCTGCGTCACCGTCCGTGTATTCTCCCGCATATTTGCGCTTCGCCATCATCTGGCTGAAACATTCGAGTCTTCCGTTGGCTTAGGATGATGAGCGTGTTGCGTGCGATCTAGAGAATATTCAAGACTCACGCTTTCCCGCGTCAAGCTTCATAGAATCTGTGGGCAGCCGAAACCGTGGAGCTGGCATGAAGCCGTCATCTCAAGCGACCTATGAGCGCGCGCGCCGCTTAGCCAACGTAGCCTGCTTCACCGTCGCCTTGCAGCGCCGGAGGCTCATGACCTCAGAACCCGATGATGGTGAGTTTAGATTTCGAAGATGGGCCGACTTCCAGTTCTTGATTGTCGCTCTCGCTCGGTTGCGCCGCGCTGCAGTTCTTGCAGCCAAGGTGCCGGAGATAAGGGTCCCGATCGGTACAGCGATCAAAGCGTTTGATGCATCCATGCCAGACCTGAAGATCATGCGCGACGTTGCCGAGCACATCGACGAGTACGCAACAGATGAAGGGCGAAAAAGTGCGAAGCCCGGACGAAACAGCAGCGGCGTCCGGCGGCAGGCCTTGGAAGTGGCGTGCGTAGGAAAGCGCCACGTTCAATGGCTCGGCTGCTCACTCGACACCGAGCAGGCCGTACGGGCTTCCGAGGCTCTATTCAAAGCAATTAAGTCAAACATGCCGGACAAAGCCAAGGTCGTCTAAGTCCTCCGCGCGAGAGATAACTTATCGAGTGAGCGCCGCTTCGCTACCGTTTCCATTTCGGTTTGCTACGCCGCTCGCCAAAAATATTCTCAAACGCGACACCATGCTGGCCGTCTTTGACGAACGGCTTAGCAAGTACCACCGGCGACGACTTCGCATGTGACCGGATGAGTTTTTCGTCGGGTGTGCTTCTTGCATAGATCGCCGAATAGCTGAAACGAACGATCTTCTCGTTCACGAGGCTCACATCGTTGGCGTCCTGTAGCTCCGAGTATTCAAGCCCGTTCGCGCTGAACCGAGATTTATCCCAAGATGCGCCCGCGATCATGAGCTTGGGGCTCACCGGCATCATCAGCATGACCTCGCCCTGCGGCTCCAGCGCGTAGGGGCGCAATTCTTCATTACTGACGCTCGGGTTGAAGTACATCACCGGGTTGTCACTCGTCAGAAAATCAACGTCCGTTCGGTTGTGCACCGCAACGAGGCCTATCCGATCAAAGACCAGGCCCATTGCTTTGATGATGTGGATCATCGCGTGAATCGATTGATGCGGGTCAATCGCGACCTGCACATGGTCGAGAATGTTCTCAAGGCCCTCGGGCATCGGTGGCAACTTGCCCTCGGCCTTGAGTTTCCGCGTCGTCGCCATCACCGCTTCCGCCAGTAGGAACTCTGCCGCGTCGCGTGCTGCGGGAACGCGAGCCCGCTGCAAGGCAAGAAAGCAGAAGATGTCTTCCAGACTGTCGTTGACGCTCTCAGACGCGGCCAACCGCTGAACGATCGCCGGCCACTTACTCTCTAAATCGGAGAAGCGGTCTTCCAAAGTGTTGGTGTCCCGTCCGCCTTCCAGCAGCGGTTGGGCATAGTAGTAGTCCTCGAACGCGGTGCTGCCGGGCGTGCTTCTGAATGGCTTGTCGGGCTTGTCCTTACGATAGACCGTAAGCATCCCGTCTTCGGCGGCAAATGCCTTGAGGTAGGCTACAGGCACGTAGTGATGCCGCCGCTTAGTCTGCGCCGCATTTTCTTTGCCCATTTACGCCGTGCCCTTCACGGATTCGCCAATCTTGCGAACATAGCTCCGAACGATGGCCAGCGGCTCCACGTGGATGCCCTTGGCTACCTCACGCGCATCGGCGCTCCAGCCACATGCCGTCCACTTCCATTGCGTCGCTGCTTCCCCACCGTCAAATGAACCCCATCCCGAACGCTTCTGAAAGCCTGTAGTCGTCAGCACCAAACATTCACGCAGTGACGGAAGAAATGCTATCTCGGCCACCGGGCGCTTCAGATTCATGAATTTCGGCTCGAAGTAGAGCTTTACGTGCACGTTCTTGAGTTGGCAGTTGTTGTCTAGATAGGCTGTTTCATCGTAGATCGGCGCATACATGTAGGAAGTCAGCGCTCCATAGAACGACTCCCGGCGCTTTTCCCGCGTGACGCCACTCCCAACAAAGGTATCATCTCGTTGCCTTCCCGCGAGAAGCCTGACAACGGCTCTCTTGTTCTCAACCTGCTCGTAGTCATCGTAGCGCGCCAGCCGACACTCGAAAAAGCCGCGCAGCTCACTCTCCATGCGGCTAGTGTCCAGTACATGTTCTGCGACGGCTTCGATGAAACTCTGCGCATCCTGCGATGACGGGATCTGTTTCTCAAGCTCCTCGAGGTAATCCCAGGCCGCTTCAAATTCACTTTGCGGTCTGAACTCTACTGCGGGTTCCGCATCCGGCGTGCTTTCAGCAGATATTTTCTGACGGATCGTATCGAGATTGGCCGCGTCGGCGCAGAATATTTCCTGCAAAGTACCCTGCTTCATGATATGCGGCGTTTGCCGGGCATTGCCTACAAATGCGTCTCGCAGGCTGCTTTCAACATCCGTGTAATACACAACACCGCTTGTCTTCCTCACGCATGCCGCGCGAAGCTCGCGAGTGAACACGCTGAGCGTTTCACCTCCGAAGGCGTTCTGCTCTTCCGTGCATGCCGAATACTGAATATAGTTTTTGAAATCGGCTCGCTTGGTGAGCGGTTCGTAGTCGGATTTTATTAGATTGCGCCCTGCGTTGCAGGCGTCAACTATGTTGACAACAAGCGAAGCGTCGAAGCTCCGCAATATGTCGTGCAGGTCGTTTCTGGACAGCCCCGTCGTATTGGGTGCGCCCGACGAAAAGCCCTTAAAGCACATGAAGAAGTCGGAATCATCGGAATACCCATGACCGGTAAAATAGAGGAGCAGCTCGTCAACGTCCTTTATCTCCGACGATAGCTCCCGCAATTGATCTTTAACGCGATCAATTTCCTCGTTCTTATACTCGAAAATCTGGTCGAACTTTTTGCATCGGTCGAGCAACTCACGAACGCTCGCAACGTCATTCAGGCAGCAATCGAGGTTGTCGAAGTTCGTGTATTCCGAATTGCCGATCAGGATAGCGATGTTCTTCTTCATGCCCCGCGCGCCGCTTGGAGGTGTGGTTGATTCGATGATGAATGGTGCCTCAGCCGCCCATGATCGGGCAAGGTGGCTCGCTGAAATCGGGTGAAATCAGGCCACGCCCGCCGAGTAGATCGGCGGAGCTCGTCACCTACTCACGCATTTCCGCAGATGGAGTCGTCATGCCGCGGCTTGCCTTGCAGGCGAAGCCGGTGCTTGGGCACTGTCAGGTCGAGGCGGCGCATGCCTCATCCGACGGAAGATCTTTGGCAGTCAGTTTAGCTGTTAAGAGAATGCTGGGTATACGCACTGTCCACTCCGGGATGATGTATGACCTCGATAGTCAGAGCGCGATCGGCAGGGTGGTTTGTGGTCAGCGGGCGGCAAATGGCTGGATCGCTGAGAAGGCCTAGGATAGCTGGTGTCTGCTTGTCATCAATCATCAGACGCCGAGGATAAAGCCGCTGGTGTCTCGGTCAACAGCCTTTCCGATGTCCGCTGGTGGGACTATTCGCCAAATCGGCAAAGACTGCGTTTTGCCCTGAGCCAACCTCAACGGTGCTGCCAAACCTTGATCGCGGACAAGATGAGGATCGCCGCAAGCATAGGTAGCAAGACCACATCAGGCACGATACCAAGCAGCAGGCTGCCGATGAACGTGCCCACCACAGAACCAGCCGCCATAACAAGAAGGAAGCTCTTGTTGCGACCGATGACCGCGAAGCTTCCATCCCGGCTGTAGCGCGCGAACCCCACCATCATGGTCGGAAGGCTGACGGCAAGCGACAAGCTACCCGCCAGTTTGATATCCGCGCCGAAAAGCAGCACGAGCGTTGGGATCAAAAGCTCCCCACCTGCAACGCCGAGCAGCGACGCCACCACGCCGATTGCAAAGCCTGCGACCACGCCTGCGACGGCTAGCGGTATGCCGGAAAGGGACGGGCCCGACGGTGCGGTCGGGTCATGCCCGAACAGGAGGACCAGCGCGATCACAACCAATAGTACGGCGATGATCCGATAGAGAAGCTCCTGCTTCATCTTCACCGCCCAACTTGCACCGAGCCAAGCCCCCAGCAGGCTTCCGCAGAGCAGGTTGAAGATGATGAGCCAGTTGGCCGCGATCGCTGAGAACGGCACCGTCGCCGCGCGGAATGGCAATGCAGACGCGACAACGACAAGGCTCATGGCCTTGTTCAGGATCACCGCTTCCAGCGCCGCGAAGCGGAACACATCGATCAGAAAAGGGAGCCGGAACTCGGCGCCGCCAAGCCCGATCAGGCCGCCGAGCGTACCAATCAGCGCCCCGCTTACGAACGTCCATACCGGCCGCTTGCTGCCAGCGCCCGTGTCCAACTTTTGATCCATCTCTGAACCTTGGTGCGAAATCGCTGTAGCCGCTAAACTGGACCTACTTTGTCGCGACCGATGAGCCACAGCAATCGGTCCCGCAACACGCCTGCGGTGACGAGGATGGGTCTTCCTGATCGGGAACAGCTTTTGCGAGATTCACGCGTTTCGACAATTCCTCAGCACTCTCCTTCCGCTCGCTGTAGCGGTCGACGAGATAAGGCACGCGGTCGCGCAACAGCCACGTCATCTTGACCAGCTCCTCCATGACGTCGACCACACGGTCATAGAAGGCTGACGCCTTCATGCGTCCGTCCTCGTCGAACTCGTTGAAGGCCTTGGCGACCGATGACTGGTTCGGGATCGTGAACATGCGCATCCAACGGCCCAATACGCGCATCTGGTTCACGGCGTTAAAAGACTGAGAGCCGCCGCAGACTTGCATCACGGCGAGTGTCTTTCCTTGCGTCGGGCGGACGGCACCGACGGAAAGAGGTATCCAGTCGATCTGGGCCTTCAGAATGGCGCTCATCGCCCCATGGCGCTCGGGCGAGCACCACACCATGCCTTCCGACCACGCCGCCAGCTCGCGCAGTTCCTTCACTTTTGTATGGTCGTCCGGGGCGGCATCCGGCAACGGGAGTCCATCGGGATGAAAGATCCGCGTTTCCGCACCGAATGCTTCAAGGAGACGCTGCGCTTCGAAAGCGAGCAGGCGGCTGTAGGATCGTTTCCGCACCGATCCGTAAAGGAGAAGGATGCGAGGACGGTGCTGCGAAGGTGATTTGACGTCCAGCAAATGCGCCTCCGGCACGCGGAAGCAGGCTGGATCGATGTTGGGAAGCCTGGTGGAGGTATTGCCGGTTCCGTCTGCTGTCATGCGCGAGCTGCCTTGCGGGTCGGCACCACCTCGCCATCCTCCTTGGTGAAGGACCCGATATCGGGATTGGGCAGCACATCGAGCACAGCCTCTGACGGCCGGCAAAGCCGTGTGCCGAGCGGCGTCACGACAATCGGCCGATTGATCAGGATCGGATTAGCGACCATGAATTCGATGAGCTGGTCCTCCGTCCGATTGGGATCATCGAGGCCAAGCGTGTCGTACGGTGTCCCCTTCCGCCGCAACAGATCGCGCACCGAAATGCCCATGGCCTGAACGAGGTCCACGAGCTCTTGCCGTGACGGCGGCGCAATCAGGTATTCAATCACGCGCGGTTTCTCTCTGCTTTGGCGGATCATGGCCAGCGTGTTGCGGGACGTGCCGCAAGCCGGATTGTGATAGATCGTGATGGCCATGTTTACTCCGCGGCAGAACGAACGGAGCGGCAGACGGTTGAGAGCCGCTCACCTGTCAGCAGATGCACCAATACCAATGCGCAGAACGCACCCGCCAACTGGGCAGCGATGAATAATGGAACGTCTCCCAGTCTTATGCCGGCAAACGTGTCGGAAAAGGCACGCGCGAGCGTCACTGCCGGGTTGGCAAACGATGTTGAAGCGGTGAACCAGTACGCGGCGGTGATGTAGAGGCCGACGTTGGTCGCCACCGCTTCCGCACGAGCCCGCAACGTCAGCAGGATCGTCGTGATGAGCCCGAACGACGCGACACACTCGGACAGGGACTGACCCCATCCTGTACGGGCCTTGTGCGAGAGCTGGAGGATCGAAAGATCGAACATCGCGTGGGCCACGAGGACGCCGACGACCGCTCCTGCCGATTGCGCGACGATATAAGCAATTGCCACGCGCGCATCGAGTTCACCCCGGGCGGCGAATACAGCCGTCACTGCAGGATTGAAATGAGCGCCGGAAATCGGTCCCAGCATGGTGATCAACACCACCAGTATCGCACCGGTGGCAAGCGTGTTTGCGAGAAGTGTAATCCCGACGTTTCCGCCGGAAAGCGTCTCGCCCATCACGCCGGAACCGATCACTGTCGCGAGCAACAGGGCTGTGCCGGTGAATTCTGCCAGCACCCGCTGGAAGAATGACGACGCCATCAGGTCATCTCCGGCGAGGGATGTGCATTGCGGCCAATGTCATCAAGCCGCTTCTGAAGCGACAGCTTGTCGAGTGAGGCGAGCGGTAGGTTCGTAAATATGCTGATACGCTGGTAGAGCATGCGATGCGTGTCGGCAAAGGCGAAATGCCGCTCGCTATCGTTGCCCTCCGCCGCGCTCGGATCGGGCAGACCCCAATGAGCGCTGATCGGCTGACCGGGCCACACCGGGCAAACTTCGTTGGCGGCGTTGTCGCAGACCGTGAACACGAAATCGAGGTCCGGCGCATCCGGCGCAGTGAACTCCTCCCACGACTTCGACCGCAGCGAGGACGTGTCGTAGTTGAGCTGCCGCAGCAAATCCACGGCATACGGATGCACCTTGCCGCTCGGTTGGCTGCCGGCGCTGTAAGCCTTGAAGCGTCCGGCTCCGAGGCGGTTCAGGATCGCTTCCGCGATGATCGATCGGGCTGAATTGTGCGTGCAGAGAAAGAGCACGTTAAGTGGCTTGTCGGTCATTGATGACCTCCCTTACTTACAGACGCTTCGGACCTTCTTGATTGTTGAGCCACAGAGCTGCGGATTGCCCCGGCAGCAATCCTCGGTGAGGTAGGTTAAAAGCTGGCGCATTCCTTCGACGTGAACCGCATAGCGGATAAAGCGCCCATCGCGCGTGCCGCGAATCAGGCCGGCCCGATCAAGCTCCTTGAGATGAAACGATGCTCCCGTCGGCGTCGCCTTCACAGACTCGGCAATCTCTGAAGCCGGCAGACCAGCGGGGCCTTCGACGACGAGTAAGCGGAAAATGGCAAGGCGCTGCGGGTGCGCGAGCGCAGCGAGGGCGGTTACGGCTTGGTTCTCGTTCATTTAATGAACATTGCAAGGATTTTTGTAATATAAAAGAGAAACCGCGAGATCGATTTCATGGCTTCGAGACGACCCTCAGCGATGAATTTGAGTACGCCCCGAAGGGTCAATGGCGGTCGTAGTCAGCGAGGCTCAACATCCGCTCTTCACCCCGATGCCGACCTGCATGCGTCGACGCTCAGCGCGCTTGATTGATGGAGCCCGACTTCCACTTCTGGGACCGACCGTCAAACCGACTGCGTCAGCGATGGGCCATAAAGAGACATTCGGTTTAAGGAAGCACACGAAGTCAATCAAGATAAGGGCAGCGAAGCGCCTCACCGTCACATATGCTGCCCATGGCCTAATCGATATCGGGCTAGCAGGTTGCGAAAAGCGAGCTTAATCCGGTCATTGCCAATTGGTGTTATGGGTTGATGGGGTTGTGTCCTCGTGATTGCGATCGCCCCTCAGCTAGCAGCACCCTCTCGCCGGGCCCAAGACAAGACGAATGGGCAGGTCAGTCGCACTCTCGTCGGTATCCTGGAAGCGCCCCCCACCTCGATACGTCGTAGACCAGGATCGTGTCGAACACGTTCGGGCCGGAGGCAACGTCGGCGATCAGCTGGCGCAAGGCCGGACGCCCGTTGTAAGCTCGCACTTGCCGGAATCCTCATATGTGATGACGATCTCGATACCATGCGAGGCGGCGATGAATACTGCTGATAATCGGTCGACATCCGTACGTACTGGGCAACCTTGCTGCGCCCTCACACGCTACCGCTCTGGTGTGGGCTACCAAGTTCGCTGTTGCTTGCCGCTGCGCGCAGGAGGTTCGGGATTGTGTTCGACCCACTCGTCTGATGGGTGAGCCAGTGGTGCTGACCGAACTACGTGAGGGGTGTCGGGTGAGCTTGGATTCCTAGAGCCACCATCTGACGATTATCATCGGATGCGGACAACGTTCCGCAGCGACAGCGCAACAGACGCGACTTACGCGCCGGGTCAAAATCGACGGCTGGTAACCACCCGAAGGAAGAATTGGTCCGAGACCGGTTGCGGAATCAAATCCTTGGGTCGGCGCAGAAGCATGCTGCTTTTGACCCTCCCCCCGATTGGTACTCGTTTATAAGTAGACTCCGTTCTGGTTATGGT
>NZ_DAITQL010000059.1:0-25033 GCF_036833075.1 Hyphomicrobium sp.
ATGTGCGCGCGTTTCGTCAACACCTGCTCGAGCGCATCGTCGGCGAGGAGATCGAGATCGACACGGCGAACAAAATAATCGGCCACGTCTCGAGGATGTTCGTCACTATCAACGAGGTCAATCGGTACAGGCTGCCCGATATTTTCGGGAATGCACGCATCTCCGGCGGAAAGTACAAGCAGCGCGTAGCCTTCGACGCGGATTCTTGCCGAAGACCTGCTCGACGAGCTCAGCGACGAGGCGCACGGCCTCATCTACCTCGTGGCCGCAACCGGCCCTGACCGTCAGAAGCGCAACTTCGACCCGCCTCGACCCATAAAGTTCCGCATGTGTGGGGCGACCGGATGAAGACGACGATTCCCGGCGCGATTCCGCTTGGGAGGCATCGTGCTGAACAGAAGCTTTCGAACAGCTAGCTTCCCCGCCCAAAGCAATGTGCCCGACCGGGAACATTGCTTCTGAAAGAGGCCATCGGCGAGAGTAAAGTACCCGTACGGGAACAATTCCCGGCGACTGGAAGCCGGTCAGGAAGACGGCCGAGCTCGAGCGCATCATCGACGAGTTGCCGAAGAAGCCGTTCCTGGCCGGCGAGGAAGGGGTATCGATGTCGCTGGCCGGCGTGCAGAACAAGCTCGGCGTTGCCATCGACACGAAGAACCGCATCTGCATTCCCATAGATGGCGCGCCGTCCACCCACATCCTGAAGCCGGACTCGGAGCGCCTGTTCGGCGGAGTTCAGAACGAGGCGTTGTGCCTGACCCTGGCGCGACGTTGCGGTCTCAACATGCCGGACGTGACGACCGGCACGGCAGGCCGGCGCACCTATCTCCTGATCAACCGCTACGATCGCATCCAGCAGGGCGACCGCTGGCGGCGCCTGCATCAGGAGGACTTCTGCCAAGCGCTCGGACGGCCACCATCGGCCAAGTACTAGAGCAACCAGACCGGCATCAAGGGACCGACGTTGGCCGAGATGTTCGCGCTCACACGCAATGCGATGGGAGCCCCCGATGTGCTCGCCCTTCTGGACCAGGTGATCTTCAACATCGTCGCCTGCAACACCGACGCCCACGCCAAGAACTATTCCCTGATGATCTCCGGGCGAGGGTTCTCGCTGGCGCCGCTCTACGACGTCATGTGTGCGGCGGCATGGGAGGGCATTACCCGGAATCTGGCGCAGAAGATCGCCGGCAAGAACCGCGGCGAGCACCTCAAGCGCCGGCACTGGGAACGCTTTGCCGAGGAGTGCGGTCTCAATCCGACGCAGACCGTACGCCGCGTCGAAGCGCTGGCGACCGCCGCCATCAAGGAGCTCACGGCTGCGACCGACGCGGTGAACGCCATGCCCGCCGGTCCCCACGTGATGGTGAAGCATTTTGCCGACGCCATCGCGCGCCGGGCGCGCGCCCTGATCTCGGGTTTGAACGAGAAGAGCGTCCCGCCACCGGCGTCACCAGCCAGACCGAAACCGACCAAACCCACAAGGGCAGCCTCCAAAACGAAGGCCAAAGTCCAGACGCAGAAGGCGTGACAACCCATCTCACAAAAGAACAAGCGACGTATCACGTCATCCTATCGGGACTGTGAGGGTCTCTAACCGTAAATCCCTAGCGCCCTGCGTGCCGCATGGCTTCAGCTTCATGCTTTCGCAAGATGTGGTACGAAATGCCTATCCTGGCGTAGCCGCTTAGGGGACGTCTCACAAGCCGAGAAAGCGGACGTTTTCGCATCCGATCAGTAGGGATCCTCGGATCGACATCATCCAGGCGGCTCCTGACTCAACAACGGACACACCCTCGTTGCCGATTGTATGGACTGGAATGCTCGTCAACGACCAGAGGTCCCGACGAAACAAACCCTCACGTTAGAGGCGGAGCCGAATAAGTGCTTAGGCATCGGCAGCAGCAGCGGCCATCTCCTTTTCGCCTTTTTCCAAGGTTTTGACCATCGAACGCAAGATGGCTTCGCTCACCTCCTGCGGCAGCAGCCCGAGGTGGTCGAAGAACGCCTTGTTGCGCAGCTCGGCATCCCGGAACAACTTTCGGTAGCTGATGACACGGATCGATGCGTTGTGGGCCGGGGAATACCCGTAGAATCCTAAGCCGTCCGGCGTCGGGTTTTGCGCGACGCCTCGGCGGAGGAGCGCCTTTGCGCCCTCGGTCAAATCGCAGACGACGATACACTCGAAGGGCGTTTTGTCGGTTATTTCGCTGACGACCTCGCCCTCCGCATCGCGCACGGTCTTGCTTTGCAGCTTCTCGATATACCCGAGGACTTGGTCGATGGGATTGCTGGTAAGCTTCTCGTCGCCGGGTCGCTTGAATTCGATGACTACCACTGGGTCGTTCGTACCTTCGCGGCGGAAACCGAAGGGATTGAAGAACAGCAAGTCAGGTTCTTTGCGCTCTCCGTCAATGCCGATGGCACTTAGCGTTTTATCCGATGCGAAGAACTGGTAGTAGGAGAGCAGGTCGTCGATGAGCCACAGATTGTGATCGGCGTAGTTCTTCGAAGAGAGCATCTTGCCCATCGGGCAGATGAAGTCGTGCACCGCCTGTTCGAGTTCGTAGCGCTCTTCCTCCTTGTCGATGTACTTAAGCATGGAGCGCGCGATTTGAATGATCTGATGACGCTTGATGGTGTATTCGGCTAGCCTCAGCTTCGCGTCTTCCGTGACTTTCTTCATCAATTGAGCGACCACACCGTCGACGGTGCGCGGCTCTTCATCATCATCTTCCCCTTCATCCTCCATCTGGCGGATTTGGGCACGCACTTTCTTCTCATGGCGGTAAAGCAGCGTGAACAGGGTCTTCGCGATATCCTCGTCGGACATGCTGGGCGACAGGTCGTTGACGTACTCGGTAACATTGTCGACGGAGATGGCGAGCTGCGGATGCTCTTCGAGTAGGTCGATAACCAAGCGCTTTTGCGTGGTCCTGATGCGGGCGATGTGGATATGAAGGAAGCGCTCTGCAGCCGCAAGAGCGGTGTCCTTGATCGCCTCAAGGTCTTCTTCGCGAACCTTGAAGCTCGTGCGCTCTTGGTCGACGGCGTCGTCTAGAAATTTAGAACGAACCACGCAGGCATAGGCTTTGTCGTTGTCCAGCTCTCGGAGCGCAAACTTCTTTTCTACCTCGATGCTCTCGACGACGCGTCCTTGAGCGGTAAGCAGGATGCTGTTCGATAGCTGCTTGGCAATTTTCGGATCGACATAGACGTGAGTGATATTGATGTCGCCGATGGTTTCATTGATGTTAACGTCCTCGGTCTCCGTGACCTCCATGCGGCTTTGCAGGTACTCAATGATGTCGATGTCTCGGGCGCCGATACGGATGGAAAGTTGCGGCATGTTGCCCGCAATGAATATCGGGAAAAAATGGTGGCACAGGCTGCGTGCGAGGTAGACGGGCGCTATCTGCGCGTTGAGCTCGGTGAGCTGGGAGAGCGTGATGGCCGTGCCAGTGGGGTGCCGATTGGCTTGCACGGGTGGTTTCAGCTTCAGGCCTGCACGAGAGTCTTCAAGCTCCGGCTTGAATGTGAACGCGAGCCGGTAGCCCTTATCCCCCTCGTGGTAGGTGCTGTCGACATCGACTTTGCGGAAAGCTTTGAGCCATACTAACCGTCCGACGCCGCGACCGCCGATGTCGGCTTTCGTCATTGTGTCGCACACGTTGAAAGATTCGAGGTGGCGCTCGTTAAGGCCGATGCCGTTATCTCTGACGACAATCTGGCGGACGGCCTTATTGGCCTTCTCGACCTCGATAGTGATGCTGCCCTGCGTGGCGGAATTGCCTGGGAAGCGCTCTTCAATGGCTTGGATGCCGTTCATGACGGCCTCGAAGATGGAGTATAACAAGGCGGTGCGGCCGTCGGGCAGTCGGAGATTCCTCATTCTGCCTTCGATATCGAACTTCATGGTGTCGTCCCTCGAAATCGCGTCGCTAGAAGAGTCATTTTCAAATATGCGGCAACAATTGTTGAGTATCGATACTCTGATATGTCTCTTGGCAGGGCATAGGGTAGGAGCGCTGAATAATGACGACGTTGGGCGTAGCTTGATGGATCAGGCTTCTAGATGGTCGAAACAATCAGGGTCTTTGATAGCTTACCGCGGAGCTCCAAGAGCTGAGGAGATGGCGCGATCGTATTCACATGAACACCGTCAATCCTGCAGCCGCGCTCGACATCCTGGCCTTCACAGCCGACGACCGGTTCGAGCCTGCCTATCGCCTATTCCGAAGAGTTATAACCGCGGTTAACCCGGACTGGCCGGAAGGCGCTTGCCTCAATGAAGAAGTTTGATCAAACACCAGCGCCGTTTCGCGAAGCCAAACCAAAATCAGATGACGACGCTAATATCATTACATCAGTAAATCTGGACTTTCGCACTACATTGCTCAACCCGCTCAGCCATTCCGTGGGAGCCGACCGACTATAGCGCTCAGCCGCGGCTTGCGGAGTTACCGCGGCTCCCATTCCTTGCTGAGCCATCGGATGGCTTCATCGGCAATGACGCGCATTTGGGACCACGTCAGGCAGTAATGCGATTCCGCGACCACCACCTCGCGTCCTGGAATCTTGCCCGGCTCTGGATCGTCCTTCAGCTCGAACAGTGTGTAAGTCCGCGTTAGCAAGCCGTGGTCAGGAATGAAGTTCCAGATGATATAGCCATGAGCAAGCGTATGCGTGATAAAGCTTATGTGGAATTTCGTCCCCGACATACTTTCGATGCGATAACTCATGGGAGGCTCCCCGCGCCGCGCGCCTACCGGGAAAATCTCGACGCGCCCTTGCGGCCCCTCATCATCGCCGTAGACCACAAATTTCAGATCTGCCTCTCCCACCTTGAAAGACAGGACCGGAGAGTTGTCATTTCGCCATGTTTTGCCGATCGAGCTGCAATCAAGCTCGAACAGCTTGACCTCTGCGGCCGCCGGCGCCGCCTGGACCAGGAGCGCGAGCATCATAGGGCAGTGCTTTTTGAGCATGGCTCTGGCCTCGCTTTCACCCCTCTAGCGTCAAGGCGCAAATTTTGATGCGAGGCGTGAAAGGAAACTTCTCTGCGGCCTCAGCATGCCGAGCATCGCCTCTTTACTCGGCACGCCTTCAGCTTGTGCAAAATACTCCCGCGCCGCGCGCCGGTATTGTTCGTCATTCGGGATCGGGAGCCTCATAAAGGGGCCGTTATCGTCGAACAGCGTCAACCGCATCATCTTGCACTTGTTCAGCGTTGCCAGAAACGACTCCGATCCCTCCCTCTCCATCGGCATGATCATTAGCGCCCCGTTGCCGGAAGGTCCGCAGCGCACCGTAACCACTTTCGCTTCTGCCGGAGCATCGTCGGCCGCCAGTTGCGCCGGAACGTAGCCGGGATCGCCCTCTAAATAGTTCGGATAGAGGTGAAGACTGATATGCGTGTGGTAGCCGCCCAGCACCATGTTCGGCGAGGTGTCGATATGGATCTGCAGGATGTGCTCGGCCCCGTCTCCCATCAGGCCGGTGTAGCCGAACTGCTTTTTCAGCGTCCCGTCATGAACGATCCAATCCGATTGCTGTATGTGGAGTGGCATTGCTGGCTCCCCCGAATGTCTGGACTCGCTTTCTTGATGCTAGCCTCATTCCATCAAGTGCGCGGCACCTCGGCCGGCGCTTTGCGGTGGAAAACCATCCGTCTACCACGCCCGACCTTCACCTCACACATCCCCCATCCGATTATCGTCGCTCTATGCGCCCGGCGTACTGACTGAAATCGTTTCGAAACTACGCCGCAAAGGCGCTCCATTGCCATTTTCAACATCCGGCGTGACATTGTCATCAGACCGGGAGGCTGCGATTGGGGCCTGAAGACCAGATCAGAGACCTGGATCTGTTGAGCGCCAAGCTCTACAGCCAGGGCCGGTTTGCTGAATCCCTAGCGAACCTCGAACAGGTTGTCCGGCTGATCGAACAGCACCGCGGCCCCTCCGATGCCAGCCTCGGCTCTCCTTTGCATAATCTGGCGTTGCTCTATGAGCGCCTCAACAAAGCCGCAGAAGCGGAACGCGCTTTCCGACGTTCCTTGGCTGTCATGGCAGGGACGTCTCGTGCCGCCGATCTTGCCCGTACCCATCATGCCCTTGCCGGCATGTTGGTGCGCCAAGGACGCGGCCGAGAAGCAGAAGAACTCTTGCGGGAAGCGTTGCGTGCTCTGGCGCCAGTGCGCGATGCGCATCCGGATCTGGTCGGATGGATCGCGGCAGACCTGGCGCACCAGTTGATGGGGCGGCACCTTCCGGCAGCGGCGCTGCCATTCCACGACGCCGCCCTTACTTCGCTCATCGGCGCATTCGGCCCGGAATGCGAGCACGTAGGCTCAGCCCACAACAATCTCGCAGTCACCCTGCTGGCTTTGAACCGAAATGATGAAGCCGAACGCCATTTCCGCCAGTCCCTCCAATCCCTGCTGGCTGTGGTCCAGCCTGACGACTCCCGGATCCGGGATACGGTGGGCATGCTCGCCGCTTTTTACGCCGACGCTCACCGGCACGCGGACGAACCCGGCTTGCGAGAGTGGTACGTCAAGCTTTGTGAGCTACGATTGACGGATGCCGATCCTCGCCAGGCCGATATGTTGATGGAGCTGGGCCGCGCTTACTATCGGATCGGCGAATATGGGAACGCGGAAAGGGCGTACCAGCGCGCCATGTCGGACAAAAGCACGGCACGCACGATCCAAGGCTTGAGTGGCATTGCCATGGCTTATCACGGCCCCGGCCGGTATGCCGATGCCGAGCAGCTCTGCCGCAAGGCCCTCGAGATTACGCGCCAAAGTCGCAGTCGCGACACGGCCTCAGAGACATCGCTTCTTGGAAATATCGCTGACCTCCTGACTTTGCAGAACCGTACCGACGAAGCGGCTCGGCTTCTGCGTCAGGCACTCACTATTCGTGAGCGGGAATTCGGACCCGACCACCTCTATGTCGCGCGCACGCTGCACACCCTTGCGCGCCTCCGCATCAGTCTCGGCGATATGTCTGATGAAACCGAAGGCATCCTGCGCCGCGTCATCCGCATCAAGGAGGCAGATCTCGGCCCCGATCATTTGGAGGTAGCCACAAGCCTGAGCCTTCTCGCATCCGTCCTTTCCCACCAGGACCGCTTCAAAGAGGCCTCCGAAACCTATCTTCGTACGCTCAGGATCCGGAGACAATCACTCGGTGATACCCATCGCGATGTCGCCATGGCCTTTCACAATGTCGGAATCCACTATGCTGACAATGGCCGTTGGCATGAGGCTGAAGAATTCCTCCGGCAAAGCCTGATCATTTTCGAGCGCGCTCACGGGGAGAGTCACAATGAGGTGGCGCTGGCGCTGACGTCTCTCGGCAACGTGCTGACCCGCCTCGGTCGCACGGAAGTTGCGGCGCAGTATCAATCCCGCGCGGAAGCCATTCCCAGCTGGGAAACCATCGATATCCCTCTCATCTTCGCAACAGACCGGCGCGCCGGCGATCAGGCTGGCGCGTTTTTGTCTTCCCAGCGCCGCGACAGAAAGGACCTGGCCCTTGGCTCAGTGACCCTGCGGGCGCCGGCGGAAACAGTCGGCAACCGCTCCTCCCGCATCGCCGAAGGCTTGGGCTTCCTCGAGAACGCGGCCGGACTTCAAACACAAGCCTCGCATTTGAGAGTGCTCCAATCCGGTTTGCGTCAAGCCGATGACGCCATGGCCGGACTCGCTCGCAAATCCCTTGACCGGTCCACAAGATTTCCAAGTCAGGGGTTTATCTTCGTCCATGGCTTCAACACCTCGTTCGAAGAGGCGCTTCAGCGCGCGGCGATGATCTCCTTCGACTTGGACTTCGACGGTCCTGTCTTCGTTTTTTCCTGGGCCAGCCTCTCAAAGGCCTGGCGTTACAGGAGTGACCGGCAACGCGCCCGCAAGGCGGTCCCGTTCCTTGTCGAAACCCTGCAAAGGATTGGCCGCCAACTTCCCGAGATGAAACTTCACATCTTCGCGCACAGCACCGGCAGCGAGATCACCGTCAATGCGCTCGATGAACTTTGGCGCGAACAGCACGAAACGAAGCCACTGCCCGGCGGCGAGCTCATCCTCGCTCACGCGGATATCAGGCCAATAACCCTTGCCAGGACGCTCCCGGCTATTACAGCCTTGGGCTTTGCCGTGACCTCCTATTACAGCCGCGAGGACAAAGCGATGTCACTCTCGCGCTGGATTCGCGGCGACGAAGAGAGAGTGGGCAGCCGTCCTGTCTACCTAACCGGCGTCGAATGCATCGACGTGACCGGGCTTGGGATCAAGCGAGATCTCAATCACAACGTTTTTGTACGTAACCCCGCCGTCTTCAACGATATTGCCCGCCTTCTCAAAACCGGCGTCCGCCCTCCGGACTCGCGCTCTCCACATTTCCGGTGCGTCGAGACCGCCAACGGCGTACACTGGGCCTACCGCTCTGAGTGTCAATCGGTCTGAAAGCCCACACGCGACGCCGAAGCCAACCCCGTTCCCACTTGGCCTTCAGCTCAGCAAAGAAGGTGCTCAATTCAGCGTTCGGGGCCTTACGTGGATCTTCGAGCACTGTGACGCGCCTGTTTCCGTCGAATACAAGGTAGCCGTCTCCGTCAGGCGCAACGAGCGGCGGAGCGTACACTTCTCTTGTTTCGACGATGTCCCGCGCCAGGTTCTTCATGTGCTGCTCGCGCTTGTTGAGCAACCACGCGATAGCTGCTGTCTCGTTCTCGAGCTCTCCATGTCGATCGTTGGCGCGATTGATCTTTAGCGCTGATAGATCATGCTGCTTGTAAGACATAGAGTCCTCAAGTTTTTGAAATGGTCAGCCGAGTGTAGAAGCCTCAGGCTGGGTCATCATAGGCAAGCTATTTTGCCTGTGGGTAGACTGTGGAATACTGACGAACGAATAGATATCCCTGCAATAAGTTTAGGCGGGGCGCTAGTTCACACCCCGCCCCTTTATCTATCTGCACAGCACACGCAAACTACCAAAGATCGCGTGGGTGGTCGCGACAAGGTGGACTTCCTGATTGAACAGGGAAGCGACGTGGATGACTGTCCATAAGACAGCAAGCCATTTCTCATTAGACATTTGGGCAATCTCCTTTGGGTGGTGATTGCCGTCCGGACGGCGGTCAGTTGCGCCTCAGAAAAGTAGCGGTCGCCGAGATGCACAAAATGCGCTTCGTGAGCGGAAAATATGCGGAGTATATGCGGATATGACCGGAGCAAGCTTTGGCCAAGCTTTGGGAATGCTGATCCGCAGAAAACGGAAAGCGGCAGGGTTAACACAAGTCCAGCTGGCTGAAGATGCTTATGGCGACGCGGGAAAAACGCGGCGCATCAGCGAGCTGGAGAATGGAACGGTCGCAAATCCGCATCTCAAGACCATTGATCCCATCATCGTCACTCTCAAGATCACCGACGCGGAACTGGAGGAATGCGCTGCGAGCGTGGCCTTCAAACCTGATGAAGATCTTGATCGTGCTTATAGGGAAGCGAGAAATCTTATCGATGCGGTTGCGAAGCAATTCGAGCACGCGCAACCGAGTGCCACGCTTGCGGAACTCGACGAATTCTTGCGCGGCAAGGCGAAAGAGTGGTCTGAATTGCGCGCTCGACTGCAGGCGATTGATCTTGCAGACAAGAACGTAGCGGCTTTGAGGACGGCCGCAGCTGAAGCGCTATCGAAAGGCGAGTTTGATAGTGTTGAGCAACTGCTTTTCGAGGCGGAAGAGCGGTTCCAAAAATCTGAGACGCTTCAAGAGGTTCGAAAGCATGCTCAGCTGCGAATTGCACGTGCCGACACGTATCTGCTTCGAGGAAACCCTCAAAGGGCCATGGAGTTGTACGTTGAGGCGGCGGAGTTCTTCCGACCATTTGACCTTGGCGCAATGGAAGAGGTCCTGAATGACCTTAGTCATCGAGCATACGAGGTGACAAGGCGATCACTGGAGCCCAACTTCTCCCTCGTGCTGGGCCTTCTCGATGTGCTGGCCACTGTTCCCACGGTCCAGTCGGATGGGCACAAGAAGAATGCGTTATCGTACCGCAAGAGCTTGGTCTTAAGGAACGTTGCTGAACGATCGCGAGGCAAAGCCGCGCAGGAAGCTCTAGAGCAAGCGATTCTAAGCGCACGAGATGCCTTGTCGGGTCAAACCGACAAAACTTCCAACACGGCCGTGCAGGCAAACCTTAGCCTGTCCAACTGCCTTGTTCAGCAAGGAGAGGCCACCAACGACGCCAGTAAGATCAGGGAAGCAGTTAGCATTCTTCGGGAGACAAAAGGCGTTCTTGAACACTCGCCCAGATCGTTCGAGCTGCTTGATCATACATGCAACAGCCTCGGAGCAGCGCTCCTTGCGCTTTTGTCGACCGACGCTTCGATCAGTAAGGAGGAAATCCTCAAAGAGGCATTGGCGACTTTTTCAACGGCTGTGAAGGCTAGTGAAGAGGTGTCCAATATAGAGATCTGGCACGTGGCGAAGATAAATGTCGGAAGTCTGCTGGCCGACTTCGCGCGGGTTGAGTCTAACACACCTGAGGATCGAATCTTTCTTCGCGTTCGTGCGGTTTGCGAATTCGCATCCGCATGCGAAGTTCACCCTTTCCTCGCTTTTCATGAGCAGTTTGCATTCGCTCAGTACCAACTCGGAGAGGTACTCTTCGAACTCGCAAAGTCTACGCCGAGAGGGCTAGCGGAAGCATATTTGTCGCGATCTATGGACGCGTTCTATGCAGCATCAAAAGTATGGGACGCGGAGCGCGCACCTTCAAGATGGGCAAGCATAAATTTGCGCCTCGGTAGAGGCTTCATGTGGCATGCTGAGTTGGACGAGGTTAGTACGGCCCTATCCTACTATGAGAACGCACTTGAGCATCTCAATATCGCACTTCCGATTTTTGAAGAAGACAATAGCGTAAGCGAAGTAGACGCTTGCAAGCGTGCGATAGCCCGAGCAACGGCTGGTCTTAGCGCTGCTCAAACCAAAACGCCGTAGCTCAGTTGGCCCGCGCAATCCAATGCTTTCAGGCTTGCTAAGTAGGAACCTGAGACCCGTCTCTCATCAGATCAATGCGAGAGTCTTAGGGTGACGTTTTTTGGCTGGTCCGCATTACACTCATCAGCAGACATACTAAAGACCGCGACAGCAAGTCGGCCGCTCGACATGGTCGACTTCCGCTTCTGGGACGGAACCGCCATCGCGCCTTTGGCTGAATTGTCCCACTAGCGGTCATCGAACTTGCCCCCGTCGATCCCCCCTAGGCCGTCGTCGAAGAAGTCCGCTGTGAAGGGTAAAGCGGTCCTCAGAACGATCTTCGATTCGGCGCACGTCGAGCCAACAGCAGGAGGATCGATCGAGACCATGCCCGGTCCTCTGCGAAGTGAATATGCAGACGGCAGTCTCGCAGCAACGAATGGCCGAGGAGGATCTTCGGAAGCCCTGGCGGTGGCGGGGGAACATGGTCATCGACGACCGGTCACACCCATCGCGCCATCGCCAACATCGCCGCCGTGTTCCTCTTCCCGCAGGGCGCCCTCACACTCAGTCGGGCTTCCACTGCCAACTTGAGCGGTAGATGCTCATATTGTTGCGTGCCGTCCACGTCCGCGCTTCCCACATGGGTTGTCCGTTAGCGCCTGTTTTTGCGTCATTTTCCAGAACGCCATATACGGTAGCGGTAATCCACGAGGTATAGGCGCCATCCCTCAGAATGCAGAGCTTTGCGGCATAATTGGCTGCGCGTCCGACCCACACCAGGTCGTTGTCGTTGCGCACGCCGATCCGCGCAATGAACAGTTCACTCGTATCGACGCCGACGGAGTGCGCTGGCACGTAGGTCGTATTTGGATACTGGGCTTTCAATTTCGGTCGGATGATCTCGTTCATCGCGTAGTTGATCTGCAGAGCGCATTTTGCAGCGTTGGTGTTCTTCATGCTGCCGATGAAAACGGCCATGACGCGGTCACCGTCATAGGCGGTAATAGTCCCACCGCGTGCTTTGATGATCCGCGCGCAGCACGTGAGGAACGCCTTGTAAACTTCCGCGGCGAACGCCGCCTGATACGTATCGACCAAGCCGGTCGAGTCCGCCATGTCGGCATAGAGCACGGTGCCGGCCAGCTTCACGGCATCGTTGCCAAGCCGCAAGTCAGCGGGCGCGGGAATGACCGTCCCATCGCGCACGCTCCACGGCGCGCGGAATATTGTCGCCACCTCTGCCGTGAGATCTTCCGAAAGTCCCATGGCTAGCGCACGATGAGTTCAGCGTGATGCGCACTCGCTGCGGCGAGCGCGACGAACCACGTGGGCAGCGCGAGCGCGGTGGAGATGAATGACCACTTCACCGCATCGAACTTGAGCGTGAGAATCTCGGCGTTGCGCCATACCTGTCCGAGTAGGTCATCGGTAAAGGCCGTGTCGGAGCAGGCGCACATTTCTTTCAGATACGTCGCCTCCGTACGGCGCGCGATTTCGCGAAAGTATACGAGTGACTGGTGGCCGCCATCAAGAACGGGGTAGCTCGCCCGGTAAAGGAACCAGACGCTCGTGCCGAGCGCGGCCACACTCAGAATGTACGCCAGTACGAGATACCAGATCTGCAGATCGGTAAGCCGTGCGTTAACGGCAAGCAGCGCGAGCATCGCCACGTCGACGGCGAACAGCGCGGAGATCTTTGTGTCGACCCGCGGGAAGAAGGCGAGCACGCGATCGAGCTGATCGGTCGCGGCTTCACGAAGGGGCTCATCTTTCATCGCGCCAGTATACGGCGCAGAGGCTCTAGCGCGACGGTTGCGCGCTATTCATCCACATACCCGTCTGAAACGTCGAGGCCGCTCGACCCTCATTTTCCGCCAAATGAGCGACAACAACGCCTACAAGATCAAGGAGGGCCCACCGCTGGGTTGACCACGAGGGGACCTGCGCGCCTCGCGTGATCGCGGTCATCTCATGCGGGATTCGACTCCGCGCCAGAATCATGTTCTTGGTACGTTCCAATGGCCGATGCGGCCGGATTGAACGCGCTGCCAAGGGGGAATGGTCCATGGCGAAAAACTGGAATCGTGACCGCGCCGCCGAGCAGATCGACAAGCGGCTGGACGAGGTCGAGACCGTGACTGTCGTCGATTTCAAGCGCGACATGTCGCTTGAGAACATTCCGACCAACAAAGCCTATCGTATGGACGCTGCTCACCTCTACGCGGACATACTCAATCTATCCGACATGCTCTGCGTTACCGAAGATGAAGGCGTCACCTGCCACCGCCGGACGCTTCGCTTCCTCAACCTGCACTACCGTGCCGTCAACCGGATCCTTTCGGAGTGCGATGCGCGGCGGGTCGACTTCCACAACCAACGTCTGCACGCCGTTGTGTCCAAGCCCTACAACACGGAGGACGGCGCCGAGCGAAGCCGGTTAGAAAGGGCCGTCGCCATCGGACAAATGATCATCGACGTGCTCAAGCAGACTGGAAACGACGACGAGCAGATCCCGAATGCCAAGATGCGGATCGGGATCGACACTGGACTGGCCCTTGCCGTCAACAACGGCCGGCGGGGAGGGCGGGAGCCGCTTTTCTTGGGCGAACCCGCCAACAGGGCCGCGAAACTCTCGGCTGCCGGGCGGCTGCAGGGGATTTACCTCACCAACAAGGCACGCAAGGCTATCGGCCTGGAGGAGGTAGACCAGCCGGCTGCCGCCGCTTTGACGGATGATGAAATCGCCAAGTGCAAGTCAGCGGCCGCCCTTACTGTCACTGTCGACGAGATCGTGCAGGGCTGGCGCGATGATTTGAAGGCGAACCCGATCGGCACGTTCGAGTTCACTCGCCATACGCCGCCGCTTCGTACGCTCGATATCGCCGCGCTGACGCCGGGAAATTCGCGGCGGCAGGGGGCGGTTTCGCTCTATGCGGATATCGACAACTTCACCGCTTACGTCTCCGCTCACGTGAACAACAACCCTGAAGATGCCGTCAGAGTTTTTCACGTGTGCCGCTCTGAGATGGATAGGGTGCTGACGGTCGAGTTCGACGGGCGCCGCGTGCGTTTCATCGGTGACTGCATTCACGGCCTCGTCTGCGAGGGCACGTCGCGCGAGACCGACGAGGAGGCGAGCGTCAGCACAGCTACGCTCTGCGCCGGGGCATTGCGGTCCAGCTTCGAGCTGGCGCTCGAAAAGCTGAAGCATCGCGGGATCGAGATCGCAGATCTTGCACTGGCGATCGGATTCGAGCTCGGCCCGATGACCGTAACGAGGCTTGGGCTGAAAGGCGATCGCGTGCGCTGCTCGGTGAGCAGGGGCGTTCTCGCAAGCGAGGCGGAGCAACAGCGCTGCGGTGGCACGGAGACGGCGATCGGCCCACTGGCATATGAGGCGGGAACTGAGGGGGTGAAGAATCTCTTCGGCAGGACGCGTAAGGCGCCCGATCTGGATTACAACGAGGTCGTCGAGGCCCTCTCCGAGGATGGCGATGCGTCGGCCAAAGCCGCCCAGGATGCAGCCTATGTGGCCGCCGCGCCTGCCATCGTGGAGGCTGCCCGCGTCATCGTCCGCCCCCACGCAGCTTAGACGTGAGCACGGTTGATCTTCTGGCGGCGAAGGCGCCTGAGTTCGGCGTTAACATCCGGAGCCGATCCGGCGTCAGGATGGAGGCGGATGTTCCGGTCCCGCTGCCCGACGGCACCGCGCCGTCTTACGCCATTGCCATGCAAGCGTCCGGGGCCATGGTCGGAGCCCGCGAAATGGTTCCGGCCCGTTTGCCTGCGTTCTGTCCCGAGAGGCATATCAACAGCGACAGCAGCTTCTGCCTGGGATGGGCAAAGGTCGATCCGCTGGCGGTCAACAATGAAGGCGATGCATGGAACTGGTGGGCGCGCCTTGTAAAGTTCCTGCGGCTGCAAGAGCGCGCTGCGCGACGGCGGCGATGGCCCGATAGCCGGGCCTGGGCCCATGGAGCCGCGGCGGCCGAACAACTTCGCGCCGAGCGCGCCGCGGCCCGGTTGGGCGAGCCATTTGTAGACGATGTAGCGCGAAACCGGCTCACGATCGCCCGACACGGCTCGAGCTCGAACGGCCCCGCGCTCCGCGTCTATCGCAACGGCGTTTGGATTTTCTCAGTATGGGAGGGCGCGAAGCGACCGGTTAATCTGCGCCGCCGTTGTGTCTGCAAGAAAGGCGAGGGACGGCCTCCGGCCGTTCTGCGCGACTGCGGGACCCATAGCCAGGATGCTGTCGAGCTCGCCTTTTCGCTGCGCGACCGTGAACGGGAGGAGGCCAAGTTCTGGAAAGCTCTTGAAGGTCGCATCTGCTGCGCGACCATGGACGGGTGCCCGCTCGCTTTAGGGGATAACGATGGGGATTTCAGCAAGATTCAAGGATGAGTCGGATCTGGTGGCGGCGCTGCTCCGCCAGCAGGTGATCGCGAACGATCGCGCAATCGCCGACGACGTCGCCCAGGTTGGCGAGCTGCTCGAATTCGAACCCGGTCAACGGATGATCGAGCAGGGCGGCGTGGACAGAGAGATCTATTTTTTGCTCGCGGGTGAGGCACGCGTCATCGTCAACGGCGTCCGCATGCACACCCGGGGCGCCGGCGTTACGGTCGGCGAGATGTCGGCCCTCAATTCCACCATAGCTCGCTCGGCCACCATCGAGGCGGAGAAGGAGACGGCCGCATGGCGTATCACGCACGCGCGGCTTGAGGAGGTCGCTGACCGGCACCCGCAGCTGTGGAAACGGCTGGCCGTGGATTTGGCGGGGCGCCTGGAACAAAGAAACAGCTACGTGAACCGGGCAAATGTTGAGCCGAGACTGTTCATAATCTGCTCCGCAGAGGCTCTAGATATCGCTAAATGCATTCGCATCGGCCTGAAACACGAGACACGGCAGATTGTCATCTGGAGCGATGAGCAGATATTCGAGAGCGGATCATACCCGCTTGAGGCCCTGGAGAGGGAAGTCAATCAGTCCGACTTCGCGATCGCCCTCGCCGAGCCTGATGATATCATCCGCTCCAGAGATCGAACTCAGGCGACTGTGAGAGACAATGTCATTTTCGAGCTTGGGTTCTTCATGTCGCGGCTGGGCAGGGCGCGCTCCCTGCTTCTCGTGCCGCGTGGGGCGGACGTGAAGCTCCCGTCGGACTTCAAGGGACTGACACCTATAGGTTACTCCAAAGTCGGCCCAGGCGACGACATGCCGGTGATACTGGGACCCACAATCGACGAGCTAGGCAACATCATTAAGAAGAAGGGCGTGCGTGCGTCCCTTGTTGAGGTTTCTTGAGCATCGAATTTTAGAGTGCGGATAGTCTACGGGGAGCGGTGGGCGGCTCTTGACTGGAACTCCCTCGGGAGCGGCCTTCATCGAAAGCAGGCGCACTTCGTCGGGTCCGTTGGAAGATTGTACGATGTGTATACGAGCGCTGATGCCCCGAATGGGAGCGCGGTTATTTTTGAACGCCCGCTTACGGTTCACGGCCAGAGCAGAATTGAATGTCCGCTTTGTTGGAAGCTGCGCTGAGGAATTTTGACGTGCTCGATGTGTTTGCGCGGCGTCCTGAGATGACTGCTTTCTCGGCACAGCGCCGTTGCAATGAGTGATTGTCAACGGCAGGGTCGACACGATCGACGTGCCTGCAGCCACATTTCAGCGGTCAGCGGTTGAACTTCGGGTCGGGCGCCACTTGCGGTTCGGGATTGAGATATCTGCGGTCGACATGTGCAGGTCCTGGCGGGCAAAACGCTTTCAGCGCCACACTCAGTTTGCCCAGCGGAACAGGATAGAGTCTTGTTTTGTCCAACGAAGTAAGCTCGAGCTTGGCGACCTTTCCACGTCGCAACTCTCCTACGAAGAACTCTCGCTCATGAGCTGGAACCAGGCAAATGTTTTGCAAACATTTGAGTTGAATCTTCGCTCCATCATCGACTTGCAACGAAGCGGAAGAGATCGGGCCGACTCTGCTGGTCACGGCGAGGCCATCGGGCGAGAACCCAAATACGTAAGCGGAATAGTTTTCGGCATCGATTATTTGCGTGGCTGCCGTGCAGCCTTGCTCGTTGCGGACTTCCCAATCGTTGTACCTTACGTAGCCGCCGCCATTTACCGCACCTGCCGGACACGCCAGCAGCACCGAAGCAATCATACTTTTCCAACGTTGCCCCATGCGAGATCCTCGCTCAACGATCTTCGTCCCGGCAATTGGACAGCAGCGCAAGCTTGTAGCGGTCTGACCGGCCCCCAGTGAGTGGCACGGGTGGAATGTTAGCTCAGGGCGCCTCCATCTGCTAGATGCTGCGTGGGCGAGGGAGCGAGCGCAGCCCGCGAGTAAGGCCAGCTATTCACCGCTTTGCGGACGTTGCTGCCGTGACGCTCAGCAGGTGCTGAGTTCGTTCGTCGATGTCAGCTGATGGGACCGAGTGCCTCTAGTAACCAGTTCCGGAACTCAATGTCCCTAACCAAGCGATGGCATGTTCGGGTAGTTTTGTTGCGTTAGCCGCTATCGCAGGGGTGCTTCCCGATGAACTGGACGAAGTGCTTCTGGCTGATTTGGATCGATTTGGAGAGGAACGCGGTCATGTGGCGCATAGTCGGGTGGACCGCGTGAGGACACTGAACTCTCCCAACATTGAGTACGAGAGGGCTCGGGCGATAGTGGATGCATTGAAGGGCTTTGATGAAATCGTTGAAGCGGTTGGTGAATCGAAATCAGGCTCGGCCTGCAAGCAGTCGCAAGCAGGGCCCGGATCGCAGGCCATCATTCGTGACCGCTATAGGCGCGACAACGGACATTTCTCGATCCCTCACGTCACGGCTTTGGTAGGCAACCGCAGGAAGTCCTTTCTTGTCATAGGATCACAGGTTTCCCTCTCCGGGGGCACGTCGACACCTGACCTCGGCTTCTAGTCGACTGAGAAACACCGAAGATTCGTCCGCTCGCAGGTGCAGAGCTGACGTTGCCGCGCCGCGTGCTCGGGCACTTCGCGACCGGCGGCCGCATGACCGCTTCCTCGGCGAACCGGTCGCGGCACTTTAACTTTCTCTGACGCGACAGATGCCGAGTTCTAGCCCGAACAAACCTGTTACTGATGCCACAGTCCAAGTATGGCGCCAAACGGCTGGGCCTCTTCGCGACTCACGTGTTGAGATATCGTGCCTGCATGGCACAACCAAAACGGCATCATCACATCGCACAAGGCATCCAACGGCGCTTCACCGACGCCGAAGGGCTCCTGCATGCTTTCGACAAGCGGCGCCCCGAGCGTGGTGTCTTCGCTACGACGCCACTGAATCTCTTCGTCGAGAAGGACCTGTACACGATCCGCCGTAAAGACGGTTCCCGCAACACTGATCTCGAGCACTGGTACAGCGAACTGGAGGGCGCGGTAACGCCTCTTCTCGACCACATCATTGAATCATGCCTCGCCGGTCAGGAGCCGGGGTTGCCCGCCGATGCAAAGCAGCTCTGGGACACCTTCTTTTACCACCAACAAAAACGGGCACCCGATGTCTTCGTGCGACTCGGGCTCGAGGAGCAGTTTTACAAAGACCTTCCCGGCCGCATGGAGGACTACGAGCGCGAGCATGGCCCTCTCACAGATGAGGACCGCCTGCATATGGCCGATCCTGCCGTCTTGAGCCGTATGCTCATTCGTTCGCTGGAGCGTAAAATCCGGAATACTTTGGACGGGCAAGGTCTGGCGCCCTCTACTCGTTTCCCTGCGAGTGCGCGCGGTTTGCGTACGGAGATTTGTACCGTTCGGTGGGAGTCTTCCACTCCATGAAATACTTCATCGGATCGCGTGATCCGAGAAATTCACTCGCCATTTCGAGACGCTGCAGTACGGCCCGCCGCTCGTCGGGAGGAAGCTTGGCAGCCTGCTGCTCTACGCCGGTCAGGAACTGTTCGATGCCTTTGATGTTCGCCCACTGCTGAATGATCTGCTCGATATGGTCCCGGCTGTCCTTGACCGACTGCTCTATTTTGCGACGATCTTCCTCTCGTTTGTGCCTCTCAATCGCCGCTAGCTGCTCTTGATGCTTCGCTTCCGCAATTCTTTCTGCTTCGGCCATCTTCTCAGCCAAATCGTTGGCCGAATCTTGGAGTCCTTTAACGATGGCGCGAATTGAGTTTTGAAGTGGTGATTTCGCCGTCTCCTGCCATTGCGTCGACCAGGACACCCGCCATGAGGGGCAATAGGCTATGAGCCGAAGGCGACCGCTGGGCAGGGCGCTCGTTGTGGTCCATGTGCGGTCGGCGCTATAGCGAGATGTCCGTGGAGGCTTGTACTCCGCGTCTCGGATGTACTCGCCGTTGACGTAGCGCATCAGGACTTCTTCGGACATTTCGATGATCGCAAGCCCAATCGGCACTTCACCGATGAAGACGACGGTTGGTTCCCTTGGTGTCCAAAGGCTCGGGTAACGGTGTGTCGGATGCTTGGACTGGACTTCTTTTTCGTCGATTTCGATCCGGTGCATTCTCTGAGCGAGCACGACGCGATGTCCGGCAGTCTCGAGCGCGTTGAAAAGCACGCTGGCGAATCCGAGTGCCTTTTCGAGACATGCTTTGGATGAAGTAACGTCGACGAGGAGCTTTTTGTAGGGCTTGAGATAGTCACCTTCCTTCCCCGGGCGACATGCGTCGAAGTGCTGTCTCGCGCTGTTGACCAGCCAGTGCGCGCGACTCTGGGAGCGAGAGCCAAGCAATGGCTCGTCTTCCTGCCGACTGCGAAACTTGGCAACTGGGCTCAACTCACCGCCGGGTTGCCACGAAAGTTGGTCTCCGGGTCGTGGTTCCGGCAATGGTAAGCGACGAGGCGCTTCACCAACGGCCAACTTGGCCCAGTAACCTCTGCCCGGGCGCGGCACGTTCAGGGCGGTGCAAACACGCGCCATGTAACTGTTCGACACATCGAACTGCTGGGCCACCTTTGTCATCGGTGTCGACCAAACCAGTTCGTATAACTCTTGCCTCGACACCATTACGGTTCCCTCCGTGAAAAAATGCAGCGTGAGTATAGGTCGGTGATCGCGGCGTTCGGATGGGAGCGTGCTAGGAGGGGTTCTACAGGTCGATCGGCAAGGGACTGACCGAGGAGAAAACAAACCAAAGCGTACTAACGCCAATTTCCCAACTCTTAAGAATTCGACGCAAGATACTGATGTTATTGGCGGTGCTCGGAGGCAACGCCCCCCTGACCTCTGCAGTGCGATTGTAGCATCCGCTTGCGTGGCAAAGCGGTCGCGACTTCTGACGGACGACGCGATCACAGCTAGTATCCATCAGTGGTCGTTTTCTCGGCTTCTCGTCGAGCTAATGCATCGACGAGAAATTCCAGAAGGCGAATCGAGTGATGCGGCCTAGGTAGGGCGCGAGACTAAACGGGCCGGTCGACCTGCCGAGCAGTGGAACGACGAGCCCACCTCTGCTGCGAAGGGCTGGGAGAAGCTCAAAGCACTGGCCATTCCGGCTCCGAGGCGCAGCGGCAGAGCTCACAAACCAGAGTCTCTTTTAATCTCGCTCAGGTACTGTCCGAGTTCTGAGGAGAGCGCTCGTCCTTGAGCTCTTCAGCACATTTCTGAATGCAGACGTGGGTGGGATTGGTCGGATCGAAATCCCATGCCGCATCGACGAACATTTGCGCGAATTGCTGAAGCGCGTTGATGAAGTCGACCTTCTGCTGATGGGTCATGTCGTACCCATCGAGGTGGGACAGATATTTTTCAACGTCGAGCGCCATGATCTTACAGTTTTGACTCCATCGGAATCGAACCAGGATCATCAATATTATTCAAGGCGTTATGTTCAGCCAGCTTAGAGACACCGTTGCGGACATGAAGTAGCCTGAAAATAAGTCAATACCATCAATGGTCTAAACAGACCGTAAAACTGGTGGACCTCTCCGGAGAAATGTCGAACCAAGTCTTTGATGAACTTGCCAATTGGGAGGAAATTTTGAAGAGTTCCTCACTGGCGGACCGAACGCGCTCAACACCATAAAATAACTCCGCTAGGTGGCCTCCTTTCTGTCTCGACGCCAAAGCAGGCGGGCGACACCGTCGTCGCCGCCTTCGATCAACGCACCCCAGATTGGATGGGGCAGCGTTGGATCGTCGATCTTGATGCGCAGGTAGGTCTCCTCGGTCCCGTTGCGCTTGCGCCGCCAGGCGACGCCGATCTCGTTGGTGCCGGTCGTGATGCGGAAGTCAGGACCGCTGTCTCCTTCCTTGCGGTCGTTGGCCATGATCAGCACTTTGGCATTGATCATGAGCGTGCGGATCGTCCCAGAGTACCCGTCCTTGACGGCTGAGAAGGTTCCTATGACTGACATCGGGCCTGGGCTCCTTTGCGATATGCGGTTGTCTCGATGGCGGATGGCTCTGATTAGTTGGCAGCGCTGGCGCGGTAGGGTCTAAGGACAATGTCCTTGTGAACGATGACACGGAGCGGCCAGCCAGGGCGCACGGTGATGGTCGGCTGGACGTTGAGATTGCGCTCGATGAGCCGCTGGCCAGCTCGATTCGTGGTCGTCTGCGTTGAGAGCTGCAGGGCGCGGATGAGATCGCTGTCGGATGAGCCGAAGGCGAGCTCGCTGCCGACGCCGAGCACGGTGGCCAGCGCCACGCCTTTGAGGAGCTTCCAGGTGTGCAGATCCACTTCGTCGGCTAGGCCCGCATAACCGCCGGTATCGGTCGCGGGGAGATTGTCGATGACCACTGAGCTGCCATCGGGGAGGATGATGCGCTGCCAGACGACGAGCGCGCGTTCCTGGCCGAAGGCGACGACGTTGTCGTACTTGCCGATCAGTCTCGTCCCTTGGGGGATCAGGAGAAATCGGCCGGAAACAGTATCGTAGATGTTCTCTGTCACCTGAGCAGTGACGAAGCCGGGCAGACCGGAGTTGAGCCCGGTGATGAGGCTTGCGGCGATGACGGTTCCGGCCATCAATTGAAAGGGTGAGGCCGGCGTCTGCAAACCGTGCGGATTGTAGATCTCTTTGTCCGGCCCCGACTTGAGGAACGCGAGCTTGCGCGTCGCCTCGGTCGGATCGGTTCCGGTGTACTCGAGCTCACCCGTTGCGAGCGCTTGTGCCCGCTCCGTGGCGCGTAGCAGGGAGAGCGTGGCGAGGCCCCCATCGGCCGTGGGCGTGCTCGAGCGCGGCGTCGGTTCGGATTGTGCACCGCTCGGCGTCGAGTCCTGGGGCGGCTGTTTGAGCTGCAGACGAAAGAACACCTGCGATTCCCGAGCCTGCCCCGCCATGCGGGCAATGCGTGCCTTTTCCGCGCTCTCAGCATCATCGAGCGGCAGGCCGGTGTCGGGCAAGATGAGCTTGGGCACAGCCGGCGGCGTGCTCTGGGGCGCGGGGTTGGCTGGCCGCACGCCTTCGTACGTGGCCGGTAGCTTGCTGAGCCCGTCGGTGATCGGCTTGTTCTCGACGTTGATGAGCTCCTGCCGCTCGGCGACCTTGAGGCTTGGTGGCTTCAGGGCTACGAGCACGATCCCGGAGAGGAGCATCAGGAACACCGCCGCGCCGCCGATCAGGACCTTGCGATTGATGCGCGTCACCGGCTGCGGACGTGCGCGCAATTCCAGCGTCTCCGGCGCAGTCTTCGTCTCTTCCGGCTCTTGGATCTGGTCGGTCTCGCTCATGAGCGAGTCTCCCGCCAGATCGCGTCCGTGCGGACAATGCGAACCACCCGCTGCGGCTCGGTGCCAAGCCTCAGCTCTGCGGCGGCGAACAGCCTGTCGACGATGTAGGTGGTGCCGCGGACACGGTAGTTGACGAGCGCCGACTTTCCGTCTGGGCCAATGATGAACAGCGGCGGGGCTTCGCTCTTGGATATGCCGGATGGGAACTGGATATAGACCTTGTTGCCGTCGTCGAATACCTGTCGCGGTTTCCACGGCGCATCGCCTTCGATGCGATAGCGGAAGCGCAACTCGTCGATGTTGATGCCGCCGTCGGCGATTGCGGCCACGGCGAAGGCGGCTTCCTCGCTCTGCTTGCGCAGGGAGACGAGTTCGGCGGCGGGATAAGTCCACGACACCGAGGCCATGTACGTTGCCTCGGAGGAACGCATCTCGAGATGATAGGTGCGTCGATCCGTGGTGATGACGAGGTTGGTCTCGAGGTCGGCGCCAACCGGCTTCACCAGGATATGGACCTGAGCGTCCTTGCCGTCGCCGCTGCTCGTGTCGCCGACGACCCACCGCACAGTGTCTCCGGCCGAGACCGAGACCAGCTTCTCGCCGGCCTCGAGCGCGATGTCCGTTACCTGGTTGACGGCGGCGTAGAGCTGATAGAGCGCGCCTTTGGTATACGGATAGACCTGGATGGCATTGATATAGCCGTCCTTAACCGGCTCAAGGCGCGCTGCCTCGTTGGCTCCGGTCACGCGATCCGCTGGCGGTCGCGTATCCTTCTTCTTGCCGGCGTCCTTTCCGACGGGCTTGAGCTGGCCGGGAAGCGGCAGCGGTGTCGGAACCTCGACGTAGCGCACCGGCAGCTTGGGATCCGGCTCGCGATGGGCGGCCATCGCCGGGCTGTCGAAGATCGGAATCTCGGGGACCTTGATGTTGGTGGCGCAGGCGCCGAGCCCGATCGATGTCATGAGGAGGGCGACGAGGGTGCGGTGGGTACTCATTTGGACTCTCCCGTGGTGACGTCCTGCGACCAGTTGAAGGCGTGCACGTAGATGCCGAGCGGGTTCTTGCGCACGGCATCGACGGTTCTCGGTGGGGTGAGAGCGATGGAGAAGAGGCCGGTGAGGCGCTTGGTGTCCTTGAGTGCGCCGCCCTCGAAAGTGCGCTCGGTCCAGCGTACCTGGAACGAGGAGTCCGAGGCCCGCACGATGCTCGTCACCTCGACGGCAACGGTTTGGCGGCCGATACGGGCAAAGGGGTCGTTGTCGCGGGCGTATTCATTGAGCGTGACCGCCGCCTTGTCGGTGACGAAGTCGTAGGCCTTGAGCCAGTTCTGGCGCACGACCACGGGATCGATCGAGAGTGCGCGAACGTTATCGATGAAGCGCGCCAGGTGATAGGCGATCTGCGCGTCGCTGGGCTTGTAGCTCTCGTCCGCTGGGCCAACGGTGCGGGCGCCGCCGCGCGAATCGACCTCGACGACATAGGGGACGACGCCGCTCGTACGGCCCATCCAGAACAGGATGCCTGCCAACAGCAGCGACATGCCCAGATTGCCGAGCGCCATCAGGCGCCAGTTGTGGGCCTGGACGCGGGCGCTGCCGATCCGCTCGTCCCAGGCCTGGGCCGCCTTCTGATAGGGCGTGACCGGCTCCGGTGTCTCGCCGTAGCGCAAGGCCGATCGCTTGAACACCATGGTGGATGTCTCCTTCTAGCTCTTGTTTTTGAGATCGGGGCCGCCACCGCTTGCCGGGCGGTCGCCATCGCGAAGGGCATGAGCCGCCATGAGGCCGGCTTGGGTTATGCGTTGGCGGCGGGCGAGGCTTTGCGCCCAGGCCGGTGGGCTGGAGGCCGCGGCACTGGCCGCGGCTGCGTCTCCGGCGTGACCGGAGCTGTCGGATCCCGATCGTGGTGAGGCATCGCGGATTCCTTGCGCGGCGCCCTGCCGGAAGGCTGTCGTGACCGGCGCCGCGAATGCAGCGGCCATCCTGGATGCCGGTGCGGCCATGGTAGTCCGTGCGACACCGGCCATGCCGCCGGCCTCATAGGCCGCGCCAACGCGTCCCGCGAGTGAGGCTGCGGCTCTGGTCCCGCTACCGGCCGCGCTGCCAGCCAACCGCGCAGTACCCGTTGCAGCCAATCCGCCGGCTACACCAGCGCCGCCGATAGCTGCCGTGGTGGCGACCGCTGCGCCAGCACCGAGTTGAGGCGCACCGGAGATGAGACCGGCCGCAATGGCGGGCACATAGATGGCTAGTCCGAACACGGCGATGGCTGCCAGGATGCACGACGCGGCCTGAGTCAGCGTCACTTCGCCGGTTGGACGGATCACGGTTCCGAACAGCGAGGCGCCGATGCCGACCACGATTGCC
>NZ_DAITQL010000060.1:0-24845 GCF_036833075.1 Hyphomicrobium sp.
CTCGTCCTTGACCATGCGCGACGGGCTGTCGGCCGGGCGCTTTCCGGTGACGGCATGATAGAGCGTGGCGCCAAGTGCGTAGATGTCCGTCCAGGGACCCTGCTGGCGGCTCGTCTCGGCATATTGCTCGTAGGGCGAGTAACCGGGCTTCACGAGCGCGGAGACGGTCTTCGAGTGGGCGAGGATCTCGCCGCGGGCCGATCCGAAGTCGATCAGGACGGGGCTGCCGTCCTTGCGGATGATGATGTTGTCGGGGGCGATGTCGCGATGCAGGAAATCCTGCTTGTGAATGAGTTCGAGGGCCTCCAGGAGCGGGGCGATGATGGCATCGAGCTCCTTCTGGCGCGGGGCGCGGCCGAGACCCTTGAGCCACGACTTGAGACTCTGGCCCTCCTCGAAATGGAGCACCATGTAGGCGGTGTTGTTCGCTTTGAAGTAGCGGTAGACGCGCACGATGTTGGGGTGCGAGAAGCGGGCGAGCGTCTGCGCCTCCTCGATGAACCGATCGAGGCCCCAGCGGTAGTCGCCGGCGCAGTCCTGGGAACGGGGGGCTGCGTCCGAGGTCGACGTGCGGGCTGCGAAGTCGGAGGGGAAGTACTCCTTGATGGTGACGCTGCGGTCGAGCGCGACCTCCTCGGCGAGGTAGGTGATGCCGAAGCCGCCGGCGCCGAGCACGCGCTCGATCCGGTAGTCGCCCACCAGCTCAGTGCCGCTTTTTAGCGCGATCAGATTCGTCATCAGCTCTTAGGGCTCTGGCTCTCAGGGCTCTCGACCGACTCGGACGCTCAACGGTTTTCCGGGCTCTGTGTGCAAATCACCTCTGTCGCCCCTTGTGAAGCAGGAATGTGGCGGCCGCGTGCGCGGTGTGGTCAACTTCGCTGCAATTCACCGGGGAACACAGCCGATGGCCATGTTGCTGCCGCAGAACACCAACAAGAGTAAGGCCGAGTCGAGCTTGAGCATATCCATGCATCTCTTCCCGCCGGAGACGGTCCGGCTGTCCCGCGCCCCGGGGCCGACAATCCGTATTTTCGCTCAGGGCCGCGCTCTCGCGCCGGGGCTCGCGCTCCTGGCGCTTGCCTCTCCGGTCTGGGCGGGCTCGGAGGTGCTGCCGGCGGGCGGAAGCCTGTTCGTTCCCGAATCTCTCGGCCAGACGTGGACGGGGTTTGCCGATTGGATCGCCGCAAACTATGCGCGCGCGCCGGCCCTCGTTCTCGGGCTCACGGCGCTGATGGCGGTGCCGCCGCTGGCGCTGCTCGGATTGTGGGTCAGCCGCCGCTCGGCGGCTCCGACCGAGATCTCGGAAGCGCGAACGCAAATCCGCCGCGTTCCGCGCGCCGCAAAAGGTGAACCGCGCGACGGCGTGCGGACGGGGCATATTCCCCTGCGCCCTCTCGAGGCGTGGGTCGAGGTGGTCGCCACGAGCGAGGCGGCGCCGGAGCCGCAAGGCCGACGCTATGGCCTCGCGCGCACGTTGCTGCGGATCGGCCGGGAGACCGACAACGACATTTGCCTCGAGGACATCACCGTGCACCGCTATCACGCCGCCATCCATCGAACGGAAGACGCCGAGTTCGTCATCACGGATCTTTCGAGCGCTGACGGCAATGGCGTGGTCGTCAACGGTCGCGCAGTGGCGGAGGCGCGGCTCACGAGCGGTGACGTGATCGAGCTCGGCACGGCGCGCCTCAGGTTTTCGGCCGCGCCTTCGGGCTGAGCGGTACGGAGGGCCGGGGCCGGGCTCCGGGGTGGGTTGATCGGCGGTGGGCCCGGTGCGTGGTTGCGGGGTCGCACAAGCGGGACAGATGAGGAGGACGAGAGTATGTCAGCGGGCGGCAGTTCCCACGGACATCGTTCAGGACGATTCCTCGGCTCACTCAAGGACGCGCTGGTCGCGGCCAGCCGCGAGGATACGGCTCGACAGGAAGCGGCCGTCGCCGAACGCGTTGCCGCCGCTTCGGCCAGCGAGGGCGCGATCGCCGTGCCGGGCCCCGAGGGGGCTCCGCATCTGCCCGCGCCGCGCGCGGAGGTGCAGAGCCCTTCGGCGGCGGAGGCTGCGCGCGAAGCGCGCGGGCCGCGCGTGACGGTCGCCACGCGGCACCTGGAGGCTGACGCGCCGACGACGCGCGTGGTGCGGGTCGCGGCCGCCGCCAGCAGCGCGTCCGCGCCGGAGGCTCCGGGGACACGCACGACGCTGATCCGCGGCAAGCAGCAGGTGGTGCGCGGCGCGTTCGCGCAGGACCCCGTGGTGGGGTGGCTGGTCGTCGTGGGCGGGCCCGGCATCGGGCAATACCGGCCGATCTTCGAGGGCAACAATTCGATCGGCCGAGGAGGCAACAACCGGATTCCGGTCGACTTCGGCGACGATGCCATCTCGACCGACGAGCAGGCCTACATCCGCTACGACTCCTCGGAGCGCTCTTTCCTTTTCGTGCCGAACCTTGCTAAGACCAATGTGGTCGCCCTCAACGAGAAGCGGCCGACGAGTGCTGTCGAGCTCGCTCAGATGGACGTCATCACCATGGGTCGGACGCAACTCGTATTCGTGCCGTTCTGCGGTCCGGATTTCGATTGGGCGGCCCTTCAAGAGCAGACCTAAGGACGAATGTCAGCTTTCGAGCACGCCAGCCGCGCTACGAAGGGTGCGCGAAGCTACCAGGAGGATACCGCTCTCTTCTGGAGCGGCCCCGAGGTAGCGCATTCCGAGCGCGCGGCGAACGGCGACGGCGCGACCGTCCTTGCCGTGCTGGCCGACGGCATGGGCGGGCACGCGGGGGGCGCGCTCGCGAGCCGCATGGCGTGCGAGACCTTCGTCAAGGCGTATGCAGGTCAAGACGGCAGCAACCGCGAGCGGCTGGTCGAAGCGCTCACGGCCGCCAACCAGGCGATCGCCGATACCGTGGATGCCGATCCGATGCTCGCGGGCATGGGATCGACGCTGGTCGCCGTCGCGTTCGGGGCGGAGGGCATCGAGTGGGTCAGTGTCGGCGATAGCCCGCTGATGCTCTACCGGCGCGGCGAGATCGCGCTGCTCAACGAGGACCATTCCCTTGCGCCCGAGCTCGACCGGCTGGTGGCGGCGGGGGCGATCTCGCCAGAGGACGCCAAGCGCGACCCGCGCCGGCACATGCTGCGCTCGGCCGTGACCGGTGACGACATCGATCTCGTCGATCTGTCGCGGCGCCCGCTCAGGATCGAGCCCGGCGACTACATCATCCTCGCGAGCGACGGGCTGCAGACGCTCGAGCCGGCCGAGATCGAGCGGATCGTCGCGGCCTACGCGGAGGACGGGGCGGTGGCGGTCGCCAACGCGCTCATCCGCGCTGTCGAGGGGCTCAAGGATCCGCACCAGGACAACGCGACCGTCATTGCCGTGCGGTCCGTGCCGCAGCCCGCGCATGAGACCGCAGCGGCAGAGCGTGCGGACGGCGGCCGTACAGAGGACCGCTAGCACATCATGATCGCTTCGGACCCTATGCGTCCGGAGCGTCATGCGTCGGTTTCATCCCCGCGCCTCAGGCAAGGCCCGAACAAGGCTTCCGCCGCATCCTTGTCTCCCGGCGCGATTCCCTGGGAGGGATTTTCTGTGGTGTGGCCCATGCGCATGCGGCACCGGCCGCGCAGGCACGCCTTCGAGGAGGCGCTCGATGCGGCGCGCCTGACGCCGGAAAGCGAGCTCGAGGATTTCGTCGAGGCGGCGCTCGCCAATCCGATGTCGGCGCCTGCGGTCGGCAGCCTGGGCGACGTCGCGGTGGCGGCCGGCTATGTGGGGACGGCATCGCTCGCGCGCGCATATGGAAGCGACGGAGAGGCCGGCGAGCGCCGCGCGCTCGGACGTCCGGGGGAGGCGGCCGACACGCTCAAGGCCGTGCTCGCGGCGGGCGGTCTCTCTCCGGCCGATCTGCGGCTCATGCGACGCCGATTCGCGGCGCAGAACCACCCGGATCGGGTCCAGCCGGAATTGCGCGCGGAAGCGGTCGCGGCGATGGCGGACGTCAACGCTGAGATCGACCGGGCGCTGGCGCGGTTGAAGCGGGCCTGAGCCGGCTCTCGGGCACGCTGCGTCTACTTCAGGCCGTATCGACCGTCGCCGGAGCCGCCCTCGGCCCAGCCTCCGGTCCCCATCCCGAAGCCGCCGCCGACGATCACGTCCTGCCAGCTGAATGCCGCGAGGAAATCGTTGCAGCTTCCCATGACGCGGCTCGGGTAGGCGCGCATGTGCTCGACCCGCCCCTCGTTGAGCCAAACGGTGACATAGAGCGGCGCCAGCGTCTCCTGGCGAAACACATCTTTCAGAAAGCGGACCACAGAGCGCCCCGGGCAATATTGCCAGGCTTCGCGCAGCCCCCGCACCTGGATGTAGCTCGGCGGGCCGAGCAGCGCCGTGAGCTCGGTGCGATTCATGCCCGGACCCACGAGCGTGATCGCGAACGGTGCTTCCTCGGTGATGGTGAAGGACCGCTCTCCGGCCCGCGATGGGCCTTCCCATCCGCACAGGACCGCAAGCACGGCCAACCCGAGCGCAAGGGATCTCGTTCCGGTTGGAACGCGGAGCTTCATGTCGATTGCCGATCCCACTCGAAAGGCTTTCCGCCCGTTGCATGGCGGCGGGCGAGGTGGGTGCATTAGAGCCCGGGCGGCTTGTGCCAGGCTTGAGCCCGTGTCTGCCGAAACAAGCGTTCGCGAACGGTGCTTCAGGCTCCATCGGACATAGTCGCAAAGTGATTACTTTGCGCCACACCACAAGGCCGAATCTCCCGATCTCCCGAAAAATCCTCAACAAATCGTTGATCGAAAGAGCGACGCACTGCATCCCGGTCAGGTGGGGTTGCGTTGTGTGATTCGGGGTGCCGGTGGGCGAGGGAAAATCACATGATCGTCGTCGTGGATGAGCGCGCGACCGTGACCGAGGGATACGCCTCCTGGTTCGACAGGGAGGGAATCTCCGCGTGCGGACTCGCGCCGGCGGAGTTCGAGAGCTGGGTCAGCGCCGTCTCTGAGACGGACATCCGCTCCGTCGAGGCATTCCTGCTCGGCGACTGCGAGAATCGCCCCGGGCTCACCAAGGTCATCCGGCGCCGGTCTTCCGTCACGGCCATCATCGTCATGAACGAGAACCGCTCTCTCGAGGAGACGCTGGATCTGTTCGCGGCCGGCGTCGACGACGTGGTGAGGAAGCCCATTCACGTGCGCGAGATCATCGCGCGGGTGAAGGCCATCCGCCGGCGCGCGAGCGGCGCGCCGGACTATACGGACGTCGGCGAGATGCGCGTCTTCTTCGATGGGCGCGATCCGGAGGTCAAGGGTGAGGTGCTGCAGCTTCCGCGGCGCGAGCGGCGCATCCTCGAGTATCTCGTCTCCAATCGCGGTTGCCGGATCAACAAGACGCAGATCTTCAACTCGGTGTACGGGCTTTTCAGCGAGGACATCGACGAGAACGTCGTCGAAAGCCACATCAGCAAGCTCAGGAAGCGGCTTCGCCACCGGCTCGGCTACGATCCGATCGATTCCAAGCGCTATCTCGGATATCGGCTGGTGGTCGATGCGGCGCTGGAGCGGCAGGGCGGGGCTTGTGCTCCGTCCAGCCTCACGCAAGATGTCGGTGGTCTACTCGAAAAGTCAGCGCTTTTCGAGAAGGATCCAGTGGCATGAGCATTTCCGGCATGATGCGGACGAGTGCGTCCGGGATGGCCGCGCAGTCGGCGCGCCTCGGCACCGTTTCCGACAACATCGCCAATGCCTCGACCCACGGCTACAAGCGCGCCTTCACCGAGTTTTCGACCATCGTGCTCGAGTCCGGCAGGGGCTCCTACGTGCCCGGCAGCGTCGATACGACGGTGCGCTACGGCATCTCCCAGCAGGGCGGCTTCGACTATACAACCTCGAAGACGGATCTCGCCGTCAGCGGCAACGGTTTCCTCCTCGTCGGCGACGGCAGCAACGCGGCATACCTCACGCGCGCGGGCTCGTTCGTGAAGGACGACCAGGGCTATCTCGTCAACGCAGCCGGATTCAAGCTTCTCGGCTACCCCATCGTGAACGGCTCGGCGCCGGCGGCGTCGAACAGCACGGCCGGCCTGCAAGAGGTCAATATCGCCACCATGTCGCTCGAGGCGACGCCGTCGACGCTCGGCACGCATCACGCCAACGTACCGATCGATGCCACGGCGGTGGCGGCGGGCAACCGGCCTTCCGACAACATTGCAACCTCGGCCTATTCGTCGAAGGCGTCCGTCACCGCGATCGACAATGTCGGCCGGACGGTCACCCTCGACATCTACTATACCAAGACCGGCGCGAACACCTGGGACGTGTCGGTTTTCAATGCCGCCGACGCCGCCTCGTCGACGGCACCGTTCCCGTACTCTTCCGCTGCGCTCTCCACGACGACGCTGACCTTCGATTCGTCCACGGGCCAGCTTGCATCGGTCGCGCCGGCCAATCCCGCAGGTCTCGTGCTGGCTATCCCGGTTCCGAACGGGCAAACGCTGACGCTCGACATCTCGAAATCGAGCGAACTCGCGGACGATTTCCAGGTACTGATGCCGACCGTGAACGGCAACGAGCCGAGCTCGGTCACGGGTGTGGAGTTCAACAAGGACGGCACGCTCTATGCCGTCTATGGCAACGGCGCGCGCGTGGGTATCTATCAGATTCCTCTGGCGACGGTGCCCAGCCCCGACAACCTCACGCCGCAGGCCGGCAACGTCTATACGGTGAGTGCGGATTCCGGAAATCTCCAGATCGGATTTCCGGGAACCTCGATGTTCGGAGAGCTGCGCTCGTCGCAGCTTGAGAAGTCCACCGTCGACACGGCTACCGAGCTCACGACGATGATCGAGTCGCAGTTCGCGTTCACCGCGAACTCGAAGGTGTTTCAGACCGGCGGCGAGCTCATGGAGGTCCTCGTCAACCTCAAGCGGTAACGCGCTTTGAGGGCCAGGGGGATGACGCGCAATGAGCCTCACGGCAGCCTTGTCGAACGCGAATTCCTCCCTCTTCGTATCCAGCGAGCGGACGAACCTCGTCTCGCGCAATATCGCCAACGCCGATAAGGCGTTCTATACGCGCAAATCCGTCGAAACCATCACCATGCCCGGGTCCGGCGTGCGGACCTCGGCGGTGGTGCGCGCCGAAGACCCGGTTCTCTTCAAGAAGATCCTGGGGTCGAATTCGCAGACGGCGACATATTCGGCGCGGCTCGATTCCCTCGATGCCCTCAACAATACGATCAGCGACGTGGAGCTCGATTCGTCGCCGGCAGCGCTGATCAACAAGCTTCTCTCGGCGCTGCAGAGCTATTCGGCGCAGCCGCACAGTCAGCTCTCGGCGGAGGCAGCCGTGCGGTCGGCCCGCAACCTGGCGACGGGGCTCAACACTGCTGCGACGACCGTGCAGTCCGTGCGCAACGAGGCCGATACCGGCATTCAGGCGTCGGTCGATCGCGTGAATGCGCTTCTCGAGCAGTTCAAGACGGTGAACCAGGAGATCGTGAAGGGCACGATCTCGGGCCGAGACATCACCGACTATCTCGACCAGCGTGACCAGATCCTGCACGATCTCTCGAACGAGATGGGGATCCGGACCGTCACGCGTGATAACAACGATATGGTGATCTATACGGACAGCGGTGTCACGCTGTTCGACCGTTCGCCGCGCAAGGTGGAGTTCGATCGTACGCTCAATCTGACACCGGGCGTGCCGGGCGGGGCGGTTTATGTCGACGGCATCCCGGTAACGGGCGCCAACGCGACCATGCCGCTTCAGTCCGGGAGAATCGTCGGCCTGGTGCAGGCGCGCGACGACATTTCGCTCTCCTATGAAGCGCAGCTCGATGAGATGGCGCGCGTGCTGGTGACGATGTTCGCCGAATCCGATCAGTCGGGCGGCGGCGGACCCGACGTGCCGGGTCTCTTCACCTACTCCGGCGCGACGACCATTCCGGCGGCCGGGACACTTATTCCAGGGCTGGCCGCCGCACTTCGCGTGAACGCGAGCGTCGATCCGGACCAAGGCGGAAACGCCAATCTGCTGAGGGATGGCGCCATCTCGGGCAATGCCGGTTACGGCTACAACGCAGGCAGCGAGGCGAGCTACACCGATCGTATCGACGAGCTGATCGAGAAGATGGGGCAGAGCTACGCCTACGATCCCGTGACAAAGCTCGCGCCGAACGGAACGCTGGCCAACTACTCATCCGTCTCCGCCGGCTGGCTCCAGGAGCAGCGCAAGGTCGCTGACGACAGCTACACCTATCAGAGCACGCTCTACCAACGGTCGTTCGAAGCCTTCACGCGCAATACCGGAGTGAACCTCGACGAGGAACTTTCGCTGATGCTCGAGATCGAGCGGAGCTTCGCCACATCGTCGAAGCTGATTGCGACCGTCGATGAAATGTACAACGCGCTTCTCGGAGCCATCTAGGGAACGCCATGAAGACATCATCGATCTCGACACTGGCCATCATCAACGCGACGCGGGAGACGCGCGTCAGTCTGCAAGCCAAGCTCGTCGAGGCGCAGAAGGAATCTTCGACGGGACGTTACGCAGACGTGGGGCTGACGCTCGGCTATCTGACGCAGCGCACGGTGTCGCTGCGGCAGGACCTCGAGCGGGCGCAAACGTTCAAGGACAGCAATACCGTCGCCGCATCGCGGCTCGAGCTCACGCAGTCGACGCTCGACGGCGTCGCGAGCGCGGCGGACGAGTTCCTGAAGACGCTCATGGCCGCGCGCGCTTCGCCGTCGGCGGCCGGCACGGCGATCACGGACGCCAAGAACAAGCTCACGTCTTTGGAAGCCGCGCTCAATACGACGGTCAACGGCACGCACATCTTTGCGGGCGTGAATACGGACGTGAAGCCGATCACGACCTATTTCGGTACGCCCGCGTCGGCGGCGCAGACGGCGGTGGCCGCCGCGTTCACGACGGCGTTCGGCGTGGCGCAATCGGACCCCGGCGTGGAGAACATCTCGGGCGCCGACATGAATACGTTCCTCGATGGAGCGTTCTCGACGCTCTTCGACAACGCCAACTGGACGACGACGTGGTCTTCGGCCTCGGACCAGAACATCACGAGCCGCATCTCGACCAACGAGCGCATCGAGACGTCGACGAATGCCAACGCGGATCCGTTCCGGGCTCTTGCGTCCGCCTATACGATGATCGCGGATCTCGGCATCGCGGATCTCAGTCCCGAGGCCTATCAGGCGGTCCTCGACAAGGCGATCGAGGTGGTCGGCCAGGTGACGTCGGACCTTACGCAGCTTCGTGCCGGTCTCGGCACGGCGCAGGAGCGCATCAAGGCCGCGAACGATCGCATGGACATTCAGAAATCGCTGCTCACGGAGCACATCCAGCAGCTCGAGGGCGTCGATACCTACGAGGCGACGGCAAAGGTGAATTCGCTGCTCGTGCAGATCGAAACGGCTTATGCGCTCACGGCCCGCCTGCAGAATCTCAGCTTGCTGAACCACATCTAACGCATCGGAGACCCTGGGGAGCTCAATGTACAAGTTCTATTACAACGAGGTTCTCGACGAATCGCCGAAGGAGGCGAGGGAGCAGGAGCGTTCCGCGCTCGATCGCACGATCTCGATGCTGCAGGACGCCGAGCAGAAGGGGACGGGCTCGCGCGAGGCGGTCGAGGCGCTCTTCTACGTGCGCAAGCTCTGGGGCATCTTCATCGAGGACCTGGCCAGGGGCGACAATGGGCTGCCCCCGAAGCTCAGGGCGGATCTCGTGTCGATCGGACTATGGGTCATGCGCGAGACGGAGGAGATCCGTCAGGGCCGATCGAAGAATTTCACGGCGTTGATCGATGTGTCGCGGACAATTTCAGAGGGGTTGAAATGAGCACGGCGACGACGCGCGTCACGCTCCGGCCGGGCGAGCGCATCTTCATCAACGGCGCGGTTCTGCAATCGGACGGACGCTCCTCGTTCGATATCCTGAACACGGTGCCCTTCCTCAGGGAGCACGAGATCATGCATGCGCAGCAGACGGTGACGCCGCTGCGCCAGCTCTACTACATCCTGCAGACGATGGTCATGGAGCCGGGGGGAATGGAGCGGGCGCGCAGCGTCTACGACGACACCATGCGCTTCCTTCAGCTGGCGTTCTCGAGCCCGACCGTGCTGATCGGGCTCGAAACGATCCGCGGCCAGGTTGCAGCCGGCGCGCCGGTCGATGCGCTTCGCACACTGCAGCGTCTGATCCCGATCGAAGACACGATCCTCGGCCGGCAGAGCCAGGGACCAGGAGAACTCAAGGTGGTGGGAGCCGCGTCATGACCACGGTATCAAGTGTCACGTCCAGCACCGGCACGCAGCAGACCGACACGTCGTCCTCGACGTCCAGCGCGAGCCTCAACTACGATTCGTTCCTGAAGCTGCTGACGGCACAGATGCAGTACCAGGATCCGACCAACCCGATGGATGCCACGCAGTTCGTGGCGCAGCTTGCGTCGTTCTCCAACGTCGAGCAGGCGATCAAGACGAACAGCAAGCTCGACTCGCTCCTCGTCTCGCAGTCGCTGATGCAGGTGGACGGGCTCATCGACAAGTATGTCACCTCCATGGACGGCAAGATCACCGGCCAGATCAAGGAAGTGCACATCTATTCCAACGGCACCGTGGTGAAACTCGATTCCGGCAAGGAGCTGCTGCTGGATGCGGGCGTCAAGATCTCCGCGACGCCGCCCGAGTCGACGTCGGGCACGGGAAATACAACCGCTGAGGATGCGGAGCAGACCACGTGAACCCGGCCGACGCGCTCGATATCGGGCAGGCGGCCATCTGGACGATCGTTATCGCCTCCTCTCCGGGCGTGATCGCGGCCATGCTGGTCGGCGTTCTGATCGCGCTCCTGCAGGCGCTGACGCAGGTGCAGGAGATCACGCTGACGTTCGTGCCGAAGATCCTCGCCATCCTGCTCGTCACCGCGCTCACGGCGCCCTTCATCGGCGCGGTGGTGTTCTCCTTCGCCGAGCAGACCTATGCGCGGATTCCGAACGGGTTCTGATACCTAAGGGTATCGATTTTCTGAATTTTTCGGGCCGGATCGGGTCCTCAGAGACCTTCGCGCAAGCTTGATCGCCGACACTTCCCGCCGGGATATTCTGTGCCCAGGGGGACGTATGAGCACGGGCGTTGCCGTACAGGGTTTGGGAGCCGGGTCGAGCTATACGCGCGACATCGGCTTTGCGATAGGCATCATCGTCATCCTGACGGTGCTGTTCCTGCCCCTGCCGGCGATCATGATCGACGTCGGCCTGGCGTTCTCCATCGCCTTCGCCGTGCTGATCCTGATGGTGTCGCTGTGGATCCACAGGCCGCTCGAGTTCTCGGCCTTTCCGACCGTTCTCCTGATCGCCACCATGCTGCGCCTGTCGCTCAACGTGGCGACGACCCGCCTCATCCTGTCCAACGGCGCCGAAGGGCATACGGCCGCCGGCCACGTGATCGCGGGATTTGCCAATTTCGTCATGGGCGGCGATTTCGTGATCGGCGTCGTCGTGTTCATGATCCTGATCACGGTCAACTTCCTCGTCATCACCAAGGGCGCGACGCGCATCGCGGAGGTCGGCGCGCGGTTCACCCTCGATGCGATCCCCGGCAAGCAGATGGCCATCGACGCCGATCTCAATGCCGGCAACATCGACGAGAAGGAGGCCATGCGGCGGCGGCGCGAGCTCGAGGAGGAAAGCTCCTTCTTCGGCTCGATGGACGGCGCCTCGAAGTTCGTGCGCGGCGATGCGATCGCCGGCCTCATCATCACGGCCGTCAATATCTTCGGCGGCATCATCATCGGCGTGACGCGCCACGAGATGGACCTCGCGCACGCAGCCGACGTGTTCGTGCGCCTCTCCGTCGGCGACGGCCTCGTGACGCAGATCCCGGCGCTGATCATCTCGCTCGCGGCCGGCCTCCTCGTCTCCAAGGGCGGCACGCGTGGCTCGGCGGAAATGACCGTGTTCTCGCAGCTCGGCAACTACCCGCGGGCGCTCGCGGTGGCGGGCGCCGTGCTGCTCGCGCTCGCGGTCGCCCCCGGTCTGCCGTTCCTGCCGTTCGCCCTGCTCGCGGGCGGCCTCTTCTTCGTCGCGATATCGATTCCGAAGAAGATCGCCGAGGCCAAGGCGGCCGAGGAGGCGATCAAGCAGGAAGCCGAGCGGATGACGCAGGAGGAGGCGCGCCAATCCGTCAAGGAGCAGCTCAAGACGGCGGAGGTCGAGATTGCGCTTGGCAAGCAGCTCTCGACCGCGCTGCTCGCCTCGCAGGGCGAGCTCGCGCATCGCGTCGGCCGCATGCGGCGCGCGTTCGCCAAGCAGTACGGGTTCGTCGTTCCGGACATTCGCATCGCCGATGACCTCGCCATCCAGGGCAAGACCTATCAGATCAAGATCCACGGCACGGTGGTGACGGCCGAGGAGCTTCGCATCGGCGACGTGCTGGTGATCACCGGCGACGGACCGGTGCCGGACGTGCCCGGCGACGAGGCGCGCGAGCCCGCGTTCGGCATGAAGGCGCTCTGGGTGTCGGAGATGTTCGCCAACACGGTGAAGCGCGAGGGCTTCAACCCCGTCGATCCGATGTCGGTAATGCTCACGCATCTGCGCGAGGTGATCCGCGGAAACCTGTCGCAATTGCTGTCCTACAAGGACATGCGCGCGCTGATCGATCGTCTCGAGCCCGAATACAAGCGTCTCGTCGACGAGATCATCCCCTCGCAGCTTTCCTATTCGGGGCTGCAGGCGGTGCTCAAGCTCCTGCTCGCGGAGCGCATCTCGATCCGCAACCTGCATCTCATCCTGGAGAGCATCGCCGAGGTCGCCCCGCACATGCGCCGCGCCGAGCAGCTCGCGGAGCACGTGCGCATGCGCATGGCGCAGCAGATCTGCGGCGATCTCGCGGATGCGGGTGTGCTCAAGGTGCTGCGGCTCGGCAACCGCTGGGACCTCGCCTTCCACCAGAGCCTCAAGCGCGACGCCAAGGGCGAGGTCATCGAGTTCGACATCGATCCGCGTCAGATCGAGCAGTTCGGTGCGGAGGCGTCGAAGGTCATTCGCGGGCTTTTGGACCAGGGACACCAGTTCGTGCTCGTCTCGGCGCCGGATGCGCGGCCCTACGTGCGCATGGTCACCGAGCGGCTGTTCCCGACGCTGCCGGTGCTCTCGCACCTCGAGATCGCACGCGGCGTCCAGGTCAAGGCGCTGGGATCGATCTCGTGACGGCGATCACGTCAGGAACGGTTCTCGTGACCTTCCTCGTGTTCTGCCGCATCGGGGGATGCCTGATGCTGATGCCCGGCTTCGGCAGCGCGCGGATCCCGCCACAGGTGCGGCTCTTCCTCGCGGTCTCGGTGACGCTGGCGCTGGCCCCGCTCCTCGTCCCGGTCATCGAGGGGGACCTCGCCAAGGTCACGCTGCCGACGGTGGTCCAGCTTATCGCCTCCGAAACGCTGATCGGCGCCATGCTGGGCGTCATGGCACGGGTGTTCTTCCTGGCGCTGCAGTTCATGGGGACCGCCACGTCGATGCTGGTCGGCTTCAGCGGCATGGCGGATTCGCCGGTCGAGGAGAACGAGCCTTCGCCCGCGATCGCGACGTTGCTGACGTTGACGGCGACCGTGCTCCTCTTCGCGACGGGGCTGCACGTCGAGGTGATGCGCGCCCTCGTCGCGTCGTACTCGGTCCTGACGGTGACGGATTTCTTCAATCCCCAGTTCGCGCTTGCCAAGGTGGCGGACTCGGCCTCGGATTCCTTCATCCTCATCGCGCAGCTTCTGGCGCCATTCCTCGCCTATTCGCTGATCATAAATTTTCTCTTCGGCATCATGAACAAGCTGACGCCGGTCATTCCCGTCTATTTCATCTCGGCGCCGTTCGTCATGGCGGGCGGGCTTCTGCTGCTCTACTTCACCTTCAGCGAGGCGCTGACGCTGTTCCTGTCGGGCTTCCAGATGTTTCTTGCCAACGGGTGAGTCGTCATGCGCGATCGCGTCAAGAGCCTCAAGCGCATCCTGGAGGTCCAGCGGCATCTCCACAGCGTGGAGGAGCTCAAGCTCGCGCGGTTGAAGCAGCAGGTCCTCCAGTGCCAGAGCGAGCAGCGAGCGCTGGCGGCGGCGCTCTCGGAGGATGGCGCCTTGCGGGACCTGTTCCTCGACGTGACGGCGCGGCGGATCAAGTCCCTGCAGCAAGAGGAAAGCCGCCTCGCGCCCGCGCTCGAAGCGCAGGCGCGGGTCCTCATCGAGCATGGCGGACGCATGCGCAACTCGGAGCGCCTCTCGGAGGAGCTTGCCGTCGAGGTCGCCCGCGAGGACGAGCGGCGCGAGCTCGAGCAGCTCCTCGAGGCGCGATTCGCGCGGGACGGCGCAAGCTCCGAGCAAGACGGGTGAGTCATGGTCGCTCTATCAGGACCATAGGCGGAGACCGGCCTTTGACGGCGGACCTCACAATCCGACCCGTTAGCGCGCCCGAGGCGGCCGACGCGCCGGCGCTCGCCGCCCGAGCGCCTCATGTGCGCAAGACGGCGGATGCCGCGCAGAAGTTCGAAGCGTTCGTGCTGCAGTCGTTCATTCAGGAAATGATGCCTGAAACGCAGGAAAGCGTTTTCGGGGGCGGCATCTCCGGCGATTTCTGGAAGTCGATGATGTCGGAGAAGATCGCCGAGCAGGTGGCCGAGCGCGGCGGGCTGGGCCTCGCCAAGCTGGTCCGCACCGGGCACACGGTGCCGAGCCGGCCCGCCGGCTTCAACCCGCTCGACGTTCTCGGCCCCGCGTCGGGCCTCAACGGCGTTGCTCAGCTGCTTGACGCCAAACCCTTGTCTGGAGAGTAACCATGTACCAGCAGTCCTCTGTCCTCCCGATGACCGCGCGCCCTGAGGCAGCGGTGCCGTTCGTTGCCACGCCTGGCGCCCGGAGTGGGGCGACGGCGATGATCGCGGTGACGATCCAGCGCCTCGAGGAGATCGTCGATCAGGAAACGATGGCGCTGCGGTCCGGGAAAACGGTCAATCTCAAGGAATTCAACGATCGCAAGAGCCAGGCGCTGCTCGAGCTGACGCGCGCATCCCGGCAGATGCAGGGTGGGTCGCCCGATCCGGCGCTCGCCAAGCTCGTCGGCGCGCTCAAGGTGAAGCTCGCCGTCAATCAGGCAGCGCTCAAGATGCACCTCGAGGCCGTGCGCGAGATCTCGACGTCGCTTTCGGATGCCATCCGCCAGGCCGAATCCGATGGGACCTACACGCAGGCGATCTCCTCCTCCGCCAGACGCCTATGATGAAGCTCCTCCTCGCCGGGCTCTGGGCTTCGGCCGTTTCGCTCGCCGCCGCGTTCGGCATGCTGCAATGGCAGAGGAGTGGAGCGCCCGCGACTTCGGTCGAAGCGGAGACGACGATCGAGGAATTCCGCACGAAGGCCATCAACGTGCCGATCATCGGCGACGGCACGATCCAGGGCTACATGGTCGCCCAGTTCGTGTTCACGGTCGATGCGGCCGCGCTGCGCAAGATACCGGTCAACCCGGAGGTCTACGTTCTCGATGAGGCGTTCAAGACCATCTACGCCGGCGAGCAGGTCAACTTCCAGAACATGAAGAAGCAGGATCTGCCGCTGCTCGCCCGGAAGCTCGGCGAGAACGTCAACCGGCGGCTCGGCATGAAGATCGTGCAGGACGTGCTGATCGACCAGCTCTCCTATATCCCAAAGAAGGACATGCGCGGCGCCAACAAGACCTGATCTAGGCTCCGGGTTTATAAGTCCGCAGCCTAACGCGGCTCCGGCGGTGCATTCTCGGTCGCCTCCGCTCCTGCAGTCAGCGCGCGGGCGACATCCTGGAAGGGATCGGTGCTCGGCGGGTCGGTCAGGGTCTGCTTCATGACGTCGTAGAGCCGCGGCACGATGTCGATCGCCTTGTCGAGCTCGGCGTCAGCGCCTTTCTGATAGCCGCCCATGAGGCGGAGGTCGCGCGTATCCTCGAAGTGGGCGATCATCGCGCGCAGCATCATGACGAGCTTGCGCTGCTCGGGCGTCCAGACCGTATTGGCGAGGCGCGACACGGAGGTCAGCACATTCACCGCGGGATAGCGCCCCTGGTCGGCGATCTTGCGGTCGAGGACGATGTGCCCGTCGAGCGTGCCGCGAATGCTGTCGGCGATGGGGTCGTTGTGGTCGTCGCCGTCGACGAGGACGGAGAAGACGCCGGTGATCGAGCCCGTGCCCTCGGCGCCGGGGCCGGCGCGCTCGAGAAGCTTCGGAAGCTCGCTGAACACCGACGGCGTGTAGCCGCGCGCGACCGGGGCCTCGCCGGCGGCCAGAGCGACCTCGCGCGTGGCATGGGCGAAGCGGGTCACGGAATCGACGATCAGGAGCACGCTGTCGCCCTGGTCGCGGAAGAACTCGGCGATGGCGAGCGCGGTCTTCGGCGCCATGCGGCGCATCATCGGGCTCTCGTCGCCGGTCGAGACGACGGTGATGGCGCGGCTGCGGTTCTGGGCCAGCGCGTCCTCGAGGAATTCGCGGACCTCGCGTCCGCGCTCGCCGACGAGCGCTAGGACCACGGTGTCGAAGCCGCGCGAGCGGGCCAGCATCGACAGCAGGGTCGACTTGCCGACGCCGGAGCCGGCGAAGATGCCGATGCGCTGGCCGGCGCAGAGCGGAGTGAAGAGGTCCATCACGCGCACGCCCGATTTCAACGGCGCGCGCACGCGCTGGCGGTTGAGGGCTGAGGGCGGCTCGGCGTCGAAGGCGTAGGCGCGGGCGCCCTCGCGCAGCGACCCCTGCCCGTCGATTGCCGCCCCGAGGGCGTTCAGCACGCGCCCCTTCCAGGAGACGTCGGGGTGCAGGCTCTGGTTACCGTGCAGCCAGGCGATCTCCCCCGGGCCGATCTTGAGGCTGGCGTCGAAGGGCTTGATGGTTGCGCCCGCCTCGTCGATGCGCACGACCTCGCCGAGCGGCGGCGTGCGCGACATGCCGAAGGCGATGCTGTCGCCGAGCTTTAGGTGACGCGAGAGGCCCGAGACCTGGACGTAAGCAGGCGTCACCTGGGTCACGGTGCCGCCGATGCGCGTCAGCGGCACGAGGGACGCGACGTGCGTGATGCGCTGCTCCAGCCGCTCGAGCGAGGTCGGGTGCCGCTCGTTTCCGCGGCGCGTGGCCTCGGTCTCGGGAAATGGGTCGCTCGTCATGTCTCCTCACGCGGGGCGGGCCCCTGCTGGTGGGCCGGCGCGCGGCCGCCTCAGCTCGTCTCGCCCAGGGTCCGGATGGCCGATTGCAGCGTATCCTCGGACTTGGCCATGGCATTGCCGATCGAATCGAAGGACCGCTGGATCTGGATCAGCCGCGAGATCTCGGAGACGGGGTTGACGTTGGCGTGCTCGATGAAGCCCTGCAGAACGCCGGTGCGGCTGAAATCCAGCGCCGGCTCCGCCGGCACGTCCGGACGCACGCCCGAGTTCTCGAAGCGCGTCAGCTTGGCGTGCTGCGGAATCGTGAACAGGCCCAGGGCGCCCATCTGCTGCTGGCCTTGCGTTATGGTTCCGTCGCTGGCGATGGTCGGCGCGCCGCCGTTGGGGTTGAGCTGGATCGGTGCGCCGCCGACATCGAGGACAGGATGGCCGTTCAGCGTCCTGAGCTCGCCCTCGGGCGTCATGGTCATGCGGCCGTCGCGCGTATAGACGGGACCGTCCGACCCGTTGAAGGCCAGCCAGCCGTCGCCCGTCACGGCGACATCGAACGGGTTCTCGGTGCGGACGACCTCTCCCGCCCGGCGCGAAATGTACGTGCTTCCGGCGGAGACGAACGCCGTCGGCGAATCCGTCCTCTGCGACAGGAGCTCGTCGAACTTGATCTCCTCGGCGCGGAAACCAGCGGTCGTGACGTTGGCCACGTTGTGCGCGAGCGTCTCGAGCCGGCGCATCAGCGCCATCTGGCCGGACAGCGCCACATAGAGTCCCGGCTGCATCAGGGGCTCCCGGACTTCGCCAGTGGTCCGGCCGCGGCCGGGCCGCCGCCCGATGTCCGGGCGACCGTCTCACGGTAGAGCTTCGATTCGCGGGCCATTCCGATCCGTTCCAGGGTGTGTCTGGTTGCAGGAGTGTGCTTGGAGTGGCTTGCCTCAGGCTGACTCCACTTCGTTCTGCAACACCAGGCCGGGCGCGCCGTTTCCCAGGTGGGGAGCGGCGGGTTCTGATCAGGCTCGCACAAGGAGGTTGCCGCTAGTAATGCGTTAACAACCCTCAACGCGAGGCAAGCTCGTGACGATCCTTCTCGGCCTTGTCGTAATGCTCGGCTGCATGCTCGGCGGCTTCATGGCCATGGGCGGGCACGTCGAGGTCCTGTGGCAGCCCTGGGAATTCGTCATCATTCTCGGCACGTCGCTCGGCACGTTCATCGTCGCCAATCCGATGAAGGTGATCAAGGATGCCGGCAAGGGCATCGGCGAGGCCTTCGGCAACGCGGCGCCGACGGGGCGACAGTATCTCGACATCATGGGGCTCCTCTATTCGCTCATGCGCGAGCTCAGGAGCAAGCCTCGCAACGAGGTCGAGAAGCATATCGATCTTCCGGAAGACTCGCCGATCTTCCAGAAGTTCGCCTCCGTCCTCAAGAACAAGGATCTCACCACCTTCATCTGCGACTACTGCCGCCTCATCATCATCGGCAATGCGCGCACGCACGAGGTGGAGGCGCTGATGGACGAGGAGATCCAGACGCTCCGGCACGACAGGCTCAAGGCGTATCATGCCTTGACCAACGTCGCGGACGGACTGCCCGCGATCGGCATCATCGCGGCGGTGCTCGGCGTCGTGAAGGCCATGGGCGCCATCACGGAGCCGCCCGAGGTCCTCGGACACCTGATCGGCGCGGCGCTCGTCGGGACCTTCGCCGGCATCTTCTTCTCGTATGGCGTCTTCGGTCCGCTCGCCGCCAAGGTGAAGTCCGGGCGCGAGAAGCAGATGCGGCTCTATATCGTCTCTAAGCAGACGCTGCTCGCGTTCATGAACGGGGCCATGCCGCAGGTCGCCGTCGAGTACGGTCGCAAGACCATCTCCGCCTACGAGCGGCCGACGATCGACGAGGTGGAGGCCGAGACGCTCGGGGGTGGCGGAGGCGAAGCGAAGAAGGCTGCATAACGGCGTATCGGAACGATCCGTCGAACTCGAACTCAATCCAGGTCAACCGCGATGAGCCAAGAAGATATCCGTCCCGCTTCCGCAGAGCTCAAGACGCTCGGCGATACCATCCAGGGCGAAGCCGCAGCGGAGATGGCCTCCCGGGCCGGCGCCGGCCAGCGGCCGCGCCATCTCGAGACGGTGCTGCAGATCCCCGTTTCGGTCAGGGTCGTGCTCGGCTCGGCGAGCATGCCGGTCGCGAGCGTGCTCAAGCTCGGACGCGGCGCGGTCGTGCCGCTCGACCGCAAGGTCGGCGAGCCGGTGGACGTGGTCGTCAACGGACGCGTGATCGCGCGCGGCGAGGTAGTCGTGCTCGACGAGGACAACTCGCGCTTCGGCGTCTCGTTGACGGAGGTCATCGGCGCCGCGTCCCAGCCGACGCGCGTGGCCTGATCGCAAACTCTGGCGCGCGCAAACGCCGCCACACTCGAACCGGTCGCCCTTTTCTGAGCAGGTCTCATCGCGATGTCGGACGCGCCGGATCGAGAGAGTAAAACAGAAGAGGCAACAGAGAAGAAGATCAGGGACTCGCTCGACAAGGGCCAGGTCCCGCATTCCCGCGAAGCCTCAACCCTGGCGTCGATGCTGGCCATTCTGACGGCCGTCGTCTTTCTCGTTTCCGACAGCGTGGTGAGCCTCAGCTCCACGCTCAAGAACTTCCTCGATCATCCGGAAAGCTTCCTGATGGCGAACGGTGCGGACGTCTCGGCGATCCTCTCTGCCGTCGCCGTCGAGGGCGCGAAGCTCGTCGCGCCGATCGTCATCGTCATGGCCGGGGCCGGCGTTGCGGGATCAGTGTTCCAGCATCAGCCGCAGTTCGTTCTCGACCGCATCGAGCCCAAGCTCGAGCGCATCTCCATCATCAAGGGATGGAAGCGGATCTTCGGGCTCAGGGGGCAGGTCGAGTTCCTGAAGAGCGCGTTCAAGCTCGCCATCGTCGCCATGGCCGGATACCTGGCGCTCAAGAGCTCCTACACGGACGTGTTCAACGCGCTGTTCATGGAGCCGTCGGCGACGCCGGGGCTGATGCGCGATCTCGTCGTGCGCTTCCTGTCGGCGGTGGTGGCGGCGACGATGGTGCTTGTTGCGGCGGATCTGGCGTGGAGCCGGTTCTCTTGGCGGCGCGATCTGCGCATGACGAAGCAGGAGGTCAAGGACGAGCATAAGCAGAGCGAAGGCGATCCGCTCATCAAGATGCGGCTGAGATCGCTGCAGAGGGACCGTGCGCGGCGGCGCATGATCGCCTCCGTGCCGCGGGCAACGCTCATCGTCGCCAATCCAACTCACTATTCGGTGGCGCTCCGCTACGTGCGCGAGGAAGGCGGCGCGCCGATCGTGGTGGCAAAAGGCAAGGACCTCATCGCCCTCAAGATCCGCTTTATCGCGGAGAGCCATGGAATACCGGTCTACGAGGACCGTTCTCTAGCACGTTCGCTCTACGCAAGCGTCGAGGTGGATAAGATGATTCCACCGGAGTTCTACAAGGCGGTCGCCGGCATCATCCTGTTCTTCGCGCAGCGGGGACAGCAGGCTCGGCGGGCCATGTGAGGATCTAAGATATGCTGAAGCAGGGCAGAGATTATTCCCGCGAGCGTGAAAAGGCGCTGGCCGAGGGCCTGCGGGACGTTGCCACCGAGCTCAGGCTCATCGATCCCGCCGACCTCGTCGCCTACATCCGTACCGAGCAGTTCGGCAACCTTCGCACCCTGGTCAACTCGTCGACGGAGATGTTCTTCAAGCCCGGTACGATCACCTTCGGCCTCTCGGGCGAGGTCGATCTGCCGTGGGGATGCGCGCCCACCATCTCGCTCGACATGGAGTTCCATCACTTCAACGTCTCGGCTTATTTCCGGCTCGTTCTGCGGTCGCTGCAGGCCGGCATCGAGATCAGCTACGTGTCGTTCGAGGGTGGCTCGGAGGATCCGGACAAGAATACGGCGCGCCTGATCGAGGCCATCGAGGATGCGCGCCTCGTCCCGAAGTCACGAAAGGGCGACCGCAAGCGGCTCGAGAAAGGCGCGCCGGCCGGCCCGCCTACTGCAGCCTGAGCTCGGCGCCGACGAGGCGCAGCTCGCGCGGCTTGATCAGGCCGGCGTGGGCCACGAGCACCTGATGCAGCCTGCCCTCGAGGTTCGATGACCAGAAGTCCAGGAAGGCCTTCAATTTCGGAAAGCGCGGGTGGAGATCGTAGTCCTGCCAGATGTAGCTCTGCATGAGGGCCGGGTGGTCCGGCAGGCGGTAGATGATCTCGGCGGTGGTCAAGCTGTAGCCCGCAAGCATGCGGACGAAGTCTGCGTCGGCGGTGCTCAAGGTCTGCTCCGGATGTTGCAATCCTGACAAGACAAGTGTAAGCGATTTGCAAAAATTTTCAATATTACTCATTTGAATCATGATGTTAGCAGCAATATTCATTCTGTGCTAACAGGTTGGCTGGCGGATGCGCAGAGCCCCTCCTGAGAGGGTTCGACGTGGATTGCCCGACGCGCCATCGGAGCCCGACATGCTGAGCGCCGCGCTGACGAGCTTCACGACCTTCTTCGCGACCATCGGCCCTGTCGAGGCGGCGGTGATCTTCGCCACGCTGACGCCCGGCGTCTCGCAAGCGGAGCGCCGGCTCATCAGCGTGCGTGCGACGGCGATCGCGACCGTCCTTCTTCTGGGAGCGACGATCGCCGGCGGTCCGCTGCTCCGGCAACTCGGCGTCTCGATCCCCGCGTTGCAGACGGCAGGCGGGATCATCCTTCTCGTCATCGCGCTCGACATGGTGTTTGCGCGGCCGACGAGCGCTTTCAAGCTGACGCCGTCCGAGGGGGCGGAGGCGCAGCGCAAGGTCGATCTCGCGGTGTTTCCGCTGGCGACGCCGCTGCTCGCGGGGCCGGGCGCCATGAGTGCCGGCATTCTGCTCGCGGCCAATGCGCACGGCGAGCCGCTGGCGCTCGTCGCCACGGTGACGGCGCTGCTCACCGTCATGGCGCTGACGCTCGCGCTGCTCCTCGGCGCCCATCGGCTGGCGGGCTTCATCGGCGTCACGGCGCAACGCGTGCTCATGCGCGTGTTCGGCATCCTTCTGGCGGCGATCGCCGTACAGGCGCTGTTCGACGGCATCGGCGCGAGCGGCCTGATCGGGCGCGCGGCGTGAGCCGGTCGCGCGGGCGGGGCCGTTAACACTTTCATCGCGCGTTGCTTTTTTCTGCCCGCACGACCGGCGGCCGGGCCGACCACAAGGTTCGGACAAGCCTATCGACCTACAACCGACGGGAGCATGGTCAGGAGGCCGACGACTCGCGCTTCGCCCCGAAATGGGCGGCCGGTCGCGGTCCAGGTGGGGCGCGCTTCCATGGATCCCGTCAATTTCTTCTCGCTCGCCTCGCAGCAGAACCGCTGGCTCAGCGTGCGCCAGTCGGCGGTCGCGCAGAACGTCGCGAACGTGAATACGCCGGGCTACAAGGCCGTCGACGTCGAGCCGTTCGAGGCCGTTCTCAACTCGACGGGCATCGAGATGCAAAAGACGCGGGCCTCGCACCTCAGCCCCATGAGCGGGGCCGGCAGTGAAGCGGAGACGGAAGAAAACGCCAAGTGGCAGGTCGTGCACTCGGGGAACAGCGTCAGCATCGAGGAGCAGATGCTGAAGGCCGGCGAGGTGTCGGGCGCCTATCAGCGCAACACCAGCGTCATGAAGACGTTCCACCGCATGCTGCTTGCCGCGTCACGGGGGTAATCGATGATCGATCCGATCAAGGTCGCTATTCAGGTGGCGTCGTCGGGCCTCGAGGCTCAGTCGCGGCGCATGCTCGTGGTGTCGGAGAACCTCGCCAACGCGTCGACGACCGGAAACACGCCGGGCGCCGATCCCTATACGCGCAAGACGGTGAGCTTCGAATCGGTGCTCGACGACATCTCGGGCGCCAACCTCGTGAAGGTCGACCGTGTCGATTCCGACAAGAAACCCTATCGCGTCGAGTACGATCCGAGCCATCCGGCGGCGGACGCGGACGGCAACGTCAAGCTGCCCAACGTGGACATGCTGGTTGAGCTCGCGGACATGCGCGAATCGAACCGCTCTTATGAAGCCAACCTGCAGATCATCAAGCAGGCGCGCTCCCTCTCCTCCATGACCATCGATCTTCTGAGGAGCTCGTGATGCTCGACGCGATCAACAGGCTCGCGCCCACGGGCCTCGGCGGCGTCAGCGGCGCACAGGGCCTCGCGCAGCCGACGCCCGTCGTCAGCACGCCCAATCCCGTTCAGACCGAGCCGCTGCCCACCGATTTCGGGACGGTGCTCGGGCGGATGACGCTGGACGCCATCAGCACCCTCAAGCAGGGCGAGGCGACGGCGGTTGCGGGCGTGCGCGGCCAGGCCACTACCCAGCAGGTCGTGGAGGCGGTCATGGCGTCGGAGCAGACGCTGCAGGCTTCCATCGCGATCCGCGACAAAGTCGTTTCGGCCTATCTCGAAATCAGCCGCATGACCATCTAGCGGTGCCAGTCAGGACAAGAGTCAGGACACGTCCATGAGAGCCCTTTCGATCGCTGCGACGGGCATGAACGCGCAGCAGACCAACCTCGAGGTGATCGCGGACAACATCGCGAACATCAATACCACCGGCTTCAAGCGGGCGCGGGCCGAGTTTACGGATCTGCTCTATCAGGCCGAGCGCGCGCTCGGGGCGCCGGTCCGTGGTGGGCAGGCGAACGTTCCGGAGGGCGCTTACATCGGGCTCGGCGTGCGCACGGCGGCGATCCGCAACCTGCATCAGCAGGGCTCTCTCGCGCAGACGACCAACGACTACGATCTCGCCATCAACGGCCGCGGCTTCTTCCAGATCACGGGACCGAACGGCGAGACGTTCTACTCGCGCGCCGGCGCCTTCAACAAGAACGACCAGGGCGTGATCGTCACCCTCGACGGCTACGAGGTGCAGCCGACGATGACGGTCCCGCAGGACGCGACGAGGATCACTATCAACGAGGCCGGCGAGGTCTACGCGACGATCCCCAACCAGCTCGAGCCGCAGCTCCTTGGCCAGATCACGCTCGCCAATTTCGTGAACGAGGTCGGGCTCGAGCCGATGGGCGGCAACCTCTACAAGCAGACGGAATCGTCGGGCGACCCGGTGACGGGCGTGCCGGGCGATCCCGGTTTCGGAAAGATTCATCAAGGCTATCTCGAGAACTCCAACGTGGACGCGGTGAAGGAGATCACGCAGCTCATCGCCGCGCAGCGGGCCTACGAGATGAACTCGAAAGTCATCCAGACGGTCGATTCCATGTACGGCACCGTCGCCAACAACATGCGGTAGCTTCCGAAGAGGGCAGCGATGATGCGCGGTCGGAGACCCGTTACTCGGATCAGGCGGGGCTCGCTCGCCGCGTTGGCGCGTGGCGTGCTTGCCGTCGTGCTCATGGCCGTCGCCTCGCCGCTCGCCGCCCAGGCGCGGGATTTCGTGTTTCCCGTGCCGCGCGTCACCATCTATCCGGGCGAGATGCTCACCGAGGACATGCTCGTGGACAAGGCGTTCCGGGGACGCGATTACGAGCGCCCGGGCCTCGTCGCGGCGCGCGAGGCGCTGGTCGGAAAAGTCGCACGCACGACGCTGCTGCCGAACGTGCCGGTGTCGATCGGCGGTGTCCGCGAGCCCTATGCGGTTCAACAGGGCCAGCCGGCCGTCATCTT
>NZ_DAITQL010000061.1:0-24625 GCF_036833075.1 Hyphomicrobium sp.
GGGCAGCGTGAACGCAGATGTCAACAAGGGTCGGATTTCAAACTGAGACACTACCAGCTGGTGCGACATTGAGTGCGTTTGATCACCGCCCGGCCGGATGCGGTCGCTGCCGGCGCCCAAGGAACCACTCGTGCAGACCTCGGCGTTGAAGCCGTCGGTTACACTGCAATACGGAGAGCGACATCCTCGCGCTGCCGGACAGGGATCAAGCGCATACCTCGCTCCGTTCCTTTCAACCTTCTCCGAGCTCCACTTTGCATACCAGTCGGATGGCCACAGAAATCTAGTGCGCCTGGTTGACCGGAGTGAGTATGGCGTGGACAGGCTGGCATGTCGGACGCGTGCATAGATTGGTAGGAGAGAGCCGTAGCAGCAGCGGCCTCATCCCACCCACGTGGGTCACCACAGCCCCGCAATTCTCAGCCGGGGATCTTATCTGCAGTCCGGCAACCGATCGACGTATCGGACTGCTCATGATTTGCGCGTCGCAGCTTTGGGCGATGGTTTCCGCGTTTTAGTAGGGTGCTCTCCGATGTGCGCCCAGTGGGGCACCGGAGCGGGGGCGTGCGGATTTTCGCCGGCCATCCGCTCGAAGGCCAGGAAGTGCGTTTTCAGCGCCTGATTGGCGACCTTCTCCATCTCGCGAAATCGAAAGACGACCTCGCGCCCGAAAGGCGTCAGTCGGGCACCGCTGGCGCGACCATTCGGACTGATTTCGACAAGCGGCTCCTTGAGCATGGCGTTCATCACCTTAACCGTGGCCCACACTTGGCGATAGGTCAGCCCCACCGCTCGCGCCGCTCCGGTGATCGATCCGTACTTTTCTATGCCTTCGAGTATCGCCGTTCGGCTATACGGCGCTCGACATGGTGCTCATGGGATTGGTGCGCAAAATAGGGCTGTTTTCTCAACCGTCCCGAGCCGATAGAGACCGCGCTTTGGTCGCGCTGGATTATTTCGGTCTTGGAGATCTAGCGCTCCGACCGTTCCACGAAATGTCCGGAGGGCAACGGCAGCTCGTGATCTTTGCGCGAGTGCTCCTCGCGGACGCAGATATTGTCATCCTCGATGAGCCTACGTCGGCCCTCGATCTACGCAATCAGAGCCTTGTCATCGATTGGATCCGCCGGTTGTCGAGACAGCATGACATGACGGTGATCTTCACCACCCACCAACCAAATCATGCTCTCGCGGCCGCTGATGAGGCCTTGGTGATGTTGAGCAAAACACGGCTGGCGTTCGGGCCCGCGGCCGACGTGCTGGATGAAGGAGACTTGTCGCGTCTTTATGGGGTTCCCTTGAAGCGGTTTTCCGTCGAGCACGAGGGAAAGACCTTTACGCAGTTGGCACCTCTCATTTGAGGGGCTGCCGTGTCGGTTGCGCTCCTGCGAGGTGCACATCGAGGGTGGTTCGACGTCGGCAATCTCGACCCTGGAGACGTGACAAGCAGACTTGTCGAGCGGATCTTGAAGTCTATTACGGGTCTTAGCGGAACCGTTGCTGCTGTCGGCCGTCGCTGAAATTCCGCGTCGCGCGCCCGAGCATGGTCGTCTATATCGATCTGCGGAAAACCTGACTGATGGTCTTTATGGCGCCGGCGTCCTTCACATGATAGCCCGGGAGCTGCGAGATAGCACTGTGGAATTCCTCGCTGCGCATGACCGATAAAACACGCTGGACGGCGGCAGTTTCGAGAATATGGCTTCGGCAGACGAAGAAATAATCCTCGGTGAGGAGCCGCACGAAGTCGAGCCCGAACTGGCGTGCCGCCGATTCGACGCCGAATGCGACGTCGGCCAACCCGCTCGCGACATATGCTGCGACGGCGGCATGCGTGAACTCGGTATGCTCATAACCGTTGATCGCTGCACCGGATATGCCGTGCTGCGTCAAGAGCTGCTCAAACAGAAGGCGTGTCCCCGAATCCGAATCCCGATTGACGAAGCGAACGGCAGGATCGAGGAGCCGCTTGAGTTCCAGTATGCCCAACGGATTGCCGCGCTGGACCATTAGGCCCATCTCGCGCGTCACGAGCGAGATGACGCGATGAACGTTGGGGTTCAACCACCCTCTGCTGGCGGCGATCGCCCGCTTGCGGAGCTCTCCTTGCGGCAAATGCATGCCGGCGAGGTCGCAGCCGTCATGCGCCAGCGAGACCAACGAGTTCTGATTGCTGACGTAGCGTAGATCGACGCTGATGTCTTGCTCCCGGCTTAGGAGCTCGCGCAGTTTGGGAACCGCGAAACCGTGGCTTGCGTGAACGCGCAGCACAAGCGGGCCGTGCGGCAGCATCTGGTTGATCTCAGTTTCCAGCTCTTGCGACAGGTTCTGCAGCAGCGGCCTCAAGCGTGCTTCGAGGCGCTCTCCGGCCCAGACCAGCCTTTCTCCGAAAGGCGTCAGACGAGTTCCTGCGCCCTGGCGGCGTACCACCAGCGGCGTGTCGAAAAACTCCGACCATTTTTCGATCATGTTCCACGCGTGCCGGTACGACACGTGCGCTTTTTCGGCAGCGGCCGTGATTTTTCCCGAGGCTCGAATTTCGGCCAGAACGTCCAGCATGATCTGCAGCGACTGCGCATCTTCGCGGCGCCGGAAGCGCCAGATAGCCTCGATCTCGATCTCGATCATGCCGTCCTCCCAAAGCCTTCTTTGTGAGGCGTTCGGTTGCTATGATATGCAATAAATTTCATATCAACGTACTGCAATCGCTCCCGCTTCTCCAGCAAGAGACGTGGAGAAGGTTTCACATTTTTGCGGGATTACAAGATCCATAGCGTCGTTGAACTCCCATCGCCAGATCGCCGGCGCGATTGAGATATGAATACGATCGCATATCTTGAGGGTGCATCGCCTCAACTCAGGGTTTCAACGACACATACGTTCTTTGCCACGTTCATCTCCTGCACGGAGTTGGCCACGAGGCAGCGCTTCGTCTGGCGGCTTCGCGGGACGATGATTGAACTCCGATAAAGGGGGCAGATGGCCAGTCAGCGCAGTGAAGTTTCCGCCGTGACTACGCCTGTGTGAACGCAGGCTCAAGGTCCAGCCGCGTCGCAAAGCTCATGAAGGCGCGTGTAAGTGGAGGCAACGGATCACGATCTGCGGCCACAATACCGATCGATTGGGTATGCACGGGCTCGATCAGATCTAGAAAAACTAGATTTTCGCAGCCCGCAAGAAAGTAGGTGAAGGTATGAGGGATGATGCTCGACCACTTCCCACTACAAACGTGGGAGCAGACGGCAAGGAATGAGTCTGTCGTGACCGTGGGCGCAAGCTTGAACCCCAAGGAGCGGGCGAGGTTGTTGAGAACCCGGCGGTGTTGCATGCTTTCATTGAGCAAACAGAGATTGCTCGCGACCGCATCCTTCCATGTGATGGCGGTCTCATTCTCCGTTCGGAAGTCCCGACGGGTGACGAACAGGTATCGCTCGCGGTAAAGGGCCGCCTTGCGTACGTGTTGGAGCGGCTCGTTTTCCAGGTAGGTGAGGCCGACATCCAGATCGAACTTTTCCAGCGCGCGCTGGATTTCGGTCGATGCCATGGAATGCACTTCGATCACAACATGGGAATGCTTCGAGGAGAACGGCGTGGTGAGCTCCGCGATCGCAGGCATCGCGGCGGGAATGACGCCGAGCCTCAGGGTTCCTGTGAGGCAGCCGCGAAACACCTCCATGTCCTGCTTCAGGCTTTCGTAGCCTGACAGGATTTGTCCTGCCCAATCCACGACGCGTTCACCTTCCGGTGTGAGGCCCATGAAGCGGGAACCCCGGACGACAAGGCGCATATCGAGCTCGCGTTCGAGCGCCTTGAGGCCCGAGGACAAGGTGGGCTGCGTAACATTGCAAGCTTCCGCCGCCCGGCCGAAATGCTTCTCGCGCGCCAGCGCGACGAGGTAGGTCATCTGTCGGATGAACATGGAAAACCTTTAATGCGTGAGGATCTCCATTGGTCCGAGGTCAGTCTCGGACAAGGATTTCGCGAGCGGGAGAGCGCGAGTCTCATCGCTATAGTGAACAGTATATAACGATAGGCTGCGGTTATCGCAGGCGCAAGAGTGCACGTTGATCTGGAAAAACCGTCGACTGATCGACAAATGAGATCGTGGCTCGATTGAAGTTTGATGACGAGATTTGCATCGACACCACGGCTGGTAGGGACACGACTTGTCCATAAGCGGGCCCAGGTCGCCGCAGCGATTTCGCACTCATTGCCGCGGGCCGCGACGTCTACTTGTGGGACCTTGCGGTCGAAGGCGGTGCACACAGAGTGCAGGTGAATTTCTCGCTTGCCAGCTGGCGTACATTTGTTCATTGGTCAGGCCTATGCCTTCAAAGGAGATCGCTCGGCGAGATGAGTGTTCGATGTGAGAGCGCTCGGAGGCGTTTAGGTTCCTGGTGGTCCTCCCGGTCTTCAAAACCGGTGAGACCGAGTAGCTCGGTCTGGCAGGTTCGATTCCTGTCCGCCTCCGCCAATCGCTGCAACCCCGATACCGCCGAGTTGATCGACGGTCTGCGCGACGAGCGATGACGACGCACGTCATCGCGACGGCTGGGCACGTCGACCACGGCAAGAGCACACTGGTGCGCGCGCTGACCGGGATGGAGCCGGACCGCTGGGAGGAGGAGCGTCGGCGCGGGCTTACCATCGATCTCGGGTTCGCCTGGACCACTCTGCCCTCCGGCCGGGAGGTCTCCTTCGTGGACGTGCCCGGCCACGGACGATACATCCGCAACGCGCTGGCCGGCTTGGCGACGGTGCCGGTGGTGTGCTTCGTGGTGGCTGCCGACGAAGGTTGGTCGGCGCAGTCCAGCGACCACCGCGATGCCGTCGCAGCGCTCGGCATCCGCCACGGGCTGATCGTGGTGACCAAGGCAGACCGCGCGCCCGACCTCGTGGCCGCGACTATCGAGCGTGCCCGCAGCGAGCTCGCGCACACCGGCCTGCGCGACGCGCCAGCGGTTGCCGTATCGGCCGTGCAGGGCACCGGATTGGACAAGCTCAGGCAGGTCCTCGACGACGTCCTGGCCGAAACGCCCGCGCCAGATACCGGCGATCGGCTCCGGTTGTGGATCGACCGCTCGTTCAGCGTCTCCGGCGCGGGCACGGTGGTCACCGGCACCCTCGTCGCCGGTACACTGACCAAGGGTGACCGGCTCGTGGTGGTCGGCCAAGGGCGGGAGCCGCGCGAGGTCGTCATCCGCGGCCTGGAATCGCGGGACGCACCTGCCGACGCCCTGCAGCCGATGAACAGGGCCGCAGTCAACCTGCGCGGGGTGCCCGCGGAGGATGTGGAGCGCGGCCAAGCCCTGATCGCACCGGGCGCATGGCTCATGGCCACGGTCGTCGATGTGCGCCGCATCGGGGGTGTCGCGCTCGACGCGGTCCCTGCACAACTCACCGTGCATGTCGGGACGGCGACCGTGCCGGCTCGGCTGCGCTGCTTCGATGCCGAGCACGCCCGGATCATGCTCGATTGGCCGCTGCCGTTGACCGTGAGAGATCGGCTGCTGCTCCGTGATCCGGCACGTCATGTTGTGCTCGGCGGCGTCAGTGTGCTGGACCCCGATCCGCCGCGGCGGCTGCGCCGCGGAGATGGTGCCCGGCGCGGAGTGGCGCTGGCCGCCATGCCACCCGAGGGCGACGTGCTGGCCAAGGTGGCCAGCCGGGGCGCCGTGGAGGTGGACGACCTGCGCCGGATCGGCCTGACGGTTCCCGATGCCGCACCGCCGCCCGAGGTTCGTGAGCTCAGCGGCTGGTGGGTGCACCTTCCCACGTATGACGCCTGGCGACGCGAGGTGCGAACCCTGGTGGAGAACGACGCCCAGCGGGACCAGCTCACGCCCGGCGTCTCCCAAGGGGCCGTGCGCGACGCCCTTGGCACACCAGCCGCGCACTTCATCGATCAGCTCGTCGCAGATGCCGACCTCGAGCAGCACGATGGTTACGTCCGGCTGCCGCGGGTCCGCGCCGACCTTGGCCGCGCCGAGGCCGGGGTGGCCAAGCTCGAGGCGCGGTTGCTCGCAAATCCCTTCCTCGCGCCGCTGGCCGGCGATCTCGCTGCCCTCGGCTTGGGGGCCCGTGAGTTGGCCGCAGCCGAACGTGCCCGGCGGGTGTTGCGTCTTCAGGGAGGTGTGGTGCTGCTGCCGTCCGCGCCGGAGCTTGCGATACGGGCACTGGCGCAACTGCCTGAACCGTTCACCACCAGTCAGGCACGGCAGGCCTTGGGTACGAGTCGCCGGGTGGCGATCCCGCTTCTGGAATACCTGGACCGACGCGGCTTGACGCGCCGGATCGATGACGACCACCGCGAAGTGGTGCGGTGAATCGATATCGACCACAGGTGTTGAAGCAGACGCGAGGCTCTGATTTTTTGGTTTGACGGGTCGCCTCGCTTGAAAATGCTCTAGCCGCCGCCACCTTTTTTGCGGTTCTGGACGTGCTGGAAACCGAACCTGCCCTTGATGCAGAGGTTCCCGTGGCTGACCGAGTGATCGTGGGGCGAGGTCACCTTGACGATCTTGTTGTCTTGGACATGCAGGGTCACGTTGCAGCCCACCCCGCAGTAGGTGCACACTGTGGTAGTCTCGGTCTGCTGCGACTCGTCCCAGGTGCCCGCCGCGCGCATGTCGTACTCGGACTTGAACGACAGCGCTCCCGTCGGGCAGACCTCCACGCAGTTGCCGCAGAAGACGCACGCGGAGTCCGGTAGCTCCACGGCGAACTCGGTGGAGATCTGGGCGTCGAACCCGCGCCCTGCGATCTGGATCGCGAAGCTGTTCTGCCACTGGGTCCCGCAGGCATCCACGCACTTGTAGCAGAGGATGCACTTGTCGTACTCGCGCACATAGAGGTCGTTGTCGATCTTGTCCGGCTGGGCCATCGTGGCCGCGACGCTGCCGTCCCCGGCGTGGTGCTCGCCCGGCTCGTGGACGTCGCGCCTGAGGCTCTCGCTGGCCCTTGGGCCGTAACGATCCGTGTCGGCCTCGTAGCGCTCCATCCACTCGTCGATCCGCGGCGTGGTGGACAGGTCGACCGAGGAGCCGAGCAGCTCCAGCACGAGGCGACGGCTGTGCCGTACCCGTTCGGTGTCGGTCTTGACCACCATGCCGGCTTGGACCTTGCGGGAGCAGGAGGGCACGAGGACGCGCGAGCCTTCGAGCTCGACCATGCAGACCCGGCAAGCGTTCTTGGGCGTGAGCGTGTCGCCGTAGCAGAGCGTCGGCGTGTCCTTCCCCGCCGCGTTACAGGCCGTCAGGATGGTGCTTCCCTCCGGGACGCTCACCTCCTCGCCGTCGATGGTGATCGTGACCATCGGGGCGGACGTGTCCGTCTTGCCGAAAGCTCCCGGATCGTGTGCGTTCATCTACTCTTCTCCAGGACATCGAGGCGGTCGATGGCCGACTCGATGGCATTCCAGGCGGCCTGGCCGAGACCACAGATCGAGGCATCCTTCATCGCCCGGCCGACATCGCGCAAGAGGAGAGTGTCACGCCCCTTGACCCCGGCGTCGCCGCGGTTGTGCGCGATGCGCAGCAACGCCTCCTCCTGGCGCACCGTGCCCACCCGGCAGGGCACGCACTGGCCGCAGGACTCGTCGCGGAAGAAGCGCGCGATGCGGAGCAGAATGCTGGTCAGGTCGACGGTGTCGTCGAAGGCCAACACCACGCCCGAGCCCAGAGTGGTGTTGTTGGCGCGGACGCCCTCGAAGGTGAGCGGGATGTCGAGCTCGTCTCCCCGCACGAATCCGCCTGCCGCGCCGCCGAGCAGCACCGCCTGCAGAGTGCGGCCCTGCGGAACCCCGCCGGCCAGCTCGAGAATATCGCCCAGGGTTGGACCGAACGGCACCTCGTAGACGCCGGGGCGCACGAGGTTGCCCGACACGCAGAACAGCTTGGGCCCGGTGGAGCCTTCGGTCCCGATCTTGGCGTACTCGGCGCCGCCCATCTGCACGATCAGCGGTACGTTGCACAAGGTCTCGACGTTGTTGACCACTGTCGGCTTGCCGAAGAGTCCGGATTCGAACGGGAAGGGCGGCTTGGTGCGCGGTTCGCCGCGATAGCCCTCGATCGAGTTGAAGATCGCGGTCTCCTCGCCGCAGATGTAGGCGCCGGCGCCGCGCCGGATCTCGAGCTCGAAGTTCCACCCGGTGCCCAGGACGTCGGTACCCAAGAACCCGCGTTCGCGGGCCCTTTCGATGGCATTGCTCAGCATCCGGTAGGCGCGGGGGTACTCGCCGCGCAGGTAGATGTAGCCCCGCTCCGCGCCGATGGCGTAACCCGCGATGGTCATCGACTCGATCAACGAGAACGGGTCGCCCTCGAGGATGGCGCGATCCTTGAACGTGCCGGGCTCGCTCTCGTCGGCGTTGCAGACGAGGTAGCGAGGCGTCGCAGGCTGCTTGGCGGTGCTCTCCCACTTGATGCCGGCCGGAAACGCCGCTCCGCCGCGACCCATCAGCCGGGAGGCCTTGACCTCGCCGACAACCTGCGCGGGTCCCAGCTCGAACGCCTTCCGCAGTCCGGCGTAGCCGTCGGTTGCGAGGTAGTCGTCAATGCTTTCCGGATCGACCTGGCCAACACGCTTGAGCAGCATCAGGCCCTCTTGGCCGGCCTGTGGCACGGCCATGATCGGCGGCGCCTCGGCTGCGAGTGCCGCGGGACCAGCATCCAGCGCGAGGACGATCTCCTCGGCGGTGGCGGGCCCGATCAGGTGCTCGTGAGCTGGGTCGCCAGCCTCCACCGCCAGTGCGGCCGGGGCGCGCTCGCACACGCCGAGGCAGGGACTGGGCTTCCAGCCGTTCATGGCACTGGCCGGACCGAGCTGCTTCTTGAGGTCGGCACAGACCTTCTCGGATCCGCGCGCCATACAGGCGATGTCAGTGCAGACGTGCACAATGCGCTTCGGCCGCGGGCTGGTGGATAACAGCGCGTAGAACGTCGCGACGCTGTAGACATCGGCTGCCGACACGCTGAGCCGCTTTCCGATGTAGTTCAGGGCGCCGGGACTGATCCAGCCGACGCGGTCGTTCACCGCGTGCAGCGCCTCCAGGACGAGGTGCCGCCGGGCTCGTGCCGCATGACCGGTCCGCGCGCTCCGGTGGTCCTGCTCGTCGCGCTCACCGCCATGCCAGCCGCCTTCTCCGGGTCCACCAAGCCGCCGATCGATGGCATCGCGTTCCTCCGCGAACGGCTCGGCGTTGGAGAACTTCAGATCCACTGCTTATCCTTCCTATTTCGCGGTCGCGAACTCGTCATCCCGGACCCCGTGATCGATGATGTTGGCAACGCGCTTCTCTCTGGTCGGATCGTCGTTGGTCTTCTCCACCTTGACCGCCGTCGCCTTGAACTCCGCGGTTCCAGCGATCGGATCGTTCGCCTCGATGGTGAGCGCGTTGACGTCCACGTCGTCGGGGAAGTTGCACGCCATGAAGAGCAGCCCGGGACGCAGGGCCGGATCCCGACGCGCGGGTGCCAGCACGGATCCGCGGCGCGACGTTACTCGGACCACCTCGCCGTCGTTGATGCCAAGCCGAGCCATATCCTCCGGAGAGATGTCGACGCAGCCGCCCAGGCGGATCGGCGAGTTGAAGCCCTCGGTCTGCACGCCGGTATTGTAGTCGGTCAGTCGCCGCCCGGTCGTCAGGCGCAGCGGGAACTCGTCGTCGAGCTTGTCCACGGGCAGTTTGTGCTCGACGATGCCGAACGCCGCCGGGCGTCCGCGCTTCTCGGGATCCTTCTCCCAGAGCCGAGCGTGCAGGAACGGTGTCTCGGGTCCGTCCTCGTCGGGGAAGGGCCACTGCAACCCACCCCGTTTCTCGAGCAGCCGGTAGGACATTCCATGGTGCGCCGGCGACACTGCACGCAGTTCGTCCCAGACCTGCTCTGCAGTCTGTATCGGCCAGACGTGCCCCATGCGCTCTGCGACCAGGCGGATGATCTCGATGTCGTCCTTCGCGTTCCCGGGCGGCTCCAGTGCCTTGCGCACGCGCTGGACTCGCCGCTCGCTGTTGGTGAAGGTGCCCTCGCTCTCGCACCACGCCGCAGCGGAGGGGAGCACCACGTCGGCCAACGCAGCGGTCTTGGTGAGGAAGATGTCCTGCACGACCACGTGGTCCAGGTTCTCCAGCCGCCTGGTCACCGCCGAGGAGTCGGCGTCGGACTGCACCGGGTTCTCACCCACGATGTAGAGGTTGGTGAGATGCCCCTCGTCCATCGCCTCCATCATCTGCGAGAGCGTCATGCCGTACTTCGTAGGCATTGTGACGCCCCAGATGCGCTCGAACTTCGCCCGATGCTCGGGATTCCCGACGTCCTGGAATCCCGGCAGGTTCTTGGGGATCGCCCCCATGTCGCCGCCGCCCTGGACATTGTTCTGGCCGCGTATCGGAACCAGGCCCGAGCCCCAGCGGCCGACTTGGCCGGTGAGCAGCGCGAGGTTGCACAGGGCCCGCACGTTGTCGGTGCCGTTGTGATGCTCGGTAATGCCCAGCGTCCAGCACAGCTGCACGCGCTCGGCCTTGCCATAGTCGTGCGCGAGCTCACGGATCAGCTCCGCAGGCACCCCCGTCTCACGGGAGGTGGCCTCCAGTGTCCATGGCTCGCACGCGGCGATGTACTCTTCAAATCCGGTAGTGGCGTTCGCGATGAACGCCTCGTTGACCAACCCGGCGTGGATGATCTCGCGACCGACACCGTAGGCCAGCGCAACGTCCGTGCCGACATCCAGACCGAGCCAAGCATCGGCCCACTCTGCCGTCTTGGCCCGACGCGGGTCGACCGCGTAGACCTTGGCCCCCTTGTGGATCCCCTTCAGGGCGTGATGGAAGAAAATCGGATGTGCTTCGCGGGCGTTGGAGCCCCAGAAGATGATCAGATCCGCATCCTCGATCTCGCGATAGGACGAGGTACCGCCGCCAGCTCCGAATACCGTCACCAGACCGGCGACGCTAGGAGCGTGTCAAGTTCGGTTACAGGAGTCGATGTTGTTGGTGCCGATGACCGCCCGGGCGAACTTCTGGGCGATGAAGTTCATCTCGTTGGTCGCGCGCGAGCAGGAGAACATGCCGAATGCGTCGGGCCCGTGAAGCTCGATGTTGCGGCGGAAGCCCTCGGCCGCGCGATCAAGAGCCTCATCCCAGGAGGCCGGCCGCAGCACACCGTTGTCGCGGACGAGCGGCTCGGTGAGTCGGGTGTAATTCTGCTTCCCCTTCTTGCCCATGCCTGCCTCCTGTATCTCGCTCGATGTGATCATATACTACGATCCCCATTGATCTTGATATATGAAGGTTTCTGCATATTTGTAAGGTTCTGCCCGTCACGGACGCTTAATCATCAGAAGACGGATCGTCCGAAGACAGACGACGTCGCGGTGCTCGGGGCGGAAAATCGCTCGACCGCGTCGGCGATGAGCCGATAACCTTCCGTTCTCGCCGGCACCCATCGTTTCAGCCCCTCCAGGTCGAGCAATGTGCGCACCTCGGGATCGTCATACGACATCGCCAGCAGCAGCTCGGCAAATCGCTCGATCCGGTCCGCGGGGGCACCGTTGAGAACCGTGAAGTTGCAATGGTCGTAGGGCGGCGTTTCCAGCAGCCGGAAGGTCGTACCAGGTGCGATCGTCCCGTCCTGCTCGAACAGCCGGTAGTTGCCCTCGATGACGCACGCCGCATCGACATCGCCGCGCATCAGCGCCAAAGCGGCGTCGCGTTCGCCGCCGATGTGATCGCCGTGCTTGCCGACCAGGATGTCGAATGACACGACCTCGAAGTCGCGGTCCGGCTCGAGGCCCTGAGCGGCCAGAACCTGCAACGGGATCAGCGTGGCCTGCGGCGAATCTTTCGCCCCGACCGCGACCCGCTTACCCTTGAGGTCGGAAACGGCACGGATCGGTCCCTCGCGCTTGGCGATGACGGTGGAGATCAGATCGCGGTCGGTGTCGCGCATCACGATCGCCTCCACCTTTCGTCCCGACGCCTCGGCAAGCCGCACGGTTTGCAGCCATGCCAGCGGCGAATTCCAGGCGACATGAATGAGCCCGTCCAAATGCGCCTGAACCTGCCGCTCGTAGTTGGTGAAGAGAATGTAGTCGAACGGTAGGCCGTGCTCGGTGAAATAGTCCTTGAAGCCGTCCCAGATGGTGACGATCTTGGGATCGTAGGCAACCGCGCCCAAAATCAGAACATCCGCGCTCATCGCATTCCCCCTCAGAAAAGCGGCTGGCCGCAGACGGCCTTGCCGATGAAGTCGTAGATCACGTCCGTGGTCGGAGCCATCACGCCAGCCGCGCGCGCGTCGCGGAAAAGCCGCTCGATGCCGAGATCCTTGCGGAAGGCGGCGCCGCCGCAGACGCGCATGGCAAGGTCGAGCACTTCGTTGACCGTCTCGCCCGCGGCCGCCTTGCATTCCAGCACGCGCAGCATCGTGTCCGGGCGTTTCGCCTCGACCGCCGCCACGGTGTCGACCAGCAACGCTGCCGCCATGTCGGTCTTGACCTGCATGCGCGCGACGTAGTTGCGGATGGTCGGAAGGTCCGCCAGCGACGCGCCGGTGTCGGAATGCCGGGTCTGGCCGACATGCGCGATGGCGCGGCGCAGCCCGCCTGTCATCAATCCCACGGAGCATGCCGCGTTCAGGATCTGGAAGACGGGCAGCACGGTGCCCATCATGATGTCGAAGCCCTGCCCGTCGGCCCCCAGCATGGCGTTGCGGGGAACGGTCACGTTCTCACCGACGACGGGCGATGAATCGTTGCCGCGAAACCCCATACCCTCGAACGGACCTTTGACCTGAATGCCCGGCGTGGAGCGCGGCACCAGCCAGAGGGTGCTCAACCCTTCCGTACCCAGGGGCTTGGACGACCAGATATAGAGGCTCGCTTCGGAAGCGGACGTTATCCAGCTCTTGTGCGCGTTGAGGACGACTGCGTCGCCATTCGCCTGGGCGGTGCCGGCCGGCGCCCAGAAATGGCTGCGCGTGCCGGCCTCACTGAAGGCCAGCGTGGCGAGGCGTGTCCCCGACGCGGCCTCCCGCCGGATGTCCGCCGGCGCGTACGTCTCCAGTACCGCGACGGCACTGTAGTGCATCGCCGTCACCATCGCCGTAGAGCCGCACTCCTCTGCGATGCGCCGCACGATCCGCGTCGCGCCCGCGAGGCCAAGTCCAAGGCCGCCCTGCTCGGCAGAGCTCAACGCGCCCAGCAGCCCAGCCGATTTCAGCGCTTCGATCGAGCGCGCGGGGAATGCGCCGCTGCGATCGACGCCGGCGGCGGCTTCCATAATCGTGGTAGAACAGATCTCCTCGAGCGCAGACTCGAAGGACGGTGTCGTCGACGTGACCATTGATCCTCCCATGGTCCTTTTTTGGGAAGGTCGGCCGCTGGCACGTCCTCCCGTTCTGTCCTGCAGGTGTCTGAATTTTCGGGAGCGGCCCCTCTACACCCGAAACCGCTCGGCCGCTCGCGCGATGACGGCGAGCTTCGCTTCTGCATTCGAGTGCGAGCAGATCGGATTGTCGGCGAAGGTCGCGAAGCCGCAGTCAGGATGCAGCAGCACGCGCTCGCGGCCGAAGAGGTCGGTCGCGCGCCCGATCCTCGCCGCCACCTCCTCGATCCCTTCGGTTGCCGGCTGCTTCTGGTTGACGACGCCAACACCGATGCGCGCCGTCTCCGGCAGCCGGCGCAGCACCTCCATCTCGCCGGCACGCGGCGTGCACATTTCCAGCAGATAGGCCCCGACCTTCATGGCCGCGAGCGTATCGACCAGCGGCGCGTAACTGCCCGACAGGGCCACGCTCTCATCCGGCGTCCAGTTGCCGCGGCACATGTGGACGGCGATACGGTCGCGGTCGAACCCGTCGACCACCGCATTCATCAGATCCTTGGCGAAGCCCAGCTCGTGCGCGGGGCCGAGCGATTCCGACAGCGCGCCGCACATGAAGCTGCGCTTGTTCTTCGCGCCGCTGAAGACGACCTCCGACAGGACCGGCTCGTCGAACTGCACCAGGGCCGCGCCGCCGTCGAGCAGGTCCGCGAGCTCCTCGCGCAGGACGCGCACGAGGTCGGCCGCAATCTCCTCGCGCGAGGCGTAGACTTGCTCGGAGATGCACTCCAGCCACATGGTGCGGGCGAGCAGATACGGGCCGGGGAGCGACACCTTGACCGGCTTCGACGTCACGGCGCGCAGGAAATCGAGCTCATGGCCGGCGATCTGCCGACTGCGGCCGATCGGGCCGAAGACGCCGGGATGGCGCACCTCGTCGGCAGGCACGTCCAGTGCGCGCAGCTCCGCCGCAAACTCCTCCGGATGGTCCACCAGGGGAAGAAGGTCGACCAGCGGCACGAGCTGGCAATTGTCGAGCCGCGTGGCCACGAAGCTGGCATAGCTGTCACGTCGCTGCTCGCCGTCGGTGATGACGTCGGCACCGGCTTTCTCCTGAGCGGCCACGGCGAGGCGCACCGCGTCGTCGGCCGTTTCGTGAAAGGCCGCCTCGTCGAGCCGGCCCTCGACATAGGCGTGCATGGCCTCCACCATCCAGCGCGGACGCGGCCAGCTTCCGAGTCCCATCACCGCGAGCGCGGGAATCGCCGGTGCGGAGATTTTCTGCGCGCGCGGCGCCAGCGGGACGGCCGTGGACGCGCGCCCCGCGAGGATCGACGCCGGGACGTCCTCAGCCGTGCTCCGCTCCTCCAGCTTGCCCTTGCAGACAAGAAAGCTCCGCTGCCTGCCGTCCTTGGTCCACGAGACAAGCTCATTGCCGGTCATGCGGCACCACGCCGGCAGATCCTCATCGACCGAGATTTCAGTGGAGCGGATCTCCAACAGTCCTCCGCGCGGCAGCGGATCGATATGCCTGCGGATCAGGAGCAGCAGGCCGTTCCCGCAATCGAGATCTCCGCCGTCGAAGCTGACGTCAGGCTTTTCCGTATGCGTGGCGACTGCCTTCATGCCGGGGTCCCTCGGGCGATCGCCTTAGTAGCTGACACTCGGACAGCCCTCGCCCATGAACTCCACCAGCTTCGCCCCGCCGACGATCACCGCGCCGGGAACCACCTTGGTCTCGTCGAGGCCGCGCTTCTTGAAGCAGGGCGAGCAGACATAGATTTGGCCCCCCGCCTCCACGAAGCTGGCGATCAGGTCCTTGAGGGGTGCGAACCCCGCCTCGTGCACGTCGTCCGCATAGCCCTGCTGGGATATCCGCGTCCCTTCCGTCGAGAGAAAGACGATCGCTTCCTTGTCCGATGCGATCGCCGCATTGGCGACCACGAAGGCGACGGTCGCCTTGTCCGTGTCGTCCTTCGCGCAGGTCAGGCTGACCACAAAACGTCCCGGCATGTGCGTTCTCCTTTGTCATATCGGTTGCTTGCAGGCGTGAGGCAGGCGGTTCTGTCCTTGGCGGACCCCCGCTCAGTCCCATTCATTTTTCGACTTGATCCAGAAGGTCCCGCTTTCGGGGTCGTGGCGCTGCAGTTCGTTGCCTGTGAGGCGGCACCACGCGGGCAGGTCGAGCGCCGCGCCGGGATCGAGGGCGACGAGCTTCAGCATCCGTGAGGGCATCTGCTTCAGCCTCCTGCGAAGCTCGACCAGAAGCTCTCCGCAGCCCATATGGCCCGCGTGCCATTCCTCGACGGCGTCGGGACAGCCTTCATGCAGACGACACGGCATTCGATGCACTCCTCCGCTGCCGCCAGGAAGGCCAAAGCCTGCCGCAAGGCGTGCCACAAAGAGCAGCTACGAGCCCGCAGCCACGCGAACACGCGGCAAACCTGTTACGATGTCATGCTTGCTGAAGCGGAGCTTTCATGAACGGCCTACGCAAGGAGCGTAACCGCAGCCCGACCGGGCATGAGATTTGAAAGTCGACTTCTATCGAAATTTGTATTGGTCGCACCACTGTGGGTCAAGGGGCTCCGCCGACCCGGGCGACAGTGCGAAATGGTCTCTCAGTCATCTGCGGAAACCGGCCGAACCTAAGTCGCAGATCGTGCGCAGGATGACCCGAACAACGCGCAGAGACTAAGTTTATACTCTATATCAACAATAAGTTGTGGCGGTGCGGACAGTCCGGTGCGAACTGGTCTCCGGTCCGTTTCCCATGTTCCCACCGCGGAAATCCCTGCGAACAGCGAAAATATCAGCGATCATGCCCAAATCAAACCCAGGCCGCCCGTAGGTGCGAAGGCTAAGCGTCTGAGTTCGCGTTGGTTCTCGCCGTCTTTGCCGATCAGTTCCCTACCCGCTGGAACAGGGAATAACAGGGATCCCGGCCAGACGCTCTCGCGCCGGCTGCACCCCCTCCGGGCGGGTCTCCCACCGAGCTCACGAGCGTGAGAAAAGGTGTGGCACGCAAACGAACCGCCCCTTCATTTTGCGGTTGCGGATCAGGACGGGGTGCCTGATTCTGTGCTCGTGGATGCTCCGCCCTTGGGTGGGAGTTTCCAAGCGAGCCAGTCAGCAAGGAGTGAACGACGCCGGCCGCGCTTTTGTGATCCAGGTCCCGCGAACACCCCGCTTGGACCTGGCGAGCGCCGCAGGACGTCGGGACACTCGATTGGTGACTTTCCTTCCGGAGGTGAACGCGTCCGTTCACAGAACCGGAAGGAAAAGTCGATGCCCAAGAACCGAACTACCAATACCCTGATCCCAGCCGCAGTCGGTCTCAAGCCGGTACTCCAGGAGAAGTCCCGGAAGCGTCGGCGGACGCAGAAGACTCTCACGTTGCTTCAGCAATCCGCTCCGAGCGGGCGCAACGATCTCGCACCCTCGCTGAAAATCGAATATCTGCCGACGGAGGTCCTTCGGCCAGCCAACCGGCGCATCCGCCGGGCTGAGGCTGATCAAGTGGCCAGGGTCACGGCGAGCATCACGCAATACGGCATCTGCTGTCCCGTCCTTGTTAATAAGGACGGCCGGATCATCCACGGACACGTGGTCTGGGAGGCAGCCCGTCGCTTGGGGCTCGAAAGGATCCCCACCACACGGATCGACCATCTGACAGAGGCCCAGCAGCGCGCCCTGCCGATCGCGTTGAACCGTATCGCTGAAACCGGCACCTGGGATATCGAAGCCCTGAAAATTGAGTTCGAGGACCTGATCGAGCTCAAGGAAGACGTCATTGCGACCGGCTTCGAGCTTGCGGAGATCGATGCCCTGCTTATCGAGGATGAGTCGGATGAACCGGAAACCGAAGTCCTCCCGGAGCTTCCTCAGTCGGCGGTCTCCCAGACGGGCGACCTCTGGCTGATGGAGCACCATCGGCTCGCGCAAGGCGACGCGCGAGAGCGGTGTGTCCATGCGCACCTGTTCTCAGATACGGAACCTGCAAGGCTCGTCCTGACCGACGTGCCGTTCAATGTCCCGGTCCGGGGGTACTGCACGAGCCAGTCGCACCACCGTGAGTTCGCGATGGCGCACGGGGAGCTCAGCCGGGATGAGTTCTCCGCGTTCAACATCGATTGGATGCGGCCATCGCTGGAGCACCTCGTCGACGGCGGCCTCCTCGCGACGTTCATCGACTGGCGAAGCGTCGAGCTGGTCCTGGCCGCCGGCCGCGAACTCGATCTGGATCTTTTGAACGTCATCGTTTGGGCCAAGCCGCATGGCGGCCAGGGGAGCTTGTGGCGATCACAACACGAGATGCTGCCGGTCTTCAAAAAGGGGACCGCTGCTCACACCAACAACATCGAGTTGGGCCGCTGGGGGCGCTACCGCGGCAACGTCTGGACCTATCCTGGCGCATCGACCCTCGGCTCTGAGGCCCGCGAAGGGCTGTCGGTGCACCCGACGGTCAAACCCAGGGTGATGCTCGAGGACGCCCTGCTCGACGTCACGGATCGCGGCGATGTCGTTCTCGACTGCTTTCTGGGTTCGGGATCGATGTTGCTCGCGGCGGAGACAACGGATCGCATCTGCCGCGCGATCGAGATCGACGTCGCTACTGCGACGTCGCCATCCAGCGATGGCAGCAGATGACCGGACGCGAGGCGGTCCTCAGCGAGACAGGCGAAACCTTTGCTGAGGTTGCTCTGAGACGTGGCGTAGCGCCTCAAACCGAGGGAGAACGCTGATGTCCAAGAAGCCTCCGAAGAAGCCGTCAGGGGGCGGTGTCGGCTACTGCCGTCCCCCGAAGGCGCACCAGTTCAAACCCGGCCAATCCGGAAACCCGAAAGGCCGGCCCAAAGGTGTGCCCACCCTCCAGGAAGCCATGACGAGAGAGGCGGCAAAACTCGTCAAGGTGAAGCAGGGTGACGAGATCGTATCCGTTCCAAAGGTGGTCGCGCTGGCGCGCCGGGTGCTTGCCAAGGCACTCGACGGCGACCTCGCCGCGACCCGCATCGTGTACCAGCTTTCTGCCGAACCCGGCACGTCGGAGGCCTCAACTCAGAAGGAGGCGTTTGTGCTCCCCGATGACGACGTCATCAGGCGCATGATGCAGCGCTTCGATCACCTGAATACCCCACAAGGAGACAAGTGATGGAACAGGAGCCGACTCCACCGAAGCCGACCGGCGGAACGGGACCAGAGTTTGAGGCCCTGATCGAATTCGCACGCGCCGACTTGATGTGCTTTGCCGAACTCGTATTCCCCGTACTCCATCCCGGCAAACGCCTTGCCTACGCTGACTACCTCGACGTCCTCGCTGCCGTCCTGATGCGCGTGGAGGAAGGCCGTTACAAGGATGTGATCATAAACCTCCCGCCGCGACACATGAAATCGATGATGGTGTCCGTCCTCTATGTCGCCTGGCGCCTTGGCCGTGACCCGACGACCAAGTTCATCACGATCTCTTACGGAGACGACCTCGCCCACGACCTCTCCGCAAAGGCGCGGACGCTGATGAAGTCAGAGATCTATCGGCGCATCTTTCCCGAAACGATCCTGGACAAGCAAGCCGTTGACTACGTCCGCACAACTAAGGGCGGCTGTCGCTATGTAACCTCCGTCGGCAGCGACATCACGGGGTTCGGCGCCGACGTGATCATCGTCGACGACCCCATGCAGCCCGATGATGCAGCCTCCGAGCACGTCAAGGAGCGGTTTCGCAGTTGGCTCGACAGCTCCGCTCGCACCCGTCTCGACGAGTCCGCCAAGGGTACTTTCATCCTCGTGATGCACAGACTTGCACCTGACGACATCTCGGCCACACTCGAACCCACCGCCGACTTTGTACTGAAGCTACCGCTCGTTGCCGAGACGGAGGAGGAATACGTTCGTCACAACAAGCTCATCTACTACCGCTGCCCGGGGGACGTGCTCAATCCGGAACGCATGACGGCTGAGGACGCCGCGAAGCTGAAGGCACGCCTACCTGGCCACGTCTGGGACGGACAGTACCAGCAGCGTCCGACAGCAGGTGGGTCCGGCATGCTCTCCTTGGAAAGGTTCCAACGCTTCGACCTATCGAAGCCGCCCCGCTTCGAGCTGACCATCCACTCATGGGACGTCGGCGCCACGATCAGCGGCAATGCGACCGTGTGCACCAAGTGGGGACTGGCCCCCAACAAGGACAAGCGCGACGCGCTCTATCTGACACAGGTGATGTCGGTCCGGCTCGAGCTGCCGGAGGTCGTTGCCGCGATCAGATCCGAGATCGAAAGGGAGCGACCGGCCCTTGTTGTGATCGACGAGCGCGGCGCTGGCATCGGCGTGGTCCAGCACCTGAAACGCTACGGCTATCAAAACATAACGTGGTCTTCAGACACCAAGGAGCCCATCGGACTCGCAGCCGCACCTCGGACACGACCGTCTGACCCGAAAATCGAGCGCTTTGGGCGCGCGATCCTGCGTATCAACGACGGGCAAGTGCTCATCCCAGTGGCTGCACCTTGGCTCGAGAAGTTTCTTTATGAGGTTGCAACATTCCCCAATATCTCGGACGACGATCAAGTCGACAGCATGAGCCAGGTCGTCGCAAATCTTGACCGCGCGATCGCCAGCGCAAGGCGCAACCAACGCAATCTGGGGTAGGATGGGGCGACTACGGTGACGTGGGCGAAGTTCCGATAAGCCGAGAAAGCGGACGTGAAGCATGCCGAAGGAGGGGGCAGCGTCCCTGCGCACAATCATGTCTGCAACGCCGTCAGGAACAGACGATCTTCTCCGCGATCATCCATCCTACGCTTCATACTTCGGGCCGATTGGTGTGCAGAAAGACGCCTAATCCTGGATCAACTGACCCCCGAGGCGCCCGGACAGTGTTTCCAACAGATCAAGTACGTTCTCCTGGAAATGGAGATCGGTCGTTGCCTCATAGGCGCCTAGATTGGCTATGGAGTTCGGCCGACGTTTGTCTTGCGAGAGTTTGGATTGACCCTCATCGAACCGAAGATCATTGCACCCGACAGCTCGCATTGGGCGAAGTGGCTCGACGCGGCCTACGCGAAGGATAGCGGTCGGCGGCAGCGAGCGCAGGCGCTGCATGAGAAGTTGATGGCACAGGGCCGCATCCCTCTCTTGTCCTGGCATCATCTCGAGGAGTTGCTGGGCGGCGAAAATGATGACACCGCTCGCGCGCGGGTTGCCTTTCTCCAGGGCCTGCCCATGCTGGCCTATCTTCGCCTGCCCAAGGACGAGGTCGGGCTCGGGTCGATCGTGCAGGTGCTGGCGGCGGAGGCGATCGCAGCCTCCGAAGGGCTTGGCGATCTCATATCAATTCGCGACCGCGCCCGCGAGCTGTTGCTTAAGACGGGATCGGGCACGCAGGCAATCGGCGAAGAGGCTTGGGTGTGGGAGGCGGTCCGGCCGATGCTGCGGTCCCACAAGAGCAAGACCGACATGATCGCTGCGCTCGGTCCGTTGCAGACGTTCGACGAAAACCGGACGATCGGCGAACTGGCAAAGTTGGCGGCAAATCCTCCCGATCAGATGCGCGTGCAGCTCAGCCGGATCCATGCGCAGGCGCTGCTGGAGGCAAAGCGGAGCACCGGCGGCGATGCCGCGCGTGCGCGTACGATGGCCGATGATTTCATAGCGCGGGTCGTCCCGAATATGCCGTCGCCAGGCACAACGGTGCGTGAGTTTCTGGTATCGACGCTCGTTGGCCACGGCCTGGACGAGGAGGAAGTCCGAGACGAGTGTGTCCTCGCCGATCTCAGTCGGCTGGCGCTATTCAGAAGCCAGCTTCGGGTGGTAGCGTCGGAGACGGGCCGATCGTTCGAGGCGCTCAAGAAGGTGCCGATGGATGTGTTGCCCAGCCGGGTCATCGGCGAAGCGCTCAGGACACATGGGCAATCGAGGCCGCTCCGCCCAGGGAGTGACCTCAATGATGGCTATCTTGGCGTCCTCGCCGCCTATTGCGCGGTCCTGTATGTCGACAAGCGCACCGCCGAGGACTTCACGCGCGCGCAGCGCAAAGAACCCCGGCTCAAGGGTTTGATCGGCGAGATCACCAAGGCGGCGGACTTCGAGGCGCTGCTGGGGCCTACCCCATGTTGATCGCGCGCAGGGGTGACGACCGGGGGCGGATCGAAGCGGCGCAGGCGGCCAAGGGGCCAGCCTATACCTGCCCGGGCTGCGGCGAACCGGTGACGCTGGCGAAGGGGCGCATCCGGCGGCCCTATTTCGGGCATCGCCCGGGGGGCGGTCTGTAGCTATGCCGCGCTTGAAACCTGGGAGCATCAGCAGGCCAAGGAGGACTTTGCCGCCGCCTACCGCGCGCGCGGCCTATCGTGCGATGTCGAGGTGGAGGTGCTGTCGATCGACGGCGATCGGCGCGCCGACGTGCTGTTACATGCGCCGGGCGACGGCTATCGCGTGGCGCTCGAGGTGCAGCATAGCACGCTCGACTATGACACCTTGGAGCGACGCACCGGCGCCTACCTAGCCGCTGGTGTCGCGGTCATTTGGGTGCCAATCCTCCGGAAGCGTCTCGGCGAACCAAGCCGGATCGCGGGAACCGAAATATTTTATGTAAGCCGTTATTCGGCACCACCCTGGCAACTCTGGATCCATGACCTTCAGGGGCAGCTATGGTTTTACGACCCGGTAACACGCGGCGTTTGGCGCGGGATGCTCGACAAGTGCATGCTCTATCGCAATCCGACGTCCTGGTTCGAGAACGGCGACGAACATAGCGCCGGCGGTGATTGGTACGCCTCGGAGCGTTGGAGCAGCCTCTTCCTCCAGGGACCATTCAGCCTCTCTCAACTCCGAGCGCGACGCGTGAAGCGGGCACCTCACAAGCGGCGCGGCTATCATTTCCCCGGCGGCATTGGCGCCGACTTCGTGCTGGTCGACGAACCTGCCGACTATACCATGCCGGTGCGGATCGGCCCCGCCCCGATTGAAACGGCGGGTGGCTTTCACCATTACCGCGTAGAGCATCGAGTCGGCGACGCTTGGGTCGGCGCATCTCTGGTAGGGATGCCCCTTCCCGACGCTGTTGCGCCCGCGCGCGATCGCGAACAGTGAGCGCTGGCCGGATCGCACAGGCGTGAACGGCTATAAGCACGTCGGTGCTGCCGATGATCCCACCATACTTAGCGCCGGCCAGAACGTCGAAAGGGCAACAGGACATAGGTTGGACGGGGACTCGCCAGATCAGGAGATTACTGCCGGCTGGGGTTCGGCAGAACCAAAACAGCGTTGTCGCAACGTGGAATGCCGAGAAAACAGTCGTACGGTATTGCATCTCGACTTGCGGGGGTCGCTGTCTGCTTGATCGGCGAGAGCATAAATCTCGCGCCACGTGCTATGCCCAGAGCGAAATCTCTACGACGCTGATCTGAACTTTCCTCCTACTTGATATTGTCAGGCCAGGTGGGCAGCTCATCGGCACCGTCAATCTTGGTATATGTCGGCGTTCCGTCATGCTCGACGAGAGGGCTGAATGCCCCTGCGGTTCTCGCATAGAGGCCCACAAATAGATCGAGTGAAGCACCTTTCAGGTCGAGCATACAATTGTCCATGTCGATACCTGCATCAGTCCGGCGATACATGGACTCCGAGTTGTTGGGCCAGTGAACCTTGAACCCGCACATGACATCACGCCCATCGACGAGAACCTCCATTAATCCCTTGTAGTGTGCATCGTAAGGAATCGCCTTGCCTTTCTGCTGGCCCCAGACTTGGCGCGCGAGAAGTTCAACTTGAAAGAACGCAGCGACAAAGGCCTTCGCAGCCAGCAGCTTCTTGTCCAGATCCGCGTAGGCGATCGTGAAGGCGCTTGTTCCACTGAGACCGCCACGGCACCGGAAGTCGTCATCGGTCAAAATGTAATCGGAATGTGCGATGGCATTGCGAAGCTTGTTGTCATAGAAGTCATCGAAGATGTCGCCGACATCGACGCCGAGTGCCGCTGATAGCTCCTTGATGAGTGCAATCTTGCGTCCGGTCGTGATGCCTCTCTTGGCATAGTTCTTCTGCTCCTTGGAGCTGAGCAAGGCGAAGAAAGGATTGGGGCTGTAGCCCTTACCAAGCTGGAAGCGCAACAGGTTCGTGAGCACCTCGTAAGGGGCGTCCATCTCGACGATGTGCGAATAGAGCAAAAGGCCCAGCCGCCAGGGGGTTTTGTCAGGTTCCTTGAAGTGGGCAGGCGGCAATTCGACATTGAAAAAGCCATTGATGTCGTTCAGCACCGCGCGGGATTCCGCGTAAGGATCCCACCCGCGATCTTCCATACCAAGCACGCGCAGGAGCGAGGCAAAATAGCGAATGATGTCGTTGCTGATCGGATCGGGGGGCAGAAAGATCGGCTTGAGCCGCTCTACGTAGCGATCACGGGTTTCAGCGAATGGGTCTGAGGATGCTTCGACCATCTGAAGCTGCTCCTACCGGAAGTTGCGCATGGGCATCGCGTGTGGCCGGCCCAACTGTCCAGCTGCGGCCTTGGCGATCAGGTCGAGCCATCGTTCTGTGAACTTGGCTTCATCTTCGCCATCAATGGCCAGAGGGCCATAGGCGACCGACACGGTGTGCATGGCAGGCGACAACGCCTGAAAGAGATCCTTCTCATGGATCTCAAGCGCGTAGGGCTCATCACGCTGTCCACGGTTGCGGCTGAGGGCACTCGTGTAAAAGGCGATCTCGTACCAACGATAACCGTTTCCATCCTTGCGATCGGCGTAGATGAGCGATGCCGACCAAGTATATTCGCGACCATGCTCTTGCGGCCTCGTCGTCACGGCGATGATGGATGATGCAATAATGTCCCAGCCAAGAGATTGGACGAGGTAGTGCAATTCAGAGCGCTGCCACCAGAAATTCATCAACGGCCTCGGGCGCGCGAACCAATCCAAAGCGGGCCGCACCAAACTCCAGCATACCCTTGAAGCCCGGCTTCGCACGGTCATAGATATGTTTGATTTCATCTTCGACACGGCGGGTAATCGCCTTGAGCTCTACTATCGCCGTTGAGGCTAGCTCAACGCGGCGCTTGCGTTCTTCGTCGCGCTGAGCGCGTTCCGCGTTCTGGCGAGCGGTGCGCTGCTCGACGATGGCAGCAGCATCGGTCAGCGCTTGCCGTGCAGGTGACAGCGCTTTCGTCTCCAAGTGATCTTCGGCAAGAACATCCCGGCACCTGGTGATAGTGGGCCGCGCTGCTGGGAGCTTCCGTAACATGAGTGATGCGAATGTCGCTGATGTGACCCCCTTCTTTTATCCGGGGGCAACTGGAATCCGGTCGTCATTGAA
>NZ_DAITQL010000062.1:0-24008 GCF_036833075.1 Hyphomicrobium sp.
CTCCGCCAGTTGCTCTTGCGAAGGCGTTCTCCCGATCCGGCTCCGGCCGGGTTTTCTCGTTATTTTCGAGGGTTATGCGGGTGGGGCTGAGCACTGGCCTCGATGCCGGGAGGCCCGGAAGCGGTCTCTCAGGGCCGATATTCTCTGGACCTCTCGACTGCGCGCATTCGGTGTAGAGCCTGTAACCCATTGAAAGTATAGGGACAGTTCCTCGCGCCACCTGAACACTTTGATGCCAGTGGCGTTTGTGGAAAGGAACAGAAATCCAACCCGTTCTTTCTCAATCCAGCCTCGCAAATCCCTTCCGCCATTGAGAATTTCCTGCGACGACGGCATCCTGTCGGTGACGGAGGCTATGAATGGCGGAACCAGACCTCGACACCGACAAGCTCGACGACGCGGCGCTGGCGATCCTCAGCCTGACGCTGCATGACGGCAATCGAGTCTGGAAAGGGATTGACTGGTCGATCACCGACCGGCTGCACGCCAAGGGGCTTATCCACGATCCCATCGGCAAGGCGAAATCGCTGGCCCTAACGGAAGTCGGACCGGCCCGAGCGGAGGCGGCTCTCGCCGAATTGTTCGTGAAGCAGTCGGACGATTCAAAGAGGTCGGAACGATGAAACCGGCCGACGAGGAGCGCATCGCTGCCCAGCTGGCGAAACTGATGGCGATGATCTGTGTGCGCAACACGGGGATCGAGGAATTGCACGCCGGGACCGTTCCGGTCACCCACAAGGGCGACTATTCGGACGTGTTCATCACCGATGCCGACGGCCGCCAGATTCCATGGTCTGACGCGTCCCATCTCGACGACGACGAGATGCGAAACCTGATGCGACAGATCGTCGACCGGCTCTACACCTTTCACCTCAAGGCTGACGACGCGGGGTTTCGAGACCACCTCGACCGTTGGCTTGCCGTTGCCGGACGATGGGACGAACCGAAGCTGGATGAGGCCTTTCTTGCGACTATCGCCGGCGGGGAAGCCAAACCGCCGAGATAGCAATTCGGGTCAGGTCAGGCATCGACGGTTGGTCGCCGGATCCCATTATGCAACAGGTTCGACAACGGCTGAGTGCTTCGTGACAATGTCCTGGATTTCCGCGGGCTTGAACGCGACATCCCATGCCCAGTGGCCGAAGCCGCCCGCCGCGTTGACCGCCTTCACCCACTCGTTCAACGCGTCCCGTTTGGCCTTGTTCTGAGGGCTATCGGTGCCCTTGATCTCAAGCGCCAGAATGGTGCCGCTGGCAAGGCGCACGAGGAAATCAGGAACATAGCGGCGTCGTGAACCGGCCCACATGTAATAGATCTGGAAGCCGAGATGATCGTTCTTGGCATAGGCGATGACGTCTTCGCGCTTCTCGAAAATGTTGGCGGCATGTCCCTCCCAGGACGAATCCCCGACGAGATGGCTGATATGCGACTTGGTGGTCGGAAAGCAGGGCTTGGTGGTGTACCAGGTCCGCATCTGGCCGGTGGCGCCGATGGGATTTTCCTCGTCGAAGACCGGCGTCAGGCGTTCCGTGTTCTGCTCGGTGACGTTGCTCAACACATGCTGAACGACAAGGTCGATGTTGAGCGCGATCAGAATCCGCCGCCGAAGCGGGTCGGAGTGGAACAGCGACGGGATGTCGAGGCGGTCGGAGTTTAGGAACGCCTCGACGATCCTGACCAGCTGCGCCGCGAGATACTCGTGGCTACCCGAGAAACCGTGGCTGAGTTCGGCGAAGGCCTTTCGTGCTGCCTGAAAGACAAGACGTTGCAGACGGAAGCCGTCTGGCAGCTTCTCGAGGTCGATGGCTGTCACCTTGCCCATATCGGTCGCGCCCCCGAGCGCCGGAGCCATTTCCGCGCTGATCGGCGTGCTGGCAGGGTCGAGCACGAGCGGCGCTACCTTGCCCCAGTCCATGGTCAGCTGCGGTCTCACGACCGTTTCAACCCGCAGCACGTTCGGCCATCGAAGTTCCAGATGAGCCCGCTCGGGTAGGACTTCGATCTGGGTGGTCGGCTTGGGAGGCGGCGGAGCCTCCCCGCCTTCGCCTGTTTCCGAGATGGAAAGCGGCACGCCGAAGACATTGACGTATTCGGGCAGGAACAGACCATTCTCGTCCGTGTCATAGGACACCCGACGCAATCCGCGCCCAACAACCTGTTCGCAGAGCAGCTGGGATGTGAAGGCCCGGAGACCCATGATGTGCGTAACGTTCTTGGCGTCCCATCCCTCCGACAGCATCGCAACCGATATGACGTTCTGTAGATCCTGTCCGGCCGCTCCTCGCTTCCCGACGTTGTCCACGATCTCCCGCAGCAGTTCTTCTTTCTTCAGCGAGCGGAATTGCTGGCGGCGGGTCTCGGGGATGGTCGCAGCGTCGATGATTGCCTTCAGCCGTGCCTCGTAATCCTTGTCGGAGGTCGCGGTCTCGCCGATCTCAGCTTTCTCCAGCACCTTGGAATCGACCCGGAGCGTTCGGGTCGGTGCGTGCAATTCGGGCCAATGCGCATCGCCCTTGTTGAAATAGGTCTCGATGCGGGCTGCGGTTTCAGTGCGATTGCAGACCGTCAGCATGACCGGCGGCGAATGATGCCCGGCCTCCTGCCATTGCGCCCGGGTTTCCCGCCAGTCGGCGCCGAGCAGCGTATAGGCGTCTTGGACCAGCTTCGGCAGCGCCTCATGCGGTTCGGCCTTGCGGTTCAGGTCTTCGGAAACAGTCGGGTCGCGGTAGATGTGGTAGAGCTTCGAACGCAGCGTCTTGGCGTCCGGAACCGCATCGTCGCGGACAACGACGCGCGGTGTCTTCACTAGCCCCGCCTCGATCGCGTCGTTCAGGCCGAAATCCGAGATGATCCAGTCGAACAGCGCCGTATCGGTGCTCTTCTTGCCGGTCGGCGCGAAGGGTGTTGCCGACAGGTCGAAACAGCGCTGGATGCGCCTGGTCTTGTGGATGCGGTCCAGACCCTCGATCCAGCGCGTCGCTTCATCCAAGTCGATGCCATGCTCTTCGGCATGCTTCTTGCTGATCTTCACCTCGGGCGGCTTGCGGTAGGCGTGGTGCGCCTCGTCGTTGATGACGATGATGTCCTTGTGCGCCGCCAGCTTGCCCAGCACCCGCCGCGTGAAGGCCTCGTCGGACTCGCGCCCCTTCTTCACCACCGAGCGGTCCGCTTCCTTCAGCGGCATCAGCGTGTGCCAGTTCTCGATCAACACCTCCGCCTGGTTCAGCTTCTGGCGCAGGGCCTCGGACGGGCAAAGGTTGAACTCGTCGTAGTAGCTGCCCTCGCTGGGCAGCAGCACCTGCAGCCGCTCCTTTACCGTCAGGCCGGGCGCCACGATGAACACGGCGCGGCTGAAGTCCTTGTTCCGCTTCGGATAGGTCAGCGCGTTGAGCACCTGCCAGGTGATGATCATCGCCATCACCGTGGTCTTGCCTGCGCCCGTCGCCATCTTGTTGCAGAGCCGCTCCCAGACGCCGCCATCGCCGGGGATCGCGATGCCCTGCTTGTAGGCTTCGGCGCCCTCGACCCACCAGATCAGCGTCTCGATGGCCTCAAGCTGGCAGAAATAGAACGGATGCTGCCGCGCCTCGCGGTCGTGCCAGTGCTCCAAGAGCTTGCGGGTGACGATGGTCACGCCGGGCCAACCGTCGTCGCGCCACTGATCCACGCGGGTGCGGATCGTGTTCACCAGGTCCAGCCCCTCGGTGCGCTTGGTGTTGTTGCGCGCGTCAAAGACCTCGTAGCTCGCCGGCCGCCGCTCAGACTTGATCTCCAGCTTGCCGCCCTTGGTCTCGACCCAGTGTTGCGCCGGGCAGACGAACGGCGAATTGATGATGAGGGACATGGGCTTATCCCTCCAGCGACATGATCTTGAGCGACTCGATCCCGCGGTCGTCCACGATCTTGACCGCGATGCGCCGATTCTCACCCGCCTCGAAGGGCAGCGAGACGGTGCCGTGGAACTGCTCCAGCAGGTCCTCGTCCAGCTCTGCCCGCACGGTCTTGCGCAGGCGGTTCCAGCCGCCCTTGGCATCCGCCATCGGGAAGAACACCTGATGCGGCATCAGGGATCGGTTGTCATAATCCACGTCCAGCGACCACATTGCGATTTGCTTTGTGCCGCCCGAGACCAGATCGCCCTTGCGCGGATCGAAATAGTCGAAGCCGTTGACCTGAACCTCCCACAGCCCGTCCTTGCGCTTGCGCAGATCCACATCGGGCTGGCCCATCAGCCAGAACGACTGGTTGGAACTGCGGCCCTTCTTCAGATCCTCGGTCAGAAGGTCGGTGTTCATCTGCGCCTTCAGCAGCGTGACGCCGGGCCAGTTCACCTCGTCGATGTCCTTCGCGGCCTCCGGGTCGAAGGTGAAGGCGCAGAACAGGATGAATTTCGGCGACGGGCGCAGGGTCTCGGCCTCGGTCAGCGCCAGTTCCACCTGCCGCTGCTCCAGCGCCGCGTGCTCGGGGCCGAAGCTGACGACGACTCGTTCGCCTGTTTCGGCCAGCGAGCCGCTGGCGTGGATGTGCTTCAGCCCCGGCAGGGTCTCGAACTCGGCGAAGCGGAGCATGGCGCCGCCTTTGCCGCGCACACCGGTCTTGAGCAGTTCGTCGCGCCAGAGCGCTTGGCGCGAGGTTTCGCCGGAGCGGGCAACGGTCTCGTCGGCTTCTTGCGGCGGGATGCTGTCGTCCAGCGACAGAACGGTCGGCGCCGGCACTGCCTCGACCGAGAACGGCCCGCAGATGCGCAGCTTGGATCTGTCGATGCGCGGCTTTTCGTAGAGGGTTTCCTGTTCGGCATGGTCGGCGATGGACTGGTCCATTCGGCGCTGCATCGCCTGCCGGGCGGCGTGGAAGGCATCGAAGGACGTGCGGGCGGCGTCGGGCCAGTCCTCGGGCCAGTCGAAGGGCACCTCCCATTCGTGCAGGGTGTCGCCCTTGGCGAAGTCCACCGGCTTGCCCTTGCGCGCTCCTTGCGTGGGCTTGAGCGGCTTCGGCGGCGCGGCGGAAAGTGCTGCGTTCAGGTCGGCGAGTGCCGCCGCGATCTTCGGGTGATCCTCGTCATAGATCGTGTCGATGTCGGGGTTGTTGGCGATGCTTTTCAGCGTGATGTGCGGGACGGTTTCATAGTCGAAGCCACCACCCAGCCCCTCATGCGGATAGCGCAGCGCGTAGTAGTCGAAACTGGCGGTCATTAGCCGTTGCTTGGCCAGCGTGATCGCCACGCGGGACGTGTCGCAGGTGATCCAGCGCCGCCCCCATTTCTCGGCGACGAAGGCCGTGGTGCCGGAGCCGCAGGTGGGGTCGAGCACCAGATCGCCGGGATCGGTCGTCATCAGGAGGCAGCGTTCGATGACAAGCGGAAGCGTTTGGACGACGTAGGTCCGAGGATCGTTAAAGCCGCTGATCTGAGTATCAAGCCAGATGTTGGTAATCGGCGTCACCGGATAGTCCGCGTGGTAGTTGACCATCCGCATCGTCTTTCCCTGCGCCATCAAGCGCCCGGACTTCTTCAATCGCGAAAGCCCAAGCGTTGTGGTCTTCCAATGTGAGTTTGCCGAGGGATTGAAAACCGCGCCGCACCATTCAAGCGGCTGATCGCCAGGCGACGGGCCTTCGGAGAACATCGGGTATGGCTGGAACACTCGTTGGCTGTCGGAGAGGTGCTCAAACTCGCCCTTGCCGAGCTTGCGGCGATAGCCGCTTGCCTCCTCGACCCACGAGTAATTGGTAGCGCCCTCGCTTCCCGGAACTTTCACTTGGTAGAGCGGTCGGTATTTCGCGTGCGCTGCATCACGCCAATACCAAATTAGATAGTCGTTCACAGTGGCAAGCGCAGCAGAACTCTGCCCACCGGTCTTCTTGAAGGGAATCAGGGCGCAGAAATTTCCAACGCCAAAAACTTCATCGAGAACATCTCGGACGAGATGCACATTTTCATCCGAAATCTGCACGAACACCGACCCGCTCTCGGTCAGCAGTTCCCGCGCCAGCATCAGCCGGTCGCGCAGATAGGTGAGATATGAGTGGATGCCGAGTTCCCAGGTGTCCCGGAACGCCTTGATCATCTCGGGCTCCTGGGTGAGGTCGTCGTCCGAGCGGTCCTTCACGTCGCGCTTGTTCGTGAATGGCTGGAAGTTCGACCCGTATTTGATGCCATAGGGCGGGTCGATGTAGATCATCTGCACCTTGCCGCCCATGCTCTCCTTGGTCAGGAGCGAGTTCATCACCAGCAGGCTGTCGCCCGCCACCAGCCGGTTCGACCAGCCCTTTTCGTGGTGGTAGAAATCCAGCGCCTGGCGCAGCGGCAGGTTCTCGAACGGCGCCGCGAACAGGTCCGGCTGCCGCCACTGCGTCGCCGAATCCTTGCCCTTCAGCCGCCTGGCCGCATTGGCGAGGACCGTCGCCGGGTCCACCCGTTCGTGGACATGCAGCGAGACGGTATCGACCTCGACGCTGGTCCGCTCCGCCTTGCCCGTCCAGTTGAGGTAGGGCGCCTGAAGCCGCTTCAGTTCCTGCAGCGCGTCGCGCATCTGTTCGAGATCACCGCTGGCCAGCGCGTCGTCGATCAGCCGTTCGATCCCCGCCCGCGCGGAATCGAAGTTCAGCACCGGGTCCAGATGCGGGTCATAGGCCCAGACCGTCTTCTCGCCATCCGGATCGGTGCCGGCATGGACCATGCCGACCTCGGGGTTGTTCACCCGCGTCTCGCCATGGCGGTAGGACAGCACCTGCACCGGCCCGTCCGGCCTGCGCGCGGCCTTCTTCCCGGCTTTGGTACGGGGCTTTCGCGGCGCGGCCTCTTCGGTGTGGGTCAGTTCGAACCCATCGTCCTCGTCGCCCTCATCCTCGTCCAGGTCGTCATCCTCATCGCCCAGATCGTCGGTAACGCGGAAGATCGACCCGCCACGCCCCTTGCCACGCCCCAGCACGCCCTCGTCGATCAGCGCATCGCGCGCGGCGATGTAGTCGTCTTCGGCAAGGTCCGGCATGTGCTCGCGCAGCAGCGCCAGCATGGCCCCGTTACCGATGGTGGAACCGTCTTCGGGTGAAAGGGTCAGGATCAGGTCGGAAATGTCGGACATGCGGCGCAGAAACTCACGAAAAGGTCTTGTTTTAAATTACCTATCGCGCCGGTTGCCATTTTGCACGCGGGAATCAGTTAACGTCGGACCAGAGCCTGTGCTGCTCTTTCCAGTCGGCCGGGAACGGGTCCATCAAATTGGCGAGCGTAATATGCGCGGGCTGGCGGCCGTCCATCACGGCATCGATGATTTCGGGGGAAAGAAGCGACAATCGCATAAGCCGCGCCATGTAGGTGAAGGCGATCCCTTCCTTCTCGGCCAACTCGGAAATCGACGCGAACTCGCCCGACTCCAGCATCCGCTTCCAGCGGAACGCGCGTGCCAGTGCCTTGACCAGCGTGTTATCCGGCTTGCGTGCTTGCGCGGCGCCTTCCGGCAACACCATCTCCTTCCGCCCGCCGCGCTTCACGACCCGAAACGGAACATGGATGGTCATGGTGTCGGGGACCGACGTATTCCGAGTCATGCGGCTGCTCCTGCATCTGCGGTGATTTCACGCGCCAGCGCCGCCAGTCCGTCCGTGCGCAGGCGGACATTGAGGCCGCTGATGCCGATATCGACCCGTTCGACCAATAGGGCCACAATACGCGCCTGTTCCGCCGGGAACAGTTCATCCCACAGCGGATCGAGCTTCTGCAGGGCCGTGCGCGAGTCGGCCTCGGTGACTCCGTCGTCCTGCGCACGCGCTGCCTTCCATGTTCCCGCCACGATCTCGGGCTGCCGGAATACGGCGCGGAGCTGGTCGATGACGGCCGCCTCGACCTCGCCAGCGGGGACGCGGCCGACAGGGCAAGACCCGGCTCCATGCTTCAGAACCATCTGGCTGACATAGTAGCGGTACAACCGACCACCCTTGCGGGTGTGCGTCGGCGAAAAGGCCGCGCCATCGGGACCGAACAGCAGCCCCTTCAGCAGCGCGGGTGTGTCGGCGCGGGTCCGGGCAGCCCTCTTGCGGGGGCTCTCCTGCAGGATGGCGTGAACCTTGTCCCAAGTCTCACGGTCGATGATCGCATCGTGCTCGCCGGGATAGCTGTCGCCCTTGTGGACCGCCTCGCCGAGGTAGGCGCGGTTTGATAGCATCCGATAGAGGTACTTCTTGTCGATCCGGTTGCCACGCGGCGTTCCGAGACCTCGCGCGTCGACCTCGCGGGCCAGAACCGTGCAGGAGCCGATCTCGATGAAGCGGGCGAAGATCCAGCGCACATGCTCGGAGTTCTCCTCGTCGACCAGCAGCTTCCGGTTTTCCACCCTGTAGCCAAAGGGCGGCACCCCACCCATCCACATGCCCTTCTTCCGACTGGCTGCTACCTTGTCCCGGATGCGCTCGGCGGTGACCTCCCGCTCGAACTGGGCGAAGGACAGCAGGATGTTCAGCGTCAGCCGACCCATCGACGTGGTCGTGTTGAAGCTTTGCGTCACCGAGACGAAGGTCACGCCGTTCCGGTCGAACACCTCGACCAGCTTGGCGAAGTCGGCGAGCGAGCGGCTGAGGCGGTCGATCTTGTAGACCACCACCACGTCGACCAGCCCGTCCTCAATGTCCTCCAGCAGGCGTGTCAATCCCGGGCGTTCCAACGTGCCGCCCGAGATGCCGCCGTCGTCATACTGATCACGGACCAGCACCCAGCCCTCGGACCGCTGGCTGGCGATGTAGGCTTCGCATGCCTCGCGCTGGGCGTGGAGGCTGTTGAACTCCTGCTCCAGCCCTTCCTCGGAGGATTTCCGGGTGTAGACCGCGCAGCGCAGCTTGCGGACGGACTTGGTTTTTTCGGGCGGCTTAGTCATGTCCGCCCCCTGTGGTTCTTGAGCCCGAAGAAGACCCAGCCGTTCCAGCGCGTGCCGGTGATGGCCCGCGCGATGGCGGACAACGACTTGTAGGGCCGCCCCTGCCACTCGAAGCCGTCTGCGGTGACAGTGACGATCTGTTCGACGCCCTGCCACTCGCGCAGCAGGCGCGTGCCCGTGATGGGGCGGTCGCGGTCGGCGCGGATGCCGCGCTTCTTCTTGTCGCCGCCGTCCAGTTCTTCGCCCAGCCGTTCCAGCCGCCGGACGGTCTCGGGCGTGAGCCCGCCATAGGCGAGTTCCTGGATCCGGTAGGCCAGGCGGGATTCGAGGTAGCGCCGGTTGAACGGCGGCGGTTCGCTGTCGAACAGGTCGCGCCACTGCTGCTTCAAGTCGGGCGTGCTGGCGGTCTTCAGCGCGGCCAGGCGCGCGGGGATCGGGTCGTGAGTCGTCATGCTGTCTCCGTTGGGTGCGGGGTTGCATGACGGCATCGGTCGGTCGGATAGTGTAGGCGAATTTCTCCAGTTTCGTCAGAAGGTTCTCCCCGCTCTCGCTGCATCAAACGCACCATCCCGAGGGCAAGCAGACCGCACAACTCGGCACGGCGTTCTGTGGGCGTCATCTGTTCGGGTGGCAGGGGATTGGGGCGTTTCATGCGAGCAAGTCCGTGGTGGCTTGCCCTGCCTCTACTCAGGTAAACCGGACAACGTCCCGCTGGGATAGGTAGCCGCTACGCGAAAGGCGGGACTCGACTCATGGTTGATCGGCCGGGTAGAACATAATCGGAACAGTGCTTCACCTTCGCCCGGTGAATCGGTCATGCATTTTCCGCCAGCGTTAAGCGGGTCGTGGAGGCGCAAACCGGTTTGCGACCGCAAGCGACAAGGTTTCAGGGCGAGAGGAGATTACATGGCCAAGAGGATCAAGAATTTCGTCGATCGCGCGTTCTCGCGCACCGTCGACCTCGAACTGCTTCATCGTTTGCTGAGCCCCTATCTGGGCCAGATAGATTTCGACTGGAATGGGCTCCCAGAGGACGAGGGAAAGCGGCGTGAGGCGATTTTCGCGCTCTTCGCCAGGGCTGACCTGCGATTCCCGGCAAAGCTGCAATTCGCACTCTACAATATCTCGACGCTGTCGACCGATGCCGGCGCACGAATCATCCAGGAAATCGCCTCGGAGGCTGGTATTGATGTCCTGTCGGCGTGTCGTATCGACGGGGCAGCTGACGATCTGCGCTTCACGCCGCGCTTCATGGCGCTGGTCACCTGGCTCGATCACCGTGCAATCTTCGACCGCGCCCTCAGCGCAGCGGCATTTCTTGCCCATTCGTCCAAGCTCGAACGCGACGCGGAACGGGAGGACGTCGAACTGCGCCACCACGATGCCGGGGTAAAAGACAGCTTCGCCGAATCGGCACGGCTGCACTTCGCAGGCCGCTACAACGGTCACTATTGCGATGTGCGGTGGTTCGAAGAGGACGATCTGTTACGCGTGCTGATCCTGCACGGCTCCAAGCCAGAGACCAAGAACGTCGATCAGGAGGGGGCAGAGGACACGCTGAAATTCCGCGAGATCGTGCAATCGACCATCGAGTATGACCGACGCAGGAGCGCGGTCTCTGTGGGCTCGAAGTCCGCCACCGACGCCAAGAAGCTGGTAAGGCTTTTCGGCGCCCATGTCCTTGGAGATGGCGACATTTTCGAGGCCTCGGCCAAAGAAGAACTCTACACTCTCGGTCCCCTGCAGCGACACGGCGAGAAGTTCAGGTTCACCTTCGATCCCGACGGCGACATCACGCATGTCGCCTTGCGGGAAGTGCGCATCGATGAGGCGCAACTGACCGCTACGGGGCGCTTGCGTCGCTCGCCGTGGTTTCTGGCGCTCGGCGATTCCGAGAATGCGCTCAGGCGCTTGAAGGATTTGGCCCCCGAGATCGAGGTTGCTGACGTGCGGATCGTGCATGCCAAGATCGACGTCACCATTGAAGTGGACGGCAGCGAGATCGTGGTCCCGGTTACGATCCGGCCGCCGCGCACAGTCAGCATGCGCGACCACTCGCACGAACGGCTCATCCTCGAGATGCTGGAAAACAATGACATTCGCAAACGCCGCAGAACTGATCAGGCTGCTGCTGCGGCAGAGTGATCGTCATCCGATCCGTGCCATCGGTGCGGCAGAGCTAGAGCCCTATGATCCGCGCTTCGTCCGATCGCTGCGCAATCTGGGAATCTTGGCGGACCGCGAGGATCAACGCGACGATGGCACTGCGGTCTTTCAGGTGGTCGGCGATGAATTGATCGTCGTCGATCCAGAGACCGGAGAGTGCGAACGTTACGACGACGCGCTGGATATCCAGTCCTTCGACATCGATATCGCCGCTCTCTGCCGCGCGATACGCGAGCAGTCGGGACTGAAGGGGCCGGGTCCGGTTGCAATCTCGGCCAGGATTTGGCGGCTCGGTCGCCACGAAAAGCATGGTCGAACTGCCGAAATCTGCCTTGTGCGGCGACTGCGGGAGGAGAACTCGCAAGAAATCGTGGACCATGTGCGCGGCGCCATCGACAGCGAAACGCCTGTTGCCCTGATCAGTCTCGGCGATTGCGACTTGCCGACGGCGGTCGCTCGCCAGCTCGACGGCCTCCGCCTGACGGTCACCCGTGCCCTCGATCTGCTGCGCGACGACCCGGATCGCCCCTTCGCGCTCGATCTCGGTCGGGTTCGGGTGCCCACGGGACAGCAGGCCCCGGACGCGCGCCTCCAGATCGACCGTATCGGCCGCCGGGTGATCTTCGAAGGCATCGAAATCGACATCGAGCCGCGAGACTTCGACGCCTTCGCCCTGCTCGCAGAGGAGGCCATGGCCGCCGGGGGCTGGGTTTCAAAGGAGGCACTGGCGGCAACGCTTCAGGCGAGCACAGGGCGGGAAAGCAATCCCGAACAGGTCGATCGCTGCATCAACCGGCTGCGCGATGCGTTCCGGAAGAACAAGCGGCTGGATGCGGTCCCGAGCAACGGGTTCATCGATCGCAAGTCCAAGGTCGGCGCACGTCTCGACCTTGCATCCTCCGGGATCGCGTTCATCGCCTAGACCCGTTTTCCGGCACCGGGAGATTTTCGGGAGGTTTCCGGGAGAAGCCCGAGAGATAAAGAATTTCAGCAGGTTGCATCTTCGACTGGTCAACGCAAACGACCAGGATCGAAACAGATGCTCCCTCCCATTTCCCCCGATGACCTTGCCACACTGATCGACGAGGCGGCCTTTGCCGCGCGTCGCCTGCATCGCAAGCTTATGCTGCCTGCCGCCGATCTCGACGATCTCCGCCAGGACCTGCTGGTCGACCTGATCTGCCGGCTGCCCGGCTTCGATGCGCGCCGTGGCAGCATCGGCGCCTTTGCCAATATCGTCCTGCGCAACCAGTCCTCGCGCATCGCCATCCGCCATCACCGTCAGCGCAAGATTCAGGGCGGCACGGTGCTTTCGCTCGACGCCCCCGCTTCCGGCGCGACCGAACCTCTGGGCTGCTTGCTGGCAGAAGCAGACGGTCTGGCCGCCTGGTATGGGCAGGACCGCTCTGCCACGGACGACGCCGACACAAGCCACGATCTCGCCCGGGTGCTGGGCGGCCTGCCGGACGAGGCCCGCGGGCTTTGCGTGGCACTTGGCACCTGCGCTGTCGCAGAGATCGTCGAGCGCAGCTGCACCTCCCGTTCCGCCCTCTACCGTCACATCGCCCGCCTGCGGCTCGACCTCGCCATGCGCGGGATCGGGACCGAGTGGGACGGTTCGAAAGCGGCGTGAGTAGAGGACCGACATGGAGATGATCGTCATGCCCCTCACCGAATTCACGCCCGCAAAGGTCCGGCCACTCACCGACATCGAGTTTTGCGCCTGGATCGGACAGGCCATGCCGGGCGACCGCCTCGAGTATCATCGCGGGTTTCTCGGGATCGATACCACGGCGGTGATTTCCACCTTGCCGGAACCGGAACGCCGCAGGCTCGGAGCGCTGGCCAGTGCCGCCCACCGCGCCTTCGAGGCCGCGCTGGTGCATCTGGTGCAGGTCCGGGTCGGCCCCGACCGCTTCGCGTACCTAGCCATCGCGCGGACCAAGCCGCGCCATGCGCCGATCCCGTTTTCCCAACTCATCGCGACAGAGGAGGCCGCCTGATGCGCGCCATGCTTGCCTGGATCGGGGATCGGCTCCCGCCGTCCCTTTACTTCCTTCTGGCCGGAAGCTCGGCCGCATCCAATAACGGAGACCACGACATGACCGAGACCAACGGCCCGCTTGCGCGCCTGCGCAAGGCCTTCCGCAGCCTTGAGGATCTGCCGGAGGTGATCCCCGCCGCTTGGAGTCCCGGCGATGCCACCGATCCGCTGCCCGTCGAGACCGCGAGTGTCGACGATATCGCCATCGCCATCGTCGCCGCGAATGGCGAACTGTCCGCGGCCATCCAGCGATCCTCGGCGCTGGAAAAGCTCCACCGTCTGGCTCGCGAAGCCGGGGCTGTCGGCACGGACCGCGCCGTGGATGCGGCCCTGAAGCGGGAGGGGCGCTGATGGTCACGCCGTTCCCCAGCACCGATGCGCCGACCGAGACCCGCCTCGACAACCTGCCAACGTTCGACGACCTCGACCGGCTGTCCCTCGCCGAGATCGCCGACATGCCGCCGGACTTGTTGTTGGCACTTCAGGAGGCGGCAGCGTCTGAGACCGCCCGGGTCAAGCGCCTGAAGGACCGTTTCGAAGCGGCACTGGCGCAGCGCTACGGGGCGGCGACCGAGGCCGAGCGGTCTGCGCAGGGCAAGACCTCCGGCACGGTTCGGATCGAGGATGCGGGCGTGGTGGTGATCGCCGACCTGCCGAAGAAGGTCACGTGGGATCAGGACCGGCTGGCCGCAATGGCAACCCGGATCCGCGAGGCCGGCGACGATCCGACCCAGTATCTCGAGATCGCCTATCGCGTGCCCGAACGCCGCTTCGGCGCCTGGCCCGACGCCATGCGCGAAGGCTTCGCAGCCGCCCGGTCCGAGACCACCGGCAAACCCGTGTTCCGGCTCGAGACCCGAGACCGGTGACGCGCGGCGGCGGGACGCCCGAGCGGCAACGCCGGGCAGGTTCCCCTTCGGCACCCGGTCACCCCCGCCGCCGCGCCCCTTGCAATCCTTCGGAGAATCCCATGGCCTTCCGCATCATCACCGCCGACGAACGCCTCTCGGCCGCCGAGAACAAGACCTCGCTCGCCATCTTCGGCCCACCGGGCGTGGGCAAGACCACACTCCTGAAGTCCCTGCCTGCCGAGGAAACCGTCTGCCTCGACCTCGAGGCCGGGATGAAATCGGTGCAGGACTGGCGCGGCGCGTCGATCCCGGTGCGCAGCTTCACCGATTTCCGCGACCTTGCGGTGCTGATCGGCGGGCCGGACCCCGCGCAGCATCCGCAGTCCTGGTACGGGACCGAACGGCATGCGTGGCTGCAGGCCCAGTACCGCGACAGCGGCATCGAGGCCTTCCTTGCCGCGCGCCGCATCGTCTTCGTCGACTCGATCACCGATCTGACGCGGCAGGCGATGGCCTATGCCCGCCAGCAGCCCGAAGCCTTCTCGGACCGGACCGGCAAGCCCGATGTCCGCGGCGCCTATGGGCTTCTGGGGCGTGAGGTGATCCAGGCGCTGAAGCACCTCCAGCATGCGCGCGGCAAGACCGTGATCTTCGTCGGTGTGCTGGAAAAGGTGACCGACGATTTCGGCGCCGTCACCTGGCAGCCGCAGATGGAAGGCAGCAAGGCCGGGCGGGAATTGCCCGGCATCGTGGACCAAGTGGTTTCGATGCAGCTTTTCGCCCGCGATGCCGAAGGCGGCTGGGTGCTGGACGAGACCGCCACCGACCGCCGCCTTGTCTGCAAGTCCGGCAATCCCTGGGGCCTTCCTGCCAAGGACCGCTCCGGCCGTCTCGACCTGACCGAACCGCCAGACCTCGGCGCGCTGCTCGCCCGGATCGACGGTCGCGCCTCCCATCAACCCGCTTTTGCCTCCTGATCCCTGAAAGGAACTGACATGAGCTACGATCTGAACGACGCCCAGCCTCAGATGGCCCCCATCGGTGAGCTGATCCCCGACGGTACCTTTGCCAAGGTCCGCCTGACGATCCGCCCCGGCGGGGTGAACGGCGCAACCCCGATGGATGCGGGGCTGCTGAAGGCCTCGCAGTCCAGCGATGCGCGCATGCTCGACTGCGAATTCACGGTGGTCGAAGGCCCGCATGCCCGCCGCAAGTTCTGGCAGAGCTTCACCGTGGCAGGCGGAAAGCTCGACGAGAAAGGCCAGTCCATCGGCTGGAAGATCTCGAAATCCACGTTTCGTGCCATGGTCGACAGCGCTCTCGGGCTTGATCCGCGCGACGAAACCCCGGCGACCAAGGCCAAGCGGGTACTGCCCGGCCTCAAGCATCTCGACGGCATCGTCTTCGCAGCCCGCATCATGGTGGAGCCCGCGTCCAACCCGCAATACCGCGACCAGAACCGCATCGCCAACGTCGTTCTGCCCGACGAGCCGCACCATGCCACCGTCATGCGCGGTGAAACCGTCCCGCCGGAACCCGTCAACGCCCCGCCGCGCAAGGCCGCGAGCGGCGCGGCGCCGGGCTGGCAAGCGCCGACACCGGCATGGGGCGCGGCACAGCAGCCCGCTGCAACGACCCCTCCGGCCTGGGGCGCGCAGACCGTACCCACAGCGGCTGCCGCGACGCAGGCACCGGCGTCCGCCGCGCCGGGCGCCCCCGCGATGCCCGCCTGGCTCAATGGCTGAGGCGCGGCGGAAGCGGCGGTCGGGTGGCTCTGCGCGATCCACCACCGCCGAGCCCGATGGGGCTGGGCCGGGCGACCGGCCCATGACCCCGGACGAATGGCAAGCGCATGTGACGCGCGCCGCCGCGCTGGAGATCGGAACATGGCTCGAGGCCCGAGGAAGACTGCACCAACCCATCGCAAGCCTCACCCTCGGCGACCTCGAGGCCATGGCCAGCAACGCGATCTCACGCTGGATCGTGATGCAGACCGAGAAGCTTCAGCGGGCGGGTTGGCCGCCCGAGGACCCGATCGCGAATTTCCTACTGGGGTAGCGCTTTGCGCCGTCTGCGCGCGGGAGGCTCGTGGCTTCGGCTACGTCCACCGCCTCCAGCACGACCGCTATCCCTATCACCGCTTCTGCTCGCTCCGCTGTCAGGACGTGGGCAGCGCAATCGCCCAAAGGATGAATGGCATGATCGACAAGACCGCCCGCGAGGCACAGGCGATCCGCGACGCGCGGACGCTCTTTGCCGAAGCGTTGACCGACCTCGGGCTCATGGAGCCCTTCTTCCATCGCACCGCCGCCGATATCGACCGGCTGATCGAGGCGGCTGTCACCGGCTATGTCGACAGCATGCTGGCGCAGGGCGCACGCAAGGAGCGGACCGGCACGGCCCATGACGATCCGATTCCGTTCTGAGGGGGCCGTCATGATCGATCTGAACGACGAGACCGCTCCCTGGACCGACCTTCTCGCCGCAGCGACAGCGAACGCCATCACCGACTTCGAGGTCGAGTTCTGCGAGAGCCTGCGCCAGAAGCTGGAGACATTCGGCGCGCGCGCCCGGCTGACCGAGGCCCAGCATCACAAGCTAACCTGCATCGCGCAGGCTGGCGGGTTCTGGGAGCGCGACCAATGATTGACCTGAACCATGGCTCTGGTTGCCTCTATGGCCAGGATGCGCCGCGTCCGCCGATCGCCACTGCCGTTACGTCCGCCATCGATGCGGCCCTGACGGCGCGCAATCGCGCCGAGCGCCCCCGCACCTATGTCAGTTCCTCGGGGCTGGGGCGCGACTGCCTGCGCCAGATCCAGTATGACTACCTCGCCGTTCCCAAGGACGAAGGCCAGGAATTCGAACCGCGCATCCTGCGGATCTTCGAGGCGGGGCATCGGGCCGAGGACATCGTCGCGGGCTGGTTCCGGATCGCCGGGTTCGACCTGCGCACCGAACGCCCCGATGGCCGCCAGTTCGGCTTCGCGGCCATGGCGGGCCGGTTCAAGGGGCATATCGACGGCTGCTTCGTCTCCGGCCCCGTCGCGATGGATTATCCCGCGCTCTGGGAGAACAAGGCGCTCGGCGCGTCGAGCTGGAAGGATGTGGTCAAGCGCGGCGTCAGCATCGCACGCCCCGTCTATGCCGCCCAGATCGCGCTCTATCAGGCCTATATGGACCTGCCCAACCCCGCGATCTTCACCGCGCTGAACCGCGACACGATGGAATTGCACACGGAATTGGTGCCGTTCGATGCCCGCCTGGCGCAGGAGATGTCAGATCGCGCGGTCACGGTCGTGCAGGCGTCCGAGGCGGGCGAATGGTTGCCCCGGGCGGCGACCGAACCCACGGCCGTCGTCTGCCGGGGTGGCATGGCGGCTGGCAAGTGGCACGCGCCCTGCGCATGGGCGGCTAGGTGCTGGGGTGAGCGGCGTCCCGGAAACGCTCCAGTGGAGCGTTTCAGCCGCGAACGGGCGGAGCCCAGGCGATGATCCCCGACGCCTATGATCTCAAGCGGATTGTCCGCGCCCATCGCGCGCGCTTCTGGCTGCCGGACCTGCTCGAAGGGTTCGAATTTGCACCGGTCTGGCGTTTCGCCGATCAGGCGCAGTTCGATTCCGACGACGTCGATGCGCTGGCCCGCCGCCTGGCGGCAGGTCCGCAACGGTTGCCGCACCCCGAGACGATTTTTGAGTTGGCCGACCGCAGTCGGACCATCCGCAGCCAGATCGTCTACGCCCGACAGTGCGACGACGGCATTGAGGCGGTCTGGCTCGCCATGTGGCGCAGCCCCAGACGTTGGACCGATATCCATGCCCATGTCCGGATCGCCGATGGCGGCATCGCGGAATTCGCCACCAATCCGGCGCTCCGCGATGCAGGACTGGCGGAACAAAGCGGTCAGGCGGCGGCCGCCATCGTCTGGCGCGGGCTCGCGATCCTCGCATCGGCAGCGAGCATCAGCGAACGCCAGATCGCCCCGATCAAGCGCAAACCCTTCGCGCGGGATGGCGTGCGCGGCTGGACCTGGCATGAGGTCGCCATCGATCCGGCCCGGCTTCGCACCGCATCCGAGCGGCTCGGTGGTAGTCATGCCAGCCCGCGCTGGCATCTGCGCCGGGGGCATTGGCGCCAGTTGCCGGACGGCCGGCGCATCTTCGTGCGCCAATGCGAAGTGGGCGATCCCGCGCGCGGCGGGGTGGTCAAGGATTATTCGGTGGAGGCACGACAGGTATGACGGAATTTACCCCATCGGCGGCGCAGGCCGCCGCCATCGCCGAGGTCCGCGACTGGTTCGAGAACCGCACCGACACGCAACAGGTATTCCGGCTCTTTGGCTATGCCGGATCGGGCAAGAGCACGGTGCTGAAGTTCGCGCTCGATGAGCTTGGCCTGTCGCCCCATCGCGGCGCGAAGGACGGCACCTGCGTGCCGGGTGTGGTCACCGCCACCTTCACCGGCAAGGCGGCGCTCGTGCTGACCCGCAAGGGCACGCCTGCGCGCACCATTCACAGCCTGATCTATTCCGTGATCGAGGCCACGGAAGCGGAAATCGAGGCCGCAGCGCAGAAGGTCCGCGAGACCGAGACCGCCGCACGGCGCCTCACCGGCTTTGATCGCACCACGGCCGAGGCCGCGATCGAGGCCATGCGGCAGGCGCTCTCGGCGATGAAGCACCCGCGTTTCGCCCTGAACCCGCAGAGCGATGCGGCGGATGCAAGGCTGATCGTCCTCGACGAGGTGTCGATGGTGGGCGAGGAGATGGCGCGCGATCTGATGAGTTTTGGCAAACCGATCCTCGTTCTGGGCGATCCGGGTCAGTTGCCGCCCATCAAGGGCGAAGGCGCCTTCACCCGCGATGCGCCTGACGTGATGCTGACCGAGATCCACCGTCAGGCGACTGAGAGCGCGATCATCCGTCTCGCCACCATGGCGCGGATGGGCGAGCCCATCGGTTTTGGCACCTACGACACCCATGTCGCCAAGATGCGCAAGGGCGACATTTCGCCGGAACAGGCGCTGCGTGGCGGGCAGCTGATCTGCGGGCTTAATGCGACACGGTTACAGATCAACAATGCGATGCGTGCGGCGGCTGGCCTTGGCGGGACGTATCTGCCCACTGGCGCGGCGGAAAAGATCATCTGCCTCAAGAACGACAATTCGCTCGGGCTTATCAACGGCATGTTCCTGACCCTGGAGGATATCGTCGACGAGGGCAGCCTCTATTTCTCTGCCGTGGTGCATGACGAGGACGGGCGCCGGGTATCCCCCTTCGACAGCGACGGACGCCCCGGGCGGCTGCGCATCTACAAGGGGCATTTCGAGGATCACGTCGCCTACGACGCCAAGCGCCATGACCGCGATTGGCGGGAAAAACGCAAGCTGACCGAGGCGACTTTCGGCTGGGCGATCACCGCCCACAAGGCGCAAGGGTCGCAGTGGGAGAACGTGATCGTCTGGGACGACGGGCTGGGACGCAGCGAGATCGTCCGCCGTCGCTGGCTCTATACCGCCATCACCCGCGCTGAGCGCGGGCTCGTCCTTCTGGCCTGAGGAGGCGCGATGATCGATCTCAACGATGTCGGCACGCCGAAGGCACGCCACGATCTGGCGGCCGTAAAGGACCGGCTGGCGGCGACAGCTGGCGACTGGCTCCCCGGCATCTTTCCGGAGGCGCGGCTTGCGCGCGACCGTCGCAGCCTGCGCTGTGCCGACCTGTCCGGCCGCCCGCCGCGCAAGGAAGGGTCCTGCACGATCCATCTCGACGGGCCATATGCCGGCTGGGGGTTCGATTATGCCACCGGCGAAAGCGCCGGGCCCATAGATCTGATCGCGCAGGCAACCGGGCTCTGCGATGGCGCGCTCTTCGACGAAGCGGCGCGGATTGCTGGGATGGATCATTCCGCGCCCCGAAACGCGCCACGCGCGAAGCCCGATCATACCGGCGAGATTGCGCGACTGATCGACGGCGCAAAGCCGCTCGCTGGCACCCCCGGCGAAACCTACCTCCGCACCCGCGGCCTTGCAGATCCGGGATGCCCGGATCTGCTGTTCCACCCCGACCTACCGGATTTCGACACGCGACGCGGTTGGCCGGGGCTGATCGCATTGCCACGCCTGGCGGACGGGCAGCGCGCGCCGGGCATCCACCGCACCTTCCTGCTCGACGACGGCAGTGCCAAGGCGCCTGCGGGGAAGAAGATGCTGGGATCGGTAGCGGATGCGGCCGTGCGCCTGTTCGCCATGCCTGCAGACGGACATCTTGGCATCGCTGAAGGCATCGAGACGGCATTGGCAGCACATGCCCTGTTCGGCACCGCCGTCTGGGCGGCGCTCTCTGCCGATGGTCTCACGCGGTTTCAGTGGCCGGCGGGCACAACGCGGATCACGATCTACGCCGATGCTGGCGATGCCGGTCGTCAGGCGGCCGCCACGCTCTCGGACCGGCTGAACCGGGCCGACATTCCGAACCAGATCGTGGTCGCGCTCAATGGCGACGATTTCAACGACGATCTGATGCGCGGAGCGCGTGCGGCGGACTATCGCCCGGAGATTTCGGCCGACGAGCCGGTCGGACTTGAGGCCATGACGACAGTGGCAGCTCCGACGCCTGGCGATCCGGACGTTCTGATTGCCGCCGCCGAGGCGCTGACCAACCCGCCCGAACTCGCCGCGCTCTCCAGCCTTCTCGGCCGCCTTGCGCTTGCCCGGCTCGATCCGCTGCCCGAACGCCAGATCCTTGCCCGGATCAAGACTGCGACCGGCATCTCCATGTCCATCCTCGACAAGCAATTGACGGAACTGCGCCGCCGCGTGCATGCGACGGGCGATCCGCAGGGCCGGATCGCGCGGCCCGCCTGGTTCGGACGGCTGTGTCAGGATCTGTCCGGCACGCCCGAGCGCAACGAGGCCAATGTGATCATCGCCCTGTCCTCGGATCCGGTCTTTGCCGGTCTCCTGGCCTTCGACGAGTTCGCCCAATCCATCGTGGTGCGCCAGCCGCTGCCCTGGGATGACCCGGCCATCCGCTTTCCGCGCCCCTGGGACGATGCCGACGATGTGCGCACCGCCGAATGGCTGCAGTTGCGCGGGCTCAACGTCGCCCCGATGGTCGTCAGCCGGGGTGTCGGCGCGGTGGCCCGCGACATGCGCATCCATCCGGTTCGCGACTGGCTCGACACCCTGAAATGGGACGGCACGCCCCGGATCGAGACCTGGACCAGCACCTACCTCGGTGCAGCGCCGACATCCTTCCATCACACCATCGGCGCGCTCTGGCTGATCTCTGCCGTGGCCCGGATCTACCGGCCCGGGGTGAAGGCCGATCACATGCTGATCCTCGAAGGGCCGCAGGGCGCGCGCAAATCCACCGCGATCAAGGTGCTCGCGGGCGAGGACTGGTTCACCGACGAATTGCCCGAGCTTGGGTCCAAGGACGCGGCCATTCACATGCAGGGCGTCTGGATCGTGGAAATCGCCGAGCTCGACGCCATCGGCCGGGCCGAGGTCTCGCGCATCAAGGCCTTCCTGACCCGCACCACCGACCGCTTCCGCCCGCCCTATGGCCGCTATACCGTCGAGGTGCCGCGCCAGTGCGTGTTCGCAGGCACTGTGAACCCCGACACCTATCTGCGCGATGAAACCGGCAATCGCCGATTCTGGCCGCTACGCTGCGGCACCATCGACATCGCGGCGCTGGCCCGCGACCGTGGTCAGATCTGGGCCGAAGCCGTCCATCGCTTCCGCGAAGGCGCGATCTGGTGGCTTGACGATCCGGCGCTGCTTGCCGAAGCCGCCGTCGCGCAGGAGGCGCGCTATCAGGCCGATGCCTGGGACGCCCGTATCGACCGCTGGCTGACCCACGACACCCGCAGCGTCAATCGCGGTCACGCCGGCTGGGATGATTGGCAGGATGAAGAATTCGAACGTCCCGAGCCGATCCGCGATGTGTCGGTGGGCGAAATCCTCGAAGGCGCGCTCGGCATCGAGCCCGCGAAATGGACCAAGGGCGACCAGATGCGCGTGGGGGCCTGGCTGAAGTCGCGGGATTGGGAGCGATACCGCAGCGGCGCAGGCGCAACCCGCGAATGGCGCTACCGCAGATCGCAGAGCGGCTGACATCGCGATGGCAGTGTCAGGCACCGAAGGGGCATCCATCCGGGTGCCCCTTTTCGTTTGCCGCTGTCCCACTTCGCGGCGTGTCCCACTTCAAGCCCAAGGTGGGACGGAAAAAACCATTTGAAATCAATCCTGTCCCACCTGTCCCACTTGGACCGCCAACTTCTCTCTTTCCCATATGGAGCGCATGTGTCCCCCCCGACCTCATTCTTCCTCATGCGACGTAGGGAAAGAGGTGGGACAAGTGGGACAGGTGGGACACGCCTTGTTTTGAAAGGAAAATTTGGCGTCCCACTTTGTTCGACAAGTGGGACAACCCGAGACCAGGTGGGACAGAAGCATCGTCTGGCGCATTTTTCTTGAATGGGTGCGCGTGTCATGATTCTCTGACCATGACCAAAGCCGAAGGCCCACGATCCGTGAGCCTTCAACATGACGCCGACCATCCAGACTGCCGACCTGCACCTCGAACAGGGGTGCCTTTCTGCGACCTGCATTCTTGCCCTCGATCTCGGGACAACGACAGGCTGGGCCTTGCGCAGCCATGACGGCCTGATCACCTCGGGCACGACATCCTTGCGCCCCGGACGTTTCGACGGCGGCGGCATGCGCTACCTCCGCTTCACGAACTGGCTGACCGAGATCGACCGGCTATCAGGCCCCATCGCCGCGATCTGGTTCGAGGAAGTCCGCCGCCATGTCGGCACCGACGCTGCCCATGTCTATGGCGGGCTGATGGCCACCCTCACAGCATGGGCCGAACTCCGCGGCATCCCCTATGAGGGCTTGCCGGTCGGCACCATCAAGCGCCATGCCACCGGCAAGGGCAATGCCGACAAGGAGGCGATGATTGCGGCTGCGCAGGAGCGCGGGTTCAGCCCCGCCGATGACAACGAGGCGGATGCCATCGCCATCCTGCATTGGGCCATCGAAACGAACGGGGGTGTCGCGTGAGGTGGTATCCCCGAGGCTACGGTGGTACGCGCCGTGATCCAGATCGCGTCAAGCAGGACGGCTGGCACGACCATGGTCTGCTGGCCGTTTCCATCGACGACCCGCGTCTCACCTGGCCGGAGCAGGAACTGGTCCGCCAGCTGGGTGAAAAACTCTACGGCCCGCGTATCGAGCCAAGGGAGGTGGCCAATGGGTGATTGGACCCCGGCCATGGTCGAAGCGCGCCTTGAGAGTGCAGCCGATGTCTTCCGGTCGCTGCCCGAGGTCAAGCCGCAGGGCTACTTCAACGCCTGGCCCGAGTATTTCCACAGCTTCGCCGATCAGGTCGGTCAGGAACCCCGGATGCGACGGCCGAAGCCCGGCCCGCGAGACATCACCCAAGCCGACGACGCTCTGCTATGGTTGCGCTGGCTGGACCAGGCCGACGCGCGCCTTGTGTGGCTCCGGGCGAACCGCAAGCCTTGGAAGCCGATCTGCTGGGAATTGGGCATCAGCCGCGCCACCGCCAATCGCCGATGGCAGTATGGCATCGCCATCATCGTCTGGCGTCTGAACGGCAAGCGCGTGCCGACCAAGCGGTCGATGGACTTCGTGGTCGCGAAGGTGACGCCCTGAATCTGTCAAGAGCCGTCGCGTGGGCGAGACACTTTCATGCGAGACACCGGATGCCAAGACAGATCGCGTCCAGGACGCTACAGATTGAATATACTCGGGAGAGGAGCGCGCAGGCACTGGCCGCGCCGCTGGCTTCCGGGGTCCAGCGAGGGAACCAGTCGGGGTCCAAACTGCCAAGCCTTTGATATCTTGGTTCCTTCCTGGCGACATTCGTATGCTGGCGGGCGAAGCGCGGCATATCGCTAGCGACAGGGCCGATTTTTTGGGAAGCCACCCCAGCCGGAAGCCATCGCGCAACCTGAAATAACAACGCAATAACAGCGACTTGGCTGGTGGACTCCGGGGTGGATACCCTGGACTCCGGAATCCAGCTGGAAGCCGGTGGACTCC
>NZ_DAITQL010000063.1:0-23954 GCF_036833075.1 Hyphomicrobium sp.
CTTGTAGAACTCGGTCGAGGCGCAATCGAGCGCCAGCATCACGTCGTCGCCGGGCTTGTAGCCGGCCTTCTCGATGGATTTCATGATGAAGCCGAGCGCGTCGTCCGCGCTCTTGAGGTTCGGCGCGAAACCGCCCTCGTCACCGATGCCGGTGTTGTGGCCGGCGTCCTTGAGCGCTTTCTTGAGGGTATGGAAGATCTCGGCGCCCATGCGGACGGCGTCGGCGCACGTGGCCGCCGACACCGGCATGATCATGAACTCCTGGATGTCGATCGGGTTGTCGGCATGTGCGCCGCCGTTGACGATGTTCATCATCGGCACCGGCAGCACGTGCGCGGACGCGCCGCCGACGTAGCGGTAGAGCGAAAGGCCCGACGCCTCCGCGGCGGCCCTGGCGGCCGCCAGCGACACGCCGAGAATGGCGTTCGCGCCGAGGCGGCTCTTGTTCTTCGTCCCGTCGAGCGCGATCATCGCCGCATCGAGCCCGCGCTGGTCCTCGGCGTCGAGGCCGATCAGCGCGTCCGAGATCTCTCCGTTCACGGCGTCGACGGCCTTCTGCACGCCCTTGCCGAGATAGCGCGCCCCGTCCCCGTCGCGCAGCTCGATAGCCTCGTGCGCGCCCGTCGAGGCGCCCGACGGCACCGCCGCCCGCCCCATGGACCCGTCCTCGAGCATCACGTCGACCTCGACGGTGGGGTTGCCGCGGCTATCAAGAATTTCTCTGCCGAGGATGTCGACGATTGCGGTCATGGGGCGTTCCTTGGAAGTCTGATGGACAAACGTTTCTTGTGCGAGGATCGTGGGTCGCTTCAGAGACCGGGGACATCGACCTCGGAAGAAACGGCAGGGCAAGCTGCAGCGGGTTGTAAACGGGTTTGTAGGGTCCGGAAAGACCCCATCGGGTAGGCCGTCCTACCCTACCCCGCGACGACCCTCTGCGGTTGGGAAACACGGGACAAGGAGGACCACACCATTGGCCGACCAGCAAACCTATCACGGCTCCTGCCACTGCGGCGCCGTTGCCTACGAGGCGAGGAGCACCCCTATCACCCAGGCGATGAGTTGCAATTGCTCTATCTGCCGTAGAAAAGGCACGCTGCTCGCATTCATTCCCGCCAGCGACTTCACGCTCACGGCCGGCGAGGACGCCCTGACCGACTACCAGTTCAACAAGCACGTCATCCATCATCTCTTCTGCGCCACCTGCGGCGTGACGAGCTTCGCGCGCGGGTCCAAACCCGACGGGTCGCAAATGATCGCGCTCAATGTGCGCTGCATCGACGCGATCGATCCCGACGCCCTCACCATCAACCGCGTCGACGGAAAGAGTTTCTGATGTCCGGCGACGGCGCGCTCGTCCTCTTTTCAGGCGGCCAGGACTCGACGGTCTGCCTCGCATGGGCGCTCGAACGCTTTCAGCGCGTCGAGACCGTGGGCTTCTCGTACGATCAGCGCCATTCCGTCGAGCTGACGCAGCGCAGAATCGTACGCGACAGCATCCCCGACATATTCCCCCACTGGGCGGACCGGCTCGGCTCCGATCATGAGATCGCGCTCACAGAGCTCGGGCGCATCAGCGAGACGGCGCTCACGCGCTCGACCGAGATCGCCATGACGGAAGCCGGCCTGCCCTCGACGTTCGTGCCCGGCCGCAATCTCCTTTTCCTCGTCTACGCTGCCGCCATTGCCTATCGTCGCGGCATCGGGACCCTTGTCGCCGGCATGTGCGAGACGGACTACTCCGGCTATCCCGACTGCCGCGCGGATGCCATCCACGCTCAGCAGAAGGCCATCGCGTTGGGCTTCGATCGGGAGTTCGCGATCGAGACGCCGCTCATGCACGTCGACAAGGCCGGAGCATGGGCCATGGCCGACGCTCTCGGCGGCGCGCCGCTGGTGGATCTCATCCGCGAGGACACGCACACCTGCTATCTCGGCGACCGGACGCACCGCCACGATTGGGGTTGGGGCTGTGGCGAATGCCCCGCCTGCCGGCTCCGCGCCAGGGGCTGGGAAACGTGGAAGGCCGGAAAGCCCTGAACCCTCCGATCATTGGCGCGAGGGCCCAGCCGCGACGTATCGTTAACGGCGAACGACGCTTGTGCCGGCACGACCCTTCCCTTCGCCGGAACGGGAACCTACGTAAGGGATGGCGTGTTCCCCCACCCATCCGATGGAGTTCCCCCATGGCCGAGCCGAAGACCGATCTCAAGAAAGCCGCCGAGCGTCGCAAAGCCCCGCTCGCAACGCCGAGCGACCTTGGCGACAACGCGGTGCGCGACATCTCCGGCGCACTCAACGAGTTGCTCGCCGACGTCTTCGCGCTTTATCTCAAGACCAAGAATTTCCACTGGCACGTCAGCGGCCCCCACTTCCGCGACTACCATCTGATGCTCGACGAGCAGAGCGAGCAGATCTTCGCCATGACCGACGACATCGCCGAGCGCGTCCGCAAGATCGGCGGCACCACGTTGCGCTCCATCGGGCATATCGCCAAGCTGCAGCGCATCAAGGACAACGACGCGGACTACGTCGACGCCCTCGACATGATCGCGGAGCTGCGCGACGACAACAGGGACCTGGTCGCGCGCCTGCGCTCGGTCCACGACGTCGCCGACGAGCACAACGACGTCGCCACCGCGAGCTTGATCGAGAACTGGATCGACGAAAGCGAGCGTCGCCACTGGTTCCTCTTCGAAGCAAGCCGCCGCGAGGTGGAGGGACACTGAAGAGCTCCAGCAGGCAGCAAGGCAGCAGGCAACGCGGTATCTACTGCCTGCTGCCCGTTGCCCAACCCCCGCCCCTCACAACATCCCCTCAACAATCTCCGGCCGCGCGGCCCCCGCGCCGGTCTTCGCTTTATCGAGCGCGGCCACACGGGCGTCGTAGTCGAGCCGCAGGAAGGCGTTGAGCGCGCTGTCTGCGACCGCATACTCGCCGCAATGTTTGCAGCGGACGACGAGACCGTCGAACTCGCCCGATGTCAGGTCTTCGGCTTCGGCGCCGCAAACGGAGCACTGCATGGTCCTCGCTCCTCTGTGATCATCCCGGGGATGATACCCCGCTGAAACGCCTCGGGTTCCCTCATTTTCGATAACGAAAGCAGCCGTGCACCGCTTGACTTGGGACAGCAGGGTCCTAGGGATCACCCCATGTATGCCGTGAAAGAGATCTTCTACACGCTCCAGGGCGAGGGCGCGAACGCCGGGCGCGCAGCCGTGTTCTGCCGCTTTGCCGGCTGCAATCTGTGGTCCGGGCGCAACCAGGACCGTGAGCGCGCCGACTGCCGCTTCTGCGACACCGACTTCGTCGGCACCGACGGCGAAGGCGGCGGCAAGTTCCCGGACGCCGGCGGTCTCGCCGCTGCGGTCGCCGGTGCGTGGCAGGGCGGGCCTGGTGACCGCTTCGTCGTGCTGACCGGCGGCGAGCCGGCGCTGCAGGTCGATACCGCACTGATCGATGCGTTGCATGCACAGAATTTCAGCGTCGCCATCGAGACCAACGGCACGCTGCCGCTCCCGCCCGGCCTCGACTGGATCTGCGTCAGCCCCAAGGCCGGCACCGCGCTTTGCCAGACGACGGGCGACGAGCTGAAGCTCGTCTTTCCGCAGGCCGGGCTTGCGCCCGAGACCCTGCTCGCGCTCGATTTCCCGCGCCGCTTCCTGAGCCCCATGGACGGCCCCGCGCTCGCCGAGAACACAGCCGCCGCCGTCGCCTACGTGAAAGCGAACCCCGCCTGGCGCCTTTCCGTGCAGACCCACAAGCGAATTGGAATTCCCTAAGGCAGTAGGCAGTGAAACATCCTTACTGCCTTACTGCCTAACTCTGGCGCCCAGCGCCGAAATCCCCTATGTCACCCCCATGCGCATCTACAAAGAATTCCTCTTCGAGGCGGCCCACTTCCTGCCGTCCGCGCCGCAAGGCCATCCGAACTCCCGGATCCATGGCCACTCGTTCCGCGCGCGCATCGTCATCGACGGCGAGCCGAGCCCCGAAACCGGCTACGTCTTTCATTTCGACGATCTCGCCGCCGCCATCGCCGACGCTCACGACGCACTCGACCACCGCCTCCTGAACGAGGTTGAGGGCCTCGAGGCGCCGACCCTCGAGCGCATCTCCATCTGGCTCTGGAACCGTCTCGAGAACCGCGTGCCGGGACTCGCCGAGATCCATGTCTCGCGCGATAGCTGCCACGAGGGCTGCATCTACCGCGGTCCGCGCACGCCGACGCGTCTCGCGGCCGAGTAGCGGAGCAGCACGCCCATGGGTCGCAAGACATCCGGCATCACGCTTCTCGGCGGAGCCTCGGCGATCCCCGAGACGCCGGACAAGGCGCTGCTCGAGCGCGTCGCCAACCCGCATCCCGACACGGCCTATGTCGCGCGCTTCACCGCGCCCGAGTTCACCTCGCTGTGTCCGGTCACCGGCCAGCCCGACTTCGCCCATCTCGTCATCGACTACGTGCCGGGCGACTGGCTGGTCGAGAGCAAGTCGCTGAAGCTGTACCTCGCCTCGTTCCGCAATCACGGTGCGTTCCACGAGGACTGCACGGTTGCCATCGGCAAACGCCTCGCCACGCTGCTCGAGCCGCACTTCTTGCGCATCGGCGGCTACTGGTATCCGCGCGGCGGCATCCCGATCGACGTCTTCTGGCAGACCGGCAAGCTGCCGAAGGACGTCTGGCTCCCCGACCAGGGCGTCGCCCCCTACCGCGGCCGCGGCTAAACCCACGCATCCGTCAGACCGCTCCGCTGTCTAGCCGGCAGCGATATCCGGCGCCGCCGCGGGCACGGCACGCCTCGTCGCGGCGGCCTTCGGTTTGGCGGCAGAAGCGGGTTTTGCGTCAGCACGAGCCCGGGCCGGCTTTTGCACGGGACGCGCCGCGGGTTTCTTCGCCGGAAGGGTCGCAGGTTTCGCCGGAAGGCGAGCCAACAGGGCCGCCTGTTGCGCGGCGAGAGCCTCGACCTCAGATCTGAGCTTCCGAAGCTCCGCCAGCACCCGCTCGAGCTTCCCGCCCTTCTTCGTCTTCGCCATGCCTATCCTCCAACGCAAGCGAGAAAGCAGGCGGCGCGCATGCGTCCCGGAGCCTTTCGCGGCGGAAAGCCTACACGCAATCGCAGGGGATGAGAACGAAGGGTGGAGACGTCGGGGGCGCCGAAGCACATCCCGGCCACCGGACCGCAGGTCTACGGTCTCGGCTTGCGCAGGGTCGACGCCGGAGTACGCCCGATCGCCGTGATGACCTGCGCACGCTTTGACGCACTTACGGTCGGAGGCGCCTCGAAGGTAACGCCAACGTCCTCGCCCTTTCGCCACGCAACCTTGCACGGCGCCTCGAAGCCGTCCGTATCGATCAGGAGATCGAACCGCGACGGCACCGCTTGCCCCTGCGCGACACGCAGCCGCGCGCCTTTCTCCGAAATATCCCTGACCGTGCATGACAGGGTCGAGGCGCGGCCGTTGAACACGATCCGGGCGCCCTTGAGGATGCGCTTGCGAGCCTTCCCACGCTTGTCGTCCGTCGTCATCGTCCGGGCGAAACCTCTCCTGCCTCACGCTATCGTCAACGGACCCGGGACCCTGGTGTTCCGAAACTTTCCGGACACAGCGTCAATCCCGATTTCCCAGATACACCTACTGTCATCCAGGTTGGAGAGCAGCGGAAAGCCGCGCAACTGAATGGTGGCCGGCCCCCTGCCGCCGCAACGAAACCACCCCGATTGCGCCCGAAAGGCCGAGAAACGCTTATGGCCGTTTCGCGGTTAACTATCTGCGCCCAAAATGTATAAACACAAGGACCGTTTAGCGCTAACGTGCTCGCAAGGATAGGAATAGTCGAGACGGTTTCAGGGGCCCGAGCGGGAGACGATATGATGGGTGGATTGAAGGCACGCTTGGCAACGCTGCTGGTCAGCATGGCTCTGACCGTGGACCAGGCGTTGGCAATGTCTTGGTGGAATCCGGATCACGGCCATGGCTCCGGGTCTTCGGGTCCTGCGTCGGCACCCGAGTTGGACGGCACGGGAGCCATCGCCGTGTTCGCCCTCATCGGCGGCATCGCGATCGTGCTCTTCAACCGGGCCCGAAACAAGTAAGCGGCACGCAACACGCTCGGCCGGCACCAGCCATCGGACCGGCAACCGTCTTACCAAGGACGCCGGCTCCGTAATCTTGCCATGCATATGCCCCTGCCTGCTGCCGCCGTCGTCCCCGAAACGTCGCAGCGGCCGACAGGCCAATGGCGCTTCTGGATCTTCGTGGCCGTCGCCGCGATCGAATTCCTGATCATCACCTTCGCGTTCGATCGCCCCCTGCCTGACACCGCACTCTGGCGGAACGTCGTCGAGACCGTGCACGACGTGGCCAAAGGGGCGATCCTGTCCTTTTGCCTGCTGCTTTTCGCGTTGTGGCCGCGCCGCGCCGAGATGCTTGCGGCTTACACCGCCACGCTCCGGAGCATGTCGAGCACGTGGCTCTTTGCGAATATCGCGCTCTTCATCGCCCTCATCGCCGTTCGCATCGCCCTGATGCAAACAGCCGAGCAGCCGCCGCTTTTGCTCGCCGCCTATTCCGTCCTCGTGCCGGCGACAGGGATATCGCTCGCGTTCCTGGCCGCTCCTCCCGCGTTATGGCTGAAACTGGCGCGCCGCGCCCCCATCGAGTGTGCGGTGGCGCTGACGGGCGGCGTGGTTGCCATCTGTCTCGGCCGGGCCGCCCAGGAGGGCTGGGCGCCGCTCGCGAACGCGACGCTCTCGGTGTCCTATTGGCTCCTCACGCTCTATGAGCCCCACGTCGTCCTGGACAGCGAACGCGCGCTGCTCGGCGCAGGCGATTTCTCCGTCCTGATCTATGGCTCGTGCTCGGGATACGAGGGGATAGCACTCATCCTGACGTTCCTTTCGGTCTACCTCTGGGTCTTTCGAAGAGACCTGAAGTTTCCCAACGTCCTGCTGCTCCTGCCCTTGGGAATGGGTGCCATATGGCTGCTCAACGCACTCCGCATCGCTTTGCTCGTCAGCATCGGGGCGCACGTCTCGCCGCAAATGGCGATGCAGGGATTTCACTCGCAGGCGGGATGGATCAGCATTCTGCTCGTCATGCTCGGCACGGTCGCCATCACGCGCCGCGTGCCGCTCTTCATGGCAGACGGCCGGCGATCGCCGCGTCGCGCACCCGGGGCCGGAGAGCGGCCGGACCTCACGCTCGCCTTCCTGGCCCCGTTCATGGCCATGCTCGCCGCGCACATCTTTGCTTCCGCCTTCGCGCCGCACGATCAATGGCTGTATCCCGTCAAGGTCCTCGCCGCCGGCGCAGCGCTCTGGTGGTTCCGGGATGCATACCGGCCCCTCCTTGCCGGTGTCGCCTGGAGCGCCCTCGCCGTCGGATTTGCGGTGGGCGTGGCGTGGATTGTCACCGACCCGGTCCCCAGCGCCGAGGTCCCGCTCGCGGCGTGGATCGCGACCTTGCCGGCCTGGGTCGCGGCCGCCTGGCTCGCAGTGCGGGCGATCGGCTCCGTGGCCATCGCCCCGATCGCCGAGGAGCTGGCCTTTCGCGGGTTCCTGGCGCGATGGCTGGTCTCGACGCGATTTGAAACCGTGAGCTTCGGCCGGACCAGCGTTCTGGCGTTCGTCGGATCCTCCGTCGCGTTCGGCCTCATGCATCAGCGGTGGCTCGCTGGCGCGCTTGCGGGCGCCATCTATGCGCTGCTGATGATCCGCACCGGGCGCCTGTCCAGCGCCATCGCCGCACATGCGGCCTCGAATGCCGTCATCGTCGCCTGGGCCATGGCCGCCCGCCAGTGGTCGCTCTTGTAGGACTGGCTGTAAGGCTCAGGACGCCCGATGCCGATGGCAAGGGCGACGCAAGACGCGCCGCGCCCACTGCAAATCTTGAGCGCCAGGAATGGACGATTATCTGGTGTCTGAGGACATTGGTCGGAGCGGGGAGATTCGAACTCCCGACCCCTTGCTCCCGAAGCAAGTGCGCTACCAGGCTGCGCTACGCTCCGCCCGACCGTAATGTCCTCGACGTATGTGAAAAAACCCTTCGGCTGCCGAGTGGGGCCGAAGCGCAAGGCGGCTTTATAACGACAGGTCCCAGGTAGGGCAAGCGACTGGTGGGCACTTTCTGCGAGCGGTGCGCATCGTGCGGACAAGGATTGCCGAGCCGGTGCACTCTCACTATGGTGCGGCGCCCAAGCGTCGGTCGCCAAGAGACGCGCGGCCGGTTTTGGGACGTAGCCAAGTGGTAAGGCAGCGGATTTTGATTCCGCCATTCGGAGGTTCGAACCCTCCCGTCCCAGCCAATGTTCTCAACGGGTTGGAAACAGTCCAGGCTCGCCGCTTCGGCGCAGAACCGGGAGCGGCGTTCGCGCCTCCCGATCGTGCTGCCACGGACGGAAGACGCGAACGCCGCCACCCAAGCAATCGGGCGCCGACGCAGAGCCGGGCGACCGCAATCTGATGTGTCGCGTTGTGACAACCGATCGCGATCGCTTCGGCGATCTATTTCCTCGGCTGCAGGTTCTGCATCGCGTCGGTCACGAGCCGCCCGAGCTCCTGAGCCTGGAGCGCATAGGCTTGCATCTGCGACTGGGCGAAACGGCTCTGGTGCGCGAGGATTTCCTGGATGTCCTTGGCGCTTGCGAGATCGCTTGCCAGTGCGAACGCGGCCTCCGCGTTCTGCTTGGCGAACTTGGTCGCCCGGTCCTGGACCGCCCGGAACCCTGACGACATATCGTTGGATGGCAAAGACTTCGTCCAGAAGCTCATCGCCTGCGTCATCGCGTCCATGAACTGGCCATAGGCGGCCCGGGCCTGATCCACGTTTTTCTCGGCGAGATCACGCATCTGCTGGGGAATTTCAAAGGGATTTTGGGACATGAGCTTCTCCGGCCTTTCTGCTCGACGTCGGGGGACCTTATTGGTAGCGCCTAATGCGTTCGGCGCATACCGGCTTCTTGCACGCCGGGACGCGACGCCACATCCGGGCTCAGTCCGGCGCCGCCATGAAGCCCTGGCTATCGGTCGGCACGGGATCGAATTTCCGAGCTTTCCAGTCGGCCTTGGCCGCCGCAATGCGGTCCTTGGAGGACGACACGAAATTCCACCACATATGGCGCGGCCCGTCCATCGGCTCGCCGCCGAGCAGCATGAGGCGCGCCATCGAGAGCGCCAGGATCGAGATGCGATCCCCGGGGCGGAACACGAGCAGGCGGCCCTCCCCGTACATCTGGCCTGCAATGTCGATCTCGCCCGAGACGATGTAGACGGCGCGCTCGTCGTAGTCCGGATCGAGCGGCAGCACGGCGCCCGGCGCGAGCACGGCCTCCGCATAGAAGCAGTCGTGCGGAAACGAGGCCGGCGATCGCGCACCGTAGAGTGAGCCCATGACGAGCCGCACGGTCTTGCCCTCGCCCGTGATGCGCGGCAGCAGGGCCGCGTCATGATGCGCGAACGTCGGCGCATCCTCCTCATGCGCTTTCGGCAGCGCCGCCCACGCCTGGATGCCGAACAGCCGCCCGCCGGCGGCCCGCGCGTCCGCGCTCGAGCGCTCCGAATGCACGATCCCTCGCCCGGCCGACATCAGGTTCAGCTCGCCGGGCTTGATGGCCAGCTCCGTGCCGAGACTGTCGCGGTGCATGAGCTCGCCGGCAAAAAGATAGGTGACGGTCGCAAGCCCGATGTGAGGGTGCGGCTGCACGTCTAATCCCTGGCCGACGAGAAGCTCCGCCGGGCCCATCTGGTCGAAGAAGATGAAAGGTCCGACCATCTGCTTTTCGAGCGCGGGGAGCGCGCGGCGCACCTCGAAGCCGCCGATGTCGCGCGCGCGGGGGATGAGGACCTGCTCGATGGCATCGCAGGAGGCTGCATTGCCGGGCTCCGGATCATCGCAAGGCTGCCAGCTCATGGGGTCCTCCTGCCTGCGTCCGCCGCCAGGATAGCGCCGCGCCGTGCGGGCGCCAAAGAAAGATCCCTCGTGCGGGACCTGCCCTGGGCCGATGACGTAAGATATGAGGTAAGGTCGAAGACACCCGAAAGCCAGAAGACGGAACGACATGACGAACGAAGACACCGCGGCCTGGATCGACGCCGCAGCCGCCGGCCTCGGACTCACCATCGCTCCCGAGTGGAAGCCGAACGTCGCCATGTTCTTCGAGGTCGCGCGCACCATGGCGCGGCTCGTCGAGGCCACCGCCGCGGCATCCAGTACCGAGGCCGCGCCCGTCTTTACCCCGCGCGGCGCGGAATGACGGCTTCCCCGGCCCCGCGGAGCGCCGCCGCCATCGCTGGTGCCGTGGCGTCGGGCGAGATTTCCGCCGAGGACATCGCACGCGCGGCACTCGATCGCATCAATGCCGCGGATCGAGAGATCGGCGCCTTCACCGACCTCACGCGCGACCGCGCGCTGGCCGAGGCGAAAGCCGTGGACCGGGCCCGCGCCGAAGGCCGTCCGCTCGGGCCACTCGCGGGCGTGCCCTATGCGGTGAAGAACCTCTACGCGATCTCCGGCCTCTCGACGCGCGCCGGCTCGCGCATCAGCGCGGCCGATCCGCCCGCACGCGAGGATGCGCTCCTGGTCCAGCGTATGACGGCAGCGGGCGCGGTGCTGCTCGGCGCCCTCAACATGGGCGAGTACGCCTACGATTTCACGGGCGAGAACGCGCACTACGGCCCCTCGCGCAACCCGCTCGACACGACGCGCATGACGGGCGGGTCGTCGGGCGGATCTGCGGCAGCCGTCGCGGCCGGCTTCGTTCCCGTATCGCTCGGCTCGGACACCAACGGCTCGATCCGCGTGCCGGCCGCCTTCTGCGGCCTCTACGGCCTCAAACCCACCTATGGCCGCCTGCCGCGCACCGGCACCTTCCCCTTCTGCGACAGCCTCGATCACCTGGGGCCGTTCGCACGCTCGGTCGCCGATCTGGCGCGCGTCTACGACGCGCTGCAAGGCCACGACGCCTCCGATCCCGTCTGCGCGCCGCGCGTGGTCGAGCCCGCCGCGGCCGCGATCGCCAAGGGGCACGAGGGGCTCCGCATCGCCGTTGCCAGCGGCTATTTCCGCGCCGACGCTGAGCCCGGCGCCCTGGCCGCCCTGGATCGCGCGGCGAACGCGTTGGGCGCGACCGAAGAGGTGGACATCCCGCGGGCCGCGGAGGCGCGCGCGGCCGCCTTCCTCATCACCAACGCCGAGGGCAGCGCGCTGCATCTCGAGCGCCTGCGCCGCCGTCCGGCCGATTTCGATCCCGACACGCGCGACCGCTTCCTCGCCGGCGCCCTCCTGCCCGCGAGCTGGTACGTCTCCGCCCAGCGCTTCCGCCGCATGTTCGAGCACACGATGGCGGACCTCTTCCGCCGCCATGACGTGATCCTGGCGCCCTCGACGCCCACGAGCGCCCCGCGGCTCGGCCAGAAGACGCTGTCGATCGGCGGCAAGGACGTGCCCTTGCGCGCGCACATGGGTATCTACACGCAGCCGATCTCGTTCGTCGGCCTGCCCGTCGCCGCCGTTCCGGTCGGCGCGCCCGGCCGGATGCCCTACGGCGTGCAGGTCATCGCCGCGCCCTGGCGCGAGGATCTGTGCCTCCGCGTCGCCTCGAGCCTCGAAGCCGCCGGCCTCGACAACGGCTAGAGTCGTTCCGACTTAGGTGGAAACATGGTCACGCGAGCAATTGGCGTGTCTGGATCCCGGCCGTCCATGCGGAGCATGGCTCCGCCATGATGCCGGGATGACGTCATTTGTATGCAGGCGGGCTACGCAAACTCAACGTCACTCCGGCGAAGGCCGGAGCCCAGACGGGCTTGCGCATGTCGAACCGCTGTTTCCATCTGAAACGGAAACTCTCTAGCCCCGCCGCACCTTTCGCAGGCTCGGCGAGGCCGGCGCACCGAACGCCTGCCGGAAGGCGCGCGCAAAATGCGCCTGGTCGAAGAAGCCCGCGCCATGGGCCGCCTCCGTGAAACTGCTGCCCGCCGCGATCGAGCCGATCGCCCCGCGCAGCCGCCGCCACACGCGGAAGCGGCGGAACGGCACGCCGACCTCCTCGGCGAACAGATGCTGAAACCGTGAGGGCGACAAGCCAACCGCCCGCGCCGCATCCACCACCCGCATCCCCTCCTCCCGCTCGGCCGAAAGAGAGGCGATAGCGCGCGTGATGCGCGGATCGAGCGTACGCCGCACCCGCCGGCTGGCGAAACCGAGCAGATCGTCGAGCGCATCGGGCACGATCCGAGCCCCGTCGCGCGCCTCGTAAATGGCGCGAAGCTCCTTGGAGACCCCGCAGGCAAGGCCGACCAGCGCACCACTCTGCTCGCTGGCCTCGGCGACGAGCGGCGCGAGCGCGTCCGCACCGGCCTCTCCCGGCTCCAGATAGAGGACGGCGAGCGGCCGGCCCGCAACGTCGAACTCGTAGGAGACGCCCGCCGGGATGACCGCCGTCCGGCAGGGCCGCCAATCGCTCCCCGCGATGCGCAACCGGAACGCCTCATAGAGCCCTGCGAGAAGCACCGGCACGCTGTGGGCATGCGGCGCATTGTGCCCGAGCGGCCCGGCGAACAAGGCACGCATCGGTGCAAGATGCCAGATCGGCAGCAGGTCCACCGCACCTCTGCCATCGGCTTTTGCAGCACATTCGTACAAGCGATGCCTCGTCTCGCTCCGTTACCTTGCCCTCCGCCCTTAGCAACACGGAGAGACGACCTCAATGCCGATCCAGGATCTTCGCCTCAGCCGCCGCTATATCCTGAACGCTGCCGGTGCGCTCGCAGCCGCGCCACTGTCGCACGCCCTCTCGATACCGGCACACGCCGCGGCTCCGCAACTCGGACCCTGGCAGCCCCGCCACCAGCGCTACAAGATAGGTGGCTTCGAGATGACCGTCGTCGCCGATTCCGAAACCTTTATCGACGGTCCCTTTCCCCTCATCGGCGGCAACGCCGCGGAGGAGGACGTGCGCCGCCTGATGCGCGACAACCTGTTGCCCGAGGCCAAATACCAGCCCGGCTTCACGCCGACGATCGTCAACACCGGCCGCGAGCTCGTCCTGTTCGACACCGGCAACGGCGAGAACGGTTTCGTGCCGCGCCCGGCGGGCGGATGGCTCGCCCGCGAGCTCGCACCCGCCGGCATCAAACCCGAGGACATCGACATCGTGGTGCTGAGCCACGGCCATCCCGATCACGTCGGCGGCCTCGTGGAGGCCGGAAAACCGCTCTTCCCGAACGCCCGCTACGTCATCGGCCAGGTCGAATACGACTTCTGGGCGCCCGAGGGAAAACACGCCGGAGACCTCGAGAAATTCGCAACCCTATTCCGCGCCAACACCAGCGACATCGCCGACCGGTTCTCCTTCCTGAAGCCGGGCGACGACGTCGTGACCGGCATCCGCGCCGTCGAAGCCTACGGCCACACGCCCGGGCACCTGAACTTCCTCATCGAGAGCGAAGGCAAAGCCATCTACCTTTGGGGCGACTGCGCGCACCATCAGGTCGCGTCCCTCGCACGCCCCGACTGGCACTGCGTCTTCGACGTTGATGCCGAGCAGGCGGCCGCGACGCGCAAGCGCGTCTACGATCGCCTGGCAACGGAGCGCATCGCCGTCGTCGGATATCACATGCCGTTCCCATCCGTCGGCTACGTCGAGCGCGCCGGACCGGGGTCCTACCGCTGGCTCGCCCACACCTATCAGCTCAGCCTTTGACGTAGGTCATGATCTCATTATGGATGACGCATCGACGCGAGGACTTTTGCGTCGCTGGCAGGAGCGAGACCGCCACAAACCTCCATGGTTTGCAAGGTCTCAAACCAGGGGCGCAAAAAAGGACCGCGCCCCTGCAGGGTGAGCCATCATCCATAATGAGGTCATGACCTAGGCTAAGCGGCCGCGATCGACTAAGGTCCTGCGCCTCGAACAGCCCACGGGGCGCGCGCGCCGATGACGAACGATCTGACGTTCAAGACCACCATGCATTTCACCTATGGCGAGCCGGCGCCGGTCAGTCCCGGCATCGTGCGCATCGTCGCTGGCAATGCGAGCCCCCTGACCTTCAAGGGCACCAACACCTACCTCGTCGGCATGACGGAGCTCGCGGTCATCGACCCCGGCCCCGCCGACGAGGCCCACTCGGCCGCCATCCTGAAGGCCGCCGCCGGCCGCCCCATCCGCCAGATCCTCGTCACGCACGCCCATCGCGACCATGTGGACGGCGCCGCGGCGCTCAAGGCGGCAACGGGAGCACCCGTCATGGGCTATGGCCGCGACGGCTTCCCGCCCATAGGCCCAGACACCAATCCGCAGGGCTCCGAGTTCATCGACTACGTCTTCGCGCCCGACGTGAAGCTCGCCCACGGCGACGTGATCGAGGAGAAGGAATGGCGCTTCCAGGCGCTGCATACGCCCGGTCACGCTCCCGACCATCTCTGCTTCGCGCTGCTCGGCCGCAACGTGCTCTTCTCGGGCGATCATGTCATGGCCTGGAACACGACGCTCGTCGCGCCGCCCGAAGGCTCGATGGCCGACTACGTCTGCTCGCTCTCGCTCCTGCTGCCGCGCAGCGAAAGTGTCTACCTGCCCGGGCACGGCGACCGCATCGACGATCCGCAGCGCACGACCCGCGCCTATCTGCTGCACCGGCGCTGGCGCGAGGAGCAGGTGCTCGAGGCGATCCGCTGCGGCCTCGGCACGATCCAGTCCATCGTGCCCGTCCTCTACCCGACCATCGACCGCAAGCTGTCGAGCGCGGCCGCGCTCTCGGTGCAGGCCCACGTCGAGCATCTCATTGCTCGCGGGCTCGTGGTTTGCGACGGGTCTCCGACTTGGGACCGGCCGCTTTCTCCCGCTTAGCCCGCTGGCCCTTCTCGCGCGCATCCTGGGCCGTCGGCATCGTCGCATCGACGCGCGCCTGGATCTCCTTCAGGAGCTCGCGGATGCCCTCCGCGTTGTGACCCATGTCGGCGCGGCCGAAGCGGGAGGCCGAGCGGATGTCGACGCGCGAGCTTTCGTCGTTCCCCGTGACGCGGAGGGAAAGGTCCTCATACCAGCCCATCACGAGGGTCCGGTCCACGGCCTCGATCTCGCCGGGCGTGCCCGCCTCCGCGTCCGGAGCGCCCTCGCGCACGATCTCCATCTTGAGCCGCTTCACGGCATCGGCCACGAGCGCGTAGGCCTCGTCCGCCGGCCTTTCGATCCGCATCGGCCTGATGAACGGGTAGGCCCGCGCCTGTGCATCGGCGAGGCGCTTGCGGTCGTAGGCGACACGGTTGTCGCCCGGGCTGCGCAGCTTGGCGATGGTCGAGAATGCCGGGGGATCGTCAAAATCGGTCGTGAGATCGTTGAGCAGCGGATACTCGCGCACCCACATCGTGTAGAGCACGGGGATGCAGAGCAGCGCCCCACTGAGGCACACGGCGAACAGCACGCGCGCGGTTCCGGGCCGTCCCGTCCGCCAGATGACGATCGCGGCCGCCACCGCGCTCGCGATCGAGAACACCGCGATCCCCATGCCGACCAGGAAAAGGTTGAAGGCGACCGGCGTCGGCAGCCCGAACAGGCGGAACAGGAACGCCGCCGCGACGATGATGCCGAACGCGAAGAGAGCCGCCCGCGTCGCCCAGCGGGCGGCCGACGGTTCTCTCTCGGGAATGGCGAGCATGGACCGGACCTCGAAAGCCTTGTCTGGCGGGGGGACTCGCTGAAGGATAGCCTCAGATTGATGCGCAAAAAAGGCGCCTGCGATGCCCGGAGGCCGCACCCCGAATGTCCGCATGGCGCGCCGATGGAATGACGCCGCGACGGCGCGCGGGCGGAGCGTCGCGCGCCGCCACCGTGCCCGCGTCGCGTTGGCGCTGTCGCCACTGATCGCCGCTGCCCCGGTCGCCGCCGGGGATGCCGCGCGAAGCGCAGACGCTGAAGCGGACGGCCTCGTCGTCGCCATCGTCGACCTCAGGGAGATGTCTGGGCCTGCACCGGCCCCGACGACGCCGGTGGTGCGCCAACCGGCGTGGCGCACCACGTTCGGCGCCGAGCGCGAGAGCCGGCCCGGGATCGTGACGGAGGTCGAGGCGGCTGCGCTCCGGCCACTCGCCGGCACCGACGTCGTGCTGATCCAGGGCGTCGAGGCGGGCACCGCGTTGCGCCGGCTCTTTCCGCCAAGTGAATGGCGCCTCGTCGTCTCCCGCACGATCCTGTCGCCGACCGATCCTGTCGGCTTCCGCACCGTGCGCGCCGATCGTCCGCCGACGACCGCGATCGCCGTGAGGGCGCGGCAGGATCTCCGCGTCACGGCGCGGACCCCGACGCTGACGCTCGAGCCCCCCGCCTCGACCGGCGAGCCGGACGCCACCGCCACCGCCGTCCGTCTGCTCGACGGCCGCGGCCGCGCGGTCTGGCTCGCATCGATCATGCTCCCCGCCGCCTGCAGCCACGAGGACCCGCCATGCCCCGCGCTCGACAGGCTCGACGCCTGGCGACACGAGAAGCTCAAGGACGGCGAGCCGGTGCTGGTTGGCGGACGGATGGCGGCGCACGTGCCGGTCGCCCCGACGGCCGACGGGGAGCGCGCGCCATGCGCCTCCCACATGATCGAGACGGACCTAGCCTGGGAGCGCCTCTCCGTTCCGCCGGGCGCGAACGCGCCTCAAGCAGGAGCGAATTGCCTCTCGGCCGTCCGCCTCACATGGTAAATTGCCCCGCGAGGCTCACCTTCGGTGCACACCACCATGGAAAATCGTCCGCCGTGCCCGTTATACTCTCCAAAATGACGCGCGCCAGCAGCCAGCGGACACCTTCATGGCCTTTCGATTTCGCCTGGACGAGCCGATCGAGAAAGGCTTTCGCCGCATCGGAACGGAGCAGATCGAGCGGGCACGCCGCCAGCTCCAGGCGAATGTCGATCCGGCGACCGAGATCCACGAGGCGCGCAAATGCATGAAGCGGATCCGCGCCCTGCTGCGCCTCGGCCGCGATAGCCTGGGCGATGCAGTCTACCACGCCGAGAACGCGCACTTCCGCGCCATCGCCGGCACGCTCTCATCCGCCCGCGATGGCCACGTCATCGTCGCAACCATCGTCAAGCTCGCAGCCGAGACCCGCAACCAAGCAGCAAGCCAGGCGCTGGCGCGTCTCAAGGAGGTCGTGCTCGCGCAGAGCCCCGAGACGTCCGCCCACGCCGCCGCAGAGCGAGCCGAGGCCGACGCCGGGCTCGAGCGCGCGCTTCAGCGCTTCCGGCGGCTGCGCTTCGCCCCCGACACGTTCGCGACCCTCGAGCGGGGGCTGGTGCGCAACTGCCGTAAGGCGCTCGCACGCCGCGACGTTGCATACGCCGAACGGAGCGACGAGGCGTTCCACAACTGGCGCAAGAGCGTGCAGACCCACTGGCGCCACATGGCGCTCCTGTCGCGCGCCTGGCCGGCCCTGTTCGAGGCCCAGATCGACGCCGCCCGCCACCTCTCCCAGATGCTCGGCGACGATCACGACCTCGCGCTTCTGCGGATCAGGCTTGGGACCCTCGCGCCCGAAACCCTCCCAGCCGCCGACGCCGAGCAGATCGAGGGCCTGATCGCGACGCACCAGGCGGCCCTGCGCCGCGCCGCGAAGCCCCAGAGCGAGGTGATCTTCGCCGAGCGGCCGAAGGCGCACGGCCGCAGGATCTCGGGCATCTGGCACGGTGCGGCGGCGACCATCCGGGAGAAGAAGGCGTTGAAGGACGAGGCGTCCGCCCCCGTCAAGGAGACGCGCGCCAGGACGCCGGCTGTCGGTCGGGGTTGAGGAGATCGCGCGAACCGTGCATCCAATCGGATACGGTTTGCGTTGAAGACGAAGGAGCAGCGGAGGGCGGCCATGCAGAAGAACACTGAAGGCATCGGGGCGCCCGGGGTTTACCACACGCCGCAGGGGCCGATCCCGGCCTCGAACGATCGCATCGGCGTGCTGCTGCTCAACCTCGGCACGCCGGACGCCACCGACTACTGGTCCATGCGCCGCTACCTGAAGGAGTTCTTGTCCGACGAGCGCGTCATAGAGGAGCCACGGTGGAAGTGGTGGCCGATCCTCAACCTGATCATTCTCACCGTGCGCCCGAGCCGCAAGGGCCGTGACTACGCCACCATCTGGAACAACGAGCGCAACGAGAGTCCGATCAAGACCATCTCGCGCGCTCAGGCGGAAAAGCTCGGCGAGCGCTTCGCCGGGGATCCCAAGGTGGTCGTGGACTGGGCCATGCGCTACGCAAACCCGTCGACCGAAAGCCGCATCGAGGCCCTCGTCGCCGCCGGCTGCGACCGCATCCTCCTGGTGCCGCTCTATCCGCAATACGCCGCCGCCACCACCGCAACCGCCGCCGACCAGGCCTTCCGCGCGTTGATGAAGATGCGCCGCCAGCCCGCCGTCCGTGTCGCGCCCGCCTACTTCGACGACCCGGTCTATATCGACCGCATCGCCCGCTCCATGAGGGCGAACCTCGCAAAGCTCGATTTCGAGCCCGAGCGCATCATCGCGACCTTCCACGGCATGCCGGAGAAATACTACGAGAAGGGCGATCCCTATTATCCCCAATGCCTCGGCACATCCGAGCTCGTGCGGAACGCATTGGGATGGCCCGCCGACCGCTGGCTCACCACCTTCCAGTCCCTCTTCGGCAACGACCCCTGGCTGCAGCCCTACACGGACAAGACCGTCGAGCGTCTCGCCGCCGAGGGCGTGAAGCGCCTCGCTCTCGTCGCGCCCGGCTTCTCCGCCGACTGCCTCGAGACGCTCGAAGAGTTGAACGGCGAGAACCGGCACATCTTCGAAGGCGGCGGCGGCGAGAAGTTCGCCTATCTCCCGGCCTTGAACGACAGCGAAGACGGCCTCGACGTCATCGAGGCCATCGTGCGCCGCGAGCTTCAGGGCTGGCTCTGATACGGCCCCTTCGATCGCGCCGGAAGATCTTGTGCGCCTTCGGCTGCCTTCACGCTGGCGTCCGGGTCCTGCTCGCGTGCACGCGCTTTACGCGACATGACGGTCAGCCGGAATGACGATAGAGTTGTATGCGCGCGTAGTTTCCGGCCCCGCGTAGCCGTGGTCGGATCTGCCGGAAACAGCAATCGGTAAGGAATCTGTGGCCTGATCGTTGACCGTGCCCTCAAACGCCCCCAGTTGGCGGGTACGAACGACGTAGTCTGAATGTCCGGGACGAAAGGAAAACCCATCCATGTATGGCGGCGGCTTCGAGATCTTCGGCCTGCTTTTGATCGTGCTTGCAGCCGCCATCCTGTGGTCCACGGTCAAGGTCGTGCCCCAGGGCTACAACTACACCGTCGAAAGCTTCGGCCGCTTCACCCGCACGCTGATGCCCGGCCTGCACTTCCTGGTCCCCATCGTCGAGCGCGTCGGCCACCACGTGAACGTCAAGGAGCAGGTGATCGACATTCCGAGCCAGGACGTCATCACGCGCGACAACGCCATGGTGCGTGTCGACGGCGTCGCCTTCTTCCAGGTCCTGAACGCCGCCAAGTCGGCTTACGAGGTCGACAACCTCGAGCACGCCATCATCAACCTGACGATGACCAACATCCGCACCGTCATGGGGTCCATGGACCTCGACGAGCTGCTCTCCAACCGCGATAAGATCAACGCCCAGCTCCTGCACGTCGTCGACGCGGCCACCGAAGCCTGGGGCGTCAAGGTCACGCGCATCGAGATCAAGGACATCGCCCCCCCGCGCGATCTCATCGACAGCATGGCCCGTCAGATGAAGGCCGAGCGCGAGAAGCGCGCCCAGATCCTGGAATCGGAAGGCCTGCGCGCCGCCGCGATCCTCAAGGCCGAGGGTGAGAAGCAGGCCGTGGTGCTCGAAGCCGAAGGCCGCCGCGAGGCCGCCTTCAAGGACGCCGAAGCCCGCGAGCGCGCCGCCGAGGCCGAGGCCAAGGCCACCGAGCTCGTCTCGAGCGCCATCGCCCAGGGCAACGTGCAGGCCATCAACTACTTCGTCGCCAACAACTACGTGAAGGCGCTCGAGGCGCTGGCGAAGGCCCCGAACCAGAAGGTCATCATGATGCCGCTCGAAGCGTCCTCCGTGATCGGCTCCATCGCCGGTCTCGCGCAGATCACGAGCGAAGCGTTCGGGCCCAAGACCCCAGAGGCGCCTCGGACGCCGCCGGGCCGCGGCGGCCCGAGCGTGCCGTCGTCAAAAGGCTGAGAGAGCGCGCTCCGGCGCCACCCGGCAACCGCCCCCGGCCGATTGAACCGGACCGGGATCGGCCGGTATAATTCGCCTGCTCCGGATGCCTACAACTCGCGGGAACCGCCATGTCCACCCTCATCGACCTCGCAACCAGCCTCGGTCCCTGGAGCTGGGTCATCGCCGGCGTCATCCTCATGGCGCTCGAGACCGTGATCCCCGGCGTCTACTTTCTCTGGTTCGGCGTCTCTGCCGTCGCCGTCGGCCTCCTGGGGTTTGCCTTCGGCGATGCGCTGAGCCATCCCTGGCAGCTCGTGCTGTTCGCGCTCATCTCCGTCGCGACCGTCATCTGGATACGCAACGTCGCCAATCTCCAGCAGGTGGAGAGCGAGGACAAGGACCTCAACCAGAGGAGCGCCCAGTATCTCGGGCGCGTCGTCGTGGTCGAGGATGCCATCACCGGCGGCCGCGGGCGCGTGCGCGTGGACGATACGCTCTGGCTTGCCTCCGGCGCCGACGCGCCGAAGGGCGCGCGCGTCCGCATCACCGGCGCCCACGGCATCGTCTTCACCGTCGAGCCGGCGTGACGCCCCCTCGCGCGCGTCCCGCGAGCGCGGGCGAGAGAGCCCGCCGCAACGCTTAAGCGCTCGTTAACCGACCGTTCCTAGTGTCGAGCCGTATTGCGCTGGCCGTATCCGGCCGGCGGTCAAGGTGTGCGTCGTGTGCGATTCATCCACATGAGGACGCCCCTCGTGACGGCGCTCTGGCGGCTCGGCCTCATTCTGTTCGGCTTCGCGGTGGCAACGCTTGTCGCCGCGCTGTCGCATGTGCCGCAGGCCGGCGCCGAGGAGCTTCCCCCGGCCGAGCGCCGCACACAGCCCGCCGCCGCCGACCCGGAGACCGCCTACGAAGCGCCGAGACGCATCAGCCGCTCCGCAAGCGATTCCCTCTACGACCTCGAGGCCGATCCCGCCGATGACGCCGGGCCGGGCGAGGACTCCTTCTCCGAAACCGACGGCGGCGCATCCCCCTCCGGCGACGGCACGGAGGATGGCACGCCGGCCGGCCTCGACGGCACCATCGACCTCGCCGAGCCCGAGCCGCCGGAGGACGGCGCCGACCCGACCCGCGACACCCGGCCGCCCCAGGACCGCGACGCCTTCATGACCCCGCCCGCCGGCCACGACCCGCTCCTGTTCCAGGTCGAGGACATCGATCCCGCCACAACGGACCGTCGCCCGGCCCGCCTCGCGCGCTTCGAGCCTTATGACCCGGTCGGCATCCGCATCGGCAGCTTCGTGCTGTTCCCCGAGGTCGAGCTTGGCGGTATCTGGACCGACAACGTGCTCTTCTCGCCCGACCGACACTCCGACATCGCCCTCGGGATCGGCACGGCTGCGCGCCTCGTCTCCAACTGGTCCCGCCATGCGCTCGAGGTGAGGGGCACGACGCGCGACACGTTCCAGGACGCCTACCCTTCCGAGGACGACCGCGCCTGGAGCATCGAAGCGCGCGGCCGTCTCGACATCACCCGCCGCACCAACCTGCAGGCGATCGTCGGCCGCGATTTCGGCCAGGAGGACCGCTCCGCCATCGACGCGAGCCGGATCGGCCAGCGCGCGGACGTGACCGTCGAGCGCGCCGAGGCCGCACTCACCCATCGCTTCAACCGGCTTTCGGTGCAACTGCGCGGCTCCGTGAGCGACGTCACCTATTCGGACACCGACGGCATGAGCAACGCCGACCGCGATACGCTGGAGACGCGGCAGGCCGTGCGCGCGGCCTGGGAGTTCAAGCCGACGCTCTCCGTTTTCGCCGAGCAGGAATGGAACGAGCGCGACAAGGGCGCCATTCCGGCCGACGGCATCCCGCGCGATAGCGACGGCACGCGCACGCGCATCGGCCTCGACTTCGGATCGACCGGCGCGGTGCTGCGTGGCACGATCGGCATCGGCTACGGTCGCCAGGTGCCCGACGCGCCGAGCCTCGCGCCCGTCGACGCGGTCCTGTTCGACGCCAACCTCGCCTGGCGGCCGACGGAGATCACGTCGCTGCTGCTGACGGCGGCCAGCGACATCTACGACACGACCACGGTCGACTCGGGCGGCGTCATCACCCACACGGCCGGGCTCGAGCTGCGCCATGCCTTCCGCCGCTATCTGATCGCATCCGCCGGCATCGCCTACACCCGCTACGACTACGACGCCACACCGATCACGGAGAGCCAGTGGCTCTCCTTCGCCGGCCTCGAATACTACGCAAGCCCAGAGCTGGTCCTGTTCACCCGTTACGAGCACCTCGCCTTCGACTCCAACGACGCCGACGGCGATTACGATCGCGACGAGCTACGCTTCGGCGTCCGCGTCCGCCGCTAGAAAGAGGCAAGGCGGCGCGCGCAGGCTTGAGCGAAACTTTCTTATGCTCGCACAGAGCGTTGCGCCGAACCCGAGGCCCGCTACTCTCGTTCCCTGGATCGATTCGCCTTGGGATTGGAGCGCTTGCCGCCTCACGACCATCCATTCGAACGCAGGGAGCCCGCCATGTCCGACCATACCCAGTTCGCAGTCGGCAGCCGCAAGGTCGCCATGATGCCGCGCGTCATGAAGCGATCGCTGCAGGTCGCCATTGCGGCTGCGCTCACCGCCGGGGCCGTTCTGTTCGTGATGATGATCAACGGCTTCCTGGTCGGCCGCGGCGGCTCGCTCGCCGGCATCGACGTCTGGCTCGCCTTCATCAAGCGCAGCGACATCATCGGCACCATCATCCTGACGGCGCTGGTCACGACCGCCTTCCTCTATTGGCAGCGCGACAAGGAACGCCGGTAGACGAACCCCTTTTTCACGTATCCGGATCCCGGCCGTTCATGCGTGGCATGGCTTTGCTCGTCCATGCGGAGCATGGCTTCGCCCGTCCATGCGGAGCATGGCTTCGCCCGTCCATTCGGAGCATGGCTTCGCCATGACGCCGCCGGGATGACGTTGAAAATGTGCGAGCCGCAGCCACAAACGTTGCATCACCCCGACGGAGGTCGGGGTCCAGATACGCCTCGGCATAAGCGTCGGGCTCACGCCACGCGCGGCGGGCTGCCCGGGATTACAATCGAAGGCTCCGGTACCAGCGCCTCGGGCTTCCGCGGCTGGGCGGCCATTCTTTCCTTCGCCAGCGCCAGCGCCGCCACGTAATCGGGCTTTCCGCTGCCGAGCAGCGGCAGACCCGGAACGATGAGGATGTCCGCCGGCACCATCAGCTCGCTCGCCCCCTTCTGGCGCGCAAAGCGTACGAAGGCCTCGCGCATGGCCGAGAGATCCGTTGTCATCAAGGCCAGCCGCTCGCCCTTGCGCGCGTCCGGCAGCGCCACGACGACGCTCTCGACCTGAGGCCACAGCTCCGTCGCCAGCGCCTCGACGGCCGACAGCGACACCATCTCGCCGCCGATCTTGGCGAACCGCTTGGCGCGCCCCTTGATCGAGATGAAACCCTGCGCGTCGATGGCGACGATGTCGCCCGTATCGTGCCACCCGTTCTCCGGCGGCTCGAGCACGCCCGGGTTCTCCGCCCGCATATAGCCGAGCATCACGTTCGGGCCGCGCACGTAGAGCCGCCCCGCGCCCTCGATTCCCGGCACCGGCTCAAGCCGCGCCTCCATCAGCGGCGACAGGCGGCCGACCGTGCCCGACTTGTTGGCAAGCGGCGTGTTGATGGCGAGCACCGGCGCCGTCTCGGTGAACCCCTAGACCTAAAGAATGCGCACGCCGAACTTCTCCATGTAGATCTGCCGCGTCCGCTCCTTGACCGCTT
>NZ_DAITQL010000064.1:0-23278 GCF_036833075.1 Hyphomicrobium sp.
CCAAGAACATCGCCAAGCGCGCGCTCGCGATCGCGCACGAATCGCATCCGAAGCCTTTGATGACAGGCCTACGCCACATGGGCGAGCTGGCGCTCGCGCAACTCAAGGACGTGCTCGATGCGTATGCCGCCCGCGACGCGGATCGCGCGCTCGCCGTGTGGCGCGAGGACGAGAACATCGACTCCATGTACAATTCCCTGTTCCGCGAGCTCCTGACCTACATGATGGAGGACCCGCGCAACATCGGCCTTTCGACCCACCTCCTGTTCGGTGCCAAGAACATCGAGCGTGTCGGCGACCATACGACCAACATCGCCGAGACGATCCACTTCCTGGTGAAGGGCACCAACATCACCGACGATCGCCCCAAGGGCGACGACACCAGCTCGACCCTGTTCTCGAAGGATTGAGCGGTCTTAAGCCATGGGCAACCGACGATGACGGCAAAGATACTGCTGATCGAGGACGAGGCGCCGCTGGCCCAGATGCTGCGCTACAATCTCGAGGCCGAGGGATTCCGCGTCGCCCATGCCGAGAACGGCGAGGAGGCCGAGATCCTGGTCGCCGAGGAGAAGCCGGACCTCCTCGTGCTCGATTGGATGCTGCCCGGCGTCTCCGGCATCGAGATCTGCCGGCGCATGCGGGCGCGGATGGAGACCAGGTCGATCCCGATCGTGATGCTGACGGCGCGCGGCGAGGAGGGCGACCGCATCCGCGGCCTCTCAACCGGCGCCGACGACTATGTGGTGAAACCGTTCTCGCTGCCCGAGCTGATGGCGCGCGTGAAGGCCATCCTGCGCCGGGCCTCGCCCGACCGCATGGCGGAGGTGCTGCGCTTTGCCGATATCGAGCTCGACCGTCCAGCCCACAAGGTGACGCGCGGCCTACGCGAGGTGCATCTCGGCCCCACCGAGTTCCGCCTGCTCGAGTTCCTGATGGAAAGCCCGGGTCGCGTGCTCTCGCGCGCCCAGCTTCTCGACGGCGTATGGGGCCGTGACGCCTATGTCGACGAGCGGACGGTGGACGTCCACGTCGGCCGCCTGCGCAAGGCATTGATCCGCGGTAAGGAGCGCGACCCGATCCGCACCGTCCGCGGCTCGGGCTACGTGTTCGGCGAGCGCAACAGCGCCTGAGATGCGCCAGCGCCTCCGCCCTCCGGCGAGGCCGACACCGGCGCCTGTGGACACGGGCGACCGACCTTTCCCTGCCTCCCTTTGCCAGCGTACGGCCGGTTTCCAGCCGCCTCGAAAAAAATTTCTCGACCTCGGCGCGCGCGGCCGCCCGAAGCCGTCCGCATACCCGCATCGGACGACCCATCGGTCGCAAATGGGCGATCGAAAGTTATGAAGCGCAATGAGACGATTGCAGACGAAAGCTCGATAGAACTCTCAAAAGACGGCGCGACGGCCGGCGCCGCAGGCCCGCGCGTCCGGCGCGCGCGCGACCGTCCGACCGCTGCCGACGAAAACACTTGCTTAACCGTCTTGTCGCCTAAATGACGCCACGACTGCACGACGGGATTGGACCTGGGTTCGCTCCCCATCGAGGACAAAACGAATGCGCTTCGCTCCAAACACACGTCCGAACGTCATGGCCAGGGAGAAAAAGGAAGCGCGGCTCAAAGCCTTCATCAGGGCCCACGTGGAAGGGCTCCGCGCCTCGGGCGTGGCGTCCGGCCTCACCGCGTATCGCCTGCTCGCGCTGTCGGCCGAGAGCCCAGCGGCCCGGGCGCTCAACGAGCTCGCCCCCGAGCTGGCCGCGGCCGGCGTTCGTATCGAGGCCATCCTCGCGCGCCGCTCAGAAACGGAGAAGATCGAGGGCGCCGAGTGCCGCTTCGTCACCGACCTCCGCCTCCTCGATGCGCACGAGCAGCTCGTGCTCGACCGCGCGACCGCCTGGATCGGCGACTGCATGCGCCGCGATCCGCTGAAGCGCGATGCCTACGAACTCTATTCCGACAACCCGGCAACGGCAGGCCATGCCGCCCGCTCGTTCGCCCAGATCTGGCACGCGACCGGCCCGTCCGGCAGCCTGGCGGCCGAGCCGAGGTGGACGGGACTGCGTCAGGCGAGCCTGTTCGACCCCTCGCTGATCGCCGGTGCCGAAGCGATGGCGACGCCGCACCTGCTTCCCATCCGCCACTGAACCGATCTCAAGGCCCGAAAAAGCCAATCGAAGCCGGAGCCCGCGCTCCGGCTTTTTTCGTGCTGCGCGCCGACCCGGTCAATCTCCCGCATCGGGCGGAACTTGCCGGTAAATTTGCGCTTTCCGCCAACGTTTGATCATTCGGCCCTGATGGGCTTCACGCGGCCCGGCCCCCCAATGGTAGTGTCCGCAAGCGAGATTTGGCAGCCGGCCAATCCGCTTCGAGCCCAAGGTGACCCGCAATGCGCGCCCTCCAATCCCTGCTGATCGGATTTTTCCTCCTCGTGAGCTTCGCCGCCGGCGCCGAGGAGCGCCCCTTCGCGCACAAGGGCGTCGAGAAAGACGCGGAGCGCTACGAGACCTACATCCGCGACACCTGGCGCCCCGACGGCCGCCAGGCGGCCGAGGTCAGGCTCGCCGCCGAGCGCCTGCTCGGGCCCGACCCGCGCGCCGCCTCGCGCAGCTTCGCGATCGCCGTCGCCACCGACCGCAAGAGCCCCGAGAACTGGATCGGCCTCGCCAAGGCCCTGCTCGCCATCAAGCCGGACCCCGACAAGTCCGAGACCTACGATCTCCCGGTGAACGCCTCGGGCGCCGCCTACCGCGCCTACAAGCTCGCGAGCGATCCCGCCATGAAGGCACGCGCCCTCGCCGTGCTGGGCGAGGCCATGCAGCGCCGCTCCTACTGGCGCCCCGCCATCGATGCGATGAAATCGAGCCTCTCCCTCGTCGAGGCTGCCGACGTGCGCGACGCCTACGAGAAGCTGCGCGCCGAGCACGGCTTCCGCATGACGGATTACGCCACCGACGGCGACGCCGCTCAGCCGCGCGTCTGCGTCCAGTTCTCCGAGAACCTCTCGCGCGGGCAGACCGATTTTGCCAAGTTCGTCTCCGTCAACGGCCGCGACCCGCAGTCGGTCTCCGTCGAAGGCAGCCAGCTCTGCATCGATGGCGTCGAGCACGGCGAACGCTATGAGATCCAGGTCCGCGCCGGCCTGCCCTCCGACGTCAACGAGCCGCTCGCCAAACCCGTGACGCTCGCCGTCTACGTTCCCGACCGCAAGCCGATGGTGCACTTCACCGGCAAGAGCTACGTGCTGCCGACGCGCGGCCAGAACGGCATCCCGCTGGTCGCCGTCAACACGAGCAAGGTCGCGATCGAGGTCTACCGCATCGGCGACCGCAGCCTCGCCAATGCCCTCGGCAACGGCGACCTCGACCGTCAGCTCCAGGGCTACCAGCTCGAGGAGCTGAAGAGCCGCACCGGCAGCGAGGTCTACAAGGGCGAGCTGGAGGTCCAGAGCAAGCTCAACGCCGAGGTCACCGTCGCCTTCCCCGTCAGCGAGGCCATCGGCGAATTGAAGCCCGGCGCCTACGCCATGATCGCGCGCCCCGCCGAGCAGGGCGACAACGACATCTGGCGCGAGCAGGCGACCCAGTGGTTCATCGTCTCCGACCTCGGTCTCACCGCCTTCTCCGGCGACGACGGCGTGCATGCCTTCGTACGCTCGCTCGCCAGCGCCGAGCCCGTCTCCGCGGTGACCGTACGCCTCGTCGCCCGCAACAACGAGATCCTCGCCACCGCGAAGTCCGACAAGACCGGCTACGTGCGCTTCGAGCCCGGCCAGTCCAAGGGCCAGGGCGGCAACGCGCCGGCCATCCTCGTCGCCGAGAACGGCACCGGCGAGTACGCCTTCCTCGATCTCACGAGCAACGCCTTCGATCTCTCCGACCGCGGCGTGAAAGGCCGCGACGCACCCGGCCCGCTCGACGGCTACCTCTACACCGAGCGTGGCGTCTATCGCCCCGGCGAGGAGGTGAACGTCACCGCCCTCGTGCGCGACGCGACCGGCGCTGCCGCAACGCTGCCCGTGACCGTCATCGTCGTGCGCCCCGATGGCGTCGAGCACGGCCGCTACGCGCTGACCGACAACGAGATCGGCGGCCGCACGCTGCACCTTGCGCTCGGCGGCGGCGCCATGACCGGCACCTGGCGCGCCAAGCTGCACGCCGATCCGAACGCCGACCCGATCACGCAGGTCTCGTTCCTGGTCGAGGACTACGTCCCCGAGCGTCTCGACATGACGCTCACCGAAGGCGCCGGCAAGCTCGCGCCCGAGGAGACCAAGACCATCGACGTCTCCGGCCGCTTCCTCTACGGCCCGCCGGCTGCCGGCATGGCCCTCGAAGGCGACATCGTCGTCAAGCCGTCCGCCAAGGATCTCGCGGGCTTCGAAGGCTACCGCTTCGGCGAGGCCGACGAGACCGTGAGCCCCGTGCGCCAGCCGCTTGAGAGCCTGCCGCTGACCGACGCCGACGGCAAGGCCGCGCTCACCATCGCGCTGCCTGCCGTGCCCAAGACCGCCAAGTCCCTCGAAGCCAACGTCATCGTGCGCCTGCGCGAGGACGGCGGCCGCACGATCGAGCGCACGATCACGCTGCCCGTCAGCCTCGACACGCCGCGTATCGGCATCAAGCCGCAGTTCAACACGACGGCACTTGGCGAAGGCGAGAAGGCCAACTTCCAGGTCGTCCTGCTCGACGCCGACGGCAAGCCTACGCCTGCACATCTCGACTGGAACCTCGTCCGCCTCGACACCTCGTGGCAGTGGTACCGCCGCGACGGCTACTGGACCTACGAGAGCCAGACCATCACGCGCAAGATCGCCAACGGCGCCGTCGACGCCACCGTTGACACGCCCGCCGCTATCTCCGCCGACGTCGATTACGGCCGCTATCGTCTCGAGGTGAGCTCCGCCGACACGGGCGGCACGCTGTCGAGCGTCGTTTTCAACGCCGGCTGGTACACGGGCGGCGAGACCGCCGAGAGTCCCGAGATGCTCGACGTTGCCCTCGACAAGGCAACGTATAAGCCGGGCGAAACCGCAAAGCTGCGCATCGCCGCCAGGCAGGGCGGCAAGGCCCTCGTTACCGTGCTCGGCCGCGGCCTGCTTTCCTCCCAGGAGATCGAACTGCCGAAGGGCGGCGGCGACGTCGACATCAAGGTCGGCGACGACTGGGGTCCCGGCGCTTATGCCACCGCGCTGCTCTATCGTCCGATGGACGAGGTTGCCAAACGCATGCCGAGCCGCGCCATCGGCGTCCGCTGGATCGGCGTCGATCAGGCCAACCGCACGCTCAAGGTCAGCGTCGCGACCGAAGAGAAGGTCAAAAGCGCGACCGATCTCTCGATCCCCGTCAAGGTCGACGGCCTCACGGCCGGCGAGGAAGCACGCGTCACGATCGCCGCCGTCGACGTCGGCATCCTGAACCTCACGCGCTACCAGGTCCCGGCGCCCGAAGCCCACTTCTACGCCCAGCGCAAGCTCGCACTTGAGTTGCGCGACTTCTACGGCCGCCTGATCGACGGCATGCGGGCCGAGCGCGGCAAGCTGCGCTCCGGCGGCGACGGCATGGAAGGCGCAGGCCTCCAGGGCACCCCGCCCGTCGAGGAAACCGTGTCCTACTACTCCGGCATCGTCACCGTCGGCGCCGACGGCACCGCCAACGTCACCTTCCCGTTGCCGAGTTTCAACGGAACCGTGCGCGTGATGGCCGTGGCATGGACCAAGGACAAGGTTGGCCACGGTACGAGCGATGTCATCGTCCGCGACTCCGTGGCGCTCACCGCCTCGGCGCCGCGCTTCCTGACGCTCGGCGACGAGGCCCGCGTCGACCTCTCGCTGCACAACGTCGACGGCCCGGCCGGCACCTACACGGCCAAGCTGATCGACGAGACCGAGGGCGAGACCGCGCTGGCCGAGAAAGCAGTCGACCTCAAGAGCGGCGAGCGCAAATCCGAGATCGTCACCTTCAAGCCGACCGACGTCGGCCTGCGTCTCTACGACGTCCGCGTCGCGGGCCCGGATGGCCTCTCACTGTCGCGCCGCCTGACGCTCGACGTGAAGCCGCCGGCCGGCGATATCAAGCGCACGACGGTCGCGAAGCTCGCAGGCAACGGCGGCAAGCTCACGCTGTCGAAGGACCTGCTCGCGGGCCTGATCCGCAACCGCACGACCGTCAACCTCTCGGTCGGACCGGCCGCGAGTATGGACGTGCCGGGCCTCTTGACCGCGCTCGACCGCTATCCGTACGGCTGCGCCGAGCAGACGGTCTCCCGCGCCCTACCCCTCGTCTACGCCAACGCCGTTGCCGCCCGCATCGGTCTCGGCGCCGACAAGGCCCTGAAGGAGCGCGTGCAGGGCGCCATCGCCCGCGTGTTCGACATGCAGGACTCATCCGGCGCCTTCGGAAGCTGGGGCCCCGGCAACGCCAACCTCTGGCTCACGAGCTACGTCACCGACTTCCTGACGCGCGCGCGCGAAGCCGGCTACGACGTACGCCAGCTCCCCTTCAACCAAGCGCTCGACCGGCTGCAGAACTTCGCCTTGAACGGCGAGGACTTCTCGACCGGCGGCGAGGAGCGCGCCTACGCCCTCTATGTGCTGGCCCGCAACGGCCGCGCACCGGTCGGCGAGCTGCGCTACTACGCCGACACGCGCCTTGATCGCTTCTCGACCCCGCTCGCCAAGGCGCAGCTCGGCGCCGCGCTTGCCATGGTCGGCGACAAGGAACGTGCCGAGACGGCGTTCAAGGCTGCCCTGGACGCCTTCGCCGACGAAGACAAGCTTCGCCTCGCCCGCTCCGACTACGGCTCCGATATCCGCGACGGCGCAGCCCTCGTCACGCTCGCATCCGAGACCAATATCGTGAAGTCCGAGACCCCGCGCCTCGTCAACGTGATCGCCAAGGCGTACCTCGCCCGCACCTACACGTCGACACAGGAGCAGGCCTGGATGCTGCTGGCCGCGCATGCGCTCGGCGAGCAGGCGGCGGGCTCCAGGCTCACCGTCAACGGCACCCCCGTGGACGGCTCCCTCATCCGCGCGCTGTCGCCCGAGGAGGTCGAGACCGGCGTCACGATCACCAACAGCGGCGACACCGAGACCGATGCCGTCGTCTCCGTGATCGGCGCTTCGCTCACTCCCGAGCCCGCTGTCGCCAAGGGCTTCACGATCACGCGCACCTACTACACGCTCGACGGCAAGGAGATCGACCTCGCGAGCGCCACCGGCGGCAAGAGCGAGATCGCGCAGAACGAGCGCCTCGTCGCCGTCCTCAAGATCGAGAGCGACGAGGCCGCCGGCCGCGTCCTCCTCGTCGACCGCCTGCCGGCCGGGCTCGAGATCGAGAACCCGCGCCTCGTTGACAGCGGCGACATCAAGAGCCTCGACTGGTTGCGAACGACGCGCCGCCCGGAGCACACCGAGTTCCGCGACGACCGCTTCGTCGCCGCCTTCGACCTCTGGGGCGCGCAGAGCAGCAGCAGCGAGTCCGAGGAAGGGTCCGACGAGACAGCCAGCGAGGAGGAAGGCAATAGGGCTTCGAAGGGTGCTACGGCGCCCGCCGCCACCGCGACCGTTGCCTACGTCGTGCGCGCCGTGACGCCCGGCTCCTTCGTCCACCCGGCCGCGACCATCGAGGACATGTACCGACCCGAGCGCTACGCGCGCACCGGTGCGGGGACCCTCGTCGTGAAGCCGAAGAGCTAGAGAACGAGAAATGATTTTCTCGTTCCCCAAAAAACGGCAAGTCGCAGAGAAGGCTGCCTCCGCCACCCCCGATCGCACCTCGCGATGGAGAACGCCGCTCCCCCTGCCTCTGCGGCTTGCCGCCTGTGCCCTCGCGGCGGTGGCCCTCGCGGTCGCCGCCGCAGGCGTCACGCTCGAGATCGTGAAACGCGACATCGGCCCGCTTCCGCTCGCGGCCGCCGAAGCGGAATCGGTCACGGTGCTCGACCGCAACAACCGCCTGCTGCGCGCCTTCACCACCAAGGACGGCCGCTGGCGCCTGCCGCTCGAGGTGAGCGAGGTCGATCCGCGCTACCTCGCGATCCTCATGGCCTACGAGGACAAGCGCTTCTACGACCACGGCGGCGTCGATCTGCGCGCCATCCTGCGCGCGAGCTACCTGCTGGCGCGCCACGGTGAGATCCTGTCCGGCGGCTCGACGCTGACCATGCAGGTGGCGCGCCTGCTCGACGGCAAGCATGAGCGCACCGGTGCCGGCAAGCTCCGCCAGATCGCCCGCGCACTGCAGCTCGAGGAGACGCTGTCGAAAGACGAGATCCTGCGCCTTTACCTGCGCCTCGCCCCGTTCGGCGGCAACATCGAGGGCGTGCGCGCGGCCTCCCTTGCCTACTTCGGCAAGGAGCCGAAGCACCTCTCGGCTGGCGAAGCCGCATTGCTCGTCGCGCTCCCTCAGTCGCCCGAGCGCCGCCGCCCGGACCGCAACAACGAGGCCGCCCACAAGGCGCGCGACCGCGTGCTCGACCGCGCGGTCGAGGAGGGCGTGCTGTCCAAGGCCGAGGCCGAGCGGGCCAAGGGCGAGCGCGTTCCCCGAAAGCGCCTCGAGGTCCTGAAGCTTGCCCCGCACCTCTCGGAAGCCGAGGTCGCCGCGCATCCCGCGACCCGCGTCCATCGCCTGACGCTTGACCGGAATATCCAGTCCGCCATCGAAAAGCTGACCAGCGAGCAGACGAAGCTCCTCGGCCCGAAGCTGTCGGCCGCCGTGCTCGTCGTCGACCACGCGACAGGCGAGGTCCTGGCTCACGTCGGCTCCGCCGACTATCTCGACCGCGACCGCCAGGGCGCCATCGACATGACGGACGCCATCCGCTCGCCGGGCTCGACCCTGAAGCCCTTCATCTACGGCCTCGCCTTCGAGCAGGGCATCGCCCATCCCGAGACGCTGATCGAGGATCGCCCGACCCGCTTCGGCACCTACACGCCTGAGAACTTCGACGAAGCGTTCCACGGCACGGTGACGATCCGCGAGGCGCTCGGCAATTCGCTCAACGTCCCGGCCGTGAAGGTGCTGGCTGCCGTCGGACCCGGCCGCCTCATGGGCCGCTTCCGCCGTGTCGGCATCGTCGCTCAGTTGCCGGCCAACACCAGACCCTCGCTCGCCATCGCCCTCGGCGGCCTCGGCATGACACTCAAGGATCTTGCGACGCTCTACGCCGACCTTGCGCGCGGCGGCGAGCCGGTCACGCTCAAATGGCATCGCGACGCGCCGGCAGCGACGCCCGCGGCCGCGCGCCGCCGCCTGCTGACCCCGGTCTCGGCCTGGTACGTGACCGACATCCTGCGCGACGCCCCGCCGCCGCCGAACGCCAAGGGCGGGGCCATCGCCTACAAGACCGGCACCTCCTACGGCTACCGCGACGCCTGGGCCGTCGGCTTCGACGGCCGTCACGTCGTCGCCGTCTGGGTCGGTCGCCCGGACGCCGCCTCGACGCCCGGCCTCATGGGCCGTCTCTCCGCCGCACCGATCCTGTTCGACGCCTTTGCGCGTATCGCCGAGCGCCCGGCGCCGTTCCGCTCGGCCCCGGCGGGCGCCATGAAAGCGACCGGCACGTCCCTGCCGCCGCCGCTCAAGCGCTTCCGAGGCCCGGCCGATGATGTGATCGCCAAGGGCCCGTTCCTGGACCCACCGGTGCTGATCTCCTTCCCCCCGGACCGCTCCGAACTCGACATCGCCGAGCGGGAGGCCGAGCCGCTGATCATCAAGGCCGAGGGCGGCGCGCTGCCGCTCACCTGGATGGTCGACGGCGCCCCCGTGACCTCCGATCCCCTGCGCCGCGAGGTGGAATGGCAGCCGGACGGGCGCGGCTTCGCCAAGCTGACCGTCATCGACGCCAAAGGCCGCGCGGACCGCGTCACCGTGCGCCTGCGCTGACCGGATGAGGACGGGCCGTCATGGCAAAGCCGCAACCGGCGCGCTAAGGTTCTCGCCTGATCGCGGGGCAGCGCGCCCTCACCCGCGCAGCGTCATGGCGGAGCCAATTCGCATGGATGGGGAGAGGTCGCGCAGCGCATGCTGCGCGGGTGAGGGGGCCCTGCACTTCGAGGCGACAGAGCGACAGGATGGTTACACTTTGAGACGAGCAGCGACCGCCCTAGTCACATGGCTCGGTATTGCCGCCCTGCTCGCGGCGCACGCCGCCAAAGCCGAGGAGACCGTCCCCAGCCTGCCCGCGCTCGCCGCCGACATCTCGCAGACCTCCGTCTCCGGCATCTCCTCCGGCGCCTACATGGCCGGCCAGTTCCAGGTCGCCCACGCGAGCGTTGTCGTCGGCGCCGCCATCATCGCCGGCGGCCCCTACGGCTGCGCGGAGAGCGCCTATGCCGACGTGATGTCGGGCCCGGGCCTCGCGCTTCTCAATCTGTCGAAGGCCGTCAACGGCTGCATGCTGAACGCGCTCGCCCTCTGGGGCATCCCCGACGTTCCCCGGCTGGTCGAGAAAACGAAAAGCCTCGCGGAGGCCGGCCGCATCGATCCGCTGTCGAGCCTCCTCGGGGACCGGGTCTATCTCTTCTCCGGAGAGAACGACCGCACCGTCGTCCCCGCCATCGTCGAGGCGGCCTACGCCTATTACCGTGGGCTCGGCATTCCCGAAGAGAACCTCGCCTTCGTCACCGACACGCCGGCCGGGCACGCCTTCGTCACCGACACCGGCGGCTTGTCGTGCGAGCTCACCGGCAAGCCGTTCGTCGTCGATTGCGACTACGACCAGGCGGGCAGCGTCCTCCAGCACATCTACGGGCCGATGGCCGCGCGCGCCGCAACGCCGGGAGGCGTCTTCCAGGAGTTCGACCAGCGGCCCTTTGCGGAGGGAATAGCCAACCACGGCATGGCGAGGCGCGGCGTGGTCTACATCCCCCCGAGCTGCGCCGGAGGGACGACGTGCCGGGTCCACATCGCCTACCACGGCTGCACCCAGAACCGCGCCGTGGCCGGCGATGCCTTCGTGCGCGGCTCCGGCTACGCCAACTGGGCCGACGCGAACGCGCTCATCATCCTCTTTCCCGAGGTCTCCGCCTCGCCCGTCAACCCGCAGGGCTGCTGGGACTGGTGGGGCTACACAAGCGACGACTATCTGACGCGGAAGGCGCCGCAGATCGAGATCGTCTACCGCATGCTTGAAGAGCTCGGAAAGCCGCGCCCCTAATGCTCTCAGAGCCGCTGGCCGCAACGCTCTCGACAGCTGGGTTGAGCGGGCCGCCACGATCCGATAGACCATGACCGCGTTGGGACGCGGAGGGGATCGATCGATGCGAGGTGCGACGGGCCGAGCCTGGACGGGTCACGTCTGGAGGTCCCGGGCCTGGACATCCGGGCCGGCGCACGGCGCACGGGGCAAACCCGCGACGCGCCTGACGGAGGCTCTGTCGGCTCTCTTCGCCGCGGCCGCCCTGGCCGTCGCCGCCACGCCGGTCGTCCTCGAGCAGACCGCCGAAGGGTCACGCCCGGACGAGGCCGCCGGAACCACCTCCCCCCGCACCGGGCTCGCCCCCCCCGGCCGCGAGGTGATGTTCGCCGGCTACGGCGGCGTGCCCTACACTTACCCGAGCGACGTCGGGCTCAAGAAGGACGGTCTCCACGACCTCACCGCCAGGGATGTCGCCTGGGACGGCAAGCCCTTCGTCAACCCGGTCTACTATGGCGCGCGCATCGTCCGCTTCGGTGCTGGCCGCCTCGGCGCCATGCTCGACTTCACCCATTCGAAGGCGCTCGCCCGCCTCGACGAGGATGTCACCTTTCAAGGGACGCTGAACGGCGCCCCGGCGCCCGAGCGTGCGCGGCTGCGCGATATCTTCCGCAAGCTCGAGGCGAGCCACGGCCACAACATGCTGACGCTGAACGGCCTCCTGCGGCTGCCGAGTTTTTCGCTGGGCCTTCAGCCCTATGTCGGCCTCGGCGCCGGCGTGTCGCTGCCCCATTCCGAGGTTCATCTCGCCAGCGCCGACAAGAGGACCTACGAGTACCAGCTTGCGGGCCCCGTTGCGCAGGCGCTGATCGGCCTCGAGCTGCGCACGGCGCGCGTCTCCTATTTCATCGAGTACAAGTTCACGTTCGCACCTTACGGGATGCCGCTCAGCGAGCGCGAAGGCTCCTGGCTGCCGCTCGATCTCTGGAGCCAGTTTCGGAACTGGTGGACCGGCGCGGAGCCGCCCGGCGGCCGTCTGACCACGACCTTCGTGAGCCACCAGGGCATCTTCGGCCTCGGCATCCGCTCCGCCCCCGTCGCCGCACCCTGACGCGCCGTCGGACCAGAGCTCACTCGGGCGAACGCCTGGGACCGGATCCACGCACGCGTCCGCAGCCTAAAGCGTTTTCAAGCGAAGTGGACACCACTTCGCATTAAGAAAACGCGTCAAACCAAAAACCAGAGAGCCTCGCGTCTGAGCCTGCCAGAGGCGAACAGGCTCTAGCGAAATGAGACAGCAGCGCGTCAGAAGCGCCGCAGCAACCGTTCGAGATAATCGAGCTCGGCCGGGGCGCGCGTCGCTTCGCCGAGCCTGCGGCGCAGCTCCTCCAGGATCTCGCGCGCCCGCTGCACATCGATCTGATCCGGCACCTTGACCGACGTGCCGAGGTCCGGTCCCTGCGTGCGCTGCGGGCGTCCGAGCGGATCGCGCGGCGTATCGCCCGACTGACCGTAGCGCTGCGGCATGTTGCGCATCATTTCCTGCGCCATGTTCTGCGCACCCTGGCGCATCTGGTCGAGCGCGCGGCCCTGCTGCTCGGTCGCCTCCTCGAGATCGCCGCGCTCGAGCGCCTCTCCGGCGCCCTGCATGGCGCCCTCGGCGTCCTGAAGCTGCTGGCTCGAGGAGCCGCCCTTCTCGCGCATCTGCTTCTGCAGTTGCCCGAGCCGGTCCTTGAGCGCGCGCTGACGCTGCGTGAGGTCGTCGAGACCACGCCGTCCCGCGCCCTGGCCGAGCTGATCGCCACGCCCCTGCTGACCCTCGCCGCCGGGCGCGCGCTGGCCGCCGCGTCCGCGCTGCGCCTGATCCGACTGCCCCGGCGGCGCGCCGATGTCGCCCTGCTGCCCGTCACCGCCCATGCCCTTCATGCCGGGCGGCGGCTTCTGATCGTTCCCCTGTCCGCCGTCCTCCTGCGCGCGCTGCTCGCCGAACGTGTCGTCCATGAGCTGCTGCTGGTCGCCGACCATGTTGCCCAGCTCTTCCATCATCTTCATCATCTCGCGGGTTTTCTGCGCCTGGTCCTTGTCCTGGCGACCCGCCTGCAGGCGCTCCATGAGATCCTGCATTTCGGAAAGAAGCTGCTGGGCCTGCTCGCGCGCGCCGTTTTTCGCCATCTCCTCGAGATTGCGCATCATGCGCTCAAGGTCGTCCTGGGCGAGCGACTGCTCGTCCGGGTTCTGGCCGTCCTGCGGCTCACCCTCCTGGTTTTCCTGCGCGAGCTGCTTCATGAACTCGTTCAGCGCCTGACGCAGCTCCTGCATCAGTTGCTTGATCTCTTCCTCGGACGCACCGTTCTCGAGCGCCTTGGAGAGCTTGTCCTGCGCCTCCTTGAGGGCGCGCTCGGCATCCGAGAGGTTTCCGTCCTCGATCCTGAGCGCGATCTGCCAGAGCTGGTCCACGACGCTCTTCGTGCCTGCCCGCGAACGGTCGCTCAAGAGCCGATACCGCGCCGTCCTGAGACCCAGATACACGCGCGGATCGTCGATGAAGCCGTCGGGCTCAAGCGTCAGGGCGTCGAGCGCGAATACCACCGTCGGGCGGTAGCGGCTGTCTTCCATGAGCTTCTTGCGCTGCTCGACGATGGCGCGCGCGAGCGGCTGCGTGAACTGGCGCTCGGGCAGGATCATTTCGAAGCCCGGGCTTTGCCCGATCTGCCCCGCGACATCCTTCGCCTCGAGCGTCATGACGACCTTGCGGCCCGCCCAGGGATGGGAGGCCATCTCGAAATAGGTGTGCGCCTCTGCCGAGGTCGCGTTGGGCCGCGGCAAACGCAGCTCAAGCTTGGGCGGACGCAGGAGCGGCGCGCGGGGGCCACGCAGCGGCTCGGGTCGCGCCCACGCCTTCTCCGGATCGCGCGGCGGATCGGGAAGCTTCTTGAGCTTCACGCCGGCGGAGGCCACGCCGTAGTCGTCCTCGACCTTGTAGGTGAGCTTGAGCGAGCCGCGCGGCGTTAGCTCGGGCAGCCGCGAGAGCGAGATCCTGGGAAGCTGGTCGGGGATCACCACGATGTCCCAGGCGGCAAGCTCCGACCCGCCGGCGAGCGCGCGCACCCGCGCCGAGCGGGTCATCTCGGTGCGGACCTCCTTGAGGTCGCCGACATCCGTCTCGGGCTTGGCCTCGAAGCGCTCGGCGGCGGCTGTCTCGCCCTTGGGGACTGTCGGCGTCACCTCGACGGTGAGCGGCGCTGATCCCATGCCGCCAACGCGCACGATGAGGACGCTCCGGGTCGGAACCTCGGGCAGCCGCGCCTTGCCGTCGGCGTCGGCTCCTCCCGCGGCAGGCTGCGTCCGCACGCCGCCGGCGCCATCCGCCAGCATGACCGGCGGACGTCCCGTGTACGCGGGCGGCGTCAGCCAGGCATCGAGCCGCGCCTGCGAATCGGTATGCACCGCGGCAAACGTGAACGCATCCCGCACGCGCTCGCCGACGCGGTCGCCGAGAAGGCCGGTGAGGCCCACGAGACCGAGCAGCAATGCGGCGCGGATGGCAAACGGATCGAAGCGGTCCGTACGCGGCCGCGGCTTGCCGGACCTGAGCTTGCCGAGCAGCGCCGCCATGCGCGCCCGATGCGCCTGCCAGATCGCCTGCGTCGCGGGGTCCGAGGACGGCGCGCTCAGCGTATCCTCATAGGACGTCGCCGGCCGATGCGGCACGCCGGACACGCGCTCGATGCGCCGGATGGCGTCCTCGCGGGAGGGCCAGGCAACGCGCAAAAAGGAGGCGAGCGCGACGGCGAGCGCCAAGCCGAACAGCCCGAGGACCACCACATGCAGCGGCAGCGGCAGGCGGGGCCAAAGGCCCGCATAGGAGACGAGGAGGAAGACGGCGACGACGGCGATGACGAGCCACAGCTTGAGCCACACCTGCTCGAGCACGACCGCCATGCGGGCGCGCCAGATCTTGCGCTCGAACGAACGATCGGCCGCTCGCGGCCCCTGATCCATCTCCATGGCACCAAACCTAGCATGGGCCCCGGGGGCAGGTTCATTACAAACCGCTAACGTTCACAGGCCTCGCCCGGATCCGCGGCGGCGCCAACACCCTGAAAAACGGTAGGGAATTGCGCTTGATGAATTGGGCCCGTGCCTTCTCCCGAGACGGCCCCTTGGCGCCGCCACGGGCGCGGGCCCGGCCCGTCAATGCTTCCTCACCCGGGCCGAATACCTAGCCCGCGAGCCACGGCGGCAGGCGGTCGAGGCCGATCAGGTCGTCGTAGGACGGCCGCGGCCGCACGACGGCGTAGGCTGCGCCGTCGACCAGCACCTCCGGCACCAGAAGGCGCGTGTTGTACGTGGACGACATCACCGCGCCATAGGCGCCCGCCGTCATCACCGCCATCAGATCCGAAGGCTCGAACGCGGGCAGCTCGCGCTCGAGCGCGAGGTAGTCGCCGGTCTCGCACACCGGGCCCACGATGTCCTGCAGCGTGCGCGGGCCCGAGAGTCGCCCTTCGAGCACCGGCCAGACCTCGTGATAGGCGTCGTAGAGCGTGGGCCGCAGAAGGTCGTTCATCGCCGCATCGACGATCGTGAACCGCTTGCCGGCGCCCGCCTTGGCGTAGAGGACGCGCGTGACGAGGATGCCCGCATTGCCGACGATCATGCGCCCCGGTTCGAGGTAGATGCGCGCCTCGAGGTCGCCGAGGGCCGCCTTGACGAGCGCGGCATACGCGTCCGGATGCGGCGGAACCTCGTCCGCGCCGCGGTAGGGGACGCCGAGCCCGCCGCCGATGTCGAGGTGATGGATCGCCGAGCCTGCGCGGCGCAGCTCCAGCGTCAGGTCGCGCATCAGCCGGAACGCATCGCGAAACGGCGCCAGATCCGTGATCTGGCTGCCGATGTGCATATGAATGCCGGAGACGTCGAGCCCCGGAAGGCTGCGCGCTTCCGCGTAGAGCCGCGGCGCCTCGAGGTAGGGGATGCCGAACTTGTTCTCGCTTTTGCCGGTCGAGATCTTGGCGTGCGTCTTGGCATCGACGTCCGGGTTGACGCGTAGCGCGACGCGCGCCGTGACACCGAGCCCCTCTGCCACCTCCGAGAGCGCCCGCAGCTCCGGCTCGCTCTCGACATTGAAGCTGAAGATACCCTCGCGCAGGGCATAAGCCATCTCCTCGCGCGATTTCCCGACGCCCGCGAAGATGATCCGGCCGGCCGGCACGCCCGCCGCCCGCGCGCGCCGGAGCTCGCCCTCCGAGACGACGTCCATGCCCGCCCCCGCGCGCGCCATCGTCGCCAGCACGGCCTGGTTGGAGTTGGCCTTGACCGCAAAGCAGATCACCGCGTCCTGGCCCTCGAACGCTTGGGCCAGCACGCGATAGTGCCGCGCCAGCGTGGCCGTCGAATAGCAGTAGAACGGCGTCCCGATCTCGGCGGCGATCCGCGGGAGGCTGACATGCTCGGCGTGAAGCACGCCGTCCTGATAAGCGAAGTGATGCATGGGAGAGAGGGGCCCGGAAAACAGGAAATCACCGGCCGACGCCGGCGGCGACGCACCTATAGAGCGTTTTCAAGCGAAGTGGACACCACTTCGCGTTAAGAAAACGCGTCATACTGAAAAACAAAGGCTCTGGCGGGAGAAACGCGGCGACGCTCGCAGAAGTCACGTTGGGGCGCTAACGGACCAGACCGTCCAGAATGAAGGGCTTGTGCGGCTTGGGCGCCGCTCCCTCGGGCTTGCCCTCGCCGGACTGGGCGTCTGCCGTGGTCTGCGTCTTGGCCTCGGGCGGAGCCTCAAGGCCGCCGCGCACGCCACAGCCCGCAAGCGTGAACGCCAGCGCGGAAGCGGCCATGGCAGCGCGAGCAAAACGCATCATCTCGATCAAGCCCAATTGCGACCAGCCCAAAGGAACCGCGGCACATCCAGCGGTTAGCAGGGAAACCGGGCGGATTTTAGCGCCCGGCGGCCTCCTTTTCCAAGCGCCGCGCCCAGACCCGCGCCATTTTCGCGACGTTCTGTGGCGAAGTTCCCCCATAGCTCCGGCGCGACCGTACCGAGTTCTCCACCGAAAGGACAGAGTAAACGCCGTTCGATATGCGGGGCTCGATGGCCTGCATGACGTCGAGCGGCACGGCCTCGAGCTCGAGCCCCCGCTCCTCGGCGGCCTTGACGATGGCGCCCGTCACGTGGTGGGCCTCGCGGAACGGCATCTTGAGCTCCCGCACCAGCCAATCGGCAAGATCGGTCGCCGTCGCATACCCGCGCCCGGCCGCGGCCCGCATGGCCTCCTTGACCGGCTCGAGATCGCCGACCATGCCCGCCATGGCGGCGAGCGCGAGGCGGAGCGAGGCCAGCGCGTCGAAGGTCGCTTCCTTGTCCTCCTGCATGTCCTTGGAATAGGCGAGCGGCAGCCCCTTCATCACCATGAGGAGGCCCTGGAACGCCGCCGCAATGCGCCCGACCTTGGCGCGCACCAGCTCCGCCGCATCCGGGTTCCGCTTCTGCGGCATGATCGACGAGCCGGTCGTGAAACGGTCCGAGAGCCGGATGAAGCCGAACTGCGGCGTCATCCAGAGCACGATCTCCTCGGCCAAGCGCGACAGATGCACCGCCGTGATGGAGGCCGCCGCCAGCACCTCGAGCGCGAAGTCCCGGTCCGCCACGCCGTCGAGCGAGTTCGCCATGGCCCGGTCGAAGCCGAGCACCTCGGCCGTCTTCTGCCGGTCGATGGGGAACGAGGTCCCGGCGAGCGCCGCCGAGCCGAGCGGGCACTCGTTGAGCCGCCGCCGCGCGTCCGTGAACCGTCCCCGGTCGCGCCCCAGCATCTCGACATAGGCGAGCAGATGGTGGCCGAACGTGACCGGCTGGGCGGGCTGAAGATGCGTGAAGCCGGGCATGACCGTCGCCGCATGCGCTTCCGCCTTGCCGACCAGCGCCGCCTGCAGGGCGCCGATGGCAGCGATGATCCCGTCGGTCGCATCGCGCACGAACAGCCGGAAGTCGGTCGCCACCTGATCGTTGCGCGAGCGCGCCGTGTGCAGCCGCCCGGCCGGCGTGCCGATCAGCTCCTTGAGCCGGCTTTCGACGTTCATGTGCACATCCTCGAGCGCGCGCGAGAACACGAAGCTCCCGTCTGCGATCTCGGCCGCCACCTGGTCGAGCCCCCTCAGGATCTCCCGCGCATCGCTCTTGGTGATGATCCCCGTCTCGCCGAGCATGGCTGCATGCGCCTTGGAGCCGCGGATGTCCTGCGGCGCGAGCGCCTTGTCGAAGGAGACCGAGACATTTATCTCCTCCATGATCTCGGCGGGCGAGGCGGCGAACCGGCCGCCCCACATCTTGTTGGCGCTTTTCTCTGTCACGGAACGGGCCCTCCGTAAGACCCAGGGAACGGAAGCACTGAGCGATGAACGAAAACAGAAACCCGTCCGGCGCACCCAGAACGAGCACGACGGCCGTCATTGCCCTGGCCGCGGTCGCGGCTCTTGTCGGCTTTGCGGCGGTATACGGCACGCTTGGCCGCCCTGACAACACCGGCGTTTCCGAGGCCCCCACGGCCCCGGCCAAGGACACCGCGGAGGGGCGGCGGCGCGCGCCCGGTCTGCCGGCCTTCGTCTTCAAGAAGACGCCCGAGCCCCTGGCCGACGTAAATTTCATCGACGAGACGGACGCCCCCCGGACGCTCAAGGACTTCCGCGGCAAAACGGTGCTGCTCAACCTGTGGGCGACGTGGTGTGCGCCCTGCCGCGAGGAGATGCCCTCCCTCGACCGGCTGCAGCGGGAGCTCGGCTCCGAGACCTTCGAGGTCGTCGCGCTCGCGGTCGACCGCACGGGTCGCGAAGCGGCGCGCAAGTTCCTCGACAGCATCGGCGTGACGTCGCTCAAGCTCTACGCCGACCCGACGACGCGCGCCGGCTCGGCCTTGAAGGCCATCGGCATGCCGACCACGATCCTGATCGACCCGCAAGGCCGCGAGATCGGCCGCCTGCCGGGCCCCGCCGAATGGGACACCGCCGACGCCAAGGCCCTTATCGCCAGCGCCATCGCGGCGCCGGCCGCATCCAACTAGGGTCATGACCTAGAGAAAGATGACGCCGGCGAGTGAGGCGAGCGCCGCCACCGCGAGAAACGCCACCATGAGGCCGCTCGGCGGCCGGGACCCGAAGCTCGTCTCCACCCGCGCCGCCGAAAGCTCCGCCAGCGTGCGATCTACGGATGCGAACGTCTTGTGGTTGAGCGCGTTGAACGCGACCCGCGGGCCTTCGATGGCGTCGACGCGGCCGCGCACGTCGCGCACCAGGCGGAACACTTCGTCGAGCTTGTAGTCGCGCGCGTTTCTGAGGCTTTCCGCCAGCGCCTGAAAGCGCGTCGTCTGTTCGGCGTGATCGGTGAGCTCCTCGACCCGTTTGGCGAGCATTTCCTCCCGCCGCTCGAGCCGCTCGAGCTTGGCCGCGAGCCGGTCGAGGGCGACGGCCGTCTCGGCAACATAAGCGTCGCGCATGCTCCAAGGCCCGCCCGTCACGACGTTGCCCGTCACCCCGAGATCCTGGGGTCTGCCCATGCCGACCTCCCGACGCTTTACAAAATCCGATACGCCGCATCCCCAGCCGACGGGGCGCGCGCGCAATGACCTCGGTCAGATTAGAGCACGCGTGTTAACGTGAGGTTTGCCTTTCGCGGCCCGGCGTGCCCCGGCCCGGTGGGGCTGGGCGGGCCAAGCATTGACAGCTCCCCGGATGAACGGTCATGAACGCCTGCAGACGAGCAAGAGGGCCAGAACGAGCATGAGCGACCTTCAGACGACGATCGAAACGGCTTGGGAAGCCCGCGACGGCGTGACCCCGGCGACCAAGGGCCCCGTGCGCGAGGCCGTCGAGGCCGCGCTCGACCTTCTGGACCGGGGGGAAGCCCGCGTCGCCGAGAAGACGAGCGGCGAATGGGTCGTCAATCAGTGGCTGAAGAAGGCCGTGCTGCTGTCGTTTCGCCTGACCGACATGGACCTCATCCCAGGTGGCCCCGCGGGCTCGTTCTATTGGGACAAGGTGCCGCCCAAGTTCGCGGGCTGGACCGCCGAGGATTTCAAGAAGGGCGGCTTCCGCGTGCTCCCGGGCGCCGTCGTCCGCCGCTCGGCCTACATCGCGCCCGGCGCCGTGCTGCTGCCGTCGTTTGTCAACCTGGGCGCCCGCGTCGATAGCGGCACCATGGTCGATACCTGGGCCACCGTGGGCTCCTGCGCCCAGATCGGCAAGAACTGCCACATCTCGGGCGGCGCCGGCATCGGCGGCGTGCTCGAGCCGCTGCAGGCCGGCCCCGTCATCATCGAGGACAACTGCTTCATCGGTGCCCGCGCCGAGGTGGCCGAGGGCGTGATCGTCGGCGAGGGCTCGGTGCTCTCCATGGGCGTCTACCTCGGCGCCTCGACCACCATCATCGACCGGGCGACGGGCGAGAAGCACTTCGGCCGCGTGCCCCCTTATTCCGTCATCGTCTCCGGCACCATGCCGGGCAAGCCGCTGCCGAACGGCGAGCCGGGCCCGAACCTCTACTGCGCCGTCATCGTCAAGCGCGTCGACGAGAAGACGCGCTCGAAGACGTCCATCAACGACCTCCTGCGCGACTGACGCGCCGGCGCGGCGGTGCCCTCGTCGCCGCGCATATTTCCCTTTGCACACCACCATGGCCGGGCTTGACCCGGCCATCCAGGGACCTCTACGAGACTCTGTCCAGAGGCTCGCCAATGTACCGCTCTCTCGACCCAGCCAAGATCATCGCCACCCTCGCCGAGCTCGAGACGCGCATCGGACAGCGCTTTCCGGGCTCCGGCCTGAGCCGCGTCTGCGGCGAGGTGGTGGCGCTTGCGCAGCAGACTTCGAAGCGCATCGTCGCCGTGTCGAAGCCGATCTGGGGGTTGCGGCTCTCGCTCCTGACGTTGCTCGCGGTCGTTCTCACGCTCGCCGCACTTCTGGCCCTGGAGGCGTCCTCGCTCAAGACCTCCGATGATTTGTCCGAGATGATGCAGGGCGTCGACGCCGGCGTGAACCTCCTCATCGTTCTCGGCGGCGCCGCCTATTTCCTGGCCTCGCTCGAAGCGCGCTGGAAGCGCGACCGCGCGCTCAAGGCGTTGCACGAGCTGCGCTCCATCATCCATGTCATCGACATGCACCAGTTGACCAAGGACCCGAGCATGCTGGGCCAGCTCCGCACGGCAAGCTCCCCCGAGCGGCCCATGACGCCGTTCGAGCTCATCCGCTACCTCGACTACTGCTCCGAGCTCCTGTCGCTGACCGCCAAGTGCGCTGCCCTCTACGCCGAGAAGCTGAGCGACCCCGTCGTGGTCGAGACGGTGGGCGCCATCGAGCTCCTGACCTCGGATCTTTCGAACAAGATCTGGCAGAAGATCACCATCGTCGAGGCGCTGCCGGGCGACCACGTTCCCCACGCGCCTGCGCACGCCGAGAGGACGAACACCACATGACCGTCACCGCAACCGATCCTGTCGCCCTCACGCAGGCCCTGATCCGCTGCGAAAGCGTGACGCCCGTCGAAGGCGGCGCGCTCGACCTGCTCGAGAGCGTGCTCGCGCCCGCGGGCTTCGCCTGCCATCGCCTGACGTTCACCGAGCCTGGCACGCCCGACGTCGAAAACCTGTACGCGCGCATCGGCACGGGGCAGCCGCACCTTTGCTTCGCCGGCCACACCGACGTCGTCCCGCCGGGCGACCTCGCCGCCTGGACCGTGCCACCCTTCGCGGGCGAGATCCGCGACGGCGTTCTCTACGGGCGCGGCGCCGTCGACATGAAGGGCGGCGTCGCCTGCTTCGTCGCCGCCGCGCTGCGCCACCTCGAGTCAGGCGGCAGCCGCAACGGCTCCATCTCTCTCCTCATCACGGGCGACGAGGAAGGCCCATCCATCAACGGCACCATGAAGCTGCTCGACTGGATGACGGCGCGCGGCGAGGTGCCGGACGCCTGCCTCGTTGGCGAGCCGTCGAACCCCGAAGCGCTCGGCGACGAGATCAAGATCGGGCGCCGCGGGTCGCTGACGGCCGAGATCGTCGTGCACGGCAGGCAGGGCCACGCCGCCTATCCCGGCAAGGCCGACAATCCGATCCCGAAGCTCGCGCGAATCCTCGACCGGCTCTCCGCGGCCGAGATCGACCGCGGCACGCCGGACTTCGAGCCGTCGAACCTGCAGGTGACGGTGCTCTCGGTGCCGAACCGCGCCGCGAACGTCATCCCGGCCGAAGCGCGCGCCACCTTCAACATCCGCTACAACGACACCTGGCGCCGCCCCACCATCGAAGCCTGGGTGCGCGCCGAGTGCGCGGCAGCCGCCGCGACCCTGAACGCTGCCTACGATCTCGAATTCTCCGGAACCGGAGACGTGTTCCTGACCAGGCCCGGCGTGCTCGTCGACACGCTCGCGGCGGCGATCAAGGCAGAGACCGGCCGCACGCCGGCCCTCTCGACCGGCGGCGGCACGTCGGACGCCCGCTTCATCAAGGACGTCTGCCCGGTCGTCGAGTTCGGTCTCGTCAACACGACCATCCACGCCGTCGACGAGCGCGTGCCCATCGCCGACCTCGAGCGGCTGACCGCCATCTACCAGCGCTTCCTCGCCGGCTACTTCGCCACGGCCTGAAGCCTGCATCCGGCCTAGAGTCGTTCCGACTTAGGTGGAAACATGGTCATGTGAGCAATTGGCGTGTCTGGATCCCGGCCGTCCATGCGGAGCATGGCTCCGCCATGATGCCGGGATGACGTCATTTGTATGCAGGCGGGCTACGCAAACTCAACGTCACTCCGGCGAAGGCCGGAGTCCAGACGGGTTGCGCATGTCGAACCACTGTTTCCATCTGAAACGGAAACTCTCTAACGGAAATGCTTCGAGAGCTTGAGCCCCTGCGCCTGGTAGTGGCTGCCGAGATCGCGGCCGTAAAGCGTCTCGGGCACTTCCATCATGCGCTCGTAGACGAGCCGGCCGATGATCTGGCCGTCCTCGAGGATGAACGGCACGGTGTGCGAGCGCACTTCCAAGACCACGCGTGAGCCCGCTCCGCCCGCCGCCCGATGCCCGAAGCCCGGGTCCATGAAACCCGCGTAATGCACGCGGAACTCGCCGACCAGCGGGTTGAACGGCATCATCTC
>NZ_DAITQL010000065.1:0-22997 GCF_036833075.1 Hyphomicrobium sp.
ACACTTCCGCAGCCGCCCGCAACGCTGCTGCATGCGGGTGGATGATTCGAAAATCGTGCCGACGTTCGAGCTGGAGGCCGCGGAGCTTTCGCTTGCGGGCGGCCCTATCGTGGGCATCGATGAAGCCGGGCGAGGCCCATGGGCGGGTCCGGTGGTCGCGGCCGCCGTCGTGCTCGATCCCGACCGCATCCCACAAGGCATCGACGATTCGAAAGCCCTCGATGCGGAGGAGCGCGAGCGCCTGTTTGCGCGCATCACCGCCACAGCTGTCGCCATTGGCGTCGGGATCGGCGATGTCGAGCGCATCGAGCGCGACAACATCCTGGCGGCCACGCTGTGGGCGATGGGTGAAGCCGTGAAAGGCCTGTCGTGTCGCCCGCGCCTCGCCCTGGTCGACGGCAACCGCGCCCCGCGGCTTGCGTGCGAGACGCGCACCATCGTCAAGGGCGATGCCAAATGCCTGTCGATCGCCGCCGCGTCGATTATTGCCAAGGTCACGCGCGACCGCATGATGATCGCACTAGCGCGCGATCTGCCCGGCTACGGTTTCGAGCGGCACAAGGGCTATGGCACGCCCGAGCATCGGGCGGCCCTCGTGCGCCTCGGCCTCTCCGTGCACCATCGCCGCTCGTGGAAGCCCGTGCAGCTCGCGCTCGAGCTGATCGAGGCCGACGCCATCTCCTGAGCACCGCCTCGAACACCCGATAACTCGAACACCCGACAAAACGACGGCCGGCGCGTGCAAACGCCTTGCGTTTTCGGACTTCGCCTGAGATCGTCACGGCCTCGCTTTGGCCGCCGGATCGAAAGGAAGCCGTCCCCACGATGCCGCATCATACGCCGCTCATCGCGACGATCGTGGCAGGTCTGGCCCTGGCGTTCGTATTCGGTGCGCTGGCCCACCGCCTTCGCATCTCGCCGTTGGTCGGTTACCTCGTCGCGGGCATTGCCATCGGGGCGCATACGCCGGGCTTCGTCGCCGACCAATCGATCGCCAACGAGCTGGCGGAGATCGGCGTCATCCTCCTCATGTTCGGCGTCGGCCTGCATTTCTCCGTCAAGGAGCTGTGGTCCGTCCGCGCCATCGCCATCCCAGGCGCCATCGTGCAGATCGCCGTCGCCACGCTCCTCGGGGCGGGCTTGGCTCATCTGCTCGGCTGGACGGCCGGCGTCGGCCTCGTCTTCGGCCTCGCCCTGTCGTGCGCCAGCACGGTCGTACTGTTGCGCGCGCTGCAGGACCGCCGCCTCATCACCACCGAACGCGGCCGGATCGCGGTCGGCTGGCTCATCGTCGAGGACCTCGTGATGGTCCTGACGCTGGTGCTCCTGCCGGCCATCGCCCCTCTGCTCGGCGGCAACGCCAACGGAGTGACGGCAGGCGCCCCGTCGGTCGACATCGGACAGCTCCTGTCCACCGTCCTCCTCACCATCGGCAAGGTGGCGGCGTTCGTTGCCATCATGATGGTTGTCGGCCGCCGCGTCATTCCCTGGATCCTGCACTACACGGCCCACACCGGCTCGCGCGAGCTTTTCCGGCTCGCCGTCCTGTCGATCGCCCTCGGCGTCGCCTTCATCGCCGCCAACCTGTTCGGCGTGTCGTTCGCGCTCGGCGCCTTCTTCGCCGGCCTGATCCTGAGCGAGTCCCAGCTCTCGCAGCAGGCCGCCAACGAGAGCCTGCCGCTCCGCGATGCGTTTGCCGTTCTGTTCTTCGTCTCCGTCGGCATGCTGTTCGACCCGCAGATCGTGCTGACCCAGCCGCTCGCCGTGGCGGCGACGCTGCTGATCATCATCGTCGGAAAATCGCTCGCCGCCTTCGCCATCGTGCGCGCCTTCGGCCATCCGCTCGGAACCGCCTTCACCATCTCGGCGAGCCTCGCGCAGATCGGCGAGTTCTCGTTCATCCTGGCGGCACTCGGCATGAGCCTCGACCTCTTGCATGCGGAAGGACGCAACCTCATTCTCGCGGGCGCTCTCCTGTCGATCGTCATCAACCCCCTGTTCTTTTGGGGGCTCGACCGCCTGAAACCATGGCTCGAGAAGAAGGATGCGCACCACGAGCCCGGTACTGAAGCCGCGGCCGCGGAGAAGATGGAGGAGGACGACGTCGAGCCCGTTCATGTCACGGCGCTCGAAGGCCACACCATCGTCGTCGGCATCGGCCGCGTTGGAAAGCGCATCATCGACGCGCTCGCGGCCCAATCGGTGCCGCTCTACGTGATCGACGAGAGCGACGAGGAGATCAAGCGCCTCAACGCCCGTAACATCGAGGGCATCGCCGGAAGCGCAGCGACGCTCCTCTACGCGGCCAATCCCGCCAAGGCGGCCAGCATGATCGTCGCCATTCCAAGCAACTTCGAAGCCGGTGAGGCGATCGAGCAGGCACGCTCCACCAACCCGACGATGCCGATCATCGGGCGCGCGCAAAACGAGCCCGAGGCCGAGTACCTGACGAAATACGGAGCCACCGACGTGGTCATCACGTCGGACACGCTGGCGGACGCCATGCTCGTCACCTATGGCAGAGCCGCAAGCGCCGTCTCCGAGCCCCATGGATCGGAGACCGGGCCCACCTGACCGGGACGGCACACGCGCTCGCCTTGCGCATCCGCGCCGATCGAAAGCGTGTATAGCGGAGTCGAGTTCGGTCTTCCGTCCGCCGCAAAACCGTGCGAGTCTTCTCCTCGTGACGCCTTGAAGGAGGCTCGATCAACCCGCCGCGTTTACCGAAAATTAACTCGCGCCGTTTACATTCCGTTAACGGTGGGACCGGCTTGTCAGCGTAGCGGGTTCGTTTCATGGATCCTGGGCATCTCTGGTTTTTCTCAGTGAGTAGCGTCGAATGGGTGTGCGTCGTGGTGGGAGTCCGGCTGCGCGGAACAGCAGCCGCGTGGCCGGAGATCGGTCTCTGGCCGGAAATCGAATCCTGGTGGGCGATTGCCTCGACGAGCTTCGTCGAATACCGGATCGAAGCGTAGACCTCGTCTTCGCCGACCCGCCCTACAACCTCCAGCTCGCGACCGAGCTCCTGCGTCCCAACAACACGCGCGTCGACGGCGTCGACGACGCCTGGGACAAGTTCGCCTCGTTCGAGGAGTACGACTGCTTCACGCGCGCCTGGCTCGCCGAATGCCGACGCATCCTGAAGCCGGACGGCGCGCTGTGGCTGATCGGCTCCTATCACAACGTCTTCCGCCTCGGCGCCGCGCTGCAGGACATCGGCTTCTGGATCCTGAACGACGTCGTCTGGCGCAAGGTGAACCCGATGCCGAACTTCCGCGGCCGCCGCTTCACCAACGCGCACGAGACGCTGATCTGGGCCGCGCGCGATCAGAAGTCGCGCTACACGTTCAACTACGAGAGCCTCAAAGCCTCCAACGACGATCTGCAGATGCGCTCCGACTGGCTGTTCCCGATCTGCTCAGGCCCGGAGCGGCTCAAGGACGACGGCGGCCGCAAGGCCCATCCGACGCAGAAGCCCGAAGCGCTCCTGCATCGCATCCTGCTCGCGACCACGAGCCCCGGCGACATCGTGCTCGACCCGTTCTTCGGCACCGGCACCACGGGAGCCGTGGCGCAGAGGCTCGGCCGCCGCTGGATCGGCATCGAGCGCGATCCCGACTACGCGAAGGCCGCCGAGGAGCGCATTGCCAGGGTGAAGCCGCTCTCGGCCTCCGCGCTCGAGCCGCAGCCCTCGAAGCGCACCGAGCCGCGCGTTCCGTTCGGCACGCTGGTGGAGCTCGGCCTGCTCAGCGCCGGCTCCCCGCTCTACGACGAGCGCCGCAAAGTCAAGGCCGAGGTGAAGGCCGACGGCACGGTCGCCGTTCCGGGCAGCCGCGGCTCGATTCACCGGCTGGGTGCGGTCGTGCAGGGAAAATCAGCCTGCAACGGGTGGACCTTCTGGCATTACGAGCGCGGCGGCAGGCTGCACCCGATCGACGAGCTACGCGAGCGTGCGAAGGCGGAGCTCGGTCTGGCGAAACACGCACCCGCCCCGCTCATCGCCGCGGAATAGGCTCGCGCCCTGAACCGGGCCAGGCCCGTCAATGCATGATACCGGGATGACGGTAGAGGTGTGGGACGCGCAGTCTGAACTCGACGTCACTTCGGCGCAGGCCGGAGTCCAGACACGCGTCCGCATACCAAACCGCTGTTTCCAGCTGAGCCGGAAACGCTCTAGGGAAGCGGCTTCAGAATCGTGAACGCGCCCCGGATATCGCCCGGGCTGAACCCCGTCGCCTGATCTTCAGGATAGAGATCGCGGATACTCTGCATGAGGTCCGGCGCGACGGCTTGTCCGTGACACACCGCGCACGGCGCGGCCGCCATCGGAATGGCTTTCATGTAGCGGAACGTCCGTACTCCGTCCGCCTCGAAAATCTCCGCATGCTCGAGCTTGGTGACATCCGCGCCGGCGGACGCCTCTTCGACGAACCGCTTGAGAACGTCCGTCTCGAACGCATCCGGAGCGTTCTTCGGATTGCGGACCTTGAGCGCGGTGCGTCCGACCGTTCCGCCGAACCGCTCCGACACCTGGGCCGCGATCTCCGGAGCGGCGGTCTTGCAGACGCCCAGCGCCGCTTGAGGCCCGCCCTCCTTGAGCGCGGCCTCCAACCGGGCCTTGAGCGTACCGCCAAGCTCCATCGAAATGGCGCGCGCCGAGACCACGAGATCACTGTCGGGCGGCAAGGGCTCCGCGTGCGCGTGTCCGGCAGAAACGAAAAGACCGGTAAGAGCGAGAACAGTCGCCGACAACGCCGCTCTTGCGGCAAACGCCGTTCCGGAAGTCATGTCATCTACCTCTTCAACGCCAGCGACAGCGTCACGCCTCGACGCGAGCCGGACCGCCCGCCTCACTCCCTGGCGTCTCTCGCAAGATCGAGCTTGCTCTTGTCGAGCGTGTAGGTCCACGGCAGCCCCGAGTTTCTCCAGCCGTTCACATCACGCCGCCCGTCTTTCGAAGGGTCGCCTTCGAAGCCGTCGATCACGGTCCAGACATTGGTGAAGCCCGCGCTCGCCAGCACATCGACCGCTTTTGCGGACCGATCGCCGGAACGACACATCACGATGACCTGATCGGATTTTCCAAGCGACTTCTCCTTGAGCCGCCGCTCGACCGTCGACACGAAGGCTTCGTTCCTCACGAACAGAGGGCGATTGTTTTGGCCGTCCCACTGGAGAGGGCTCGCCAGATCGACGAACGGGACATTGGCATCGATCTCGCTTGGCGCGCCGACGAACATCAGTTCTCCCGGCGTCCGCACATCCAGGAACAGCACCCTGCTGGGATCGGCCGCGACAGCACGGCTGGCTTCGAGGGCGGTCATGTAGAGGCCCAGTTGCGTTTTGCGGGAACTGGGAATGTCCGCCGCGCGGGACGCAGCGACCGACGCCAGGACGACGATCATCGCCAGACCGGCGCTCCAGAAACGCGGGAACGAGTGCGCCATCATCGCGTGTCTCCTTCCAAGAGGCATAGCGATCAGCCTAAAGCGTTTTCAAGCGAAGTGGACACCACTTCGCGTTAAGAAAACGCGTCAAACCAAAAACATAGAGCCTCGCCCCTGATTTTATCAGAGGCGAGGCTCTAGCACGCTTTGCGAATCCGGCCTGTGACTTTGATCACAAACGGGGAGCAGCGAGGGAGCCTCACTGCTCCTTGAGCGCGTGCGCGATGACCTTGCGCATGACGGAGGGCAGTGCCGCGCTTCCGAGATCGCGTCGCGCCACCCAGCGGCAGCGCTCAGGCGCCGCCCAGAACGTCAGGCTCGCGTCCGGAGCGACGATCGCGCGCATCACCATCAGCTCGAGCCGGAAGTGCGTGAAGGTGTGGTTGACCACGCCCGGCACGCTCCACCAGTCCGCGCGCACCGGCTGCGCGATCAGCGCCTGATCGACCGGCAGCCAGTCGTCGCCCCACTCCGTGGACGGCACTTCCAGCATGCCGCCGAGCAAGCCCGCTTGCGGGCGTTTGCGCAGCAGCACGCGCCCGTCCTCGCTGAGCGCAAGGAACGCGATGCCGTAACGCACCGGCCGATCGGGCTTGGCGAGCTTGACCGGAAGCTGTTCGGCGATGCCGAGAGCGTGCGCATGGCAGTCCTGCTGCAGCGGGCACATGAGGCATGAAGGGGACTTCGGCGAGCAGAGGCTCGCGCCGAGATCCATCATGGCCTGCGCGAAATCGCCGGCCCGCCTCTGCGGCGTCAGCGTCTCCGCAAGCCGCTTGATCTCGCGCTTCGCGCCGGGCAGCGGATGCCGGCAAGCGAACAGCCGCGACACCACGCGCTCGATATTGCCGTCGACCGGCGTCGCCGGCGCGCCGAACGCGATCGCCGCGATCGCCGCCGCCGTATAGGGACCGATGCCCGGCAACGCCGAGAGCTCTTTCTCCGTCCGCGGAAACTGCCCGCCATGCCCGGCCACGACGGCCACGGCACACTTGTGGAGATTGCGGGCCCGCGAGTAGTAGCCGAGCCCGGCCCAGGCCGCGAGCACGTCGTCGAGATCGGCCGCCGCCAGCGCCGCGACCGTCGGCCAGAGGCGGAGAAACCGCTCGTAGAACGGGATCACCGCCTTGACGGTCGTCTGCTGCAGCATGATCTCGCTGAGCCAGACCTTATAGGGGTCCGGGCGCCGACCACGCCGGGTCCGCCACGGCAGGTCGCGCCGCTCGCGGTCGTACCAGTCGAGCAGCGCCGCCACCGTATCCGGCCCGGCCGGGCGAAGGGGCAGTTGCCTGCGCGCCACGGTTTTCGCGGTGTCCCCCATCCCGAATCGGATCTCCCTTCGAAGACGACGCGAATCACTTGCATGATGCTACGAACGTGCAACCTCTCTGCCTATGACAGCGACGCCACGTGACCGCAAAGCACACAGAAAAGCCGCGTAGACCAACGTTGCCGCACCCGATGCGCCGGCATCTCGCGCTCGCGCCCTCCCAATCGCGCTTCGCCGCGCCGCCGACGGCCCGCTTCGTGCCGGCCAAGGCGGTCGGCAGCTTCGTGCCGGCGCTCACCAGGAAAGCCTTCGAGAAGTTCGGTTTCTCGACCGCGACGCTGATTACGGACTGGGCGCGCATCGTGGGCGCCGAGCTTGCGCAATCGACGATCCCCGACAAGCTCAAATGGCCCCGCGGCGGGGATATGATCGGAGACGGCGACGACGGGGAACGGCGCGGGGCCACCCTGATCCTGCGCGTCGATCCGGCCCGCGCGCTCGACATCGAGTACCGCGCCCGCCAGATCATGGACCGCATCAACGGCTATTTCGGCTATCGCGCGATCGAAACAATCCGCCTCGTCCAGGCCCCCCTTCTCCTCCCCCCTTGTGGGGGAGGCCGGGAGGGAGGGACCCCGGAACGTCGGCGTTCAGGGTCACCTCCATCCCCGTCCGCTCCCCACAAGGGAGTGGGAGACGACAACGGCGACCCTCTCGTCGCCGCGCTCGCCCGCCTCGAGCAAGGCGTCCTCAACGGCGGGGCGCGCCATCGCGCCGGACGCGCCGCCTGATCTTCCTGGCTTTTTTCCTCAGCATGCACGCGTTCAAATGGCGTTCAGCCGGGATTTGCCTTAATCGCACGCCGAGCCCATGTTATCAGCCAGCCCCTGACGCACAAGGTGCCGGGGCCGGCCGCACTGGCTCGCACGATGGCATAGAGAACGATGGAGTGGAGAGGAATGAACGCGATGAGCCGGCTCGACCGGCGCCAGGCCCTGATGGCCGGTGCTGCCCTCACAGGACTGGCGTTGACGGCATCGGCCTATCCCGCGCTGGCCCAGCGCAGGCAGGGGCCCGCCGAGGTGCCCGTCGATGAGCTGATGAAGCGCGACGACCTCCCCGACCTCGTCCTCGGTGCCGACGACGCCAAGGTCACCATCGTCGAATACGCCTCGATGACCTGCGGCCACTGCAAGCACTTCCACGACACGACCTTCCCCGAGCTCAAGAAGAAGTACATCGACACCGGCAAGGTCCGCTTCGTCTTCCGCGAGTTCCCGCTCGATGCGCGCGCCTTCGCCGCCTCCATGCTGGCCCGCTGCGCCGGCTCGACGGAAAAGTCGATGGCCTTGATCGACGTGCTGTTCGACAACCAGGAGCAGTGGGCCTTCGTGAAGGAGAACCCGACGCCGAAGCTGTTCGAGATCGCCAAGCAGGCGGGCTTCACGCAGGAAACCTTCGACAAGTGCCTGACCGACCAGAAGCTGCTCGACCAGCTCACGGCCGCCCACACGCGCGCCGCCGAGACGTTCGTCGTCAGCGCCACACCGACGTTCTTCATCAACGGCAAGCGCCTGCAGGGCCCGCCGGAGATCGCCGAGTTCGACAAGATGATCGAGCCGCTGCTGTCGCAGGGCTGATCCGACGGCCGATCCGACGACGCAAGGGGTGGAATGGACGGGGTCTTGAGACCGACGGCGCGACGGATCCCGGCCGCCCTGCTTGCGGCCGGCGTGATGCTGTTGTCGGCCTGCTCCTCCAACACATCCCTCTCGACGGCCGGCACCGGCTCCGCCGCGCCCGATGCCGCAACCTCCGGCGGGGCCTTCCCGGCAAGCGCCACCTCGCGCGATACGCCCTTCAACGCCTTCGGGTCCATTCCGGACCCGACGGAGGGCGCCCGCAAGATCATCGAGAACCCGACCATCGCCGACGTCATGATGACCGGCACGCTGCCCGAGATGACGCTCGGCCGGCCGGATGCCCCCGTCACCATCGTCCAGTACGCGTCCCTCACCTGCCCGCACTGCCGCGCGTTCCACCGGGAGACGTTCCCCGAGTTCAAGCGCACCTACATCGACACCGGCAAGGTGCACTTCATCATGCGCGAGTTCCCTATCGGCAAGCAGTCCGGCAACGCGACCATCGCGTTGCGCTGCGCGCCGCCCGACAAGTACTTCACGCTCTATGGGAAATTCATGGAGCAGCAGCCCGCCTGGGTGTCCCAGGAGGTGCGCCTCGATCCCATCTTCGCGGTCGCGACGCAGGTGGGGATGACCCGGGCCCAGTTCGAGTCTTGCCTTGAGAATCAGGCCATGATCGACGGCCTGAAGTGGGTCAAGGAGCGCGGCCGCACGCTCGGCGTCATCGGCACGCCGAACTTCTTCGTTCAAGGCAAGCTCGTGAAGAAGACGCTCACCATGAGCGACCTTCGCGAACTGGTCGAGCCGCTGCTCTCTGCCCCGAGGGCCGCCTCTGCGGCGCAATAAAGTCTGAGCTCGAGTTGAGCAGTGAAGCGTTCGAGCCTCTCCCCGCTGGGGAGAGGTCGCATCCATGCGGAGCATGGCTTCGCCAAGACGCTGCGCGGATGAGGGGGCGCCACGCGCGCGCCGTCGGGTTTCAGTACGGGTAGAGCCACGTCATGAAGATCAGCCGCCTCAGGCTTCTGGGTTTCAAATCGTTCGTCGAGCCGACCGATCTCGTGATCGAAGCCGGCCTCACCGGCGTCGTCGGTCCGAACGGCTGCGGCAAGTCGAACCTGCTCGAGGGCATCCGCTGGGTCATGGGCGAAAGCTCGCACAAGTCCATGCGCGCCGCCGCCATGGACGACGTGATTTTCGCCGGCACCACGAACCGCCCCGCGCGCAACGTCGCCGAGGTGACGATCTTCCTCGACAACGCCGCGCGCCAGGCCCCCGCCGAGTGGAACGACAGCGACCTGATCGAGATCACTCGCCGCATCGAGCGCGACGCGGGCTCCGCCTACCGCATCAACGGCCGCGAGGCGCGCGCCCGCGACGTGAAGATCCTGTTCGAGGACGCCGCCACCGGCGCCCGCTCGCCGGCCCTCGTCCGGCAAGGCCAGATCTCCGAGATCGTCAACGCCAAGCCCGAGCATCGCCGCCGCGTGCTCGAGGACGCCGCGGGCGTCGCCGGCCTCCACAGCCGCCGCCACGAGGCCGAGTTGCGTCTCAAAGGCGCCGAGCAGAACCTCGCCCGCTTGGCCGACATCATGGGCCAGCTCGGCAGCCAGATCGAAAGCCTGAAGCGGCAGGCCCGCCAGGCCCGTCGCTATAAGGATCTCTCCGAGGAGATCCGCCGCGGCGAGGCCCTGCTCGCACACCTCTCGTGGATCGACGCCCAGGCCCTCGTCGAGACCGAGGAGCGCAATTTCCAGGAGACCTTGGCGCTCCTCGGCCGGGCGACCGAGGACGAGGCGAAGGCTCTGCGCGCCGAGGCCGAGCTGGCGGAGACCATCCAGCCGCTCCGCGAGAAGGAGGCCGAGCGCGGCGCCGCGCTCGCGCGCATCCGTATCGAGACCGACGGTCTCGCCAAAGAGGCGGAGCGCTGCCAGGAGCGCCGCCAGGAGCTCGTGAAGCTCGCGGCCGAGCTCGACAAGGACCTTTCCCGCGAGGCCCATCAGATCTCGGAGGCCCGCGAGATCCTCGCCGGCTTCGACGTCGAGGCCCAGACGCTCGAGGCCGCGGAGGCCGAGGCGGAGGCGGCCGAGGATCATATCCACGCCGCCGAGGAGGAGGCCGCCGCAACGCTCGAGGCCGCCGAGAAGGAGCTTGCCGTCGTCACCGAGCGCGCAGCCGAGCATCGCGCGCGCCGCAAATCGCTCGAGGCCGCCGAGGCCGAGCGCCGCACGTCGATCGCCAGGATCAACGGCAAGCTCGAGGCCCTTCAGCGCGATGCGGAAGCTGCTGCCGCCGCCGCTCCGGACTCGCTGAAGCTCGCCGCCATCACCGGCGAGGGCCAGCGCCTCGCCCGCGAGATCGCCGCCATCGAGGCCGCGACCCTTGACGCCGAGGACAAGCTCGGCGACCTCGCGGAGACGGCACGCGCGCGGCGCGAGGAGGCGCAGCAGGCCCGCATGGCGCTCTCGACCCTCGTCACCGAGCGCGAGACGCTGTCGAAGCTCGTGATGCCGACCTACGAGGAAGGCATGCCGCCCGTCGTCGAGCAACTCCGCGTCGCGCCGGGCTACGAGGCGGCCCTCGTCGCCGCCCTCGGCGACGACCTCGACGCCCCGACCCACGAGGACGCCCCCGTGCGCTGGCGCACGATCGAGGTGAGCCCCGAGGACGCAGCCCTGCCCGCCGACGCCGAGCCCATGAGCCTCCACGTCGGCGCGCCGGCGGAGCTGATGCGCCGTCTGCGCCAGATCGGCGTGGTCTCCCGCGAACTGGGCGCCCGCCTGCAGCCGCACCTCAAGCAGGGGCAGCGGCTCGTCAGCCGCGAGGGCGACCTCTGGCGGTGGGACGGCTTCATCGCCGTCGCCGGCGGCATGACGCCAGCGGCCCAGCGGCTCGCAGAGCGCAACCGCCTCTCCGCCATGTTCGAGCGCGAGAAGGCGCAGCGCGCCGAGGTCCAGCGCCTCACCGCCCTCGACCAGGACGCCGCCGCCGCACACGCCGCCGCGGCCGCCGAAGAGAAGCGCCTGCGCGCGCTCTGGCGCGACACGCAGGCCCATCATGTCGCGACCCGCGACGCCCTCGCCGCCATCGAGCGACAGGCCCGCGAGACCGAGACGAAGCTCGCCTCGGTGGCCGAAGCGCGCGAGCGAGCCGGCAGCGACCTGCGCGAGGCCGAAGCGAGCCTCGATCACGTCCAGGACGAGCTCGCCAACCTCGAAGCCGCGGACGATCCGGCCGCGCGCCTCCCCGAGGTGCAGAGGGCCGCACAGGAGAAGCGCACGGCCCTGGCCGTCGCCCAGGCCCGCGTCGCCACCCACGCCCGCGAGCGCGAGGCGCGCCGGCGCCGCGTAGAGACCATCGCCTCCGAGCGCACCCGCTGGGCCACCCGCAGCGAGAGCGCGGCTCAGCACATCGCCGCGCTGGAAGAGCGCCTTGAGAAAACCAGAAGCGACGTCGCCGCCCTCGAGGAGGTGATCCCGGCCTTGGACGAGCGCCGCCAGAGCCTGCTCGGCGCCCTCTCCGACGCCGAGGCCGCCCGCAACGCGGCCGCCGACGATCTGGCCCGCGCCGAGACCGCCCTGCGCGCGGCCGCCCAGGCGCTACGCGAGGCCCAGGGCGCTCTCGCCTCCCAGCGCGAAGCCCGCGTACGCATCGAGACGCGGCTCGAAGGCGCCCGCACGCGCCGCCAGGACGAGGCGCGCCGCATCCGCGAGGCCCTGAGCGTCAACCCTGAGGAGTGCCTCACGCTGGCCGGCGTTTCTCCGTCCGACGCGCTTCCCGCCCTCGCCGACGCCGACCGTATCCTCCAGCGCCTCAAGGCCGACCGCGAGCGCCTCGGCGGCGTCAACCTGCAGGCCGACGACGAGCTCAACGCGCTCCTCGAGCAGATGAGCGGCATGGAGACCGAGAAGGAGGACGTGGAGCAGGCCGTCGCCAAGCTCCGGAGCGCCATCGGACAGTTGAACCGCGAAGGCAAGAAACGCCTCGACGAGGCGTTCGACAGCGTCAACGGCCATTTCCGGCGCCTGTTCACGACCCTCTTCGGCGGCGGGGAGGCGCGCCTGGAGATGGTCCAGGGCGAGGACCCGCTCGAATCGGGCCTCGAGATCATCGCCAAGCCGCCGGGCAAGAAGCCCGCCACCCTGTCGCTGCTCTCGGGCGGCGAGCAGACGCTGACCGCGCTTTCGCTGATCTTCGCCGTGTTCCTGACCAATCCGTCGCCCATCTGCGTCCTGGACGAGGTCGACGCGCCGCTCGACGACGCCAACGTCGACCGCTTCTGCACGCTGATGGAGAAGATGGCCGAGGAGACTGCCACCCGCTTCCTGGTCATCACCCACCACCCGATGACCATGATGCGCATGAACCGGCTGTTCGGGGTCACGATGACGGAAAAAGGCGTCTCGCAGCTCGTCTCGGTGGACCTCGAGACCGCCAAGTCCTTCCGCGAGGCGGGCTGAGCACGCGCCGGGCACCACCAGGCGAGGGTCCGCGACACCCCCGAAGGAAAAATTGCAGCGAGGAAGGGCCTGTTGGCCGCTCTACTTAGGGATCCCGGGATCGTCCGGCCTGCGCGGTTTCGCCGTACCCCCTCGCTCCGCGCAAAATTGTGGCCGTTGCTTGACTCCAGGGATGACCACTCTATTGTGCGCGCCGATTGAGGCCAGCGCCCCGAGGATTTGCCATGCCGGACGAACGGAAGGGCGAAGGTGTTGGTCGTGGCGAGATCTCACCCGCCGACAGAGCGAATTTCGAGCGGCGGGTCGGGGACCTCGGCAAGCAGCTTGAAGAGGCGCGGTCGCATCAGGCAGAGAGCGAGCCGGCGAAGGACCGTGCGGTCCGAGCGCGTGGAATGGCGTACGGGCTCCGCATGGCGTCCGAGCTGGTCGGGGCTGTGCTGGTTGGCGGCCTCATCGGCTACTTCCTGGACCAGATGCTCGGCACGTTGCCGTGGCTGTTCCTGGCCTTCTTCCTGTTGGGCTTCGCCGCCGGCGTGCTCAACGTAGTTCGGGGCTTCACACGGCTCCAGGCTGAGATTAAGGAGGCAACGCGCGGCGACATCGGCCACGCGGTGCCGGACGACGAGGACGACTGAGGGACCAGGGGACGGACGTGGCCAGCGAAGGCGCCTCGGGCGGAATGCCCGATCCAATCCATCAATTCGAGATCAAGCGGCTCATCCCGATGGAGCTTTTCGGGTATGACGCTTCGTTCACCAATTCCGCGCTGTTCATGGTGATTGCGGTCGCCCTGATCGTGGGCTTCCTGCTCTATGCCATGCGCGGCCGCGCCCTGGTGCCATCGCGCACGCAATCGCTGGCTGAGACGTCGTACGAGTTCGTCGCCGGCATGACGCGCGAAGGCATGGGCGAGCAGGGCATGAAGTTCTTCCCGCTGATCTTCACCATCTTCATGTTCATCTTCACTCTGAACATGCTGGGTCTGATCCCGGGCGCCTTCACCGTCACCAGCCACATCGTCGTCACGGCGGCGCTCGCGGTGCTGGTGTTCGTTACCGTGCTGATCATCGGATTCGCCAAGAACGGCCTGCACTTCCTCAAGCTGTTCGTGCCGTCCGGAGTGCCGATCTACATTCTTCCGCTCGTCACCGCGATCGAGATCATCTCGTTCCTCTCGCGGCCGGTGAGCCATTCGGTTCGTCTGTTCGCCAACATGCTGGCCGGCCACATCACGCTCAAGGTGTTCGCCGGCTTCATCATCATGCTGCTCGGCGCAGGCGCCTACGGCGCCATCGCGCCGCTGCCGCTGTTGGGGGCGGTGGCACTCACCGCGCTCGAGTTCCTGGTGGCATTCCTGCAGGCTTACGTCTTCACGATGCTCACCATCATGTACCTGAACGACGCGCTGCACCCGGGACACTAGCCAAGGGTTCAGCCGCAGATCTTCCGCAATTCCGCAAAACCTACCTAAGAGGAGACGTTTCATGGATCCCGCTTCCGCAAAGCTCATCGGCGCTGGCCTGGCTGCCATCGGCACCGGCGCTGCTGCGATCGGCGTCGGCAACCTGTTCGGCCAGTTCCTGCAGGGCGCGCTGCGCAATCCGTCGGCTGCCGACGGCCAGTTCGGCCGCCTGATCTTCGGCTTCGCCGTGACGGAAGCGCTCGGCATCTTCGCGCTGCTGATCGCCTTCCTCCTGCTCTTCACCTGATATCCGCTGCGATGTGGGCGAGAGGGCGGGCTTCATGCTCCTCCTCTCGGCCACCATTGAATCGGCAATCCTGCAACGGAAGAGACCATGGCTGAACCCGTGACGGCCGGAACCGAGGTCCCGCACGACGCCGGGCACGCGAAGGTGTTCCCTCCGCTCGACCCGAACAACGTCGCACCCCAGCTCATCTGGCTGGTGTTCACGTTCGTCGTCCTCTACGTCCTCTTGGCTCGCCTGGTGCTGCCGCGCATCGGCGAAGTGCTCGAGGAGCGCAAGGATCGCATCAAGCGCGACCTCGCGTCCGCCGAGCGTCTCAAGGGCGAGACCGAAAAGGCGCTGGCTTCTTACGAGAAGGCGCTCGCGGACGCACGCGCCAACGCCTCGTCCATCGCGCGCAAAACGCGCGAAGAGCTCAACGCCGAGGTCGAGAAGGAGCGCAAGTCGGTCGAGGACCACCTCGCGGGCAAGCTTGCGGAGGCCGAGACCAGCATCGCCGACAAGAAGTCCGAGGCTCTCGCCAGCGTCAAGGACATCGCCGGCGACACCGTAACGGCGATCGTCGGGGCGCTGTCCAGCGTCAAGGCGACGAAGGACGAGATCGAACGTGCACTCGCCGCAGCCGGCGGCAACAAGTGAGGCCGTCATGCTGAACCCCGCCGCCGCAGAATTCTGGGTCCTGATCGCGTTCCTCCTTTTCATGGCGATTCTCGTCTGGAAGGGCGTGCCTGGCCTGATCGGCAAAGCGCTCGATCAGCGCGCGGCCACCATCCGCAACGAACTCGATGAAGCGCGCCGTCTGCGCGAGGAAGCCCAGCAGCTTCTCGCCGACTACCAGCGCAAGACGCGCGAGGCGGAGGATGATGCGAAGTCCATCGTCGAAGCCGCCAAGCGCGAGGCCGAGAGCCTTGCCGCCGAGACGCGCAAGGCGATGGCCGAGCAGGTCGAGCGGCGCACCAAGGCCGCCGAGGAGAAGATCGCCCGCGCCGAGGCGCAGGCGCTCGCCGACGTACGCGCTGCCGCCGTCAATCTCGCCGTCAAGGCCTCCGAGGGCCTTCTGAAAACCAAGCTCTCGGGTGAGGCCGGCTCCGCGCTGGTCGATTCCGCGATCCGCGATCTCAAGGGCAAGCTGAACTGACGCACCCTTTGGCGACGCATCTCAGACATCGAAGCCGGGCGCCAGCGCCCGGCTTTTTTGTCCGACACTCTGAAAGGCGTCTACCCGGCCGCGATCACGCCCGCAAAGCAGGCGAGCACGACGGCCGAAACGCGCGGAACGAGACGCGAGCCCGGCGCCGAAACCGTCCGGCCGAGAAGCGCCCCCACCGCGATCCAGGCCGACGCGGCTACGGCCACCAGCGCCGCGAAAGCGAGCACATAGAGGCCGGTATCCGGCCGCGACAGCGGAAGGACGCCGAACGCAAACACCAGGGCTTTCGGATTGAGCAGGGTCGTGACGAAAACCCGCTCCCAACGGACGCCGCAAGCAGGGCCCTCAAGCGCGCCCCGCCGCGTCCAAAGCTCGAACGCCGCGAACAGAAGATAGCATCCGATCAAGAGGCGCAGAGCCGTCTCGATGGCGGGGGACGCGGCCAGAACGCCGCCGAGCACCCCGTGCAGGAGGCCGATCGCAACCAGATAGCCACCGAGCTCGGCGAGGATCAGCGGCAGCGAGCGTCGCACGCCGACGAGCGCCCCCGATGTCGCGAGCAGCGTATTCGTGGGCCCCGGCGTCCCCAGGATCGCGAGCACGGCGAGCGTGAAGAGAAACGGGTCCTGCATGCCTCGTAATCTCTTCCCCTCCCGGCACCCGCCTTGATCCGGATCAGTGAGGCCGGCAATCGCGCGAGCTCAGACCGCCCATACCATAGGCACGAGACAGCATAGCGTATAGGGGAGCGGATGAGGCCGGGCCGGTCGCGAGAGAGGCGCCCCTCACCCCGCGTTCGGCGTGGTGCGGTCGAAGCCGACGAAGACCTCGAACTCGCCGGCGCGCGCGCCTTCGGGCACGTTGAACGTGATCGTGCGCACGGCCGAGAAATAGCCGATCGGATTTTCCACCGCGACCGACGCATCCACCCGGAGCCTGTCCTCGGCGACCCGCTCGCGCTTGGCATCGGCGACGAACACGTTGATCGGCAGCGAGATCGGTCCCGAATGCCCACGCGGGCCGAGCAGGATGCGTCCCGAGAACCCGTATTTCACCGTCACCTGCGAGCCGTTCATGTGGCACTCGCGCGCGGTCTTGGTGATCTCGCCGCGATGCATGATGGCGAGCCCGTCGCCAACCCGGCCCGGCTCGTAGATGGTAACGTAGCTGTCGCGTGGCCAGGGCACGAAGCGCGGGCATCCGGGCTGGGAATCACCCCCCGCCATGGCCAGCGCGCCGTCGCCGCCGGCTTTGGCGGCCTCCATCAGATCCTGCTCGCTGACGCCTGTCGGCTCCGCGTCCGAGGAGCCGCCGAGGATGCTCGTGCCGAGCCCCGACGTGATGGAGCTCATGCCGCACCCGCCGAGGGCGAGCACACTCATGAGGGCCGTGGTGACGCAGACCGCCGCACCCAACCTTACTATGACGGATTGCGCCATTCCGCTCCGATCCGCATAATCCCCGTTCCCCTGCCCGGCCGTCGCGAGAGTATCCCCGAGCGCGCCGCGCCGCTATGCTGGCAGGGCGCAACCGATTCAAGCACTAGCACCCCTGCCGCGACGCAAAAAGCGCTCACCTCAAATGACGCACATCGTAAGCGCCGCACCGCACGAGGACTTAGCTTCGATGCCCGTAAGCTCCGATGCCCATTAGGTCCGATGCCGATGTCCCGCGCCGAGCATGATCCCAAAGGGCGACCGGCCCTGAACGTTCTCCTGGCGGCCCCGCGGGGCTTCTGCGCGGGCGTCGACCGGGCCATCCAGATCGTCGAGCTGGCCTTGGCCAAGTTCGGCGCCCCCGTCTACGTCCGCCACGAGATCGTGCATAACCGATACGTGGTCGAGTCTCTGAAGGTCAAAGGTGCCGTTTTTGTGGAGGAGCTGGACGAGATCCCCGAGACGGACCAGCCTGTGATCTTTTCGGCACACGGCGTCCCGAAGTCCGTGCCTCTCGCCGCAAAATCCCGCAACCTGTTCGCCATCGACGCCACCTGCCCGCTGGTCTTCAAGGTGCACATGGAGGCGAGCCGCCACCATGCCGAGGGCCGCCGGATCGTACTCATCGGTCATGCCGGCCACCCGGAGGTGGAGGGCACCACCGGCCAACTCCCGCCGGGCGCGGTGACCTTGATCCAGACCGCGGCCGATGCAGAAGCCTTCGAGGCGGAGGACCCCTCACGCCTCGCCTACGTGACCCAGACCACGCTCTCCGTGGACGACACCGCCGAGATCGTCGCCGTACTGAAGCGGCGCTTCCCGGCCATCGTCGGCCCGCACCGGGAGGACATCTGTTACGCGACGACCAACCGCCAGGCGGCCGTCAAGGCCATTGCCGCGAAGGTCGGCCTGGTGATCGTCGTCGGCGCGCCCAACTCGTCGAACTCGCTGCGCCTGGTCGAGGTGGCCGAGCGCGCCGGCTGCCGGAAGGCCGTCCTCATTCAGCGCGCGGACGACATCCCCTGGGACGCGCTCGACGGCATCGCCGCGGTGGGGGTGACGGCGGGCGCATCCGCACCCGAGACTCTGGTCGATGAGGTTCTCGCCGCGCTGAAGGAGCGCTTTGAAATCTCGATCGAGCAGGTTACGACCGCCAACGAGCGGATCGCCTTCAACGTCCCGCGCGAGCTACGCGAGCCGGCCGCCTAGAGCCACGTACCCCATCCCCACCGTCCGCAATCCCCAGCGCCCCGCCAGTCGCATCCAGTCGAGAACCAGAGCACCATGGCCGTTTACACGGAAGTGACGGACGACGAGCTGGCTTCGCTCGTGGCCGACTACGGCCTCGGCGAGCTGCTCTCCTGCAAGGGCATCGCCGAAGGCGTCGAGAACACCAACTTCCTGGTGCAGACAGGCACGGGCACATTCATCCTGACGCTGTACGAGCGGCGCGTCGACACGGCGGATCTGCCGTTCTTCCTCGGGCTGATCGAGCACCTGAACCGCCAGGGCATCTCGTGTCCGCTCCCGGTCCGCAACCGCGCGGGCGAGGTGCTGACGAAAATCGCCGGGCGCACCGCGGCGGTCATGACCTTCCTCGAGGGCGTCTCGCCACGCCGCCCGCGCCCGGCTCACTGCGCCGCGGTCGGCCGGGCGCTCGCCGAGCTGCATCTGGCCGGCGCGAGCTTTCCGCTGACGCGCAGAAACGCGCTCGGCCCCGAGGGCTGGCACGCCCTGTTCGACAAGTTCTCCGCGCGCGCCGGCGAGATCGCCCCCGGTCTCGATGCGCTGATCGCCGACGAGCTGGCCCACCTCGACCGCGCCTGGCCGGAAAGCCTGCCGTCCGGCGTCATCCATGCCGATCTCTTTCCCGACAACGCCTTCTTCATCGGCGAGACGCTCTCCGGCATCATCGACTTCTATTTCGCCTGCAACGACGCCTGGGCCTACGATCTCGCCATCTGCCTCAACGCCTGGTGCTTCGAGCCGGACTGCGCCTTCAACTTCGCCAAGGGACGCGCGCTGCTCTCCGCCTATCGCAGCCTGCGCCCGCTGAGCGAGGCGGAGGTTCAGGCGTTCCCCGTGCTGACGCGCGGCGCCGCCCTGCGATTCCTCCTCACGCGGGCCTACGATTGGCTGCACACGGACCGCAACGCCCTGGTAAAGCCGCACGATCCCACCGCCTACTTGCGCCGACTGCGGTTCCATCAGGCGGTCAGGACGCCGGCCGAATACGGGCTGGAGGCTGTCACATGAGCGAGCGCGGGGCGAAAGAGCCTGCGAAATCGGTCGAGATCTATACCGACGGCGCCTGCTCAGGAAATCCGGGCCCGGGCGGCTGGGGCGCCATCCTGATCTGGAACGGCCACCGGAAGGAGATCAGGGGCGGCGAGGCCGACACGACCAACAACCGGATGGAGCTGATGGCCGCCATCTCGGCGCTCGAAGCGCTGAAGACCGGCGTGGAGGCGGATCTCTATACGGACAGCGCCTATGTCCGCAACGGCATCTCGAGCTGGATCCACGGCTGGAAGCGCAACGGCTGGCGCACCGCGGACAAGAAGCCCGTGAAGAACATGGAGCTCTGGCAGCGCCTCGAGCAGGCCATGGCCGCTCATCGCGTGACCTGGCACTGGGTGAAGGGACACGCCGGCCATCCCGAGAACGAGCGCGCCGACGAGCTGGCCCGCGAGGGCATGGCCGCGTTCAAGGTCAAGGCACGATAAGCGCCCCGGTTCCCAAAGGCGCGGTAAGCGCCCGCCCCCAAGACGGTGAGCGTCCCGCGCCGGGAAGTGGGCCCGCCCAGCCGGAAACCGGCGGGCGGTCCTGGGTAGGATGGTCGTTGGTCCGGAGGCCTCAGCCCACGCGGAACACGGCGCCGGAGACCGACCGGGCACGCGTGCGGACGGCACCGCCGTCATTGCCGGAGCGGACCAGCCACTGGCCGTTTGGCGCCCGGCCGACGATCTCGCCCACATGGTGGCGCCAGACGACGACTGCGCCGACCTGCGGACCGCTCGGGCGGCCCCACTTGCTCCAGTTCCAGGCCACGTTCAGGTGTGCGCCCCCGCCGCGTTGCGTGCGCATCCACCAGCCGCACCAAGCGCGCGGACGCGGACCCACGCCGCCGCGGGAGCCGGCCGACGCGTAGCGGCGGGCCTCCTGATGGCGCTGCGCATAGCGCATATGCTGGCCGCGCTGGCGCGAGGCAGCGCGCGGGTGCCTGGCCTGCGAACGCTCGGCGCGCGTATTCCGCGCCACGGCCGACTGCTGAACGAACGGATTCCAACTTTCATCGCGAACGGGACGAGCATCGGCAGACGTCGTGCCGGCAGACACCAGCAGCGTCGCCGCAACGGCGAAAACGTACTTCCTCATTTCACGGATCCCCTACTTCATGCTTACGAACTGCTTACTGAACGGAGCGGCCAGTCGCACAAGCAGAGGGCCTAAACAAGGAAACGAAAGGCAAGCGCGGCAATATGTCCACCCTGGAAAGACCAGGATGCGCCACACTCAATCAAAGTATTTATGAAGTAAAGAAATTCGGATAGACTTAGAAGAAAGAGACAACCTTTTCGGCTGTTGCGTTGATATGCTCTGGAGGACTGTTTTCCACAGCTAAGTATCTGATAATCCCATCGTCGACCACCATTGCATAGCGCTGCGAGCGCGTGCCGAGCCCGAACGGAGAGAGATCGACGTCGAGCCCCAGCGCCCTGGCGAAGTCGCCGTTGCCGTCGGCGAGCATGGTGATGTCATGGGCGCCGCGCGCCTTGGACCAGGCGTCGAGAACGAACACGTCGTTGACGGCCGTGCATGCGATCGTCGTCACGCCCTTGGCCTTGATCTCGTCCGCGACCTCGATGAACCCCGGCAGGTGCAACTCGCTGCAGGTCGGCGTGAAAGCCCCCGGCACGGCGAAGAGCACGACCTTCTGGCCCTTGAAAAGCTCGCCCGAGGTGACCTTCTTGGGGCCGGCCTCGCCCATGATCGTGAACGTCGCCTCGGGCAGCCTGTCGCCGACTTTGATGCTCATCTCGTGCCTCCGTGTGGTTTGATCGTGTTGCCGCCTCCGGCTCATTCGGCAATGAACGTCGCGAACGAGGCCCCGGTTTCACTGACCAGCGTCACGGTCAGCGGCTTTCCCCTGAGGCCGGCGATGTCCACGTCCGCGCCGAGCGGAGCCTCGAACACCGCCGTACCCGCTCCGTCGAGGTCTGCGACCCGTTCGGGGAGCGGCACGAACACCCCGTCCGGCGCTTCGAGAAACGCGTCCGCACCGGCGCCCCCGTCCGCGAAGCGGGCCTCGATCGTGATCTTGGGTGCCGTCCCGTCCAAATGCGCCTCCGCACGGACCAAGATCGGGTCGCCCGGCTTCAGCGCGTCCTGCGCCCGCGGAACGCGGTCCAGGGCCCGAGCGGCTTCGGCCTCGGCCGCAGGCGCCGCATGCCCGGCCGCCGGCACATCGAGCGTCAACTCGGCCTCGACCGGGATGCAGACGTCCTTGCAGATGCCGTAATGGATGGCGGCCACGAGCGAAATCGGCGCATCGGGATCCTGCGGCGTCAGAAACACCGGCAGCACGACGCCGTCCTTGTAGCCGATGGTATTGCCGGATCTGTCGGTGAACCGCCGCGGGGCGGGAAACGCGACCTTGGCCTCGGCCAGATTGGCCGACTTTGACCAGTCGAAACTCGGCGGAAGGCCACCGGCATCGCCCGGCGTGCGCCAGTAGGTCTTCCAGCCGGGCTCGAGCGCGATCTCGACGAAGGCGACCGCACCCTGACCCTGGGCCCGATCCCCACCCGCGAGAAGCCGGGCCTTCGCCTTGGGAGCCTCGACCCAGGGTGAGGCGGCCGCCGCAACCTCTCCAGCGGTGCTTGAAGCCGCCGCGGCGAGCGCAAATATGATGGTGAGAATACGATTGAGGGCGTGTTTGTCTTGAGCCTTCATGGAAGCATGAGCCCTCCGGCATTGGGTTGCCTAAGCATTTAGCACATCGCGCATGCATTTCGAGATCGGGACACGGCGTTATTTGAGCCTCGCAATCGGCGCCGGCCTCCGGATATTCACGGCTTCACAGGCGGCGGTCGCGGGGGCTAGTGTCGGGCCATGAGCACGCCGAGGACAAAGCGGAAAAAACGTGGCGACAGTTCCCTCAAGGGGCAGCTGCTCGTTGCCATGCCGCTGATGACCGACCGGCGCTTTGCGCGCTCGGTGATCTATATTTGCGCCCACTCCGACGATGGAGCGATGGGGCTCATCATCAATCACCGCGCCAACCACATCAGCTTTCCCGATCTGCTCGAGCGCCTGGGGATCATTCCGCGCGGCGCCGAGGACGGGATCTCGAACGACATCCTGGAGCGGCAGGTGCACGTCGGCGGCCCGGTAGAGACGGGACGCGGCTTCGTGCTCCATTCCTCGGATTATCATTCGAGCGAGTCGACCCTTCCCATCGACCGCGACGTGAGCCTCACCGCATCGATCGAGATCCTGAAGGCTATCGTCGAGGGCGAAGGCCCGGTGCACGCCATGCTGGCGCTCGGGTACGCCGGCTGGTCGGCAGGCCAGCTCGAAAACGAGATCCAGGCCAACGGCTGGCTGCATTGTCCGCCGGATCTCAACCTTCTGTTCGACGCGGACATTGAGGGCAAATACACCCGCGCCCTCGCCAAGATCGGCGTCGACCCCTCGCATCTCGTCAGCGACGCCGGCCACGCCTGACGCAGCCCCCTCCCCACCACGCCTTCCCTACTGCCTACTGCCTACTGCCTACTGCCTACTGCCTACTGCCTACTGCCTACTGCCTCCCCCACTCCCTGCCCGCTGCCTAGAGTCGTTCCGACTTAGGTGGAAACATGGTCATGCGAGCAATTGGCGTGTCT
>NZ_DAITQL010000066.1:0-22599 GCF_036833075.1 Hyphomicrobium sp.
TGACGGCAACGCACGAGTTGGTGGTGCCGAGGTCGATACCGATGACTTTTGCCATATCTCCAAAATTCCTCTTCGTTGCGGCAGACCGTCCGGACCCTTGCTCAGGCCGGCGTCCGGTTTATCCTTTGGCCTCCGGGTGGAGGCGGTTGGAGTGCGGTCCCCAGGAGAACGATTGATTATGCGGGCTTATATAGGGTGGGCTTTCCGGCGCGCAAAGGGCGCCCGCCACCGCCGCAGGATCAATTTTGGGGGCTCCTGGTTTAACACCTCTCACGGGCGCCGGCGCAAGACATTGCGCCGCCCGCCCCCTATCTGCGGGCCCTTGCCCGCGACCGTCAGATCATGCCCGCGTCGGGCCACTTCGGTCCGAGCTGAAAACCCTAGAGCGCGGTTATTTTTATCCAAATCGGAGCCGCACTCCAGGATCGGCCCTCAGCCGGCGTTGTCGTTCCCAGCCTCCGGATCCCGGGACGTTTCGCCGCCAGCCCCGTCCTGGGCCTCGGCCGGAGCCTCCCGGCCCGGCTTCGGCCCGCCCTTGGCCACGACGACCATCGCCGGCCTCAGCACGCGATCCTCGATCAGGTAGCCGCACTGGAACACCTCGAGGATGGTCCCGGCCGGAACCTCGGTGTTCTGCATCTCCATCATCGCCTGGTGCTGATGCGGATTGAACACCTCGCCTTTGGGGTTGAGCCGCTTGACGCCGTTGCGCTCGAGCACGTTGAGGAACTCGCGCTCGGTCATCGTGATGCCGTCGACCAGGCTCCGGAGCGCGCCGTCCTCAGCCACCGCATCGGCCGGGACGGCCTGGAGCGCCCGCTCGAAATTGTCCGCGACCGCCACCACGTCGCGCGCGAACTTGCTGATCGCGTATTTCGCGGTCTCCTCGCGCTCGCGCTCGGCGCGCTTGCGCAGGTTGTCCATCTCGGCATGCGAGCGCAGGAGCCGGTCGGTGAGGTCGGCGATCTGCCCCTGCAGGGTGTCGACCTCGGCCGAGAGGCGCAGCGCCGCCTCGGCCGGATCCGGCGCCGCCTCGGGCCCGCCGGAAGCCTCCGGTCCGGGCGCATCGGGGTTTGTGGTCTCGTCAGCCATGAAATCTCCGGTCGAAACGAGGGGTTGAGGGCCGGCGCGTCCGGGCCGGAAAGCGGCGCGGGCGGTCGCGGCAAGATGCGCCCGATATCAGCCGCTAGAACAAAAAAATCAAGTCAGCACGCGGCTCACCAGCCGGGCCGTGTAGTCCACCATGGGAATGATTCGCGCGTAGTTGAGGCGCGTCGGCCCGATGACGCCGAGCACGCCGACCACCTTGCGCTCCGTATCGTGGAACGGCGCCACGATGAGCGAGGATCCCGAAAGCGAGAACAGCTTGTTCTCCGAGCCGATGAAGATCCTGACGCCGTCCGCATGATCGGCGAGCCCCAGGATCTGCGACAGATCGCGCTTCGTCTCGAGATCGTCGAACAACTGCCGGATGCGCTCGAGATCCTCGATCGCCGTCAGGTCCTTGAGCAGGTTCGCCTGCCCGCGCACGATCAGGCTCTTGCGGTCGTCGACGGACCCCGACCATTCGGCAAGGCCCGCCTGGATCACCTTCTGCGTGAGCTTGTCGAGCTCGGCCCGCGCGCGCCCGAGCTCGACCTCGACCGCCGCGCGCGCTTCCCCGATCGTCAGGCCGCGGATATGCGCGTTGAGATAGTTCGCGGCCTCGACCAGCGCCGACGGCGGCAGTCCGGCCGGGATCTCGATCAGGCGGTTCTCGACGTTCTGATCTTCGTCAACGAGCACCACGAGCGCCTTGTTGGGCTCGATGGGGACGAAATCGATGTGCTTCAGGCGCGCGATCTGCTTCTCGGCCAGCACCACGCCCGCGCAATGCGAGAGGCCGGAGATCATCTCGCCCGCCTCCGTCAGCACCTGGTCGAGTGATTTCGTGCGCTTGACCGCGATCTGGGCCTCGATCTTACGCCGCTCCTCCGCGCTGAGGTCGCCGACCTCGAGCAGCCCGTCGACGAACAGGCGCAGGCCCGACTGCGTCGGCAGCCGGCCGGCCGACGTGTGCGGAGCATAGATGAGCCCCGCATGCTCGAGATCGCTCATTACATTGCGGATCGAGGCCGGCGACAGCGTCATCGGCAGGACGCGCGCGAGGTTGCGCGAGCCGACCGGCTCGCCCGTCGCCAGATAGCTGTCGACGATCTGCCTCAGAATGGTGCGCGAGCGCTCGCTGAGCTTCTTGATCTCGGATTGCGGTTCGGACATCGGCGCATCATGACCTGGGTCGAGTTCCCAAAGAGCCTAGGAAATGGCGAGGTTTCCCGTCAATGCAAGACAGGGAAAGCGGATACGCCATGCACCGGTAACCTTGAGCTGCGGGTCACAAGTCTGCGCAATTGATATTGATCCGGCAGGAACGCTCCCGTAGGTTCGCGCAAACCGCACGGCCGGGGAACGAAAGGGCTTTTGCCCGCCGTCCCGGCACTGAGACATTCCACCAACAGACACGAGCCCCCATGCGCCCGTCCAAACGTCAGCCAGGCGAGCTTCGCCGCGTCTCTCTCGAGCGCGCGGTCTCCATGCACGCCGAAGGCTCCTGCCTGATCAAGTTCGGCAACACGCACGTGCTCTGCACGGCGAGCCTCGAGGAGCGCATCCCGCCCTGGCTCAAGGGCCAGGGTCGCGGCTGGGTGACGGCCGAGTACGGGATGCTGCCGCGCGCGACCAGCGAGCGCACGCGCCGCGAGGCCGCCGTCGGCAACCAGTCCGGCCGCACGCAGGAGATCCAGCGCCTGATCGGCCGCGCGCTGCGCGCCGTCGTCGACCTGCCCAAGCTCGGCGAGCGCCAGATCTCGATCGACTGCGACGTGCTCCAGGCCGACGGCGGCACGCGCACGGCGGCCATCACCGGCGCCTGGGTGGCGCTCTACGACTGCATCCAGTGGATGAAGCTGCGCGACATGGTGAAGGACGGCGTGCTGCGCGACCACGTCGCCGCCGTCTCCTGCGGCCTCTACAAGGGCACGCCCGTCCTCGATCTCGACTACGCCGAGGACTCGTCGGCGGATGCGGATTCGAACTTCGTCATGACCGGCGCCGGCGGCATCGTCGAGGTGCAGGGCACGGCGGAGACCACCGCCTTCAGCCAGGAGAGCTTCGATCAACTGATGGTGCTGGCCAAAAAGGGCATCGCCGAGCTGGTTGAGCTCCAGAAACTGACGGTGGCGTGAACGAAGGTGGCAGGCAGCCCGTGAGGTCGTGGTTGCCGTTCCCCGCGGCCTGCTGCCCGGACAATGGCGCACGGCGCTCACAAGCTTGATATTCCTGGCAGCTTTGACCTAATCCCCTCTCCCCGCTCTTTCGGGGAAAGGGAGAGATGCGCCATGACCCCGTCCCGCATTCTGGAAACCGTTCTCTATGCGCGCGACCTCGCCGCAGCCGAGGACTTCTATGGCCGGGTGCTGGGCCTCAAGCTCCACGTGAGAAACGAAGGCCGCCACATCTTCTTCAAGCTCGAGAGAGAGATGCTCCTGATCTTCAACCCCGACGTGACCCGGAAGCCCGGAAGCGGCCCGCTGGCGGTGCCTCCCCACGGCGCAATCGGAGACGGACACGTCTGCTTTGCCGCGACCGCCTCCGAGCTCGACACTTGGCGCGACCGTCTCGCAAAGGCCGGCATCGCGATCGAGGCGACCGTCGAATGGCCGGGCGGCGGCCGCTCGATCTACGTCCGCGACCCTGCCGGCAACTCGGTCGAGCTTGCCGAGCCGCGCATCTGGGGGTTCGCGGAATGAAAGAGCTCGCGCCCGGCAGCCGCCTCGTCGTCGCCAGTCACAACCCCGGCAAGGTGTGGGAGATCAAGGAGCTGATCGCGCCCTACGGCTTCGATGCCGTCTCGGCCGGAGACTTGAAGCTCGCCGAGCCCGAGGAGACGGAGACGACGTTCGAAGGCAACGCGCGTCTCAAAGCCCTCGCCGCGGCCGCAGGCTCCGGCCTGCCCGCACTCGCCGACGACTCCGGGCTCGAGGTCGATGCCCTCGGCGGCGCGCCCGGCATCTACTCGGCCCGCTGGGCCGGCCCCGGCAAGGACTTTGCCCTCGCCATGCAGCGCGTGCACGACGCTCTCGCCGAGAAAGGAGCCTGGGATGGCCTGCCGCCACGCGCCAACTTCATCTCCGTGCTCTGCCTCGCCTGGCCGAGCGGCGAGAACCGCCTGTTCGAAGGCCGCGTCTACGGCACGCTGCGCTGGCCGCCCCGTGGCGGCAACGGCTTCGGCTACGATCCGATGTTCGTCCCCGACGGCGAGCGCTTGACCTTCGGCGAGATGGAGCCCGCGGCGAAATACGCCATCTCGCATCGCACCCGCGCCTTCGAGGCCTTTCGCCGCCACTGCCTCGAGCACGTCCCCAAGGCGGATGCCCCGGCCGCTGGCGGACGCGATCTCGAAGCCCTCGAGGCGGCCGCCCGCAACCTGTCGACCCAAGCCGAACTCAAGCGCTTCATTGCCGGCCTGCGCGAGGATCTTGCACGGAACGGCAGCGCCTGGACCACCCAGGATCTGGCCGGCTTCCTCGCCGCCCTTGAAACCGCCACCGCCGCCGCAGACGTTCCGGACGCAGAGCCCCGCTGGCGGACGCTCGCCCGTGCGCTCCTGGCAGCGAGCCGATGAATTCGACATTATCTGTTCTGACGTATCTGGACTCCGGCCTTCGCCGGAGTGACGGAGTGTCTATGGCAATCGGATCGCCCCAATCTCAAACGTCATGCCGGCGGAGGCCGGCATCCAGACACCTCTCCGGTTGGCTGCAATGGAGCCCCGCTCTGCGCTCCGCTTGGCGGGAATGACGGAAGGGTACTGTTGATGGGAACGCCGGTGACGAACGACACGCCGGGCTTCGGCGTCTACATCCACTGGCCGTTCTGCGCCCAGAAGTGTCCCTACTGCGACTTCAACAGCCATGTGCGCTTCGGCGGCTGGGACGAGCCCCGCTACCTTGCCGCCTATAAGCGCGAGCTCGACCACGTCGCGCACCTCCTCACCAACGCCTCTTCCCCTCCCGGCCTCCCCCACAAGGGGGGAGGGGAAAAAGCACGCGTCGATTGCCACGGCACCCCACACACCTCTCCCCATCGGGGAGAGGTAAAGGGAGGCGCAACACGTTCCCCTCTCCCCAGTGGGGAGAGGTCGGAATCGATCTTAAGATCGCTTCCGGGTGAGGGGGCACGCGCCACGCGCACCGTCACCTCGATCTTCTTCGGCGGCGGCACGCCCTCCCTCATGAAGCCCGAGACCGTGGGCGCGATCCTCGATCACATCGCAACTCTCTGGCCCGTCGCGCCGGACGCCGAGATCACGCTCGAAGCCAATCCCGGCAGCGTCGAGGCCGCGCGCTTCGCGGGCTACCGCACGGCGGGCGTCAACCGCGTCTCGATCGGCGTGCAGTCGCTCCGCGAGGCGGACCTGAGGCGCCTCGGCCGCATCCACTCGGTGGACGAAGCCAGGGAAGCCCTCGCCATCGCGCACCGCACCTTCGACCGCGTCTCCTTCGACCTCATCTACGCCCGTCCCGGACAGACGCCCGCAGACTGGCGCGCCGAGCTTTCGGAAGCGCTCGCCCTGGCCAGCGGCCATCTCTCGCTCTACCAGCTCACCATCGAGCCCGAGACGCGCTTTGCCGACCTCTACGCCAAGGGCCGCCTCGCGATTCCCGCAGCCGAGGACGCGCACGGGCTCTACGAGCTGACGCAGGAGCTGACCGCCGCCGCCGGTCTCAACCAGTACGAGATCTCGAACCACGCCCGCCCCGGCGAGGAGAGCCGCCACAACCTGCTCTATTGGCGCTATGGCGAATACGCGGGCGTCGGCCCCGGCGCGCACGGACGCCTGCGGACGCCGGGCGCGCACCTCGCCACCTCGACCGAGCGCACCCCCGAGCGCTGGCTCGAACGCGTCGAGGCCGCAGGCCACGGCGTGACGGAGACCGAGACCCTGTCGCCCGAGGCGCGCGCCGACGAGATGCTGCTCATGGGGTTGCGCCTCGACGAAGGCATCGACCTCGACCGGCTCGCGCTGATCGGCGGCCTTGCGCCGCACGCGGCAACGGTCAGGGGCTTGATCGGGCAAGGTTTCATCGAACGAATCGAGCCGCCGGACCATGCCCCCGGACTGGACGAGATCCGCGCCTGCCTCGGCCCGGGCCTCGCCCCCGCCGCGCCATCGCCGCCAGCGTCCCTCGGCCGGATCCGGGCCACGGAGAAGGGCCGCTTCGTCCTCAACCGATTGGTGCTCGAACTGTCCGCAAGCTTCGAGCCGGTCGCACCCGTCGCCGCGCCGCGATAGACATTTCGCCCGCCGCCCACTAATCACCGCGCTGGCGTCAGGGGCGCTGGTGCCGCGGGCAGGACGCAGCAGGACCCCACCGGGGTCGGGGGAGCACGCGAGCGATGATGCGGCGGCTGTACGATTGGATGATGGCAAAGGCCAGGAGCGAGCGCGCGCCGCACGCACTGTTCTGGGTCGCCTTCATCGAGAGCTCGTTCTTCCCGATCCCGCCGGACGTGATGCTGATCCCGATGGTGATCGCGAACCGGCTCAAAGCCTGGTGGTACGCAACCGTTGCCACCATCGGCTCCGTCATCGGCGGCGTCTTCGGCTACCTGATCGGCTACTTCTTCTTTGAGCAGATCGGCCGCCCGATCCTGGAGTTCTACGGCAAGGCCGAGAGCTTCGGCCAGTTCACGAGCTGGTTCAACGATTGGGGCGTCTGGATCCTGATCATCAAGGGCATGACGCCGTTTCCCTACAAGGTGCTCACCATCACGGCCGGCGTGACGCATATGCCGCTCGTGGAGTTCATGCTGGCAAGCGTGATCGCACGCGCCATGCGCTTCTACCTGGTCGCCGGCCTGCTCTATTTCTTCGGCGAGCCGATCCGCGAGTTCATCGAGAAACGCCTCAACGTCGTGACGACGGTGTTCATCGTGCTGCTGGTGCTGGGCTTTGTCGCCATCAGGTATGTGTTCTAAGTTGCGTACTTACTAGTTGACGGAGCGTAAGGGAAACATGCTGTTCGAAACGCCGCAACGGACGTCCGCCTATCGCTACGGCGGCCTCACGCTCTTTCTCGCGACCGCCGTGATCCTGGCCGCGCTCGCCTTCCAGTATCTGGGCAGTTATGCACCCTGCCCGCTCTGCCTGATGCAGCGTTACGCCTACTACGCAGCGATCCCGCTTCTCTTCATCGCCATGGCGCTCTCCTCCGAGATGCCGCGCCTTGCGGCAGTAATCTTCCTCGCCGTGGCGCTGGCCTTCCTCGCCAACGCCGGGCTCGGCATCTATCACGCTGGCGTCGAGTGGAAATTCTGGCCCGGGCCTGACACGTGCGGCACGGCCCAAGCCCTGCCGACCGACGCCGCCGATCTCCTGAGCAGCCTCAGCGCCACCCGCGTGCCCCGCTGCGACGAGGCCGTATGGACATTTGCCGGCCTGTCGATGGCCGGCTGGAACGCCGTCGCCTCGCTCCTGGCCTTCGCCGGCGCGCTCAAAGCCGCCACCCTCGCGGCACGGGCCCGGACCGGCTGAGCGCCGCTGACTCAACGTCTTCCGGTTATCAACAAGGAACCCGGCCGAATAAAAATCGAGCCGGCTGAAGCGCTTGCGTGCGACGCATGTGGCTGCGTCACATCAAGTCAAGATCATTTCGCGCGCCAGTCGTTTTTGCGCCCTCGCGTGGCCACAGTGTCACGGTTAATTTGATTTCATTCGCGGAACACAAAAGGAACGTCTGTTGTGAGCGTACCGCGTCGGACCCCTTTGAGTGAGCGTTGCGTCAGTTGCGTACCGAGTATCGTTGCGTTGCGTAAGCGTGAGTTGCGTCCTGGTCCCTTGCGGACCTTCGAGTTGCGTACAGGCGTTCTGCGTTGTGGTTTGGCGTACCCCCCTCAATCCCCCAAGGACACGCTTGCGGGCGTGTTCGAACGAATGAGGCGAGCTGCTCGGACGAAAAAGTTCGCGTGTCTCTCCGAGCGGCTCGCACTCCCCCCCGAGTTCAAGCGTTCAAGTTCAAGCGTTCAAGTTCAAGCGTCTGAGTTCAAGCGTTCGCGTCGAAGCGTCTGAGTTCAGGAATTCGAGTTCCCCAGAGCGTTGCGTTCCGGCCCGTGGCCGGCAAGCGTCGAGCGAGAGCGTTCGCGGCACGAGCGTGTGCCGGTCATGCGTGCCCCGTTCCTGCGTAGCGTGACGCCGTAGAGTGTGAGTGAAACCGATGCCGTATGAAGAGAGTGCGTGGCGTTCGTTGCAGGATGTGATCGGAAGCGTGCTCGAGACCGCCGCGAGAGGCCCTGAGGGCCACGGCGGCGCGATCGAGGAAAGCGAGCGGGGTCCGGTCGAAACCCGCAGATAGCGAAGTTCGACCAAGGAATTCCGGGGCCGCGGTCCTCGAGGCCGAAGCCCCGAACGGTAAGGCAAGCATACCGGACGCTGACGACAGCCCTTTGTTGGTGTCACATGGACCGGTCGCGCGTAGTGGCACTGGAGAGCCGGTGTGCTTGCCCCATGATCTGAGCGTAGCAGTAGATATCAGGAGCGATCGATGATCCCCGGGCATATCAATCCGATTGAATGGCATCAGGCCGTTGGCATTGCGCGCCAGTCGTGCGCCCGCTTCTTCCGCGATGGCGGAACGGCGGAGGACGCCATGCGCGCATTCGGCACCGAGGCGGCAGCAGCCGACGCCGCCGATTGGGGAAAGGCCGTCGAGGCCATCGCCTACGTCCTCTGCGCGAGACCGGAGAAGCGCGCGGCCTGAGCCCGCCGCGCACCCATCCTTTTGCACGTCGTTAGACCTTCCGACTTTGGCCCCGGGCAACCGGGGCCATTTTTTGCGCCCACTCTCCATTGCTCTGCACTTGCAAGGAGAGCGGGAGTGGCGGTGGATGTTGAAGTGCGAAGCAAAGCAAACACCCCTCCACACCATGACCGCCGATCGCGCAGCGATGCTCCGTATCGACAGGCGGCCATGGTGTGGTTGTTGGAGGCCGTCGCTACGGTTCGAGCTCGGTATCCCAGTAGAGATAATCGAGCCAGCTCTCGTGCAGGTAGTTGGGCGGGAAGAGCCGTCCGTTGCGATGCAGCTCGAAGACCGTCGGCCGGTACGGCATCTGGAACGGGCGCATGCCAGCGTCCCACGGCATCTCGCCGCCCTTTTTCAGGTTGCAGGGTGCGCACGCGGTCACGACGTTGTCCCAGCGCGTCTGGCCGCCGCGCGAGCGCGGAATCAGATGATCGAACGTGAGGTCTTCGCGGCAATTGCAATACTGGCACGAGAAGCGATCTCGCAGGAACACGTTGAACCGCGTGAAGGCAGGGTAAAGCGCTGGTTTGACGTATGTTTTGAGCGAGACGACGGAAGGGAGCCGCATCTCGAAGCTCGTGCTCCGGACCGTCCGGTCGTACTCGGAGACGATGTTGACACGATCCAAAAAGACGGCCTTCACCGACTCCTGCCAGCTCCAGAGCGACAACGGATAGTAGCTCAGGGGCCGGAAGTCGGCGTTGAGAACCAGTGCCGGAAACGCTTCCGGCGTGGCAGCATGAGCATTCACGAGCTTGCTTCCAGTCGGTTCGTCGAATCGGGGCGTCACCCCCGCCGTGGCGTGCGGATACTAGCGACGCATGTCAGCTCTGTGAAGGTCCATGGGCTCGTTCGGAGCTTTCAGTGTCGGATCAGCAGGATGACCCCATTTATTACGCAGCGAACGGCCCTTCGGATGACCGTTTACGGCAAGGGATCGCGCCGCGCGTAGAACGACCAGAGAAGGCGAGCGGCCACCCCGCGCCAGGGCCGCCAGCGCTCCGCGATCTCCATGAGCGCAGCCGCATCGGGCCGGCCGTCGAGCCCAAACGCACGCTCAGCCGCGACCTGCAGCGCCAGATCTCCCGCCGCAAAGCCGTCCGCATGGCCGAGGCAGAACATCGTGTAGATGTCTGCCGTCCAGGGGCCGATGCCGGTGATCGCAAGCAGCGCCGCGCGCAAATCGTCATCCGCCTGCGGCGTCTCGAGGTCGAGCGCACCCGCCACAACCGCCTCCGCAACCGCCCTCAGCGTCCTTACCTTGCCGTGCGAAAGCCCAACCCCCTTGAGCGTCGCGGTCTCCTGCGCCAGAAGCGTCGGCGCATCGAACGGATCGACGGCGGCGGCCGTCCGGATCCAGATCGCACCCGCACTTGCGATTGAGAGCTGCTGGCTGACGACCACCTGCGCCAGGCCGACGAAACCGGATGTCGTGCGCCGGAGCGGCGGATCGCCCACGAGGTCGTGCACGCGGCGCATCACCGGACAGCGCCGGCGCAACGCGCGCGCGCCCTCCCGGATGTCCGCCGCGGTCTCGATCACGCGCACCTCTGCGCGGGAAGGGCGCTTCGGCACGCGTGCGTTTCGTGGACGATCCGGCTTCGGCACGGCGGTCGCGCTCCTCGCTTTTCGTCATGCGCGACCCAAAGTAGGGTGGGAAGCTGGAGATTGGAATGTCCCGCTTCGGAAGGAGCGTCATGGGATCGGCATACGGCAGCGTCAGGCGGAGAAGGGCGGGCGCGAGGCGCCTCCCCGTGTCGAATGCGTCCCAGCTTTGCGCGCCGGACGGGACTCGGATCCGGCCTCGAGCGGCGGGAAGAGGAGCACAATGAGCGCGCGTCCCGTCCTGCGTTTCGCGCCGAGCCCGAACGGCGAGCTGCACCTCGGCCACGCGCTCTCCGCGCTCACGGGCTTCGACATGGCCGAAAGGCTCGGCGGCCGCTTTCTCGTCCGCATCGAGGACATCGACATCACGCGCTGCCGCGAGGATTACGTCACCGGGATCTTCGAGGATCTCGCCTGGCTCGGCATCGCGTGGGAGGAGCCTGTCCTGCGCCAGAGCGCGCGTTTCATGACCTACAGCGCTGCCTCCGACTGGCTCCTGAAGCTCGGTCTTCTGTATCCATGTTTCGCGACCCGCGCCGAGATCGCCGAGGCGACGCAAACCGCAACCGCTCCGCCTCCTCTCGATCCCGACGGCACGCCGCTCTATCCGGGGCTGCACAAGATCCTGCCCAAGGAGGAGATTGCGGCGCGCCTGTCCCGCAACGAGCCGTTCGCGCTGCGTCTCGACATGGACCGTGCGCTCGATGCGCTCGAAGGCATCACCGGCCGGCGCTGCATCAGCTTTACGGAGATCGACGCGGACGGCAACGGGGAGCGCATCGAGATGGATCCGGCCGACTGGGGCGACGCGGTCATCGTGCGCAAAGACGTGCCGGCGAGCTACCATCTGGCGGTCACCGTCGACGACGCGCGCCAGGGCGTCACGCACGTGACCCGCGGCCACGACCTCTATGCGGCGACGAGCCTGCACCGTCTCCTGCAGATCATCCTCGGCCTGCCCGAGCCGCTCTATCATCACCATCGGCTGCTGACCGACGCCCACGGCCACAAGCTCTCGAAGAGCGCCGGCGCTCCGTCGTTGCGCACGCTGCGCGCGCACGGCTTGGACAGGTTGCAGATCCGACACCGTGTGGGGCTGGAATGCAACGCACCCGAGGAACCGTTGGGTTATGATCGCGTCGTGGGGAATCTTTCGTAAACTAAATTTTCAGATGGTGAGTCATGGGGTTGTTTCATACACTTCAACCCTGACACCCACCCCGATGCTCGGGCGCCGACGTGAAGAGGAAGCCGCGCAAGTCCCGGCCGAAGACGAAACAGCTGCGTGCTGAGGCACCCGCGGCGGCCTCGAGGCATGCGCGGACCTCATCCCGGCAGCCGGCACCCGCCGCGCCCGTGGCGCGTCAAAGACCCAAGGCCCGGCAGCCCATGAGGACAGCGGGGGTTCGGTTCGCCTCCCTGGCCAAGACCGTGCGCCGCCGCATGCCGGGCGGGCTCGGCGCTGCGGCGGGCCGGTTGCGCGCCAGCGCTCAGGCCGCCCTGCGCGCCTACTCGCGCGACGAGCGCGAGGTGTTCGCGCTGCTTTTCCTGCCGTTCCTTCTCGCCGCCTCGGCGATGGGGCTGCATCAGTCCCTGCGCGCGATCGAGAGCCTGACGGCGATCGCCATCCCGGACCAGGAGGTTCTGCCCCTCGCGCCCGGGCCGACGCAGGACGTGCGGCTGGCGTCTGCGCCGCGGGTGCCGATACACACGGCTCTTCCAGTGCGCGCCGATCTGGCGGCGATCCGCACGGCGCCCGAAAGCCTCGTCGTCGCCCGCCCGGGCGAGGTTCTCGCAGCGGCACCTCTCGGCATCGTCGTCGCGGCCGTGACCGCCTCCGACAGCGCGCCTCGGCCAGCGCGCGAACGCGCGGAGACCGTGCCGCCCCTGCTCGGGCCTGTCCCAGTGTCGTCCACGCCGGCGCGCGAGCGCGAGGACACGCAATTGGCCCTGCTCGGACCCGTCGGCGGGACCGGCCGCAGCCTGGCCTCCCGCACGCCTGATCCGATCGAAGTGCTCGAAGCAGGCGAGAACGGCGAGCCCGTTCACGCCGGCGTCTGCACCGTCGCCGAGCCCCCCCGGCCCGCAACATCCACGGCGTTGTCCCACGGCGAGACGTTGCGCCCGGCCGACCCCTCCACCTTCGGCCTCCGCCTGGCCAAGGCCGCCGAAGCACAGGTGGGCGGCCTCGTCATCTACAACGATGCCTATCGCAACATCTCCTACCCCATGGGCGACGTGAACCGTCTGTTCGGCGTCTGCACCGACGTCGTCGTGCGCGCCTATCGCACGTTGGGCCTCGACCTGCAGGCTCTCGTGCACGAGGCACGCGCCGGCACCGGCGATACGAGCATCGACCATCGCCGCACGGAGATCCTGCGGCGCTTCTTCGCCGCCCGGGGCGAAAGCCTGCCGGTCACGACCTTCCCCGAGGACTATCGCCCCGGCGATATCGTCACCTACCATCGCCCCCAGAACCGGGGCGCGCGCGCCCACATCGCCATCGTGTCGTCGGTCGTGGCGCCGTCCGGCCGGCCGATGATCGTGCACAACCGCGGCTGGGGACCCGAGCTCGAGGACGCGCTCTTCGTCGACCAGATCACCGGCCACTACCGCTATCGCGGGCCCGCCGAGACCCGGAATGCCGGCGGCAACGGCAGAGGCGCGCCGGCATGGACCGTCACGGTGCCTGTTCGCCCCGCGGCCTACGCCACGGAGCGTCATGGGCCGGAGGCCCGCTGACGGCACGGCGCCTCCCCATCCGGCCCGCAGGCCGGATTGTATGCGCCGCCCATCCGCAGCGCTTATTAGCCATACGGTTTCATCATTGATTCCATGACCGCTTGAGCGCTCAACGCGCATCGGAACAGAATTGCCTTGCGCAAATACGCGAATAAGCTCACGTTTTAAGCGCCCATACAAAGCTGCGACCCAGCTCTGCGGCGCTTCGCGTCGCGACGGGCCTCGCGTTGAACCAACAGCGCATCATCATGCAATTGCGAAGGCTGCCCCTCCGTATCGAACCGCTCGGACCGTTCTGGTTCGAGGATCTGGTCTTCTTCGTGGTCGACGAAAGCCGCCGTCTTTCGGCACGCGCGGCTAGAGCCGCAACCCGTCTCCGGCGCATGACCGGCGAGACGGCCGGGATGGTGGCGGCGGTTAACCCGACCCAATGGCTCAACCCTCCCCGAACGGCGCCGCCGGCACCGAGCGCCGTGGCGCGCCCCGAGGTGCCCGCCCTGGAGGCGCCGGAAGCCTGGGCGCTCGCCACCGGGCCGCTCGCCACCGCCGGGGCCGGCGCGAACGCCGCCGTGACCTGTCACGCCGCAGCCGGCGAGCAGCTGGACGCGCTCATGTACGTCATGGCCCGCCTGCGCGATGACCTCCGCCCGATCATGACCACCTCCCGTTTCGGAGACGGCACCATCGGGCGGCTGCCCGATCCGAAGGCGCTCGACACCTCGATCGAAGCCCTGCTCGAGCTGTCGCGCAGGAACGAGGCGACGCGCCCCAGGGACCGCGTGCGCACCGCCGCCTGACAGGACCTGTCCCTTCGCCATTCCAAAGATGGCGCAAGCGAAAGCGCCAAGGCCCCCGCTCCCGCGCTTGCCGCGCCCCGCGCGGGGCAGCATTCTGCGCACCGCTCCGGATTGGCGGAGGCGACAGCAGGATGACGACGACGGCATGACCGAACCAGAACAAACCCGCGCCCGCGCGAGGCCCGCCGATGACTGACGAGCCTTCCGAGAAGGCGGCGGACGGCATCTCCGCAACGGTGGGCCGGGTCGCCTTCGAGATCGAGCGACAGCTCGGCCTGCCGCTCGCGCCGGGCCTCTACCTGGTCGCAACGCCGATCGGGCACCTGGCCGACATGACGCTGCGCGCCATTGCGATCCTCGCGCGCGCCGACATCGTCTATTGCGAGGACACGCGCCGCAGCCGCACGCTGCTCGCTCACTACGCCGCCCGCACGCCGCTTCGCCCGTATCACGAGCACAACGCCGAGGAGCAGCGCCCGCGCGTGTTGAAGGAGCTCGCCGACGGCCGCGTCGTGGCGCTGATCAGCGACGCGGGCACGCCGCTGATCTCCGACCCCGGCTTCAAGCTCGTGCGCGAGGCCGCGGCCGCCGGGCATGCCGTCACGGCCGTGCCCGGCCCCTCGGCCGCGCTCGCGGCGTTGACCGTCGCCGGCCTGCCGACGGACGCATTCTTCTTTGCGGGCTTCCTCCCGGCCAGGGGAGGCGCGCGACGATCGCGCCTCGCGGAGCTGGCCGCGATCCCGGCCACGCTCGTTTTCTTCGAGGCGCCGACCCGCACCGCCGACACGCTGGCCGATCTCGCGGCCGGGCTCGGCAACCGCGAAGCCGCCCTCGCCCGCGAGCTGACCAAGCTGCACGAGGACGTCCGCCGTGCGCGCCTCGCCGATCTCGCCCAAGCGTTTGCCCTCGCCCCGCCCAAGGGCGAGGTCGTGATCGTGGTCGGGCCGCCCGAGGCAGGCGAGGTCAGCGACGCCGAGATCGCAGCGCGGCTGGCCCCGGCGCTCGAAACCCTGAGCATTCGCGATGCCTCGCGTCTCGTCGCCGAAACGCTGAAAGTCCCGAAGGGCCGTGTCTACGACGTCGCGCTCGGCCTCAAGCAGCGCGAGCGGAGCTGACCGCATGGGCTGGCGCCGTGCCACCGCACCGGGCGAGCGAGGCCGCGACGCGCGACGGTCCCGCGAGCGCCAGGGCCGCCATGCCGAATGGATCGCGGCCCTGAGCTTGCGCCTGCGCGGCTATCGCATTCTCGGAATCCGGGAGAAAACCCCGCTCGGCGAGATCGACCTCATCGCCGTGCGCGGCCGGCGCGTGGCTTTCGTCGAGGTCAAGCGCCGCGCCACCCTGGAGGCGGCCGAAGCCGCCATCTCGGCCGCCCAGCGCGCCCGGATCCGCAGAGCAGCCAACCTCTGGCTCGCCCGGAACGAGCGCTATCGGACCTGCGAGCTCGGCTTCGATATCGTTTTTCTGATCGGCGGCCGCTGGCCCCGTTACATCCCGAACGGCCTCTAACCGGCCCTGCCTCCACACGAATAAGTGTTATTGCCGGCACTTCCCGGCGTCACCCGGGATGAATTATACGCTACTGTGTTACACGGGGGGTGACCAAGCAAACCCAAACGAGGCACGTGGAGGTAAAACGCGATGACAAGATGGACTGCCGCGCTGATGGTGGCCGCCGGGACTTTATACGTGGGAGCCGGCACGGCCTCAGCCGCGAGCCTCGTCTCCGCCAAGAAGCTCGAGATCAACGTCGACGAGGCCAAGGCCGAAGCGGAGCGCTTAGCGCTTTGGGACAAGGTCGGCAGATGGTGCGCCATCAAGGACTGGCACCCCGCGATCGCCGGCTGCGAGGAAAGCAAGGAGGGCGGCGAGACCTTCCGCACTCTGACCCTCAAGAGCGGCGGCACGATCCGGGAGAGGCTCGTCGACACGGGCACCGCGAGCTACCGCTACGAGATCATCGAAAGCCCGCTCCCGGTGAAGAACTACGAGGCCCAGTTCTCGGTCACGCCCGATGACGACGATCTCGACGAGATCAACGTCGTCTGGAGTGCCACCTACGACGCCGCCGACGGCAAGGACGACAAAGAAGCGCGCCAGACGATTGACGGCATCTTCAAGGACGGCATCGAGAGCATCAAGGCCAAGTACGGCACCGCTGACGATGACGACAAGAAATAGGATCGTGCCCGGCCGGGCATGAGAACGGAACGGGGTGCGATCCGAAAGAGATGGCACCCCGTTTTCGGCGGACGACACGCCGCAACTGCGCGTGATGGCGTTCGACACGCGGAGGCGCCGGACCGAGGAGGAGAGGTCGCATGAGCAGGCTCTATGGACCGCAGCATCGGGAATTGCAGGATCGCTTCGCGAGCCGGCCGATGGCCGACCGCATCGAGCTGATCGCCGCCAAGACGGAGCTCGACGACATGGCACGCGCCTTCATCGAGAGCCGCGATATGTTCTTCCTCTCCTCGGTCGACCATCACGGGCGGCCGACCGTCTCCTACAAGGGCGGCGATCCGGGCTTCGTGCGCGTGCTCGACGCCAAGACGCTCGCGTTCCCGAGCTACGACGGCAACGGCATGCACTACTCCACGGGCAACATCGCCGCCCACGCCGAGGTCGGCTGCCTGTTCATCGATTTCGAGAAGCCCTTCCGGCTGCGCCTTCAGGGATGCGCCGAGCTGGTGCACGACGGGCCCATCATGGAGATCTTCCAGGAGGCCGAGCTCGCCGTGAAGGTGACCGTAACGGACGTGTGGATGAATTGCCCGCGTTACGTCCACCGCTACAAAAAGGTGGCCGCCTCGCGCTACGTGCCGCGCGCGGAGATCGAGACGCCGTTCTGCGAGTGGAAGCGCATCGATGGCTTGCAGGACATCCTAAGGACGGGCGAGCTTCAGGCCCTCGAGAAGGCGGGCTCCATCACCCAGGACGAATGGATGGCCCACGTCCTCGCCGGCGACGATAAGGCCTGAGGGCCCCGGAGAGTCTACGGCGCCGGGGCCGGCCGAAACCGGCGGCGCCCGCCCGACCGGAGCTCTCTGCTCCGGACCGGCGGCAACTGCCGCGGTCTTGCGCGGGCGCACCCTTGTTATGCTAGACAGCCTGGACCATGAACGCTTCGGACCCGATCGGCCCGAAGCCCCTCATCGGTCTCGTCAAAAGCTTGGAGCCCGGTCCCGGGCCAGATCCGAGAGCGCCCCATGCCCCTGCGCGTTGCCTGCCAGATGGATCCCATCGAGCGGATCGATATCCGCGGCGACAGCACGTTCGCCATCCTGCTCGAGGCCGAGCGCCGCGCGCACGAGATCTTTTATTATACGCCGCAGAACCTCGCGCTCGACGGCCGCGACCTCGTCGCAGCGGGTCACCGGCTGAGCGTCACGGACACGGTCGGCGCCCACTATCGGCTCGGACGTCACAGCCGCGAGATCCTCTCCGATTGGGACGTGGTGCTTCTGCGCCAGGACCCGCCCTTCGACATGGCCTACATCACGACCACGCATCTCCTGGAACGCATCCACCCGCGAACGCTCGTGGTCAACGATCCAGCCCACGTGCGCAACGCCCCGGAAAAGATCTTCGTTCTGGACTTCCTGGATCTGATGCCGGCGACGCTCGTCACACGCTCCATGGACGACGTGGCCGCCTTCCGCCGCGCACACAAGGACATCATCCTGAAGCCGCTCTACGGCAACGGCGGCGCGAGCGTGTTCCGCATCCGCCCCGAGGATACGAACCTCAGCTCCCTCGTCGAGCTGTTCCAGACCGTGTTCCGCGAGCCCTTCATGGTGCAGGAGTACCGGCCCGAGGTGCGCGCCGGCGACAAGCGCATCATCCTTGTCGACGGCGAGGTCGCAGGCGCCGTCAATCGCGTGCCGGCCGAGGGCGAGACGCGCTCCAACCTGCATGTCGGCGGCACGGCGGCCAGAACGGAGCTCACGGAGCGCGAGCGCGAGATCTGCGCCCGCCTCGGACCCGAGCTGAAACGCCGCGGCCTGATCTTCACCGGCATCGACGTCATCGGCGGCTACCTCACCGAGATCAACGTCACCTCGCCGACCGGCATCCGCCAAGTGAAAGCCTTCGGCGGCGTCGACATTGCCGCAAAGATCTGGGACGTGATCGAGACCAAGGTTGCCACGCAGAAGGCCACGCCCGCGCACTGAGGCTCGGAGCGTCCGCTCCATGACGAGCGCGTCCACGTCTCCAATACGGGATGGGCGAACGGCCCAGCCGTCGGCCGTCGATCTCATGGCTCCGAGCTGTGCCCCCAAAGGGCCCCTGTGGAAAATTCGGACGGCCCGCCGCGAGGCGACGGAAATCCCGCACCACGACGTTGGCTCTTCGGGATCGCGGATGGGCCGGGGCACGTCGATGTATGGATCGATCGCGACAGTGGCATTCGTGGGTGTGGAAGCGCGCCCCGTCGAAGTGCAGGTGCGCATCTCGCCGGGCCAGCAGGCATTCGCCATCGTCGGCCTGCCGGACAAGGCCGTTGCCGAGAGCCGCGAGCGCGTGCGCAATGCCCTCCACGCGGTCGGGCTGGGCCTGCCCTACAAGCACATCACCGTCAATCTCGCACCCGCCGATCTGCCGAAGGAAGGCAGTCACTTCGACCTCGCCATCGTGCTTGCGCTCATGGTTGCCATGGAGGCCATCGCGCCCGACGCGATCGAGCGCTACGCCGCCGTCGGCGAGCTCGCCCTCGACGGCTCGATCCGCCCCATTCCCGGCGCGCTGCCCGCGGCCATCGGCGCCAACGCCATGGGCAAGGGCCTCATCTGCCCGGCCGAATGCGGGCCAGAGGCTGCATGGGCCGGAGAGGACACCGATCTCCTCGCCGCGCCGCACCTCCTCTCGCTCGTCAACCACTTCAAGGGGCTGCAGACGCTCGCACGTCCGAAGCCGGCGCTCGCGCGCAACCCCGCCCAGCTTCCGGACCTGCGCGACGTGCGCGGCCAGGAAAACGCCAAGCGCGCCCTCGAGGTCGCGGCGGCCGGTGGACACAATTTCCTCATATGACAAACTATGGACCTCAATCGCGAACGGCTTTCTCGGCCTACCAGCCGATTCGCCGCCGCGCCTCTATGGAGAGGTCCTATGTCTATCACCGCGAACCGCATCAGCGGCACTCGCATCATTGTCGGCGCATCCGCCGCCACGCTCGTCGTGGCTTCGGCGGGCTTCGGCGCGTTCTACGCATGGACGACCGGCAATCACCACGGCCCCGTGCTCGGAGCCCTTTCCGTCCTCATGGCGCTGGGTCTTGAGGGAGCAAAGCCGCTCGCCATTGAAGGCGTGTTCGCCGCGCTCCGGTCATGGTCCCTCGGCCGCGCCATCGCCATGGCCGCGCTCGGGCTTGTCGCCGTCGCTTACAGCCTCACGGCGGAACTCTCCCTCATGGCCTCGATCCGCGCCGACAATGCTGCCGCAAGGACCCTTGCCGGTGACACTGCTGCCGCCGCTCGCGCTCGCTACAATGACGCCAAGGCGGAGCTTGCCGCGCTCCCCGCCGCTCGCCCCGCTGGCACCGTAGCCGCCGAGATCGAGCGCCTGAGGACGACGCCGGGGCTTGTCTCTTGCGACGACACGACGGCCAAGGGCTACGGCCCGATCACCCGCCGCGTCTGCGCCGAGATCGCGACCCTACGCGCGGAAGGTGAAACTGCATCCCAGCGCGAGCACCTTCGCCAAGCTCTCGCCGCCGCCGAGCACGACATGGCCACCACGCCGCCGACGACCAAGAGCGACCCTGCCGCGTCCGCCCTGGCGACCTACCTTGCCGTGTTCGGAATATCAGTTGCCGTCGCAAGTCTCTCGGATTGGCTCGCTCTCATGCCGGTGCTTGCCTTGGAGATCGGGTCCGCCTTGGCGCTGGTGCTGGTCAACGGAACGCGCCTTGGAACGGGAGCCCCGAAGCATGGAACACAAGGCACCGCAGAAGCCTCGCAGGGCCGCCCTACAGGCGTTCCAAGCGTCTCAAAGGGGGTGAGTGAGGGTGCCGCTAAAGATCCGCCAGAGAGCGATACCGTAGGGTCCGCGCAAGAGCCTCGGAACGCGCCTCTAAGGGCCGCCTTGCTGACGCATCTGCGGGACGCCGGGGGCTCGCTTAGGACCGGGCAACGCGCTCTTGCAAAGACCCTAGGCGCGTCCACCACCGAGTTGCATCGGACCCTTCATGCGCTCGCCGCGACGGGTGTCATCGCCCTCAACGCTGCGCCGACCGGGACCGAGCTTCGCCTAGTCGCGTAGGGCGGACGGCCCAAGTCGCAAAAACACTGAGGCCCGTCCGTCCGTATGAACATTCACGACCAACCTCAACAAGGGAAACGAGCATGACGACCCCGACGACTGAACCGACCTCCGACTATCTCCCCGGCGAAGCCCTCACCGCCACCATGACGGCTCATGAGTACCTTGCCCGCTTCGCCCCGGACGATCTCGCCCACGCCTACGATGTCGATGCGGCTACTGCGGAGATCGAACAACGCGGCCACGAGGAGGCCCGGCGTCTCAACATCCCCCTCTCGCTCACTGGCCATTATCCGCCCGTGGTGTGGGAATTGGAGCGGCTGCGCAATTGCTAGTCCCACGGGAGCCGTAGAAGGCGGCGGGCTTTGTCCTGGCGGCGCTGGGATGAGGCCGGGCAACTGAGACCCGCCTCCGAGGGCTCCGCACGATCACGTTAGACCAAATGAAAAGGGCCCTTCGCGGGCCCCTTTCCTTATGCGCTCCTACTGGCCGTGTCGGCCCTGTACGCAGTCTCTCGTTTCAAGCCCCGATCCGTCATTGCCCGGTAGACCGATGACCGGCCAATCCCGAGCTTCTTAGCCACGGCGGTCGGGCTCTCACCTGCCGCCAGCATCGCTTCGACCTCACCGGCCTTAGCCCTGGCAGTGGGCTTGCGGCCCTTGTACTTGCCTTCGGCCTTCGCCTTGGCGACCCCCTCGCGCTGACGCTCCAGCATCATGGACCGCTCGAACTCTGCGACCGACCCGAGCACGTTCAGCATGAGCTTTCCCGTGGCCGTGGTCGTGTCCAGGTTCATGGCGAGGATGCGGAGCCCTGCCCCCTTCGCCTCGATCCGATCCACGATAGCCAGCAAGTCCCGCATCGAACGCGCGAGCCTGTCCAGCTTCGTGACAACGAGACTGTCGCCGTCTCTGAGGTAGTCAATCGCGGCCTCTAGCTGTTCACGCTGAGCGACCGACGACACCTGTTCCGCGAACACCTTGCTACAGCCCGCCGCCTCAAGGTCGCGCTTCTGCGCCTCGAACCCGGCGACCTGCTCCAAGGTGGAAGTCCGCGCATAACCGATCTGCATTGCCGTGCCTCCATTCCCTCGAAGCCATGCACCGCATGACCCAAAGATACAATGGCACACTCATCCCAAAATTGCAATACTATTCATATGGTACATATTCGAGGCTGCTCTGACGGCGCTTCGAGTGAGTCACTAGGGCGGGCTTTATTGGGACGCTGGATAACCTTGCTCCAATGGGTGGACGCATCACAGTCCGTTGCGCATAGCTGAGCCTGCGTGGCGGCGGAGAGATTGGCTATGGGGTTGTTCGATTGGATAAAAGCTGCGATCCGACCCAAGCCGCAGATGCCCGCGCTTTCGCAGGCCATGACTGACACCATTGCTACGACTGTTGCTGTGTGCTCCCGCCAATTTGAACAGTGCCTTGGAAGCGGTATCGCCAAACTGCCCTACATCTCCGACTTCCATGACGACATGGCCGCCACGTACGCCCTGGGCTTCCTTCAAGGTTCCCTCTTAAGCAATCACGCCGACATAACCTGGGCAAAGGGCGACCGCGGATTGGCTGATGTCGGTTGGTATGCGTGTGCTGGCGGCGTTGTAACGGGCATCTTCGATTTAAGCGGGCAGGATGACGCCGCCTACAATCGTGTGATGTCCTGCTCAAATCGCCTACCCCAATTCAGGGGAGAGCAGGCTTCCGGCGATTGGCTAAAGATCGAAATGGGAGGGGGCTCCGACGCAATGGCCTTGGCTCAAGGCAAACCGATGCCAAAGGGTGGGTATCTTCGCATCATCTTGGATGCCAACCTCACGGGCGATCAGAAGGCTAGGATCAAAGCCCGCCTATAGACATGCGACGGGGACGGGAAGCGGGAGACAAACACTCCCCGCCCCGTGCGCAGTCATCGGCACAACGCAGCCAGACACAAACGAGCGAGGCACGTTGTGCGGTGTTCCGCGATCATGCTGCTCGTTGGCGGCGCGGAAGGCCGAATGCAGTACCTATTGGATCGCGCCCCGGTACGGGGGGTTTTGGCCGACCTACAGAATATTAAATAGCCCTTCAAATTTTCGCAGCAAAACATCCGGAAAATGTTTCGTGGGGGAGAAATCCAAAATGGGTCCCTCCCCACACTATTACCTGTCTACGTGCGTCTAAAGCCGCTCAGAACGGCGGCCACGCTCTGCTTCCGCCTTGTTCCATGTCTCAGCACTAATGCCCGACCACCAGCGAAGCCAAAGGGCGTAATGTTCCTGCCGCAACCAATAACGCGCGACGGGCTGAACCGCCCCGGGTTTGCCGGAGGCTGGTTGGTTTGAGTCAGGCGGCGCGTGC
>NZ_DAITQL010000067.1:0-22016 GCF_036833075.1 Hyphomicrobium sp.
CAGCATGATGCTCCTCCCTGACAAATCGATCCTGATTCCTCACAAAGACTGGGCGAGGCGCATCCCTTCATCAATCGCTCGCAAGGCATCGTGTTCCACCGCCGTGGCGGCACCGCCGATCCTCAAGGTGCCAACGCCACGGGCCGCAAGCGCCTCGTCCAGCCCACGCTCGGATTCCTGGCCTGTACAGAGAACAACCGTATCGGCGGTGATTGTTCCAGACTCGCCGTTCAAGGTGATGTGGAGCCCCTCATCGGCGATGCGCTCGTAACGGCCCAATCGCTGGGTGGCGCCGTACTTGGCCAACTGACCGGTATAGTAGCGCAAGGTTTCGTCGAACTCGTCCTTGCCCGGGCTACGCGTGTCAGGTTGAGCTACCCGCCCAGGCGGTCCTCGGCCTCGAAAAGCTTGACCGTGTGGCCATGCCCGCAGCGCCGCCACCGACGACAGCCAGGTTTCTGGGCCTGTCCGCGGGCTTGTCTCGAAACTCCGTCTCGCGACCGGCACGGGGATTGACTAAGCAGCTTACCGTAGGGTCGGCGAAGATGAAGTCAAGATAGGCTTGGTTGCAGGCAATGCAGGTATTTATCTCATTCGCTCGACCCTCGCGCACCTTGCGCACGAAATGCGGATCGGCAAAGAATGGTCGGGCTATGGATATCAAGTCGGCATCGCCCGAGGTCAGGATATCCTCGGCGACCTCCGGGGGTATTGATCCGGTTCGAGGCCACCACCGCAATCGACACCGCCGCCTTCACATTCGCCGCCGCCTTCCGCCAGGCGCCACGCGGTACCGGATAGGCGATCGTCGGCACGCGCGCCTCGTGTGCCAGCCGATCCCGGTGTTCAGGATGTCGGCGCCGGAGGCCTCGATCTTGCGGACAAGTGCGGCGATCTCCTCGGCGGGCGCGCCGCCCTCGACGAGATCGGCCGCCGAAATTCGATAGATGATCAGGAACCCCGGCCCGCAGCGGTCGCGCACCGCGTGGACAGTCTCGACAGGGAATCGGTGGCGGTTCTCCACGCTGCCGCCCCAGTCGTCCTGGCGCTTGTTGGTATGGGTCACGGTGAATTCGTTGATCAGATAGCCTTCGGACCCCATTATTTCCACGCCTTCGAAACCGGCGGCCTTCGCGTTGAGCGCTGCACGGGCGAAATCGTCTACTGTGCGCCGAATATCCTGCTGGCTCATCTCACGCGGGGAGAACCTGTTGATCGGCGCCCGGGATCGCCGAGGGAGCCACGCATTCCTCGATCTTGGCATAGCGTCCCGCATGCAGCAGCTGCGCGAAGATCAGGCTGCCTTCGACATGTACCGCATCGCAGATCGGCCGCAGCGCCAGCGCCTCTGCCCCATCATACAACATACAACCGGGCCCCCTCGTAGTCGAGGATGCCTTCGAAATTCGGTGAAAACCCGCCAGCGACGATCACCGCCGCACGATCCCATGCTGACGCGGTTTCGCAGCCTATGTCGTCCCGCGGTGATGGAAGACAACAGATTTGAACAAGCGGAGCTGCCGAGATTTTTATCCATCGTGGTCCCTCCCTTTCCTCTTGCCATATATCCTAACGCCTGTTAGGTTTTTTTGACAAGCGAGATTTCCAGCCTCGAGAGGGGGTACCCATGCAGTTTCAACCGACCAAAAACCAGCAGGCATTCCGCGAGACAGCGCAGCGTTTCGCTCGTGAGAAACTGGCCGCGAACTATCAAAAGCGGGCCACCGAACACGTAATGGACCGCGCACTCCTTAAGGAGATGGGAGCGCTGGGCTCATCGGCGCCGATCTGCCAAAGGAATTCGGCGGGCTGGATGAGTGCGCGGCGACTTCTGGGCTGATCGTGGAAGAGATCGCTTATGCCGACTTCAACGTGAGCTACATCCAGCTTCTGGGGTCGCTGATGGGCGGCATGGTGGCAAAATACGCATCCAAGGACATCGCGCAGGCCTGGGTGCCTCGTGATCGCAGGGGAGGAGGTCATCGGCCTAGGCCTGACCGAACCGCGCGGTGGATCAGACGCGGCCTGGGAATTCGACAACAAGCTTCCCGCTGGCGCCTCGTCGAACATGGCGAAATATGCCGCCGCAGAGGCCGGAATCGAAGCCGTGGACGCCGCCCTTCAGGCGCATGGCGGGTCGGGTTTCACGGAGGATACCGGGCTCTACGAACTTTATCCTTTGGTCCGGCTGCTGCGCACCGCGCCGGTAAATCGTGAACTGTGCCTGAGCTTCATCGGCGAGAAGGTCATGGGTCTGCCGCGATCGTACTGACCGCGCAACTTCGTCTAGGGAGGACATCATGGAGTTCGCAATGCGGTTCCGCCGCGCCGATTCCGCCGCAAAGGTGAATGACCGTTTCTGGCATGAGGTCGAGGGAAAGCCACTCGACCAGGTGCGGAAGATACAGGAACTGAGGCTGATTGAGCAGATGGCCTATTTGAAGGCCAACTCGCCCTTCTACCAGGGCAAGTTCGCCGAGGCCGGCGTAGATTTCGACGAGATTCGCACCATCGACGATTTGCAAAAGCTTCCTTTCACCTACAAGACCGAGATTCGCGAAAGCCTAGCGGCCCAGCCGCCGTTCGGCCGCCATCGTGCCGCGCCGATGCACGACATTATCCAGATGCAGGCCTCGTCGGGCACGACGGGCAGCCCGTCCTACGTGGCGCTGACAGAATCTGATGCCGAGATGTGGCACGAGATGACCGCCCGCTGCTTCTTCGCCAACGGCGTGCGACCCGGCGACATGGTGCTTCACGCCTTCTCGCTCGCCAAGGGGTTTGTGGGCGGCATCCCAGTGATGCAGGGCCTGCAATATATGGGCGCGATCGACGTGCCGGTCGGCGCCGACGGCGGCGCTGACCGGCTTTTGCGCGCCTGCGCCGACACGCGCCCGCGCTGCATCGTCGGCGCGCCCAATTTCGTCGTCCACCTAGCCGAAAGGGCAGAAGAGATACTGGGCATCCCGGCCAATGAGTTGGGTGTTGAGCGCGTTATCGTCGGCGGCGAGCCGGGCGGCGGCATTCCGGCGATCCGTGCCAAGATTGAGAAACTCTGGGGCGCCAAATGCACCGAAATGCTCGGCGGCACCGATCTGGGCGTGACCTACTGGGCCGAGTGCGAGGAGCAGACGGGCATGCACATGGTCAACATGGATTACATCATCACCGAACTCCTTGACCCTGACACCGGTGCGATCATTCCCTGGAAAGACGGGGCTAAGGGCGAGATGATCTATACCGCGATTGGCCGCCGCGCGAGTCCGCTGATGCGGTTCCGGTCGGGCGATTTTATCGAGGTGCTAGGCACGACCTGCTCCTGTGGGCGCACGGGTCCCAAGATCCGCTGCACTGGACGCACCGACGACATGCTGATCGTGCGCGGAGCCAACGTGTTCCCTTCCGCGATCAACAGCATCGTCAACGAGATGATCCCGGAGACCAACGGCGTCATGCGCGTAGTGGCCGATTTCGAGGGCCACACTACGCAGCAGGCGCTGAAGATCATCATCGAACGCGGGCCCGGCCGCAACCCCGACGCCGACGCGGCGCTTAAGAAGAAGATCGAGCAACGACTGCGCGACGCGTTGGTCTTCAAAGCTGATGTGCGCATCGTCAATCCGGATACCTTCGAAAAGCCAGGTGCGGCCAAGGTTGCCTTCACCCTCAGAAAGTATCCCGATCTCCCATGACCAAGCTGAAATCGCTGCTGGACACCGCCTCGGAAGAGTTCCGGGCCAACGAGACCCAATACCGCCAGAAGGTGGACGAGTTGCACGCACTGCGCAGGGTGCAGCGCGTCGGCGGGCCGGAAAGCGCGCGCGCGCGCCATGTGAAAAAGGGCAAGATCCTGCCGCGCGAGCGCGTGGAGCGGCTTATCGACCCCGGCACGCCGTTCCTCGAGCTCGGAGAACTGGCCGGCCTCAACAAGTATGACGGCGTACCCCCTGGTGCCGGCATCGTCACCGGCATTGGAGTGATCGAGGGGCGTCACTGCATGATCATTGCCAACGACGCGACCGTGAAGGGCGGCACCTATTTTGGCATGACCTGCCGAAAACACGTGCGCGCCCAGCGGATTGCCTGGGCCAATCGCTTGCCGGTCGTGACACTGGTCGATTCCGGCGGCGCATTCCTGCCCGATCAGGAAAACATCTTTCCCGACGAAGGGCAGTTCGGCTCCATCTTTCACAATCAGGTCGGGATGTCTGGCGACGGCGTGCCGCAGATCGCCGTGGTGATGGGACCCTGCACCGCCGGCGGCGCCTATATCCCCGCCCTCTGCGACGAGGTGGTCATCGTGCGCGGCCAGGGCTTCATGTATCTGGGCGGGCCAGAGCTGACCTTTGCCGCAACCGGCGAAAAGGTGGACAACGAGACGCTCGGCGGCGGCAAGATGCATTGCTCGGTCTCCGGCGTGACCGACCATCTGGCCGAAGACGACGCCCATGCGCTCGCCATCACGCGTGAGATCGTCAAGCATCTCGGTGAAAAGCCCCTCCCCCGCAAGATCCCCCTGGGGCCCCGGCCACCCGCCTACCCGGTCGAGGAGATCTACGGCATCGTCAGCCGTGACGCGAAGGTTCCCACCGAGAACCGCGAGATCGTCGCGCGGCTGGTGGACGGCAGCGAATTCCACGAATTCAAGCCGCTTTACGGCGATACGCTGATGACCGGCTGGGGCCGCATCCACGGGCATGAGGTGGGGATCCTCGCCAACACCGGCGTACTGTTCGTCGAGGCGGCGCTCAAGGCCACGCATTTCATCAACCTCTGTGTGCAGCGCGACATCCCGCTGCTGTTCCTGGCCGATGTCAACGGCTTCATGGTAGGCCGCGAGGTGGAACAGGCCGGCATCGCCAAGGCCGGGGCCAAGATGATCACGGCCATGTCCTCGGCCCGGGTGCCGAAATTCACCGTGATCACCGGCGGCTCCTACGGAGCGGGCTATCTGGCCATGCTGGGCCGCCCCTTCCAGCCTGACGCGATGTTTGCCTGGCCTACGGGCCGCGCCGCGATCATGGGCCCGGAACAGGCGGCAAGCGTGCTGGCCCAAGTGCGCGCCCAGATCAACGAACGCGAGGGCAAGAGCTGGACGAAGGAGGAGGAAGAAGCCTTCAAGGCACCGATCCGCAAGGAATACGAGGATTTCCAGGGCGCCTACAATTTCGCCTCGAACCTCTGGATCGACAGCGTGATCGAACCGGCGGAGACGCGCGAGGCGATGGCGCTGCTGCTCGACATGACGTCGCGGCGGCCAAAGGTCGAAACCCATTTCGGCGTGTTCCGGATGTAAGGCGGCAGGCATGAAGATCAAAACGCTTCTGATCGCCAATCGCGGCGAAATCGCGTGCCGGATCGCCCGCACGGCGCGGACACTGGGCATCCGGCCTGTCGCCGTGCATTCCGTAGCGGATGCAGACGCGCTGCATGTGCGCGACATCGGCACGTCCATCCTGATCGGCGGCGGGCCTGCGGCAGACAGCTATCTGCGCATCGACGCGGTGATCGCGGCGGCCAAGTCCGCCGGGGCCGACGCCATTCACCCCGGTTACGGTTTCCTCGCCGAGAACCCCGATTTTGCCCGCGCCGTCGAGGCCGCCGGCTTGATCTTCATAGGGCCGACGCCGGAGACGCTGGAACGGTTCGGCGACAAGGCCAGCGCCAAGGCGGCGGCGATCGCAGCGGGTGTGCCGGTGATCGCGGGCGCCGAGGGGGCGCGGTCGGACCCCGAGGAGATCGCCACGGCGGTGCGCGAGATGGGACTGCCCGTTCTGCTGAAGGCGGTCGGAGGCGGCGGCGGGCGCGGACAACGTCTGGTGAAAAGCGAAGATACTCTGGCGGCCGACATCGAAGGCGCGCTGCGAGAGGCGAAGTCGACTTTCGGCTCGGAGGGGCTGCTGCTGGAACGGTTCCTGCCGGAAGCCCGCCATGTCGAAGTGCAGATCGCCGGCGATGGCAAGGGCCATGTCGTGCATCTCTTCGAGCGGGACTGTACGCTGCAGCGCCGCCACCAGAAGGTGATCGAGGAAGCACCCGCCTGGGGCCTGCCTCGCGATCTTCTGGACGAGATCGCCCGTGACGCGGTGCGGCTGGGCCAAACTGTAAACTATCGCGGGCTGGGCACGGTCGAATTTCTGGTGGCGGACGGGGAGTATTTCTTCCTTGAGGTGAACCCGCGCATCCAGGTGGAACATCCCGTGACCGAGGCGATCATCGGGCGTGATCTGGTGGCCCTGCATTTGCGCATCGCCGAGGGCGCCGGGCTGGGTCTGACACAGGACGATCTGAAGATCGACGGCCACGCAGTTGAGGCGCGGCTCTACGCCGAAGACCCGGCGATGCAATTCGCCCCCTCCACCGGGCGGATCACCACACTAAGCCTGCCTGACGGCCTGCGGATCGACAGCGGTGTCGAGGAAGGCGACGCAGTCACGCCATTTTACGATCCGATGATCGCCAAGCTGATCGTTCACGGGCCCGACCGGGAGACGGCGCTGGCGCGGCTTGCCCACGCGCTCGACCGTGTCGCGGTCGACGGCGTGCAGACCAACCGCGCCTTCCTCGCCGCGCTGGCCCGGAACCCCGAATTCGGCCAGATGAAAGTCCACACCCGCTGGATTGACGGGCGGCTGGACGATCTGATCGCGCCGCCGGACGTGCCGGACGCCCGGCTGTGGAAGGCGATGGCAGCCGTGCTCTTCGTCACCCTCGGGCGGCGCGACGGGGCCGCCGAGCCTTGGTCGAACCGCGACGTCTTCACCGGCTGGCGGCTGGGCCTCGGCGGCGATCGGATGGAGACCGGCCAGCGCGTGATACTGACGGACGGGTCGGGACGCGAGGACGAGCTGTGCATCGGCCCAGTCCGTTCCGGCGACACCTACACGGTCTACGGCAATGACGGTACCACCCTCACTTTCTCCTGCCGTGAGATCGCGCCGGGGCGGTGGCGGGTGGCGCAGGGCGAGACGGTATACGTGGCAACGGCGCGCCATCACGCCGGGGTGATCGAGATCGACGCCACGCCGGCCCGACTTGTCTTCCACCCCGCCCCGCCGCTGGCCTTTGCCGGGGCCGACGCGGCCGCGGACCGGGCGGTGCTTGCGCCGCTGACCGGCATGATCGTCGACGTCAGAGTGGCCGAGGGCGACGCGGTGTCCGAAGGCCAAGTCCTGGCGGTCATGGAATCGATGAAACTGGAAATTTCCATCAAGGCGGCAGCGTCCGGGATCGCCACCAACATCGCTGTCTCCAACGGCATGATGGTCGATCGCGGACAGACAATCGCCGAGATCATCGAACCCGAAAAGGAACAGGCATGAGTGATTTTCCGAAGTTCGTGGAGTTCCGCGAAGAAGGTCCGCGCGAGGGCTTCCAGATCGAAAAGAGGGTCTATCCGATCGAACAGCGAATCGAACTGATCGACATGCTCAGCGACACGGGGCTCAAGCGCATTCAGGTTGGCAGTTTCGTAAGCCCCAGATACGTGCCCCAGATGGCCGATACGGGCGAGCTTTTCAAGCGCATCAAGAGGGTTGCGGGCGTGAACTACACCGCGCTCTGGCTGAACGAGCAAGGCTTTCGCAAGGCGCTAACGGCGCATAAGGTCGATATCGACCCGCGGCTATTGTTCTACCCTTCCGAAGCCTTTGCGCAGTCGAACAACAACTGCTCTTCGACGGAGATGCGAGAGAAACAGCGCGCCTGGGTTCGGCTTTACAAGGAAGAAGGCTATACCGTCGATGCGGCCTATGTGATGACCGCCTTCGGCTGCAATCTCGAAGGTCCGATCCCGCAGGAGCGGGTACTGGATGATTTCCGGTTTATCCTGCAGCTCTGCGAGGAAGAGCAGATCCCGATCCCGATTCTCGTAATGGCGGATACAATGGGCTGGGGCAACCCCGAGGCGGTGAAGCGGATGATCGGCGCCCTGCGGGAGCTGGCGCCCGGGGCGCGGATCGGGATGCACATTCACGACACGCGCGGCTTGGGCATCGCCAATGTCTATGCGGCGCTATCGATGGGCGTGGACATGTTCGAAAGCTCCGTGGCGGGGCTTGGAGGCTGCCCCTTCGCAGGCCACGGCCATGCGCGGGCGGCGGGCAACGTCTGCACCGAGGATGCAGTGTTTCTGTGTCACGAGCTGGGGATCGAGACCGGCATCGACCTCGAGAAGCTGACCGCGGCCGCCGCGAAGGCCGAAGAGATCATCGGCGCGCCTCTGATGGGCCGGGTTATGCATTCCGGCGGCCTCGACGCATACCGGAAGGCAAGCTGAGGGAGAACGGTGATGGGCAAGGTACTGGAGGGAAAGGTGGTGTTGATCACCGGCGCGGGCGGCGGGATCGGCCGCGACATCGCGCTGATGGCCGCAGCGGAAGGGGCTGCGGTCGTGGTCAACGATCTGGGCGCGACACTGAAGGGACTTGGACAGACTGTCACCGCTGCGCAAACCGTCGTGGAGGAGATCAAGGCTGCGGGTGGTAACGCCATCGCCGATGGCGGCAGCGTGACCGAGCCGGACGCTGCCCGGGCCATGGTCGAGGCTGCCGTGAAGGAATTCGGCCGCATCGACGCGGTGGTGAACAATGCCGGCATCCTGCGCGACGGCTACTTTCACAAGATGAGCTATGAAGATTTTGACGCGGTGGTGAAGGTCCACCTTTACGGGGCCTTCAACACCTCGCGCGCCGCGGCCGACTACTTCCGCGAACAGGAAGGCGGTGCCCTGGTGCACATGACCTCGACCTCCGGCCTGATCGGCAACTACGCGCAGGCGAACTATGCCGCCGCCAAGCTAGGCATGGCGGCGTTCTCGAAATCGGTCGCGTTGGACCTCAAGCGGTGGAACATTAGGTCGAACTGTATAGCGCCCTTTGCCTGGAGCCGGATGATCTCGTCGATCAAGACCGATACACCCGAACAGGAAGCCAGGGTCGAGAAAATAAAGAAGATGACGCCCGCGAAAGTCGCGCCCATGGCTTGCTACCTGATGAGCGACAGGGCCGCAGAGGTCTCCGGCCAGATCTTTGCCGTGCGGATGAACGAAATCTTTCTCATGAGCCAGCCGCGCCCTGTGCGCTCGGTTCATTCCGGCGACGGCTGGACGGCGGACGCCATCGCCGAGCGCGCCATTCCCGCGCTCAAGTCGCATTTCACGCCACTCGAAGTTTCGGCGGACGTCTTCTCGTGGGATCCGGTCTGATGGGTAAACGAAAAGAAAAGATTAGTTCCAAGATCGGCTGGAGCACCCCCGATAGGATCTGCGTACGTGGGCTCGACCTGGTCGACGAAATCCTGGGACATATGAACCTGGGTGATCTGGCGTTCCTGCAACTCACCGGCCGCAAGCCCACGCCCGAGGAAGGCCGGGTATTCAACGCCATTGTCGTCACGCTGGTGGAACATGGCATCACGCCTTCGGCGCTCGCGGCGCGCATGACCTATATGGGCGCGCCAGAATCGCTTCAGTCAGCAGTGGCTGCGGGTCTCTGCGGGCTCGGCACCGTCTTTGTCGGTTCGATGGAAGGCGCGTCAAAGATGCTTTACGAAGCACTGCCGCAGGACAAGATCGGCGCCGGCGCCGATCTGGATGCCATTGCCCTCGAAACGGTCGAAAAATTCCGCGAGCGCTGTGCCATCGTGCCCGGTCTGGGCCATCCGGTGCACAAGCCCGTCGACCCCCGCGCGCCTCGCCTGTTCGAGATTGTGGCCGCGAACGGAAAATCGGGAGAATATGTCGAACTGATCCAGAAGATTCAGGAGGTCGCCGAAGAGAAATCCGGCAAGATGCTTCCAATCAATGCGACAGGCGCGATCGGCGCAATCTGCTGCGAATTCGGGTTTCCCTGGAAGATCGTGCGCGGCTTCGGCGTGATGGCGCGCGCCATCGGGCTTGTGGGCCACATCCTTGAGGAAAGCGAGAACCCGATTTCCTACGAAATATGGCAGCGCGCCGAAGAAGAGATCCTGGAGACCAGCGGCCCCGACGCGCACAAGGCGATGTAACGGATGCAGACCTCCGCCCCCAACACCCATGACGATCTGCGCGACGCGTTGCGGGCACTCTGCGCGCAGTTCCCGCCCGAATATCACCGCCAGCATGGTACGGATGAGACCTACCCCGAAGAGTTCGTTGAGGCGCTGACCCGCGAGGGCTGGCTTGCCGCGATGATCCCCGAGGAATATGGTGGCTCGCGGCTGGGGCTGACCGAAGCCTCGATCATCATGGAAGAGATCAACCGCTCGGGCGGCAATGCGGGCCATTGCCACGGCCAGATGTATAATATGGGCACGCTCCTTCGGCATGGGTCCGAGGCGCAGAAGAAACGATACCTGCCCGGCATTGCCAGCGGCGAATTGCGTTCGCAGTCCATGGCCGTGACCGAGCCCACCACCGGCACCGACACGACCAAGCTCAAGACCAGGCTCGGTTGCAAACTTTTCGCTTACGGCCGGCGTGTCATAGGTGGCCGGCATTTTGCCGGAGAGTTGTTCATGTTCAAGGGCCGCCATTTTGACCAGTCAGTAATCCTGCTGTGCGTCGGCTGGTATCTGGCCTACGCCCTGAGCCTACGCGACCTGAATGAAATGATGGCGGAGCGCGGCATCGGCGTCGACCATTCGACGATCCATCGCTGGGTCGTTCACTTCGCGCCCCGGCTGCTGGAGCGCTTCAATCGGCGCACGCGTGCCGTGACTAGAAAATGGCATGTCGACGAGACCTACATCAAGGTTCGCGGAAAGTGGATGTATCTTTATCGCGCGCTCGACAGCGCAGGCGACACCGTCGAGTTCTGGTTCAGCGAACACCGGGACCTGCCGGCGGCCAAGCGGTTTTTCCGTAAAGCGCTTGAAAGCCATGGCCGGCCCGAGCGGGTCGTCTTGACGGCAGCCAGACCAACCGCGAGGCGATTGTCTCCTGCGATGCCGAGAACCGACTGCGCCATCGCTTCCAGCGCGCTCCGAAGCGGATTCGCATCCGCCGAGCCGATACCTCAACAACCGCGTCGAGCAGGATCATCGGCGTATCAAGCGCCAGGTGCGGCCGATGCTCGGTTTCAAGTCATTCGCAAGCGCGACTGCTATCCTGGCTGGAGTCGAGATGATCCACATGATGCGCAAACGGCAGGCGAGATACGCCTACAATCCAAATCCGTCGATTGCTGAACAGTTTGAAATCATCGCTGCGGCGTGAAGCTCTGGCCGTCCCGCAGTTTCCGTGCCGCGACGAAAATTTGCAACGGAACCGGGTTAGGTCACTGGATCGAAAACGTACCGATACGAAGGCCTCGGTGCGCCGTCAGCTTTCTGTCGGCATGAGCTTTATCAGCAAAAGAAGGCCCAATGGGAGGTATTGTGCAAACGAATACGAAGGACCTTAGCGCGGGGCTTTTCTTCATCGCCGTCGGCGTTTTGTACGGTTCGCTCGCTTGGTTCGGCCTGCCAATCGGTCGGGCTCTGGACATGGGGCCGGGCTACTTCCCAGTTGTCCTGTCGGGAATGCTGGTGGTGCTGGGCATTGTGATTGTCGGGCGTAGCTTCCTCGATACGCAGGACCGGCTGCCATTCGGCGTCGTTCCATGGCGCGGTGTTGTTTTTCTGTCGCTGGCCACCATCACCTTTGCTGCCTTTGTTGAAGAAATCGGACTGCTTCCAGACGTATTCGCCGCTACCTTCGTAGCGACGCTCGCTAATCCCAAGGTAAAGCTCGTCAAGTCCGTCCTAAGTAGTCTGTGCATCGCTCTGTTCTGCACCGCCGTCTTCGCCTACGGCATCCGCCTGCCGATCCCGGTGGTCGGCGAATGGTTAAGCTGGTAGGGAAGCACGGATATGGATCTGATTGACAATCTGGGCCTCGGCTTCTCCGTCGCCCTGCACCCCTGGAACCTCCTGTACTGCTTCACTGGCGTGCTCTTGGGCACCGTGGTGGGCGTGCTCCCTGGGCTCGGTCCGCTGGCAACCGTCGCCATGCTCCTGCCGCTGACCTTCGGTCTCGACCCGGTTGCTTCGCTGATCATGTTAGCCGGTATCTATTACGGCTCGCAATATGGCGGCTCGACCACAGCCATCCTGGTGAACCTTCCGGGTGAATCCGCCGCCGCCGTCACGACTATTGACGGGTACCAGATGGCTCTACGGGGTCGGGCGGGACCTGCGCTTGCCGCGGCAGCGCTCGGCTCCTTCTTCGCCGGCACGGTGGCCACTGTGCTAATTGCTGTCGTGGCACGCCCACTGACCGCACTGGCGTTGAGCTTCGGATCTGCGGAGTATTTCTCGCTGATGGTGGTGGGTCTGATCTCGTCGATCGCGCTCGCCTCCGGCTCCGTCATCAAGGCCATCGCCATGATCTGCCTGGGACTGTTGCTCGGCCTCACCGGCACTGACATCTACACCGGCGCTGCCCGCTTCACCTTTGGCTACACCCAACTGCTGGACGGCCTCAACTTCGTGGCTATCGCGGTCGGCATCTATGGCATCGGCGAGATCCTGCGCAATCTGGAAGGCGGCGAGGCGACAAGACAGGTGATCGCCAAAGTCACCAATCCGTGGCCCTCACGCGATGACCTGAGGCGCATCGTGGCGCCGATCATCCGGGGCACCGCCGTCGGCTCATTGCTCGGCGTGCTGCCGGGGGGTGGGGCGCTGCTGTCGTCCTTTGTGGCCTATAATGTGGAGAAGTCGTCGTCGCGCAACTCGGCTGAGTTTGGTAAGGGGGCGATCGAGGGGGTGGCGGCGCCGGAAGCCGCCAACAACGCCGGCGCCCAGACCTCCTTTATCCCCATGCTGGCGCTGGGCATACCCTCCAACGTGCTGATGGCGCTGATGATCGGCGCCATGATCATGCAGGGTATCGTGCCCGGACCAAATGTCGTAATTTCCAATCCCGACCTGTTCTGGGGCCTTATCGCTTCGATGTGGATCGGCAACGCCATGCTGGTTATTCTCAACCTGCCGCTGATCGGGCTGTGGGTGTCGCTGCTGCGTATCCCTTACACGATCCTGTTTCCGGCCATCATCGCGTTCTGCTGCATCGGGGTGTACTCGATCAACAACAGCGCTTTCGCGGTCTATCTGGTGACCATCGCGGGACTGGTGGGCTACATACTGATCAAGCTCGAATGTGAGCCGGCCCCTTTCATCCTGGGCTTCATCCTCGGCCCCATGCTGGAGGAGCATCTGCGCCGCGCCATGCTGATCTCGGGCGGCGATCTTTCGATCTTCGTAACACGCCCAATCAGTGCCGGACTGCTAGCAGTCGCCGTAATCGCACTCATAGTCGTCAGCCGTCCTAGCGTTGCAAAGCGACGCAAGAAGATTTTCGTCGAAGACGAAGGTTGATTGATAGATTGGTGTCCGGGATCAGCGCCAGGAGTGTCTGGTTCAACGAAACCTTTCAAATGGCGACGATCAAAAAAGAAAAGTTGCGTCACGGGGGCAGCTGCTGTCGCTGGACTCGCGAAATCATTCGCGTCGACCGGCCGGCTGCTCTCTTTTGACGCTTGGAACTTGGCTCGAAGACGCGGCGCAGTGCGGGCGCTGCCGTCAAGGAGGCTGATCTCATAAACTGCGCTTCGTCGCAAGCAGGGGATAAGATAACATACATTATGTGTGAACTGGCCCCCATTTCGACCGGACAGTCGGCCTAGCGCGTGAGGCTGTAGGCTATCCTCAAGCACAGGCTTATGGCTGACGACTATCGACGGATCGAACTGATCACCGGCGAGGCACGCCGCCGACACTGGACGACCGAGCAGAAGCTGCAGATCATCGAAGAGAGTTTTCTTCCGGGTGAGACGGTGGTCGTCTGTCGCCCGGCGACCTGGCGTGGCTCCGAATCTCCTTTATCGTTGGCGTCGTTTGTTGACGGAAGGCGGAGCGGCAGCGGTGGGATCGGACGAGCCTGTTGTCGGGAGTTCCGAAGTGCGACGGCTTGAAGAGCGCGTCCGCAATCTCGAGCGACTGCTCGGCCGCAAGACGATGGAAGTGGAGATCCTTAAGGAGGCTCTGGCCCGGTCGGAGTCAAAAAAAGCCGAGCTTGCGGCTTTTGTCGCAGCCGAGGGACGGTTCGCGATGAAGGCCGTTGCCGAGACAATCGGGGTGGCCCGCTCCCATCTCCGTGACAAGGTGCATCGCCTGTCGAAGCCGCGCGGGCCGTATCGCAAACCCCAGGACGACGCCCTGGTGCAACGTTCGCCGCCTGATCGACGAACGTTTGACCTATGCTATCGACGCATCACGGCGCTCGCGGCGGTCAGCGCGCCCTGCGCTATCAGCCTGCGCTAAGTGAAGAGCTGATTGCCGGCGATCCCGTGCTGGCGGGCCACCGGCGAAACGGTATTGCCAGGTACATACGTCTCCTTGAACCGCCCCGGGTTGATCGGAGGCTCCAACTCCTGAGAAGTTGGAGCCATGACAAGCAAAACGACCAACAAGTTCTCTCCCGAGGTTCCGCACCCGCGCGGTTCGGCTGGTTCTGGATCACGAAGGCGAGCATGCCTCGCGGTGGGCTTCGGTGTCGTCGATCGCCGCCAAGATCGGCTGCACGGCGCAAACGCTGCATGAGTGGGTGAAGAAGGCCGAGCGCGACAGCGACGCGCGAGCCTGTGTGCCCACGGATGTGGCGACGAAGCTCAAGGCTCTGGAACGCGAGGACCGCGAGCTTCGGCAGGCTAACGAAATCCTGCGCAAGGCGAGCGCGTATTTTGCCCAGGCGGAGCTCGACCGCCGGTTCAGGCCATGATCGGGTTCATCGACGATCATCGCCAAGCGCACGGGATCGAGCCGATCTGCAAGGTGTTGCCTATCGCCCCGTCGACCTACCGCGACCATGTCGCCAAGCGCATCGATCCCTCCCGGCTGTCGGCGCGGGCGAAGCGCGATGAGGCTTTGAAAGATGAGGTCCGACGCGTGTTCGAGGCGAACTTCCGCGTCTACGGCGTTCGCAAGGTTTGGCGGCAGTTGCAGCGCGAGGGCTTCGACGTCGCCAGATGCACGGTGGCGTGTGTCTGATTAAGGCCTTGGGCCTTGAAGGCATCATCCGCGGCAAACCTATCCGCACCACGGTGAGCGACATGGCCGCACCTTGCCCTCTAGATCACGTCAATCGCCAGTTCCACGCCTCGGCGCCGAACATGCTGTGTGGGTTTCCGACTTCACCTATGTCGCGACCTGGACGGGCTTCGTCTATGTTGCCTTCGTCATCGACACCTACGCGCGAAGGATCGTCGGCTGGCGGGTGAGCCGGACGGCGCATGCCCAGCTTCGTACTCGATGCTCTCGAACAGGCGCTGCACAAACGACGGCCTGCCCATCGGGCCGGCCTCGTGCATCATTCGGACAGAGGTTCTCAAGGCTTGAATCCGCCCAATACGTCAGCATTCGATACACTGAGCGCCTAGCGGAGGCCGGAGTCGAGCCCTCGGTCGGCAGCGTTGGCGACAGCTACGACAATGCTCTCGCCGAAACCATCACGGCCTCTACAAAGCAGAGGTGATCCACCGACGTGGACGTGGCGCTCATTCGAGGCCGTCGAGTTCGCGACGCGCGAATGGGTCGACTGGTTCAATAATCGCCGGCTGCTGGAGCCCATCGGCAACATCCCGCCCGCCGAAGCCGAAGAGCGCTACTACGCCATGCTGGAAGAACCAGCCATGGCCCGCGTGACTCAAACGAAACGGCCTCCGGTAAACCCGGGCCGGTTCAGTGCAACATCCTGACGCTGTCGCAGCCTGATGCTGTGAGCGCCATAGTCAGCGTGTCGGTGACGTCCCCGGCCTTCATCGTGGGGCACAGCTTCCGGAGATGATGTAGCGCGAGAAGTCGTCGAGCACGGTCGACAGGTAGAACCACCCCAGCCGATGACCTTCAGATACGTGAAGTCGGTCTGCCAGGGCTGGTTCGGCGCTGTCGTCTTGTCGTGGAACTCGTCGGCGGCCTTGATGACGATGAAGGCGGGGCTGGTGATCAGATCGTGCGCCTTGAGGAGGCGACAAACCGAGGATTCCGAGACGAAGTAGCCCTTCGTGTCGGTGAAGGTGACGGCCAGTTCGCGTGGCGACAGCTCCGGCTCATTCAAAGCCAGTTCGACGATCTGGTCGCGCCTTTCCGCAGGAATGCGGTTCCAGACCCGGTTCGGCCGGGGCCCGCGATCCTCCAGCGCATCGACGCGCCGGCAAGGAAGCGATCATACCAGCGATTGAAGGTCGAGCGCGGAATACCGAGCTTCTGCAGCTTGCGCCGCGCCGACAGGTGCGAGTTCTCCACCAGACGGATGATCTCGAGCTTCTCGGATGCGGGATATCTCATTCGTCGTCGCCCCATCCGCGATCATGCTTTTTTTAAGAATCCACAATTCCAGCGCCTGTTCGGCGACGACCTCCTTGAGATCGCGCGCCTCCTTGCGCAGCACCTTCACCTCGTCGCTGGTGGCGGCACGGGCGGTATCGCCGGCCAGTCGCCCCGCCCGAGAACGTGATAGAGTCCATCCGTCCCACGCATCGCGAAGTCGCCATGCACCCAAAGACCGGCAAGCGTACTCCAGTAGCTTTCGATATAGCGCGCATTGCCATGGTGCGTTGGTCCATGCCTCGCCGCCCGAGGCGGTCATACGCAGGCTCGACAGATCGTGGCGCTCGACGCGTTCCGACGACACTATCAAAATCTCCGGCAAGCGCACCGGCCCGTCAGAACTCGTAGGCATTCTGATCGGGACCGAAAAATTTCCGAGGCAGCCCTATTCGGCATCCCGCATCCAGTGAAGGGGTCGGCAATCGTCTGCGCCTGCAATGGGCCGCGGTCTTTCTGCTTCAAGGGCAAACGCGGCGATCTTTTGAAGGTCAATTGGCACGACGGCCAGGGCGCATGCTTGTTTACAAGGCGACTCGAGAGAGGAAGTTTCATCTGGCCTTCGGTTGCCGGTGAAGCAGTGACGATCTCTCCAGCGCAGTTGAGCTATCTGTTGTCCGGGATCGATTGGCGCGTCCTGCGTTCCGTAGCGCATCAAACTACGGACTATGGTGGGCGATACCCCGAGACAGCTTACGCGATGATCCTGGATCAGTCGCCAGAATCGTCCAGTGTCCGGGAAATCTGGCGTGCCTTCGGCGATGAGGAGGCTCGCGCCGGCGAAACTGGGAATACATACGCACATCGCGCCGACAATCCAACCCAGGTCACTGAGGAAGAAAAACCTGTCCGACGATTTGAAATCGGCACAGATGATCATGTCGCGCGTGACCATTGAGCCGACGAAGCCGATATGGGTTCAAACGCAACCTTTGGCCCGCCAGTGGTGCCCGAAGTATAAAGCAGAATCGCGGGGTCTTCCGCATTCATTTCGACGGTTTCAATCGAGCCTTGCTTGCCCGGAACGACATCGTGCCACCAGTGATCGCGGCCCTCCAGCATCGGGGTCTCGACTTTAAGGCCGTCGCAGCCGACAACGATTACAAGCCGCACCGTGGGTGAGGATTTCAGCGCCACGTCGAGGAGCGATTTGAGCGGTAACGGCGCGCCGCGCCGCCATGTTCCGCTCGCGGTTATAACAGCCTTGGCGCCGCTATAGTGAGCCGAGTCTGCATGGGGCGCCGGACCGAAGCCTGAAAACAGCGGGATCAGGCTCGCGCCCAATTTCAGCACCGCGAAAAACGCCGCAAATATTTCGGGCAGTTTTGGCATATAGAGAGCGACTACATCACCCTTGCCGATGCCGAGATCACGCAATCCCTGGGCAAGCCGCCCGACGTCGCCGTCTAATTCGCGATAGGTAAGCGCCCGCTGTTCGTGCTTATCTTCACCCTCCCAGACTAGAAACGTCTTATGTTAAGGCTGGGCTATTGACACTTTGTGACGGCTTGTCCAGAAAAAAAACAGCGGACAGTTGATAGGGCAGGAGAGCACGTGCCAAAGTTAACCGATCTCACAACGTACGCAGACGCCCAACGGTACTTCTCATTAGAGAAGGTATGGGAGCTGTTCGACGGAAACCGTGAGCATCTCAATATCGCACATGAATGTATCGATCGGCATGCAACAGACGACCGGGTAGCTATGCGCATTGCCCATGCGGATGGTAGTGACACGGATCTAACGTTTCGTACTATCTCGCGGGAGTCGTCACGTTTTGCTCATTATCTTGCAGGCCAAGGCATCAAGGCTGGTGATGTCGTGGCTATCATGCTGGAGCCATCGCTGCCGTTCTATGCAGGGCTGTTCGGTGCATTAAAACTTGGTGCCACCGTGGTGTCGCTTTTCACTCTCTTTGGGCCAGATGGGCTGCGGTTACGCGTGGAAGACTGTAAGCCGAAGCTATTGCTTACAAATGTCGAAAAGGCTCCGATGGCGAAAGGAATCGACGATCTCGCCGTGGCGGTGGCCGATGATGAATTCCTGGAAGGCCTCAAAGTCTACCCTGATAGTTTTAAAGTAGCCGCCACGCGTGGCGATGATCTGGCGGTGCTTCAATATACTTCCGGTACAAGTCGCCAATTGCCAGATGCGGTGCGGCACACTCATCGTTCGATTGTGATGGTAATGGTCTCATCGCTCTATGGTCTGGGATTGCGTCCTGGAGATAAGTTTTTCTGCCCTTCGTCGCCTGCATGGGGGCATGGCCTTTGGCAAGGAACGTTGGCCCCTCTTGCCCTTGGCATCACCACCGGCACCTATTCAGGCAGGTTCAAGGCAGAGCGCCTGCTGCAAGCCCTGCAAGATTATTATATCACGAACCTCTCTGCCGCAGCAACCCACTACCGTATGATAAAAAACTCGGGTGTCTCTGCGAATTATCGCTACACAATCAAAAAACTGTCTTTCGCTGGCGAGCCAATCGACGCTGAAACGCTGGTCTATACAGAAAAACTGTTTAAAACGCCGGTCTGTGGTGTATATGGCACGACAGAGATTGGCGGAGTTATGGCCAACTATCCCGGTGCGGAGGATTTTGTTGTAAAACCCGGTTCGCTCGGCAAACCCATCCCCGGCCTGCGAATTGAAGTTCATGGCCCCAACGGCGCGCCTTGCCTTCCTGGCGAGGTCGGAGAACTTGTGATATGGCGTAAAAATGCGTGGTTTCCAACTAAGGATCTCGCTCGCGTCGACGAGAACGATAATTTCTATTTCGCCGGTCGTGCGGACGATGTCATAATCTCTGCCGGTTGGACAATGAGCGCGGTCGAAATTGAGAATACCATGCTCAAACATCCCGATGTTCTGGAAGCTGCTGCTATTGGCGTGCCAGACGATCTGCGCGGGCTGGCGGTCAAGGCTTTCGTGGTGAGCGATCGCCCTGGCGACGACAATTTCACTAGAGAAATTCAGGATCTCGTTCGAGGGCTTCTGAGCCAGCATGAATACCCAAGGATCATTGATTTCGTCGATGAGCTTCCAAAGACGCCTTCGGGAAAAATTCTCAGAAAGGCGCTGCGTGACCGTGAGCACGAGGCGCGTTAGTCGGCTATATTTAGTTTTCACTACAGACGGCAATTGGCAGCTTAACAGGAGAAATGATGACTGCGATGACTACACAGACAACTAGCGCCGAGTCTGACGGCAATGTGTTCCCAAAAATTACACAGGAGGGGCTTGACAAGCTTAAGAAGCGTATTGGCGTTAAGCTGACCGACCTGGCGGAGCCATGGAACTATGAGGCGTCTCGTGATGCTATTCGCCACTACGCTGAGGGCATGGGAGACGATAATCCGCTGTGGTGTGATCCGGAGTATGCGGCTGGTACTCAGTACGGTGGAATCATTGCGCCGCCATCCTTCTTATTTAGCACCAGCAGCCGACCTGTATTTTGTTATGGTGGTGGTCTTCCCGGTGTCCATGCTATGTGGTCCGGAGCCGCATGGACTTGGCACAAAGTGGTACGCCGCAACGACACGATCTCCATCGAGGCCTGGTTGAAGGATTTGATCGAACACGAGACTCGCTTTGCAGGACGTTCTATTCAGCAGATCTATCACATTAATTTTTTTAACCAAGAAGGTGACTTGGTTGCCGAAGTTGATGATTGGGCCTTTCGCACGGAGCGGGACCAAGCCCGGGACAAAGGGGTCAAGTATCAAGATTTAAAGGAGCGTGCGCCGAAGCGTTATACGGACAAAGAGTTGGCGGAACTCTATGAACTTTACGAAAGTGAGGAAGTGCGGGGAAGCAACCCGCGATATTGGGATGATGTTTCAGAAGGCGAAGATCTGCCTGTCATGTTCAAGGGACCGATGACGGTAACTGGCTTCATAGCTTTTGTTCAGGGCTGGGGCGGTCTATACGTCCGCGCAAATAAGCTCGCGTGGAAGCAAAATATGAACCATCCTGGAGTTGCTATTAAGAACCGCTTTGGCATTCCCGACTGTCCGGAGCGGGTTCATTGGGAGGAAGAGTTTGCGCTGAGGGTGGGTGCCCCCGGCGCATATGATTACGGCCCGGAACGGTGCTCTTGGTTGACGCACCAGTTGACCAATTGGATGGGGGACGATGGATTTCTGCGTCGTGCAACCTGCAAGCTGCGCCGCCACAATGCGGAGGGGGATCTGCTCTTTATTAGAGGAAAGGTAGTGCGCAAGTTCATTGACGATGGCCACCACGTTGTGGAGATCGAGCAAGAGGCGCTCAATCAGAATGATGAGGTCTCAGTCGTCGGCACTGGCCTTGTGAGGTTGCCAAAGCGAAAGTAAGTCGAAAGTCCTATTCGTCCGCGACAAGAGATAACCTCACTGGCAACTGCCGCATCATGCGAACGCCGCCTCGGCATCGAACTCTGGCTCCCAGTTCTCGACTGGCCTGCCCCCATAAGGTGGTCCGGTTTCAGTCTTAGAGCGGTTTCCACACGATCTGACTCGTTGGGGATTCCCTTTTCGGCGGCGTTGTGATTCAGACTTCCTGCTGGTGGCAGGAGGCCAGCATGGATGGCACGAACGCTTTCACAGGATCTTCGGGACAGGGTCGTTGCGGCGATTGATGGCGGCCTGAGCTGCCACGCGGCGGCGGCGCGCTTTGGGGTCAGCGTGTCGAGCGCGATCCGCTGGCGGCGAAGAGCGCTTGAGCATGGCCGGGCCGTTGCCAAGCCGCGCGGCGGTGACCGGCATTCAGGCAAGATCGAAGCGCACGGCGGCTTCATTCGGGAGCTGATCGCCGAGCAGGGCGACATCACCTTGGTCGAGGTCCAGGCACGGCTGATCGAGCGCGGCGCTCCGGTGGGGATCGGCACTGTGCATCGCTTCTTCGCCCGGCACGGGATCACGCGTAAAAAAAGACCGGGCACGCGATCGAGCAGGACCGCCCCGACGTCCTGAGGCAGCGCCAGCGCTGGTTCGATCACCAGCTCGATCTCGATCCCGAGCGCCTCGTTTTCATCGACGAGACGTGGACCGCCACCAACATGACCCGCAGCCATGGCCGGTGCCTGAGAGGCGAGCGGCTGCGCATGGGCTTCCCGCACGGCCACCGCAAGACCACCACCCTGGTGGCAGGCCTGCGCATGACCGGCATGGTCGCGCCGATGGTGCTGGACGGACCGATCAACGGCGACTGGTTCGAAGCCTATGTCACCAAGGTGCTGATACCCGAGCTTCGGCCCGGTGACATCGTCGTCATGGACAATCTCTCCAGCCACAAAAGGGCCGCGGTGAAGGAGAGGATCGAAGCGGTCGGCGCAACCCTGCGCTTCCTTCCGCCCTACAGCCCGGACTTCAACCCGATCGAGAAGGCCTTCTCACGGCTCAAGGCCATGCTGCGAAAGGCGGAAGAGCGCACCGTTCGCAGCCTCTGGGACCTGATCGGAAGGCTTGTCGACATCTTCCAGCCCGCCGAGTGCGCCAATTACTTCAAATCTTGCGGATATGAGCCGGAATGAATGGAAACCGCTCTAATGCATGATGGGCTTTTCGGCCATCGCCTGGGCAGATGGCGGTGTCGAGCCGCGCGGCGGCGCAGGCCAGATGATGGCCTCCGGTGCCGGCGGTTTATAGCCGAGCGATGAGTGCGGCCGCTCGGTGTTGTAGTAGCGCCGCCAT
>NZ_DAITQL010000068.1:0-21808 GCF_036833075.1 Hyphomicrobium sp.
CGCCATGACCACCCAGGACAGGAGGGAGGGGCATTGAGCGACCTGCTCATTTCCGAGATTGCGGCACGCACCAGACTCGGGGTGAGGTACTGGCAGCGTCGTGCCGCGGCCGGGCAGATCCCAGGAACCCGCCGCAAGAGGTTCCAGAAACGCTGGATTTATCTCGTTGACGCAGCAACATTCGACGCGTGGTGGACGTCACAGCTCGAGGAGGTGAAGCCGTGCGCAAGCTCCCGCCCTGCATGCGGTGGCGCGGTGCCGTCCTCTGGTATCGGATCCGGAAGAACGGCAAGGACTTCGAAGGTTCCCTCGAAACAGCGAACGTTGGAGACGCTAAAGCTCGCCTTGCAAAAGTGCGGGCAGAGCTCGAAGCAATCGCCTGGGGAGAAAAGCCACGCCGGACGTTCAACGAGGCAGCCGCGCGCTTCGGAGACGAGCACTTCCCGAACCTGAAGCCGAAGAGCGCAAAGCGCTATCTCGTCTCAATCTCAAACCTTCTCGCCAAGTTCGACGCTGCGTTCATGCACGAGATCGGCTCTGCCAGGCTTGGAGAGTTCGAGCGCGAGCGCAAGAAGGCTGGCGTGACCAACTCTACCATCCGGCGCGATCTGGCCTGCCTCAGCGTCATTTTCACGAAGTGCGAGGAGTGGGAGTGGGTCACCGCGAACCCCGTGAAACCGTTCCTGCGCGGCCGGCAGATGGCCGGGCTCGAGGAAGGGCCGGCGCGGACCCGCTATCTCGATCACGATGAGGAGCGCGAAATCCTCGAATGCGCGCCCAAGAAGGCCCGCAAGGCCATCGAGTTTGCCATCGACACGGGGCTTCGCAAGGAGGAGCAGTTCGGTCTGCTCCGGACCGACGTCAATGCGCGGGTGAGGGAGGTGAACGTGCGGGAGGAGGTGGCCAAGAGCCTGAAGCCGCGCCGGGTGCCGCTATGGGAGCGGGCGCTGCGGGTCGCCACCGAGATGCCGGCCGACCTCAGGAGCCCGTACCTGTTCACGACCTACGAGGGCAAGCGCTACTCGGAGGAAAGCCCCTACCACTACGAGGCGCTGCAGAAGGCCGTCAGGCGGGCCAACAAAAAGCGGGCGGGGCGCAGCATCCCACCCATGGAGCACGTCGAGTGGCACGACCTGCGGCGCACATGCGGGTGCCGGCTGCTTCAGGACCACGGGTTCTCGATGGAGGAGGTCAGCAAGTGGTTGGGGCACTCCTCGATCAAGGTGACGGAGAAGCACTATGCGTTCCTGAAGGAGGGGCACCTGCGCGAGCGGGTCGAGCAGCGCGAGGCGGAGATCATTTCGATCCGGGGGACAAGCGGGGGGACATAGGTTAAGGTGGACTTGCAGCAATTTCGTTTAGAAACAACGCTGTATGACGATACATATCACGGACTGCAAATCCGCGTACCCCGGTTCAATTCCGGGCGTGGCCTCCATCTTTTCAAGGACAACGTCCTCACACCCGCGCCGGCGGCGTCGCGGCGAACGATCTTGCCAGCTCCTTCATCATAGCGCGCACGTCGGGGTGCTGATTGCGGTCCCAGTCGGCCAGCATCTCCTCGAGATCCGCCTCGCGCCGCTCGAGCAGGCGCTCGTAGCCCGCTCGCCCCTCCTCCGAAAGCTCATAGAGGCCGTCCTCACTCCGCGTCGCCATGCCGGACGCGACGAGGCGGCCAAGAAGCTCCGCGCACGGCTGGGACGCGATCCTGAGGCGCCCTTCGAGATCCGCCTGCGTCGCGCAGCCCCCGCCCTCGCCCATCCGCGCCAGCAGCCACAGCTCATCCGGCTCGAGCGCGAGCCCGATGCGCCCCGCCGCACGTTGATAGACGCGCCAGCGGTTCTCCTGCGCCGTCATGCGCGTGACGATGCGCTTGAGCTCGTCGAGCGACGTGGCATCGCGCGGATGCGGAAACGCGTCCGTCAGCGGTTCAGGCGCGATGGTGGTCCTGAGCGGCACCTCGCGGATCGCGAGCGTCAAGAGAAAGCCGACGAAGGTCATCACCGCCGCCGTGTGGAACACGGGATGGAGCGCCTTGACGAACTCCGAGAGATAGAGGGAGCGCATCGGCTCGGCGAGCCTGGCGATCTCCGCCGGATTGAGCACGCCCTCGGCGCCGGGGACCGCCCCGTGGATATCCGCACCGAGGAAATAGGCGAAGATGCCGCCGAACAGCGCCGCCCCGACCGAGCCGCCGATCGAACGGAACAGCGTCGTGCCGGACGTCGCCACGCCGAGGCGCTCGTAGGGCACCGCGTTCTGCACGGCCATGACCAGGATCTGCATCACCATGCCGAGCCCGAGGCCGAGCAGGAGCAGATAGAGCGCCGCGCGGCTCGCGGCCGTCTCCACCTCGATCGTCGAGAGCAGCACGAGGGCGACCGTCATCATCGCCGTGCCCGCGACAGGAAACATCTTGTAGCGGCCCACGCGGCTGATGATCTGGCCGCTCGTGATCGAGCTCACGAACACGCCGAGCATCATCGGCGTCATGTGCAGGCCCGCGCTGGTGGGGTCGAGGCCCTTTACGACCTGGAAATAGACCGGCAGGAGCGTGATCGATCCGAACAGCGCCATGCCGACGATGAACCCCACCGACGTCCCGATCACGAAGGCCCGGATCCGGAACAGCGCGAGCGGCACCAGCGGGTCCGGCACGCGCGTCTCGACATAGAGGAAGCCCGCGAGCGCCAGCACGCCCGCAAGCGAGATCGCGAACAGGCTGACGGGCGCCTCCGCGACAAGCGTCGCCCCGAGGCTCGAGACGAGCACGACCGACGTCAGTGCGAGCGTGAGCAGGACCGCACCCGCGTAATCGATCGACACCTCGCCCTTGGACGCCTGGCTGCGGATCGTCCGGCTGATGACGAACAGCGCCAGAAGCCCGAGCGGCAGGTTGATGAGGAAGATCCACCGCCACGACGAGTGATCGACGATGAAGCCGCCAAGCAGCGGGCCGAGCACCGTCGACAACCCGAACACGCCGCCGAAAAAGCCCTGGTACCGGCCCCGCTCGCGCGGCGCCACGATATCGCCGACGACAGCGATGGCGGTCACGATCAGCCCGCCGCCGCCGAGCCCCTGGAGGAAGCGGAAGGCAATCAGCTCCGGCAGGTTCTGCGCCAGGCCGCAGAGCAGAGAGCCCGCGAGGAAGATCAGGATCGCCGCCTGCAGCACCAGGCGCCGCCCGTAGAGATCTCCGAGCTTGCCGTAGACCGGCACCACGACGGTGCTGGAGAGCAGGTAGGCGGTGACGATCCACGACAGATGCGAAAGGCCGCCGATCTCATCGACGATGACCGGCAGCGCGGTCGCGACGATGGTCTGGTCGAGGGAGGCGAGCAGCAGCACCAGCACGAGAGCCGAGAACGTGGCCAGGACCTCTCGCCTGTGGGCGGTGCTGCCGGCGAGAGCGGAGGGTGTGTCTTGCATGCGGGATGAACGGGCTCGCCGGCGTCGAGTTCGCGGGACCGGACCATAAACCCGCGCCTCGGGCCCGTCGACGGGCGCGGGACGCGAACCTTACTTGAAGAGAGACGTCAGCGAGAACGTGGAGGCGATGATGACGGGCGGCGCCTCGGCGATCTGCGGATGCGGCTCCTCGATGTAGACATTGAGCCCCGTGGCGCGCCCCTCCTTGACCAGGGAGGCCACATAGCTCCAACCCTTTGGCTCGAGGCCGATGCACGCTTCCGACATCTCGCCCTTGAGCCGCATGTGAATGGCGATGTTGCCCCGCCTCGCGATGGCGACCCTGTGCTGCGCGCTGAAACGGTCCTTGTTCCAGAGACTCTTCAGGTAGACCGCAACCACGTGCCGCTTGGTCCTCGGCCCCCAACTGACCCGCTTGGCGGGCGCGGTGGATGCGAACGTATACTCGCCCGGCGGCAGCGGGCCGATGGCCTTGGCCGCGAAGCAATCGGGGTCGGGGTTGTTGCGGCAGATGTCGCGTCCCGAGAGCCCCCAGGCGATGGTCTTGCCGTTGATCGCGGGATCGTCCGAGATCACGAACAGCCGGCCGGTCGCGATCGTGTAGCCGAACCGGAAGCTTCGGTCCGACGCCGGCACGGCGTGCACGACATCCTCGAACGGGTTGCAGATCTCACCGCCAGTCAGCTTCCGCTCGTAGCCGTTGAGCTTGACGGTCACGTAGTCGACGCCCGGGGCGCAATCCCAGCGCGCCGGCATCTTCTTCCCGGCCAGCGTGATGGACGGCAGGGGCTGCTCGCGCTGCGCCGGCTTCGGCGCCGTGACGATCGCCGGCGGCATCGCCGCAACCGTGGTCGTCGACCAGTCCGGCGCCGTCTCCTCGGGCGTTCGGCGCATCTGCTCGCATTGGGGCGGGAGCTTGGGCGGCTGGATCTGCGTCGCGGCGAGGCGCCGCGCAACCTGTCCCGTGGCGCCCCGCTCGACATACGAGAGGATCAGGGCGGCCTGGATCGCGACCTGCTCCTCCGACAACTCGAAGATGCAGTCCTCGTAGAGCTGGTCGCCGACCTTGCTGAACACGTCCGCGATGGCGTCGGCCGCGGCTCCGGCCGATGCCGAAGGCATGGTCTCGTCAGGCATCGTCTCAGCGGGCATCGCCTCGGACATGGGCGCGGCGTCCGGCACCGTGGCCTCCTGCGCAAGGCCGGCGGACGACGCGAGCATGAGAAGCCCTGCCGCGGCCGCAGAGGCCGCCGCCCTGGTCCTCACCGTTGCCACGTTTCGAATCACGCCGTTCCCTCGTCGCGCTCCGGACCCCCTCCGGGGTTTTGCGCCCGCCTTTGTAGCCAAGGAGTCGGGGTAAGAGTAAGGCTTTGCTGAGGCGAACGCACGCGTCGCCGCGACACTCCCCGCGGCGGCGTTATCTCGATGCATGAGCTAACATTTGCATCACGGAGGATCTTTCCCCCGACGGGCAATCCGTTAAGCTCGCAGGACAACGAGCCGCCGGGCCCCGACCGCATGGGGCCGTCCACACGGGGCCCGACGCGCCGAGGGGGAGGGGCACGCAAGCATGGCAGCCGACACCGCCGCGCTGATCGAGAGGATCAGGCGCGATCCCGAGTTCATTGCGCTCGGGCGCCGCCGGTCACGCCTCGCCTGGAGCCTTTCAGCCGCCATGGCGGCGATCTACTTCGGCTTCATCCTGCTGGTCGCCTTCGCGCCGTGGTGGCTCGCGACGCCCGTGGGCGACGGCGCCACGACCATCGGCATTCCGCTCGGCATCGGCGTCATCCTGTCGGCTTTCGTGCTGACCGGACTCTACGTCCGCCGCGCCAATAGAGACTTCGATCCCGCCATCCAGCGCATCATCGAGAGGCTGACGTGAACGTCGAAGCCATCGTCATGTTCCTCATCTTCGTGGCGACGACGCTCGTCATCACGCGATGGGCCGCCTCGCGCGTGCGGACGGCATCGGACTTCTATGCGGCGGGCGGCGGCATCACGGGGTTCCAGAACGGCCTCGCCATCGCCGGCGACTATATGTCGGCGGCCTCTTTTCTCGGCATCTCGGGATTAGTGTTCGCCTCAGGCTTCGACGGTCTCATCTATTCCGTCGGCTGGCTGGTCGGCTGGCCGATCGTACTCTTCCTGATCGCGGAGCCGCTCCGCAACCTCGGCCGCTACACGTTCGCCGACGTGGCCGCATTCCGGCTTCAGGCGACGCCGATCCGCACGCTCTCGGCCGTCGGCACGCTCGCCGTCGTCGCCTTCTACCTGATCGCGCAGATGGTCGGCGCCGGAAAGCTGATCGAGCTCCTGTTCGGCTTGCCCTACTTCTACGCGGAGATCATCGTCGGCGTGCTGATGGTGACCTACGTCGCGACCGGCGGCATGGTGGCGACCACCTGGGTTCAGATCATCAAAGCCTGCCTCCTGCTCGGCGGCGCGACGTTCATGGCCCTTGCCGTGCTCGTCTACTTCAGCTTCTCGCCCGACGCGATGTTCGAGGCGGCGACGGATGCCCATCCCGACGGTCTCTCGATCCTGGGGCCCGGCAAGCTCGTCAACGATCCCATTTCCGCCGTCTCGCTCGGCCTCGCGCTGATGTTCGGCACCGCCGGGCTGCCCCACATCCTGATGCGCTTCTTCACCGTGCGCGACGCCAAGGCCGCCCGCAAGTCGGTGCTCTACGCCACCGGCTTCATCGGCTACTTCTATATCCTGACGTTCATCATCGGCTTCGGCGCCATCACGCTGCTGATGGGCGATCCCAGCTACTTCACCGCCGGCGACGGCGGCGTCCACGACAGGATCAACGGCCTGATCGGCGGCACCAACATGGCCGCCGTCCACCTCTCGAAGGCGGTCGGCGGGTCGCTGTTCCTCGGCTTCATCTCGGCCGTCGCATTCGCCACGATCCTCGCCGTGGTCGCGGGCCTGACCTTGGCCGGCGCATCCGCCGTCAGCCACGATCTCTATGCCAACGTCTTCGCCAGGGGCCGCACGAGCGAAACAACCGAGGTCCGCATCTCGAAGATCAGCGCCGTCGTCATCGGCGTCGTGGCGATCGTGCTCGGCTACGTGTTCGAGAAGCAGAACGTCGCCTTCATGGTCGGCCTTGCCTTCGCCGTCGCCGCGAGCTGCAATTTCCCCGTCCTTCTGATGAGCATCCTCTGGCGGGGAACGACGACGCGCGGCGCAGTCGCGGGCGGCTTCGCGGGCCTCGTCTCTGCCGTCGGCATGGTGCTCCTGAGCCCGGCAGTATGGGTCAAGACGTTCGGCTTCGAAACGGCGGTCTTCCCGTACGACAGCCCGGCGCTGTTCTCGATGACGATCGCCTTCCTCGGCATCTGGCTCGTCTCGAAGCTCGACCGCAGCGCGGCGGCGGACGCGGAGCGGGCCGCCTACGAGGCGCAGGCGGTACGCTCGGAGACCGGGATCGGGGCCGGGTCCGCCGCCGCGCATTGACGCGACGCGGTGGACCTCCCCTCCCTCACTTTTTTGTCTTATCCTCTGGCTCTCCCGGCGAGCATCTGCTATGAGCGCGGCTCTCCGGCCATTCCGCGGTAGCTCAGTGGTAGAGCAATCGGCTGTTAACCGATCGGTCGTAGGTTCGAATCCTACCCGCGGAGCCATTTAATTCTCAAGAAAACCCAATAATATCAAGCGCTTAACACTTAGCGCTGGCCACCCTTGCCATACTATTATACCGCTTTGGGCTATAAAAAGGGATATAAAAGGGGTAGCCCATGCGCCCGATCTTGCCGCAGAACAACAAGGGCATTTGGTGCCTGACGCGGTTCGTGCCGAAGCGGTTCAAGCATGTTGACGGCCGCAAGGTCGTGCGGGTCAACACAGGCATCCGCGTTGCCGACGATCCCGCCGGTATCCGGGCCCATGACGTTGTTCAGCGGCTGAATACCGAATTGGAGGCGGAATGGAAGGCCAAGCTCGAAGGTGGGCATGCGGCGCCAGCGCCGATCTCGGTCGAGACCGCCCGCGCAATCACAGCGCGGCTTGGCCTGCGCTATAGGACCGAGGCCGAACTTGTAGCCGGGCCGCTGGTCGAGATGGTGCGCCGCATCGAACTGCTCGAACGCCGCGGCTGGGTCGATGAGCCGAAGGCCGCAGATGCTGTTCTCGGCAACGCCGCGCCGACCCGCATCGCCCTTTCAACGCTGCTCAAGGAATATGAAGTCGAGCGACGGACGCATCTGGCGAAGTTCTCGCCCGACCAGTTGCGCCGCTGGCGCAACGGCAAGAAGCGCGCGATTGCCAACTTCAAGGCCGTGCTCGGCCGCAACGCGTATCTTGAGGACCTGACGCGCACCGACGCGTTGGATTTCCGGGAATGGTGGCAGGACCGCGTTATCGGCGAAGGCGTTCAGGTTGCAACGGCCAATAAAGACATCGGCAATCTAAACCGGATGATCCGCACCCTGAACCGAGCACGGCGCCTCGGGTTGGAGCCGATCTTCGCCGAGTTGCGGATCGAAGGGGAAAAGTACGGGTCGCGCGCCCCATACACCGTCGAGTTCATCCAGACTAAGATCCTGGCAGACGGCGCCCTTGATGGACTGAACCCCGAAGCCCGCCGCGTGATCTACGTCTGCGCGGAGATCGGCCTTCGCCCCGTCGAAGTGGTCAACTTGACCAAGGGCGCGATCCGGCTCGACTGCGACGTGCCGCATGTCGTGGTCCAAGCCGAGGGCCGCGTCCTAAAGACCGACCACAGCGAGCGGCATATTCCCCTTGTCGGCGTCGCGCTCGAAGCGATGAAGATGCAGCCGGAGGGCTTCCCCACGTATTTCGATGGATCGCCCGCACTGTCGGCAACCGTCAACAAATTCCTGTCGGCACATGACCTGCGCCCGACCGACCGTCATTCGCTGTACAGTCTGCGGCATACCTTCGAGGACCGCCTAACGGCGGTCGAAGCGCCCGAAAAAATTCTCTGCTACGCGATGGGTCACAAATACAGCAGGCCAAAATACGGGTCGCCGCCTTCGCTTGAGCAGTTGAAGGGATGGCTCGACAAGATCGCTTTCCGCGCGCCAACGTCGATCTAGCCGCCATGCCCGACATCCCCAAGCTCGCCTCCGTCGCAGTCGCCGCGCCCCGCGTCATAGACGTGACGTGGGGCGATGGCCGCGTGGATCGGATCGACCTCGGCGACTGGATCGCTGCCGGCGGCGTGGTCTTGGCGCCGCTCGTTGATCCTGCGGTCTTCGCGACGGCGCGCGTCGATGCGCATCGTAGCGGGATCGCGTGGGGCGACGACGATGACCTCGCTATCGACGCACATCATCTTCTGCGGATCGCTGAAGACGCCGCCGATGTCGCCGCGTATGACGCGGCCAAGCGCCGCCTCGCGCGCGGCGAGGACGAACTTGTCCCCGCCGATGTCGCGAACGAGATCCGCGACCGCGACGACGCGGACGCCTGAAACCAACGGGGCGCGCGCCCAACCCGCGATGGGAGCGCGCCCCTGAAACCAACGGGGCCGCGCACCCTCCCAAGATGCGCGGCCCTTGTGCGTCTATCGACCATCGCCAATGAACGAACCGCCGGGCGGCGATGGCGATTTAAGAGCGGACGCGCGCCCCCGAGGTTGCCCGGTCGGTGTCCTGTTAGGCGGCGCCCGCGTTGCGATACCATCCGCGCCAGTCTAGCCACGCGCAGCCGAAGTCGAGCCTGATCTTGATCTTCACGCCGTCAACGTCGAAGCCTTCCTCGGCGAAGACCTGCGGCCCCGGCGCGCCCTCAAGATGCGCAAAGCAAAGCCCGTCGATCTGCGACGGGCTTGCCGCGAGATGCCAGGCATTGCCCGCGATACGGGGCTCAACGGCGAGTTGCAACCGAATGGGCTGGGCGTCGGTCGTCGCGGTTGGATTGATCGCCGCCAAGAACTGCTCGGCCGCGGTTTCGAGGGCTGGCCCGACGACGAGCGTGGTCGGCGCAACGCCAATCAACTGGCCGGCTTCATCGGTCTGACGACGCATTGCCAAGCGACCCGCGCTGACCGTTGCGGTCGCAATGGCGCCGCCGGCAGCGGCAAGGTTGCCGTGGTTCGCATGGAATAGCTGGGTGCCATCGGACATAACCGGGTTCGCGGCAAGGACCGACGCAAGCTGTTCCGCTTCAAAATTCGCAGCCGCGATACCGAGGCGGCGCGGAAGGTCGTCGAAGGCGCCTAAATCGTCGTTGACGATGGCCTGCCGGCTGATCGCGAACATCCGGCCGAAGGTGTCGAGCCCCACGCTCTCGCCCGTGTCCTTCAGCGAACCACGCTTGAACTCGCCGTGCTCGTTCACCTTTTCGAGCGCCGAGAAGCCCGACAAGGAGATCATCGTCCGCTTCCGGAAGTCCGAAAGCTCAAGGCGCCGGGCAAGCGGCTTGAGGCCGCTCGGCACCGCCTCGTAAGCGGCGCGGAGCGTGCGGCCCACGGCGCTGCCGAGCACGAGCGAGAAGTCCGACGTTGTGTGCATGCCGCCCATCGACCGGCGGCCAAGGGCCCGCGCGACGATCTGATCGCGGCCCATGCCGCGGGTGTCCGCGCCCGCATACTGAAGGCACGCGCGAGCGAGATCGGTCAGCGACATCCCCATGAACTGCCGGGCCGCGGGCGATGGCGTCATGTTCGGATTGGCGCGCACGGCTATCGCCTCTGCCATAGCCTCGCGGCGGTGTTCCGGGTTCTCAAGGCTGACGTGGCCCGCATCGGCGCCGATCATGCTGATGGTCTGCGGCTGCTGGGCAGCGCGCTCGGCCACGCGGTCGATCAGGGCGGCGCGGAAGTCGGCAACCGACGTTCCGGCCTCAACGTGCTGGGCAGCGAAGTCGGCGGCATGGTGCCTTGTGCCCAGGTCGTAGATCGTCGCGCGGCGCCGGTCCTCGGCGCGCTGTGCGCGCTCGTCGCGCTCGATGGTGGTGTCGTCATCCGTGCTAGGGGTCGTCGGCATGTTCTTGCTCCGAAAATGCGCGCCATCGTCCGCCGGGACGGGCACAACCGATACTTCGAGAAGCCGCCACCGAATGGCGGTTTTGGTGCGGTTCCCCGCGTCGTCTTCTTCTTCGCGCCAGGCGAGCACTTGGTAGCCGACGCTAACGCCCGACAGCACGCCATCGGCAATGTCGGCGACAACGGCCTCGACTTCGGCGCGCTTCGACATGCGCAACAGGGCTTCGATCCTGTCGCCCTTGCGCTCGACCTTCACGACCGTGCCGAGCACGTCGGCGATGTCATGTTGCCGGTGGGCGTTCAGGACCGGCACCCGTTCGCGAAGCTCGATGCCCGCGGGGTCAAGGTACTCTGTGAAAAGGCCGTCGCGGTCCCAACGCTGGACGCCCGCACCGGCCGCGATGACGGCGCGGAACGTCCGCGCCTTCGCGTCCCAAGACGACGCGCCGCTCGACGGCGCGAGCCGGGTAAGCATGGCTTCAGGCTCGATGGTGGCAACAGGCATTAGTTCAACGCCTCCCGCCGAACGTGGAAGATGGCGACGGCGGCAAGGTCCGGGCGCTGCCGGAACATCTCCGCGGCGATCCAAACCTCCATTTCGCCAGGCGACAGGCCGAGGCGCTCGGCGATGTCGTCCAGCGTCATGGACATGCCGGCTTCAAGATCGGCGCGCACCGAGCGGGCGCGCGCCGCGAAAGCGGCCGGGTAGATTGGTTCAGCGGGCTGCATCGCGCAGCGCCTCCTTTAGTTTCCGAAAGTGGGTTGATGCGTTCACGATGAAGACGGCCGTGCCGTTCCCATCGTCGGCGGCGCGGATCTCGTGTCGAACCTTCTTCTCGATGTCGATCAGGAGGTCGCAAAGTTGCCCACCGACATGCGCCCGGCCATCGGCGAAGAAGACGGCGCCGATCCAAACGTCGGTGTGATGCGCAGCGCGGGGATGCGGCCCGGCCTTGATATGCGCCCGGCTGTTTCCGACGATGCTTGCCGCTACGTCGGCGGCAAGGCCCTTCTCGATCAGGTCGAGAACGCAGGCGAAGGCCACGGCGTCGTCGATGGAGTAGTCCCGCCAAACCCGCTCGGGCTCGTCGATACCCGCATCCCACATGGCAGTTTGATTGCGCGTCCGCATCGTGCGGACGCGGGCAAGCGGAACGCCAAGGGCATCGGCGACCTCGCTCAAACGGTACTGTCGTTCATCTGACATGGCGCACCACAGGATTGCTTCGACTTGAAGCTATTCTGTGGTGCTTCGCAGATTGCGTCAAGCTGGATTAGTTCGGAAAGGAACGACAACCGCGCCCGACGACGCACCGTCCGGCGACACCGGCCGGCGCAACGCGTCCTCGATGTCAGCGCCCGCGATCAGCGCATCCAGAACGGCGACCTCCCGTCCTTTGGCTCTGGGATCGCTGACCGCGAGCTTGGCGCGGCCCAGGGCCGCGCCGTCACCCATCGCGTAGGGGATGCAGAACAGCATCCGCAGATTTTCGCCTATGTCGAAGTCACGCGCCGCGGCGAAGACCGCCCGCCGAATGGCGGCGTCGGTCACGCCGAGGGCCTCCAACGTCGCCGCATAGCCATCGTTTGGGTCAGTTATCCCCCCGGAGATAACCGCTCGCTTGATCCGCTCGTGAAGGCGAACACCGAACGCGGCGGCGATTGCATCGAGGTCCATCATCAGTACCCCCACCCCAATCTCACATCGCCTTGAAGGCCGCGAAAATACTCACCGGCCCTGCGCGACAACTCACGTTCGAACAAGTCAAAGATCTCCCGGTGCGAGCCGACGACCCCGCTAATATTGATCGTCGGGGAGAAGTTGATCGGCGGCGCGCCATGGCGGGGGCCGCCCTCCGGCACGCGCGGGCTGATGTAACCGGATTGACCGGCTGTGAAGATCTCAGGCCGCTTCTCACCAACGAGATAGGACGTGCCGCGCGATACATGGCCGCCGCGGGCGCGCGCAGGCGGCGCTGCGCCGGCCCCAGCGCCAGCATCACCGCCGCCGCCCATGCCAATGGCGCCCTTTATCGCGCTGCCTACCCGCCCCGCGAGGCCGCTTGCCCAACTCAGCAACTCGCCCGCTTTCGACTTCATCCCATCCCAAAGGGATTGCAGGAGTTGCGAGCCGGTATCGAATAGGCTGACTGCCGCGCCCTTGATCGCATCGCCAAGGCTCGTCACGATGCCGGCGCCCCATTCGGCAAAGGCAACGATCCCCTCGCCGATCTTCGCGCCAAGCTTCGCGATCATATCGCCATAGAACGACGCGACCTCCTTGAGCTTGTCCCAATTCGACCAGACCGCATACCCGAGCGCGCCAAGGAGGCCGATGATAAGGACGGCCGGCGCCGTGGCGATACCGAGCGCCGTCGCCAGCAATCCGATGCCGCCGACGACCACGCCCACAATGCCGCCGAGGCCGGACAACGCCATCCCAAGGGGGATCAATGCGGCCACCGCGAACGCGGCGTAGGTTCCGAATTCGAGCATCCGGGGATTGGCCGCGGCCAGCCCCTTCAGGTTCTCGGTAATGCCGCGGATGATCTCGCCAGCCGTCTTCAAGACGCCCGCCTCCGCAATCGCTATATGCAAGTTCGTCCAGGCCGCCGCCAACGCGTTCACCTGACCGACGACGCCAGCCATCCGGGCGGCCGACATTTCGGCCGCGGCGCCCTTGGCGCGCTCGGAAACATCCGTGAACGCCTTGTTGAGATCCCCCACCAGCAACGTAATCAGGCGGGCGCCCTGCCGGGCGTCGAAGATGCGCGCAATGTCGCCAAGGTCGGCGCCCTTCTCGCGAAGCGCCGCGGCGAACCCAAACAGATCGACTTCCGAGCCGGCCGCCGTCAATGTGTCCGTGATCGCCTCGGCCAACTTGGCTTTGTCAATCGTGGAGCCGGCCTCATCGACGATGCTCGCAATCGCCGCCGTCATCGCTGCGGTGGACTTTTGCAGCTTCGGATCGGCAAGCGCCGCGTCGATCTTCTTCTCAAAGTCCGTGGCGTCGATGCCGTCCGCCGCCAGCGACCTGACGACATCGTTACCGCTGATCTGCCGCCCGCCCTTGATGAAGTCCTTGACGTTGAGGTTCAGACGCTCAAGCGCCGCGATCATCGGCTTCGTCGGCTTGACCATGCGGACCAGCGCCGAACGCATGGCCACGCCGGCCTCGCTGCCCCGGATCTGGTTCTTCGCCATGATAAGCGAGGCCGCGCCGACCTGCTCGATGGACATGCCCGCCGCGGCGGCCATCGGGCCAACATATTTGAAAGTCTCGCCCATCAGCCGGGTGTCGGTCGTGGAATTTGTGGCGACGTAGCTGAGCACGTCGTTGACGCGCTGAAGCGACGCCGCAACTTGGTCGGCGCCCTTGGCCGGAAGCCGCATCGCCGTCAGGATGTTGGTCGAAATGTCGGCCGCCTCCGCAAGCGCCAAGTCGCCCGCGAGGCCAAGTTGCAGGGTGCCTTCGAGGCCGCCCATGATCTGATCGAAGTCGAGACCCGCGCGGCCAAGCTCGAACGCAGCCCCCATGATGTCAACGACCGTCGATGGGAACTTCTCGTTCAACTCCTGCGCAAGCTTCTCGATCTCCTTGCGCTGCTCCGTCGTGATCCGCGTAACCGCCTGCATGTTATTGCCGGCCTTGGCGAACTCGTAAGCCGTCTTCGCGCCCATCGCGCCAATCAGCGCAAGGGGCAGCGAGATAGCGGTGGTCATGCGGTCGGCGCCCTGCCGAACCATCGCCATGTCGCGGCGCGCGGCGGCCATCGTGCCGCGCGCCGCAACCGCCGTAGCCTGCGAAGCGCCGAGCAGTTGCCGCAAGCCGGCCGTGGCGCGGGCGGCGGGGCCGCTTACCTTGTCAACCAGCCGAACGATCAGTTGGGAAGTTCGTGTCGTCACAACAACAGCCCTCCGGGCGCCGCGATGGCTGCCCATTTGAATTGATCCGTCAGGGCACCCCCGAGAAGGCGCCAAATCATATGGCCGCTTTCTTCGGGGTGATCGCCGCTGATATAGAAACCGGCCGCCATCCACCTGTCGGCAATCGCCGCGGTATCTTGGATTTCAAGGTCGGCGATAACCTGCGCCGCCAAGCGCGCCTCGCGGCGCGTCGCGAACGGCGCAAGCGCAATTCCCGATGACAACAGGATGAGGTAAGACACGCGCCGCTGCGCGCCGGTCCAATCCTCGAAGGCTCGTTCGTGAATGCCGAAGCGTCCGGATACCGAGCCGACAACGCGGCGCATGCCGCCTACCGTCTGCACATCGAACTCGCCCCGACGCCAACCGTTGTCCTGCTTGCGTGCCATGATCCCCCCTTAGATTTGCTGCCCGTGGGCTACGTCGTAAAAGTGCTGGAAAATGAAGACGCGGATCGCTGACGAGAGCCCCAGCCCCTCGTCCGCCGTCATCGCGATGTCTTGCAGGATGCGATGCAGCGGGCGGCGCCGCCGCTTGGCGATTTCGCGCAAGGCGTTCCAAAAAACGTCCTCGACGGAGACCGTCGTCTTGCGTTTGCCAATGCGGACGGTCCGCGCGGAAGACCGCCGTTTCTGAACTTGCATTGCGCCCCCCTACATGGCCTGAGCCGCGAGACGCGCCTCGCGGCGCGTCGCGAAGGTCGCGAGAACCTCGCCCGTGACGAGCGAAGTCAGATACGTAACGCGCGACGCGCCACCGCCCGACTGTGCGCAGTCGAATAACCCGAACCCGCCGCAAGTCAGCCCGAAAACGCGGTAGGGTCCGCTTCGCCCGGCGATCTCAAACTCGCCCTGCAGCCATTCTTTGTAATTTTCAATCGCCATCTTGTTGCTCCACCATATGAATTTCTGCCCGTAAACATCTGGTGGAGCTAACTTATTTGCTCGGTATCTGGCGAGCGGCATAATCCGCTAATATGCGGCGCGCCTGCTCCTCTATGCCATTCTTCGCGGCCTCTAGTTCGCGCTGCGCGCGTTCGAGGAACGGGCCGTACTGTGGCCCGTCCCGAACAACCAGGGCGGCAAACTCAACAACGAGTTGCTCCAACCGCTCGATGGTCAGCGGCTTCAGTGGCGGCGCTTTCCTGCGCCCAATGTGCGAAGATCGTCGCGGCATCATCATCCCCCTGTGACGTGTGCGGTTCGCGCGCCCGCAGGCGCGCGGCGAAGCGAGTGCCCACCCCTCATTTCGCAAATCGGCCCGCGAAGCTCTGGATTTCCAGCACTTCCCGAGCGCCCATGCGGAAGCGAACCCGAAAACGCAAAAATCAAAACATCCCCGAACATCGGGGGGCCGCGCGCCGCATGCCGCGTGGGGGCGGGAAAGAACCTAGGGCATACCCCCTCCCCGCCGCCCATCGGCCGCGCGCAGCCCGGCGATGACGGCGCATCAGGCCCTATCCGACGAACGTGATGGATGGGCTTCGAGGTAGGCGACCATGACGCGCACGGCCTGGCGGAAGGCGACCGCATCGGCGGCGACAGCTTCCGGCGACGCGCCGGACGCGCGGCGGGAGCGGATCAATCGCCGCGCGTAATGTTTCCACGCCTTGCCGCGTTCGCTTGGCGGCAAGGCCGCAAGCCGGCCCGCGACGACGCGCACGCTGGCGTGCCGCGCCATTGGAAACAAAATGACATTCGCCCCAGCCATTTTCATTAGTCGTTCCCCTTGCTTCGCCGCTCAGCATCGCCGCGGCCTTCGTCCCAGCCTTCCGAAATCCATGCGTGTTCGTGGTCGATGACATCCGCGACATCATCGTCGCCTAGATAGTCTTCCTCGTTACAACCGCACACGTCTTCCAAATCGAACGCAAGGTGGCCTGCATAGAGGGCGGCATAATTGGCCTGCATGGCTTCCCCGAACTCGCCGTTCGCTATATCGATAGCCGTCATGGGGAACGCCTCGCCGCTAGGCGAAGGCGTTGCACACCCAACTGTATTATTAAGCTGGATCTCTGAAGGGGCGCCCGCAGGGCGCCCTTCTCTTTCTTCTTCTTCTTCTGGTACTGCAAAAGCCCCATTTTGTTGGGTTTTACGCCTCATGTTTCGCGAAACTTTTGCGAAACTTTTGCGATACTTTTGCGATGTAACGCGCCTGTCCTCGACCTCGGCGGCCAGATCGTTACACCAAAAATCGGCCCCGACACGGACGATCAGCCCGCACTTGGTCAGCTTGGCGAGCATCTTATCGACCGTCCGCCGGTTGGAGCCGTGCCGATGCGCCATCCGCAGGATGATCTCGTATTCCACGGGCTTGCCGCGCTCTATGATCTTCGTGCGGATCAGGTGCAGAAAGCCGATGGTCGCGAAGTCTAACGACGCAATATCGTCGCTCGACCAATAGTCCAAGACGCAGCGAAACCAACGTAGCCCGGTCATTGGCGGCCCTCCAACGAAAGGACGCCGCCGACCTGTTTCAGCCCGTCTTTGCCGGCCACAAATAGGAGCGCGCAATTATCGGCGAAAACGAGCCGGGCAGCGATCCTATTTTTATCGCGAAACGAAACGAGCCCCCCTTGTGCCGAAGGCGCGAAGCGACTACGTTTCCGGCTATCCGACTTTCTTTTGACTTTCGCGACCGCGGGACGGGCATCCCGCGGCGCGACGTTTCGTGGTTTCATGATGTCATGCGGCCAAGCTCTGGCCGTCCCTTATGGTTGTGCATTCGCGGATCGCACCAGCCACCCAAGCTTCGAGGTCGGCGCGGCGGTAGAAGACGCGCGGTAGCGGTCCCGTGCCGATCCGCAGGAAGCGAGGCCCTCGCGTGGTCGCCCGCAATTTCTTCAGAAAAACCTCGCTCCTGCCGAGATAAAGCGCGGCCTGGCGGGTATTCAGAAGCGGTTCGTCAATCAGAAGCATCTTGGATCTCCCAAAAAATGGCGGCCGCCATTCTGTGCCGCCGGTTTCACGTAATACATTCGACCTAATCAGGATATGGGCGGGCAAAATAGAAAGTCGATATGGCATTTTCGAAATGCGATACCATGGTATGGCAATTATTTTTTCGCGCGAAATGCCACCGCACTTTAACGCTGGCGGCGAAATGAAATGGCCTATGGATTGGTAGCGCCAGAACCCAAATCGCCGCCTGCGCGCGAATGTGGGGCAGCGCGGCGCTATCGCCGCGCGCATGTCAGGCTGCGCGTGACATCTTCGAGCGCGACATGCGTGACAAGGCGTAACATCAACGTCACGGCAGCTTCAGGCCGCAATCGAGCTTGGATGGGATGCCATCGACGCCATCGAACTGCCCGAGCTTAACGCGGGGCAGGACGCGATAGCGGTCGGGAAGCTCACGGAGATCGCGGAAAACCTGCACCGCAGAGAGATCACGGCCCTTGAGCGCAGCGAACTTCAGGCGGCTTGGGTCGAGATCGTCAAGACGAGGAAGAAGGACACCCCGGCAGATAAACCTGCCGAACTTCGGCAGGTTTCGCGCCAACTTGGCGCAAAACCCAAGGGCGGCCGACCAAATAGCGGGATACGGCAGGCCGCTCGCGAACTTGGTGTGCCAGCCACCGATCTGCGTCGCTCCGTCAAGATCGCGAAGCTCTCCCCCGAGGCCCAAGACGCCGCGCGGAAGCTGAAGCTCGACGACAATCAAGACGCCCTTCTCGAAGCCGCCAAGGCAAAGACGCCGGGGGCACAGACGGCCGTGATCCAGCAGCGCGCGGCGCAAGAGACGCCGAAGAAGAAGCGCGCCCCGAGCGCGCGGCAGGTCGATCAGGACGCCGCGGCGCTCCAATCGGTCTGGAAGCTTGGCCGCGTCAGGTCGGCAAGTTGAACTTGCGGGCGAGCGCGTCGAGCGCGGCGGCCGTCAGGGCTTCGGGATCGCGGCCAAGCCGCCGGAAAAACTCGGGATGGAGAACCGCCTGATGGCCGCGCTGGAACGCCCGCGTCTCGGGGCTGCGGTCATGGAACCGGGAAGCGATGCGCAAGGCGGCGATCCTATCGCCTGCCGCCCACGCGTCCCTGACCTGATCGAGCTTTGACCGCATGCCATGCCGCCTCCTGCCGCTCGCGCTCTAGCGTGGAGCGGCAAACGGTGCGAGGGGGCTCGGGCCGGGAGTTGCGCAAGGGCAATTCCTGGGGAGAAACACGCCGGGCGGAGGGCTATAATTGGGCTATAAAGAGGGCTATAAATGCGGTGCAGCGATGCTAATTTATCGTTTAATTTCAATGTGTTTCGACGTTATGTTAATCCTACCCGCGGAGCCATCTCGGAACGAAACTGGGAACTGGCGACCCTGCAGTTTCCACTCGGGCGCTTCCTCCAGCCGCAACAAGTGCCTGTATGAGCCCCGGCTTCGTTCCCTTGATCCGGATTTCGTCGTCTCCGACCTCAATCCGTTGCGCCAGCGTCTGCACGTAGTGCCGCCGGAAGCTGCCGTCGCTCGCCCTCAACTTCTTGCAAGCCTCCGATCCGAGACGCCCCAACAGCTCTGATGTTAGAGAGTTGCCGCTACCTTCTTCCCGATGTTCAGCCCGATCGGCATCCGCCCGAGCCGCATCCCTGGTGCGGGTGAGCTCGGCAATTCGCCCCTTCAGATTGGAATCATTCAATTCCGCTAAGCCGTTCTCGATCGCTTCATAAAGTCGCGTCAGCTTGGTCTCGGCGTCTGCGGCCTGGCTCCTCAACTCCGCAATCCGCCCCTTCAGGCGCTCGGCCTGCGCCTCCTGACGCGCGAGAGGGCCGGCGAGCAGCTCGGCGAGCCGCTGAGGGACAAGAAGCCGGTCCTCGAGGTGGGACACGACCAAAGTGTCCAGCTCGCCCATCGGAATGGTGCGCCCGCGGCACCCCGTTTGGCCCTGCCTGGCCTTGGTGCAGCAGGTGTAGTAGCGGTACTGGCCATTCTTGCCGGTCCGGAGCGTCATCGCCCCGCCACAGCCGGCACAAAAGCACACTCCGCCGAAAAGCGTCCCGGCCGTGACGAAGCGCGGCGCCTTGAGTTGCGGGCTGCGCGAGCGAATGATCGACTGCACTTCAGCGAACTCGTCTTCGCTGATGATGGGCGCAACGGCCACCTCCACCACCTCGGCATCAGCCTTGCGCTCCTTCTTGCGCCAGCTCGATACATTGAAGCGATGCCGACCGATGTAGGTTTCGCGCGTCAGAATTTGATGAACCGCTCCGGTGCCCCAGCGACCGCCCGTCTGCGTACGAATGCCGCGCTCGTTCAAGTAGTCAGCAATCTGGCGCGCGCCCATAGGGCCATTCTCCACGCCGACACGCGCGAGGTGAAACATGAGCTTCACCGTCTCGGCCTGCTCCGGATCAGGCTCAATCTTCTTTTTGATACGGGCTCCTCTCTGCTCGGCGGCCACTGTCCGGTATCCGAACGGAGGACGTGACCCATTCCAATAGCCCTGCCGGGCATTCTCGCGCATCGCCCGCAGCGTGTGCTTGGCGTTCTCCTTCGATTGATACTCATCGAACAGCGCCATGATCTGGCGCATCATCACGCTCATGGGATCATCACCCAGGTCTTGCGTGATGGACGTAAGGCGAATGCCATTCTTGGCCAGGCGCCGAACGTAGAACTCGAGCTGGAACTGATCCCGGAAGAACCGCGAGAACGAATGCACGATGATGGCATCGAACGGCGCCGGCTTCTGGGCCGCTTCATCCATCAGCTTCTGGAACTCCGGCCGCCGATCATCCGTCGCAGACGCTCCCGGCTCGACGAATTCACACGCAACGGCGATACCCTTGGCTTGGCAATAGGCTTGAAGCTGCCGCCGCTGATCGGGAATCGACAGATCGTGTTCGGCTTGGCGGCCGGTCGATACACGCAGGTAAAGCGCAGCACTCCTGGACGAAGCCAAGGCTACGGACGCATGCACATTCATGCGAGACCTCCGTTTGCAAGATCAACCTCTCGACGCCAGCAGTACGTCAAAGAGCGGCCACAGAACGAGCGGAAACTTCCCCAATCGGCAGCTTGCATCACCAAGCGGCCTATCCAGTTGAAATTTCCACTATCGTGCTATATATATAGCATGACAAAAGAAACTATCCAAGGTCATTGCTCATGACAACCCCAGCCGGAACCCGCCGTCGCCGCGGTCGCGCCAGCCATTTCGGCGACAACCCGCCCAAGACCGGCCCAGAGCGCAGCCGGCGCGCCGAACCAGGTCCGAGTAAAGATCTGGTCGAAGCGTTCGTTCAGCGAACAGGACGAGCCCTGACCCGGATAGCGGAACGTATGCCTCGTGATCGCCTGCTTGCAGCCGTTGGAGCCTCCACCGATACGGATGTGCTCTTTAGTTCTCTGCGCGACGCAGCCGCCATCGGTGCCGAGATTCTGCCGGACAAGCCAAATCCCCTGACCGAAGCCTTTCTGCGGGGATCAGAAATGAAGCGCGAAATGCTGAAGGCCGAAGGTGGCGCCCTGTCGGCGCAGCAGCTCGCCGATCATCTAGGAATCACCCCGCAAGGGCTCGGCCGCAAGCGTGAGCGCAATCAAGTCTTCTGGCTCGACGTCGGCGACGGCTACGTCTATCCGGCGTTTCAGATCGGGAAGAGCGGGCTCTTGCGTGGCATCAGTGAGGTTCTCGATGCCTTCTCAGTCGAAGACCCGTGGATGCGGGTGAACTTCATGCTCACAGGCGACGCCCGCCTCGGCGGCAAACGGCCAATTGACCTTTTACGAAAGGGGAAGATAGACGAGGTAGTGGCGGCAGCAGCGGCGTATGGTGAACATGGCGCCGCCTAAGGCGGGTCCCCTGCCACCTCCGGACTTCTCCAGCCGCGATCTCCCGATCGATACGATTGCTGCAGGCACCCGGCTCGTGCGTATTCATCGCAATGAGCTCCACCCGCTCTTCTTCGGTGCATCCACCGCCAACCGTTTCGACGACCCGGCCGAGAGCTACGGCGTGTGCTACCTCGCCGCCACCTTCGCAGGCGCTTTCGCCGAGACCTGCCTGCGCGCCGTAGGAGCCCGTTTCGTCGCGGTGACGTTCTTGGAAGAGCGATCCTTCTCCCAGATAGAAGTGACAGCGCGCCTCCGCTTGGTCTCCGTCCACGGTCAAGGTTTAGCGCAGGTCGGCGCCACCGCCGCTGTCACGAGCGGGCCGTACACCGTTGCCCAAAAATGGTCGCGCGCTATTCATGACCATCCGAGCAAACCGGATGGCATCGCCTACCGCTCCAACCACGACAACAGTGAGCTTTGCGCCGCATTGTTTGAGCATACGGCCAATCGTCTGACACCGCTCGATGCTGAACCGATCACGAAAGACCGCGACCGCCTGGCTACGCTTTTGACACGCTACAACGTCGGCCTCGGATAACCTGCACTTGGATCTTCGGCAACCAATCCGACTCAATGACAATTGACCGGACTGCACCCTCATTCATTTCGAAAACCCTTGAACCGCCCCGGGTTTGCCGGAGGCTGGTTGGTTTGAGTCAGGCGGCGCGTGC
>NZ_DAITQL010000069.1:0-21763 GCF_036833075.1 Hyphomicrobium sp.
GCCAATTACTTCAGGAATGCAGGATATGCTTCCGCCTAAGTTGAACACGCTCTAGAGGATGCGGGTCGCGTTCACGCAATCCCCGATCTGCTCAGTCCGGTTCCCGACGATGATCTAGACACGTGGGAAGTGAGGATCGAGCGCCGGATCGAGGAAGAACTTCATCGCGCCATCGTCAAACGAGATCAGGTACCGCGTCATCCTGAGCCGCCCGCTATCTGAGGTCACTGTTGGCCCGGCGCTAACGTAACGCGTTTGGCAGATGCGTCCCCTAAGCGGACATCGGCGACCATCAATCGGCGTAACCCGCGCGTCGATGCGCGCGGTCCGCATTGAGGTAAAGAGGGTGGCTGAAGGGCATTTCAATCACCCATCAAGCAACGCCTGATCCCACAGGGCCGGCACTCAGCGCCGGAGGCCGCAAGATTGTGCGAGGTGGTAGCTACGGGATTTTAAGGGGATGACGGACTAAAGCTAAGTCCTTGAAATATTGGTCGGAGCGGGGAGATTTGAACTCCCGACCCCCAGTCCCCCAGCGGGCCAAGGTGCGGTTTTTGCGGCTCCACCATGTTCATCCTTGTCCACACGAGGGCCGCGCAAGTGATCCAGCTTACACGAAAAATCCTGACCATCGGCGAACGCGCCAGAACGCTGAATAACTGTTCCGCTGAGACACCAGTGAGACATGGACTTGCCTTGAAAAAGTCATGTCTCAATTTCCAACATTGTCATTTCGTTTCAATGACATAGTTCGCGATTTTGTGGTCTGGGGGTCGCACAGTCTCTTGGAACTGGGGTCTCACGTTCATGCCAAGTCTGGATCCGCGCGGCCGCGCCATCGCTCGGGCGATCAACGGTCGGCCAGCTACGTATGCGATCAAGCGGCACGATCGCCTCTATCTCGATGTTCGTGGAGAGGGACGCGCTGCCTGGCGCATTCGATACCGTCCCAAGCCAAACGCCAATCAACGCTGGTTCACGCTCTCCGAAGACGCGCGCAACGCGGACTTCAAGAAGATTGCGCGCAAGGCGAGCGAGTTGCTCACAGCTTTGCAACTCGACGGCATCGATCCTCATGCCGAAGGCGAGAAAGCAGCGAAGCCACAACGGACCGTAGCCGATTGCTACAAGCTGTGGCTCGACCACACGGGTAAGCGTCGTGGCAAGCCGCTCTGCCGAAAAACGCGCGCCGGATACGATTCGGTGTTCAAGCTGCATATCCAGCCGCATTTCGGAAAATACGCCCTGACCGATCTCGATCGGGCGACGATCGAGCGGGTCTTGGCCAAGGTGAAGGCTGCCACGACCAATGCGGAGAAGGGCTATCGCGGTCTCCAGGCGACCAAAGTCTTGAAGGTCCTGTCCAGCATCTGCGAATGGTGCATCGACAGAGAATGGATTGATCGCAATCCTTGTCGTGGGATCGACCTGCCGGTGCCCATTGCTCATCCAAATGGCAAGCAGTCGCGTCCACCCACCAATCCCGAGCTCCGCCAGCTTTGGAACGACGGACCTCACGTAATGTCGCCGGCGCAGACACGCGTAATACGAATTGCGATTCTCATCGGCCGCCGCATCAGCGAGATCGCAGGTGCGGAACGTGAGGATGCCAAGTTGGATGCAACGATTCCGTGTTTGTTCATCCCGGCCCAGCGCGAGGGGAACAAGCCAAAAATGGACGATGCAGTCCCGCTTCCGCCGCTCGCTCTCTCAATCATCAAGGAAGCGCTTGCCGCATCGCAGCCAGACGAGCCGCTCTTCATAGGTGCGGCCACGCGATGGACCGCATCGAAGGTGTTGACCACAACGCGGCGCGCATGGAAGTGGCCGGACCCGCCTGTTCGCTTTCATGATTTTCGCGGTCTCATCAATGACCAGATGGCCGCCCTCGGTGTCCCAACCGAGCTTCGCAGCCGTACGCTGCACCATACCGGAGACCTGCAACAGCTCGTGAATACAGTGTACTCGGCCTATGACTTTCTGCCGGATCGCCTGCGCGCACTGCAGCTGTGGGAGGATCGGCTCTTGGAAATTGTAACAAACCGGCCACCCGCAGGGCTGCGGTGGTGACCAGATGATAGCTCCATCCCAGTCGTTTCCAATGGATCTTCTAATATATGCTCTTGACGACATATGTCGTGAAAGGCATATTATTATATGAAATGGGAAGTTCTGTTTCATGATGAGTTCGAGCTGGAGTTCGACCAGTTCTCTCACGCCGTGCAGGATGAGCTTCTTGCCCATGGCCGGCTGCTGGAGGAATTCGGCCCGTCACTTGGGCGACCGAACGTGGATACCCTCAAAGGGTCCAGCCACGAGAATATGAAGGAGCTGCGCTTCAGTGCCGACGATGGTGTGTGGCGCGTGGCCTTCGCCTTCGATCCGAGACGCCGCGCGATCCTGCTGGTAGCCGGAGACAAGTCAGGCGGCAGCGAACAGAAATTTTACAAGCGGCTGATCAAGAAGGCGGACGAGCGCTTCGACGGCCACCTTGAGCTGCTGAAGAGGGAGCAGCAGAAGGAAAAGGGAAGATAAAATGGCAAAGCCGTTGAAGGATAAGATGCAGCCTCTGGATGCGAAGCGCCGAATGAAGATTGAGGCGCGTGCTGCAGAGCTGATTGCTGAAGAGATGTCTCTGCGGGATCTGCGCAAGGCGCTCGACAAGACACAAGTCAAGATGGCGAAGGCGCTTGGAATCAAGCAGGAAGGCGTCTCGCGTATTGAAAAGAGAAGCGATCTCTTGCTCTCAACGCTGCGCAGCTATGTGGAAGCGATGGGCGGAGAGCTGCGGCTGATCGCGGAGTTTCCGGATCGTCCGCCGATCGTCCTCTCCGGCCTTGCCGAACTCGAGGCTCAGGTTGTTCCTGTCAGGTCCGCGAGACGCTCCGGCAAGGACAAGCATGCTACCTAGCGACAGTGTAGCCGCCAGCGATCTCTGTGTGCAGTGTGGTTTCCTATGGGACTCCAGCATCGCCAGACCTCGCCGTGCACTTCTACATTCATCATCGCGGTTCCCGCCGGTCTATCAGTAAAACTCACCCTCTCCGGCCAGGCGCACCTCGCACGCTTCCTGCCTGTGTAGGTTAGCGTTGGGCGTCTTGTCGCTGACGCGCCGCTGCTTCGCGCTCGTCCGCCGCTGTTTTGGGCGCGGCCCGAACCAGGAGCAGTGCTGCAACGTATTCAAATATGGACATTTAGGGGCGAAATCTTCATATGATACTGCGCAATGAGACGCCTCATATTGAAAAATAGACGATATCGTGCTATTTTTACATATGATGCTCCATCGTCGGGATACGCTCATGAGCTACCTCACGCGCCTCCAATCGGAGGGCCGCGTGACGTTCACGCGTGGCGAGGCCATCGCCTCCCTGGGTTTGACGGAGGGCGCGTTCCTCAAGGCCGCCGCGCGGCTGCAAAAGCGCAACATTCTCGTCAACCCGCGTCAGGGCTTCTATGTGGTCGTTCCCCCGCAGTACCTGTCCTGGGGCGCGCCGCCACCGGCATGGTACATCGACGCGCTCATGCAGCATGAAGGCCGACCCTACTATGTCGGTCTGCTCAAGGCGGCCGAGCTGCATGGAGCCACACACCATGCCGTCATGGAATTCCAGGTGGTCACCGACAGCCAGCTGCCGAAGATCAGAGCAGGGCGGTCCTGGATCACGTTTCACTACCGCAAGGAAATCAAAAACGTCGCCGACGGCGTCATCGCGCGCAAAACCGATACGGGCAGCATGAAGCTGTCCTCACCCGAGCTCACGGCACTTGATCTTTTTCGCTACATCCGCGCCGCCGGCGGCATCGATGCGGTGGCCACCATCCTTGCCGATCTCGGCGAGACGCTCGATGCGGCCAAGCTCGCCGCGCTCGCCGCGCAGTCTGAGCGGGCGATTGTCCAGCGCCTCGGCTATCTCCTGGAGCGCCTCGGCCATGGCGCGCGCGCCGAAGCTCTCCACGAAGGCCTGTTTGCGCGGGGGAGGGTGCCCTGGACGGCGCTTGAGCCCCCCAAGCGCGGCACCGGGCGAACCATCACCAACCCCGTCGAGCGCAACGAGCGGTGGCACGTCACCGTCGCGCGCCATCCGGAGATCGATGAATGATCCCGACGCAGAACATCGTTGCATGGTCAAATACGGCGCCCTGGGCGGAACCGAGGCAGGTCGAGCAGGATCTCATCATCTCTCGCGCGCTCGTAGAGTTGTTCGGCGACGAACTCCTGCGCGCGGAGCTCCGCTTTCGCGGCGGCACGGCACTCAACAAGCTGCACTTTCCGCAGCCGTTGCGTTACTCGGAGGATATCGATCTCGTCCGCACCACGGCCGGACCTATCGGGCCGGTGCTCGACAAGGTCCGGGAGATCCTCGTGCCCTGGCTCGGTCAGCCCCGCTTTGAGCAAAGCGTCGTAGCGCCGAAGTTCCGCTTTCGCGTTCCGGCAGAGGATGAGGCCGGCGCGCTCATCCGCCTCAAGATCGAGATCAACACGCGGGAGCGCGAAGCCTACGATCCTCCAGTGGTAAAGCCCTTCCGCGTCGACAATCCGTGGTTTGCAGGCGAGGCCGAGATCCCGACCTTCTCGAACGAGGAGCTGCTCGCCACCAAGCTGCGTGCGCTGCTTCAACGCAACAAGGGCAGGGATCTGGTCGATCTCTCGCACGCGTGTGAGGTCTTTCCCGAGCTCAACGCCGCAAGGCTCGTCGAGCTCTTTGGCCGATATCTCGCCTTGTCCGAGCAGGCTATCTCGCGCGCTGAGGCCGAGGAACGCATGTTCGACAAGCTCGCGCGAGCCGATTTCCTGGCGGACGTACGGCCGCTGCTCACCGCCGACGAGGCGGCGCGTTTTGGAGATGGCGCAGGAATAGCCGCTTTTACCAACGTCTTCGCAAGCTTCATCCGCTTGTTACCCGGCGATCCTTGGGCGAATACGCCCGCCATGATCGAGCGCTTCAGGCTTGCGGCCTTGGCTGACTGACGATGCCGTGCGCAGTGTCATGCGCGCAAGCACATAGACTGGGTTCAACCCCGCGATGGATCGCGGTGCTGGCACAGCCACTCTGTACTCAGGTGCGACGAGATCCAGATCGATCAGCTCGTGCACAGCACCGCTCTCGGCCGTGTGCGGATCGAGGCGACCTGCATGGCAGAGATTGCGAGCGATGATCGGGGCATCGCCTTTATGGGTTCGACTTGTCGCGTTCTGCGACCCGCGCCTCCACCCATTCCTCGATCTCGGATAAGAGCCATGCCACGCGGTTGGCTCCGAGCTGCACCCGGCGCGGAAACATGCCTCGCTTCTCGAGCCGCAGGATATGCTGCGGTGTGTACGGCACAATGCGGCAGAGTTCGGCTCTCGTGATCAGGCGCGTGGGCCGCGGCTCCTTCACCCCGATGTCGCGGATAGGCCTATCTCGCGCCTGGTCCGCGCCATCACCTTTCGCTGCCTTCGGCTCCGCGGGGTGTGGCGAAAAGCGACGCGACATAGGCGCATGCTCCTTCGAACCATGAAACACCCGACCAATCATCCCTCTTCCTTGTGCTCCCGCCGCCAGACGAGTCGCACGACACCGTCCTCCGTGGCCTCGAACAGCGCTCCCCAGATCGGCTGCGGCAATGCGGGATCATCGAGCTTGACGCGCAGATAGCTCTCCTCGGTTCCGTACTTGGTGCGCCGCCAGGCAGCACCGATTTCCGTCGGGCCGTTCATGACGCGAAAGTCAGGCCCGCCGAACCCTTCTTTGCGGTCGTTGGCGACCAGGCGGACCTTGGCGTTCACCGTGAGCGTGCGGATGGTGCCGGCGTAGCCGTCCTTGACGGCGGAGAATGTACCGATCACAGCCATGTGCAGATGTCTCCTCTCTTCTTACTCAATGGGATGCGGTTGTCGGGTAGGGGCTCAAGACGATGTCCTTGTGCACGATGACGCGCAGCGGCCATCCAGGCCGCACCTTGATCGTCGGTTGCACATTGAGATTGCGCTCGATGAGGCGCTGGCCGGCGCGGTTTGTGGTCGATTGCGTGGAGAGCTGCAGCGCCCTTATGAGATCGTCGTCGCTGGAGCCAAACGCGAGCTCGCTGCCGACGCCGAGCACGGTGGCGAGCGCGACGCCTTTCAGCAGCTTCCAGGTGTGCAGGTCGACCTCGTCGGCGAGGCCGGCATAGCCTCCGGTGTCCGTCGCCGGAAGATTGTCGATGACGATCGAGCTCCCATCCGGGCGGATGATGCGCTGCCAGACGACGAGCGCACGCTCCTGCCCGAAGGCGACGACGTTGTCGTACCGACCGATGAGGCGCGAGCCCTGCGGGATCAGGAGGAAGCGGCCGGACACCGTATCGAAGACGTTCTCGGTCACTTGCGCGATGACGAACCCCGGCAAGTCGGAGTTGAGGCCGCTGATCAGGCTGGCGGCGATGACGGTGCCGGCCATCAGCTGGTAAAGCGAGGCTGGAGTCTCAAGGACGTGCGGATTGTAGATGTCAGTCTCGGGTCCGGCCTTGAGGAACGAAAGCTTGCGCGTGGCCTCGGTCGGATCTGTCCCGAGAGGTTCGATATCTCCTGTGGCGAGTGCCCGTACGCGTTCGGCCGCGCGCAGCACGGAGCGCGTCGCGTCACTCTCGGTTGCGGCCGGTCGCGGACCGGCGTCCCCGTATGAGACCGGAGACGCAACCTGTCCTGCAGGCGGTGCCTTGAGCTGCAGTCGAAAGAAAACTTGCGACTCCCTGGCCTGGCTGGCCATGCGGGCGAGGCGGTCCGCCTCGATGCGCTCCGCGTCGTCACGCGCTTCGCCGAGGTTCGGGGACGTCAGTTTCGGCACGCTTGCCGGCAGTATGGCTTCCTCCACCTTCTCTTCCGCCGGCATGCTGTCATAGGTCGCCGGCAGCTTGGCCAATCGTTCTGTGATCGGCTTGTGCTCGACGTTGATCAGCTCCTCGGGCTTGAGGCCGCTTAGGGTCGGCGGTCTCAACGCGACCAGGACCAAGCCAGAGATGAGGATCAGAACGACCGCCGCGCCGCCGATCAGGACCTTACGGTTGATGCGGGTGACAGGCTGCGGCCGCGTGCGCAGCTCGAGCGTCTCGGGCGCGACCTTGGCGTCCGGGGCCTCGGCTTTATCGGGACCGGTGTCCGTCATTGCCGCGTCTCCCGCCAGACCGCATCCGTGCGGATGATGCGCACCACGCGCTGCGGCGCCGTGCCGAGCCTGAGCTCGGCGGCCGCGAACAGCCGGTCGACGATGTAGGTCGCACCTCGCACCCGATAGTTGACGAGCGCGGATTTTCCGTCCGGCCCGATGACGAACAGCGGCGGTGCCTCGCCTTGCGCAAGGCCGGAGGGGAACTGGATGTAGACCTTGCTGCCGTCATCGAATACCTGACGCGGCTTCCAGGGCGCGTCGCCTTCGAGGCGATAGCGGAACCGCAGCTCGTCGATGTTGACGCCGACATCGGCAACGGCCGCCACCGCGGCTTCTCTGTCGGCCTGCTGTTTCCTGAGCGAGACGAGCTCGGCCGCCGGATAGGTCCAGGACACGGACGCCATGTAGGTCTTCTCGCTCGAGCGCATCTCGAGGTGATAGGTGCGCCGGTCGGTGGTGATGACGAGATTGGTCTCGAGGTCGGCGCCGACGGGCTTGACCAGGATGTGCACCTGCGCGTCCTTGCCCTCGCCGCTCGAGGTGTCGCCGACCACCCAGCGTACGGTGTCGCCCGCCGAGACGGAGACCAGCTTCTCGCCGTTCTCGAGCGCGATGTCGGTCACTTGGTTGACGGCCGCGTAGAGCTGATAGAGCGCGCCCTTGGTGTAAGGATAGACCTGGATGGCGTTGATGTAGCCGTCCTTGACGGGCTCAAGGCGCGCCGCGTCATTGGCTCCGGACACGCGGTCCTTCGGCGAACGCTCGTCCTTCGGCTTTTCGCCGGGCTTCTGGACCGGCTTGAGCTGTCCGGGCAGCGGCAAGGGCTTCGGCACCTCCACGTATTGCACAAGCGGCTGGGGCTCGGGCTCGAGTCGCGCCGGCTTGAACGTGGCAGGCTCGAACAGCGGAATCTCCGGCACCCTGATGTTGGTGGCGCAGCCGCAGAGGACGCTTGTCAGCGCCGCTGCCGCACAGATATGGGGGGATTTCATTTTGGGCCTCCTGAGCCGACGTCCTGCGACCAGTTGAAGGTGTGCACGTAGATGCCGAGCGGGTTCTTGCGCACGGCCTCTGCGGTCCTGGGTGGGGTGATGACGAGGGAGAAGATCCCCGTCATGCGGCGAGTCTCCTTCAGAGCGCCGCCCTCGAAGGTTCGCTCCAGCCAGCGCACCTGGAACGAGGAATCGGAGGCGCGCACGACGCTGCTCACCTCGACCGCGACGGTTTCGCGGCCAACCTTGGCGAAGGGGTCGTTGTCGCGCGCGTATTCATTGAGCGTCACCGCGGCGCGCTCTGTGGCGAAATCGTAGGCCTTGAGCCAGTTCTGCTTGACCACCACGGCATCGCTCGAGAGCGAGCGCACGTTGTCGACGAAGCGCGCCAGATGATAGGCAATCTGCGCGTCGTTCGGTTTGTAAGTCTCGGCCGCCGGACCAACGGCGCGCGCGCCACCGCGCGAATCTACCTCGACGACATAGGGCGTCGTCGTGGCCGACCGGCCGATCCACAAAAGCATCACGGCGAGGACCAGCGATACGCTGACGCTTCCCAGCGCGACAAGGCGCCAGTTGTGCGCCTGCACGCGGGCGCTGCCGATGCGCTCATCCCAGACCTGGGCCGCTTTCTGATAGGGCGTGACCGGCTCCGGGGTCTCGCCATAACGCAACGTCGAACGCTTGAATGACATGCGTCCTCACTCCTTCTACTTGTTGCTCTTGAGATCGGGGCCGCCCCCGCTCGCAGGGCGATCGCCCTCGCGCAGCGCGTGGGCGGCAACCATGCCGGCCTGAGTCAGCTGCTGCCGACGGGCCAGACTTTGCGCCCAGGCCGGCGGCCCGGGCTGAGCCGCACCACTCGAACCGGCATCGCCGCCGCCCGCAGGCGAACCTGTATCGCGATAGCCTTGGGCGGCCCCGTGCCGGTAAGCATCGCGGATCGGCGCCGTGGCTGATGCGGCGAGGCGCGAGGCTGGTCCTGAAAGCGTTGTACGCGCGACGCCCGACAGTCCGCTGGTTTGAAAAGCTGCGCCGACCCGGCCCGTCAGAGACGCAGCGGCCTTGATGCCGCCGCCTGCGGCGCTACCAGCCAGACGGGCACCGCCCGCCGTCGCCAAGCCGCCGGCAACTGCCGCTCCGCCCAGCGCCGCGGTGGTTGCCACGGCCGAGCCGGCGCCGAGCTGCGGGGCGCCCGAGATCAGACCGGCAGCGATCGCCGGCACGAAGACGGCCAATCCGAACACCGCGATCGCAGCCAGGATGCACGACGACGCCTGGGTCAGTGTGATCTCGTCCGATGGTCGGATCAGGGTGCCGAAGAGATTGGCGCCGATGCCGACGACGATCGCCAGCACCATGAGCTTGATGCCGGAGGAGATGACATTGCCGAGGACCCGCTCGGCGAGGAATGCTGTCTGGCCGAACAATGCGAACGGCACCAGCACGAAGCCGGCCAGCACGGTCAGCTTGAACTCGATGATGGCGATGAAGAGCTGGACCGACAGCACGAAGAAGGCCAGCAGCACGATCAGCCACGCCAGCATCAGGACGGCGATGGTGGCGAAGTTGGAGAAGAAGGTCGTGAAGCCCATCAGCTCGCCGGCCTTCTCCAGGAGCGGCTTCGATGCCGTATAGCCGGTCGATGCCACGAAGCCCGGCCGCATCAGATCGGCGGCGGTTAGCGAGGTGCCCGAGGCTTTGAGTCCGAGCCCGGCAAACGATTGGAAGACGATTTCGGAGAGCTCCCGGAAGTTGGAGAGCAGCAGCGCGAAGAAGCCGACGTACAGAACTTTCTTGATCAGCTGTGCCGGAACGTTGTCCTCCCCGGCCAGCGCCCAGAACAGGCCGGCCAGCGTGATGTCGATCGCCACCAGCACGCTGGTCAGGAACGCCACGTCGCCAGCGAGCAGTCCGAAGCCGCTGTCGATGTAGCGGCTGAAGGTCTCGGTGAAGCGATCGATGATGGCGAGATCGTCCATGTGATCCTCTAGCGTCAGGGCAAAGCTTCGCCGTCGGCGGAAACCTCCGCCGCTGGTCCTGTTAGTGATTGGGCGTCAGAATGCGGTGTCGCGTGGTTGCGGCTCGTCCTCTGCTACCGGCCCGCCGAGTATGCGGATCCCGTGCCGACGAACGACTTGAAGCGCTGACGAGCTTCGTCCTCGGTCGCGAGATCGCGAGCCCGGGTCAGCGTCTCGGCGCGCGCCTGCGCGGCAATCAAGCCCTGCAGCGCAAGCGACTGCTTGACGTTGAGCCCAGTAAGCTCGTTGCCAGCTTGCGTCGCCTCGAGCGCCCCAACGGCATTGCGCGAGCTCGTCAGCGCGTCACCGAGCAGTCGGGCATCAGTCTCCACGCTGTCGGCAATCTGGCCCTGTACGAGGGCCGAGCGCCGGAAGGCGGAGTACTCCTCCTCCCAGCGGGTTTTGGCATTGCGCAGCACGTCGTCGGAGGAGAGCGCGGCCGACACCTGCCCCGGAAAGATCTCATCGTAGCTGCTTTGCGTCTCCTGCAGGCCGGGGGGATCGCGATCCTTCCCTCGATCCTCATCGACATGGAAAGCGTCTTCGAAATCTACATCCGCCGCGTGCTCGCCGAAGGCCTAGCGGATGATCGATCTATCAGGGTGCGAGATGGCAACAAGGAGGGCGATGGCGGCGCCCGGCGGCCACTCTACGCCCCCGCGCGAGCCGGCCTGAAGAATCCAGACGTGAAGCCTGATGTTGTCATCGAGGTGAATGGCGCGCCGAAGCTGGTGATCGACGCCAAATACAAACGTGCGCCGGACATGCCAGATCGCGGCGACGTCAATCAGGTGGTTGTCTACGGCGCTAGATACGCGGCGCCCCGGATCATGGTCCTACATGCGGGCCGGCTGCAGAACCGCCCGTCGGCAGAGCTCTGCGGCTCCATCGGCGGCTTCGAGGTCTTCAACGGGATGGTCGATCTCGGAGCAGCCGCGATCGAGGATGAGGAAGAGGCGTTCGTGGCGGCGATCCGGGCGCTGCTCTGAACAGTTCACACGCCGTCCTTGTCGCGCCCTCCGATTCCAAATGTGTCTGCCTCTGAGCCGACCCACAGTTTCCCTCAACTTTTTTCGGGAGCCTGCAAGATTGTGGTAGCTAGGTGGTAGCTATGAGATTTTTGGGGGATGACGGACTAAAGCTAAGTCCTTGAAATATTGGTCGGAGCGAGAGGATTTGAACCTCCGACCCCCAGTCCCCCAGACTGAAAATTGCCAGTTTCATGGCGATTCACGGAACCACACTCAGGTGCCATAACTACCTGTTCCACATCGCTTAATGTCAACATAGCTGCTTATGCGTTCAACGCGCAGCATTGCCCTATTTGCGTCCCATATGCGTCCCACGCTGACCCTCAGTCATTTGCCAGGGAGGGTCAGACGATGGCTGGCAAAGCACAGCTCAACGACATCTTCGTCCGCAACATTCCGATCCCGGCACAAGGCCGGGTTCAGTATCCGGATGGCAAGCTGCCCGGCTTCGGCGTGCGTGTGTCCGTCAACGGACTGAAGGTGTTTTATCTGACGTACCGGTTTGCCGGGCAGAGCCGCCGCATGATCTTGGGGCGCTATCCGTTTAAGTCACTCGCCGCTGCCCGCGCCGAGGCCCACACTGCCATCGGGCAGATCGCGAGCGGTATCGATCCACAAAAGACGGTCAGCAACGATGCTCTATCTGTTGGCCGCTCACTTACCTTTGCCGAGGCGCTCGATCAGTTCGTTCAGCTCTACTGCTCGCAGCACAACCGGGCCTCAACGGCCGCCGAAACCGAGAGAGTTCTCCGGTCCGTATTTCTGCCTGACTGGCAGAGCCGAGAGCTCCAAGCGATTTCTCGTCAGGACATTCTCGGTATTCTCGATGCGATCGTCGCGCGCGGCACGCCCAGCGCCGCCATCCACGCCTATGCGGCCATCCGCAAGTTTTTCACATGGTCCGTCGAGCGCGATCTGGTTGAGATAAGCCCGTGTCTTCATCTGAAGCCGCCTGCCAAGAAGCACTCGCGCGAGCGGGTTCTGAGCGAGGATGAGATTGTAATTCTGTGGAAGGCGAGCATTGGAATTGGATATCCGTTCGGGGCGATCTTTCAGCTGCTGCTCCTTACCGGGCAGCGCCGCGGTGAAGTTGTCGGGATGCGCTGGACCGAGATCGATATGAAACAAGGGGTGTGGACCATTCCCGGTGCCCGCACAAAGAACGGCAAGGCTCACAGTGTTCCTCTTACCCCGCGCGTGCGCGCGATCCTCAAGTCGCTGCCGCGCTTTGAATCCCCGTTTGTCTTCCCGGCCCGCGGCAAGCGGGAGCAATGCTATTCCGGCTACTCAAAAGGCAAGCGCGAGCTCGATTCAGCCGCAGGCCTGCACGACTGGACGCTCCACGATCTGCGGCGCACGGCTGCAACGGGCATGGCCGAGCTTGGCGTGCCGCCGCACGTGGTTGAGAAAATTCTTAATCACAGCACCGGCACGTTTGCCGGCGTGGCCGGCGTCTACAATCGGTTTGAGTACCGTTCCGAGATGCGCAGCGCCCTCCGTCTCTGGGCAGCGCAGATCAAGAGGAGCATCAGGCGTAAGTCTGCTGAGACTTAGCCTGTTTGAGTGGCCCACACGCCAATGTGATCTATAAACAGGTCGAGAAAGCGCTTCTTGATCTGTTTATGGATCATTGCTTGACAGCCTCATGCGATATCGTGTAATTTGATCTATAAACAAGTCCGGAAGCTTATTCCTGCTCTATTTATAGATCAAACAAGATGGCAAAGCCCCCCTCTCGCCCCTACTCCCGCTATACCAAGGACGCGCTTCTGCTGATGGCGCAGCTCATCCGCACCGCACGGATTGAGCGCAAGCTCACCGTTGCGGAGCTGGCCGAGCGGGCCGCCGTATCGCGCGGGCTGATCCAGCGCATTGAGCAAGGCGATCCCGGCTGCGCCATCGGCGCCGTCTTTGAAGTCGCAGCTCTGCTCGGCATCAGGCTCTTCAATGCCGATCAACCGACGCTGAGCGCTAACACCGCCATTCAGCAGCAGACCCTCGTCCTGCTTCCCCAGGCCGCGCGCGATTCCAGAAAGCCGGTGAAAGATGACTTCTAAGAAAGAAGCAGCAAAGCCTGCCCGGCCGCCAGAGGAAGCGCCCAAGGAAGTCTTCGTCTGGCTCTGGCTTCCGGATGAGACGGAACCTGTCATCGCAGGCCGTATCGAGACGGACGGTAAGCGCCAGGTCTTCAACTACGGCCGCAGCTATCTGGGCAAGCGCGGAGCGCTGCCGATTTACGAGCCCGAACTGCCATTGAAGCTCGGCGTCATAGAACCGATGGCCGGGCTGACCATGGCCGGCTGCCTGCGCGATGGCGCCCCCGATGCATGGGGGCGGCGCGTCATCATCAACCGCATGTTCGGCCACAAGGGCGAGGCGATCGATGTTGGGCAGATCGACGAGCTGACCTATTTGCTCCAGTCAGGGTCTGATCGCATAGGGGCGCTTGATTTCCAGACATCCTCCTCAAAATTTGTGCCGCGGCTTGGCACGCAGGCCTCTCTCGAAGAATTGCTCTCCGTCGCCGAACTCGTTGAGAAAGGCGTGCCGATCACGCCCGAGCTGGAACAGGCCGTGTTCCATGGCACCAGCCTTGGCGGCGCGCGCCCCAAGGCGGCCATCGAAACCGCTGCGAAGAAATATATCGCCAAGTTTTCTGCCAGCACCGACATCACCAATGTGGTGAAGGCCGAGTTCGTTGCCATGCGCATGGCAGCCAAACTTGGCCTCAACGTCGCGCAGACTGAACTGAAGCGCGCCGGCGGCAAGGACGTTATTCTGATCGAACGCTTCGACCGCGTAAAGACAGAGCGCGGCTGGACGCGCAAATCCATGGTCTCAGCCCTGACCCTGTTCGGCCTCGATGAAATGATGGGCCGCTATGGCAGCTATCAGGAACTGGCCGACATCATCCGCAAGCGCTTCACCGAGCCGAAGAAGACCCTTCTGGAACTGTTCGCCCGCCTCGTTTTCAATGTGCTGTGCGGCAATACCGACGATCACGCCCGCAATCACGCGGCGTTCTGGAACGGTGAGACGCTCTCGCTGACGCCCGCTTACGATATTTGTCCTCAAACGAGGAACGGGCGCGAGGCCAATCAGGCGCTCTTCATCACAGGCGAGAAGCGCATGAGCACGCTCGCGACCTGCCTCGAAGCCGCTCCGCATTTTCTCCTGAGTGAGAAAGCGGCCCTCGAACTCATCGAACGCCAGGTCGTAACTATCCGCGCGAGCTGGCTGGAACTTGCCGAGGAAGCGGCCCTGACGGAGATCGACAGGGGGCTGATGTGGGGACGGCAGTTCCTCAACCCTTACGCTTTTGAGGACGCTCCAGAGAAGCTGGCTGCCCTCGCCTGAGGAGAGGACGCGCCGCAGGGGAACAGCTTTCCCCTGCGCAAATCGCACGGCATCCACGATGTGTTGGTCAGACGGTGCCGCAAGGCGCCGGTTGACCCTTCGTGATGGAGCCTTGCCGTGGAGCACATTTCCGACCTTGGCCGCGCCTCCCAAGCACCGGACCGGCTTATCAATGCCAAGCAGCTCCGGCACCGCGTGCTGTTCTCTCAGCAGCACATCAACCGGCTGGAGGCCGCTGGGCGGTTTCCGAAGCGCATCCGCCTTGGCGCCGCCCGTGTGGCGTGGTCATCGAATGAAGTGACGGCCTGGATGCAGGAGAAGATTGACGCGCGCGGTCCCTGCCCGTTCGCTGGTGCCGTCCCGGTACTCAACGCGCAGGACCGCCTCGTCGGCAAGAAAGAGCTTCGTGAACTCGTCGTCTACAGCCCGCAGCATGTCCGGCTGCTGGAGCTTGAGCACCTGTTCCCAACCCGCCTCTGGATCGGCGAGAACCGGGTGGCCTGGCTGGAGCGGGATGTTCTGCACTGGCGCGAGTTGAAGCGCCTCGGCCGCGTGAACCTGCTACGCTGATTCAGGCTCTACTGGCCGCCATTCTTCGATGGTCGCTTTGTATGTGCCCGGCTTCATGCGTTCCAGATCGAACAGGCTGAGAGTTTCATCTCTAAGGCTGACGATGTCGCCCACTTGCACGACAACCTCACTGGAATCAAAGCCGACAATGACAACGGTCGGGTCCTCAGCTCCAAGCAGGTCTGCGGTCATGCGGTTGCGCCAACCGCTGCGTTGGACATCGGTCACATAGAGCAAGACCCAGCCATGCTCGTTCTCATCCGGCTCCAGCACACCATCATAGCCGGCAGCCACCTTCTGCGCCGCTTCGAGAAGTTCCAGTGACAGTCCGCGTTTCCGCCGTTCGGGCCGTACGCTGTGCGCAGAAGCTCTCACTGCCGTGGTCTTGCGGTCTGTGCAGGGATGCTTGGGCCATGGCGGACCTAAGTGATCGAAATAAACACGGCTGCCATGGGCGTTTTCGTAATAGAAAACCTGAGCACCGCATTCGGGGCACTTGGCATTGGGATTGACGAAGCAGGCCGATATATAGCGCCGGACACCATGCTCGCTGAGAAAGCGCCGGGCCGAATAGAGGTCAGCTGACACCAGTGCCGCGGACGCTTTATAGCGACTATACGAGTATTTTACGCACCAGCCGCAGGTGCATGAGGCGTAGTGGTTATGCCCCGGCATCCCCTCCTCCATGTAGGGCGGCTCCGGCGGTGGCCGGACCGCGCTCTACGGGCTGCGCCCGCCGAGCCGCGGGTGATTCCATACCGCTAAAATCATAACCCGCGTCTCGGCCCGTCCGGGTGACGATCCCTGCCGCGCAGCGTGTCTGACCATCTTTATTGTGGATAGATTTTGAAGTGGCAGGATTTGCGTTTGCGCCCGCACTGCATTGAAAAGGATAATGAAAATAAAAAAGAGAACATGAGAATTATTGCTCTTATATCGCAAAAAGGCGGAGTCGGAAAAACAACGCTGGCCATCAACCTAGCAGCTGCCGCGCATCAGCGCGGCAAGGGTGTGATCATCGCCGACACGGACCCGCAGCAGTCGACCTACCGGTGGTATCTGGCCCGCAAAGACACAGCGCCCCTGCCCTATGCAGCATCGGTGTTTGCCGACACCCTGCCCTCGTTCCTCGATAAGGCGCGGGCCAACAAGGCCGATTACGTTTTCATCGACACCTCTCCCAACTCCACTGAGGAAAGCCTCGCAATCGCCGATCAGTGCGACCTCATCATCGTGCCCTGCGGCCCATCCTTTATTGATCTGCGTGCCCTCAAGCGCACCGAGAATGTCGTGCGCCTGTCCGGCAGACCTGCGCTGGCCGTGCTCAATCTCTGCCCCGCCTACGGCAATGAAGCCGATCAGGCCGCAGAAGCATTGGAGACTTTGGGCCTTCCCGTCTGTCCGCACAGGATCACCAACCGGGCCTCCGCTCGGCGCGCCTACGCGCTGAACCAGAGCGTCTTTGATTATGAGCCCGCCGGGAAATGCGCCCGTGAGTTCGATGAGGTGTTCCAGTTTGTGTGTGCTCAGGAGAACATGAGTGCCCCCTCTCATGAGAAAGTGAGGGCTCGTGTCTAAGCCGCCGCCTATAAATCTTGCCGCTGCCATGGAAGCCGATCTTCAGGCTCATGATCCCATGAGCACCCGTACTCATGTTCCTGTGGCGCAGTCTGCTCATGAGCCAGTGAGCGCAGCGCTACAGCAGCCCATGAGAAATACAGCTCATGTTCTCCTGTCGCCGGGTGATCATGATGCAGTTAGAAAAAATCCTCATGTTCTCACATCTGAGGCCGACCAGAGATCAGTAGATCATGAGACCATGAGTGCCGGTGATCTTGATCTCATGTCCTCTGATGAGGAAGGCGGAGGAGGGGCCCCGGCTTACGTTCCGCCTTCCCGCGCCGGAATGAAGCGCATCCAGGGCTATTTCAGCCCGCGCGTGAAACGTCAATTCCGCCTTCTCGCAATCAACACCGACCTGACCGAGGAAGACCTCGTCGGCCGCGCGCTAAATCTGCTGTTCAAGGCGGAAGGCCTGCCGGAGATCGCCTTCGACAACAAGGAGCAGAGGAGGGGTTCATGAAACCGGCCCGCGCCGATGACCGCTCCCAGATCGATCTCTTTGCGCCCTACGTGACCGATCTGCCTCTGCGCGATCAGCGCGAGGTGATGGAGCGGCCATTCTTCTCACTCGCCAAGAAAAAGCGCATGAAGCCGATCGACTACGTTAGTCCCGACGGCAACATCTTTGTGCGCGTTACCGCTAACGCGGATTTCGGCATGGCTACCATCTGGGATGCAGACATCCTGATCTGGGCCGCTTCGATGATCCAGCAGCTTCGCGCACGCGGCAAGAACGACATTCCGCGCACGCTGTCGTTTCATCCCTACGATCTTCTGAAAACCATCGACCGCCATACGGGCGGAGCGGAGTACCGCGCTTTGCGAGAAGCACTGGCGCGGCTCCAGTCGACGACAATTGTCACCAATATCCGCGCGCCCAAGGGCAAGAAGCACCGTCAGTTCAGCTGGATCGAATCCTGGACCGACGATGTCGACGATGAGCGCCAGTTCAGCCGCGGCATGAGCATTACGCTCGCCGACTGGTTTTATGAGGGCATCATCATGGACGGAGGGCTTCTCTCTATCGACCCTGCCTATTTTGCTATTACCGGCGGACGTGAGCGTTGGCTCTACCGCGTCGCCCGCAAGCATGCCGGCGGAGCAGGGCCCGACGGCTTTGCCATCGCGTTCTCAACGCTCTTTGCGAAGTCGGGCGCTGAAGGAACCTCGCGCCGCTTCAAATTCGAGATCCTCAAGATCGCGCGCGAGAACGCGCTGCCGGACTACTATCTTCGCATCGAGAATGAGAGCGCTCCCGACCCGCTGCTGCGGATGATCCGCCGCGACGCGATCGGCATGTTCCAAACCGGCGTCGCACCTGCACTGCCGGTAGAGAAAAGTGCTGGTGCAGGCTTCATGCCGCTTTCCAAGGACACTATCAGCGCATTCCGCGCGGAGTTTCCCGACGAGAACGTCTTCGCGTTCAACGGCCGCTTTGCCCGCTGGCTGAAGGAGCGATCTCTCTCACCGGATGACTATCAGGCGGCCTTTCTGGCGTTTGCGCGCGCACAGATCGCCGAGCCTGTGCCCTGAACGCGAACACCAAGCCCTTGGGCGCTCTTGGGTGTTCCTAATATCCCGATGTTTGCGGTGCTATCGCGCTTCGCGCTTGCAGCCTATGACTCGCCGCGAGTCGTCATGCATACGTATGAGTCGCATCCGCATACATCCTTCGGGTTATCGGGAACGCCCCGGCGGGGTTTCAGGAACGGATTCGGGGGATCAGGAACAGCATGACCGCAATCCCGCAGAAATCCGTGCCCGTACAGCGCCGGGGTATCGGGAACATCTTCGGGTCATCAGGAACGCATCGTCGGGGTATCAGGGACGACGCATCGGGCGATCAGGAACAAAAATTCGGGGTATCGGGAACACACCTGCGCCGGGATGTGGCTGCTGTCGCTGCGTTGCGCCGGTTTTGAGCCGCTTAACTTCTTTAAAAAGACTCTAACCCCTTAACTTGCGCCTGCTCTCGCAAAGCAGACTCCCATTGAATCGGAGTGCTCGCCTGATGGCTCGCACAACCATATGTGAAACCCCCACGCTGCGCGTGCCCGTTTCACGCTTCCCCACCCAAAAAGGCTGACAGGCCAGGTGTGCGGCAGGCCTGGCGTTGACTGTCAGCTTTTCTGCAGGCCGAGAGTCTGGCGGGGGCGCTTCGCTCAAACTCACCACAGGGACTGACCACGCCGTCCGCTCCGCCGTCGCCGCCCGCCGAGGCCGGGCAAGCGAGCGACGACGGCTCCGCAGGGACGGCTATCCAGAGATCGGCACGAGAATGCAAAATATCTTTCCAGTTTATGCACCGCATAGGTCCGCAAGATGCGAGCAGAGCGCACACCGGCCGCTAGCGTTCTTGATCGAAGTCACGCTTCAGGATCGAACGGCCCTGCCGCTCCTCACCCCGCACACGCGCTTTCAGATCTTCCGTATAGCTCGGCTTGTCCGGGACGCGCTCAGGTTTGAGATCGTTCGCTGGCTCAGGCCAAAGCGCTCGCCGTGCGGGCGTCATGCCCGGCGGGTTGTAGGCCGGAGCAGGGGCCTCAGCTTTCTGCAGCACAGGCGCTTCAATCGGCTGCGGCGCGGGAACGGCCGCGCTGCGGCTCCACATCTGAAGAATGCGCTCACGGAGTCCTTTCGGACCCGGATAGATGCCGTCTGCCATCGCTCGCTCCACACCAAGATAGCTGACACGTGGCGATCGGCGCCGAAGGACGCAAGGAAGCAGGACACAGCCAGTTTCCGCTATGTAAAACCGAAAGGCCGCGCTTGCCCATAAGAGCTAAAAGAGCCACAATATTTGTTGCTTCGCTGGAGATTCGGCCAATGAAAAGCATCGCGGCACGCACGGCTAAGAACGGCTTCGGCCATCTCATCGACTTGGCGCGCGCTGAGCCAGTTTTGATTGAAAAACACGGGCGGCCGGTCGTGGTAGTTCTGGCGGTCGAGGAGTTTGAGCGGCTGAAAGGGCGGCCCGCCAGCGCCAAGAAGGAAACGCATAAGGCACGAGTGACCCGCGCTCGATGACGCCACGGCAAAAGGGGGAGCCGTCGTATGAACATTGCCGAAATCGAAGCCCAGCTCGCAGAGCTTGTTCTGGAACCGCTTAATCCAGCAGAGTTCCCTTTGCGCTTGCTCGAAATCTACAACGCGCCGAAAGCTACGCTCACAAAGCTGCGCAGCGGCACCCAAAACAAGGGCGAGCAGCCGGGTGATCTACTCTGGGCTCGCAAGATTTTTTTCCGTCCCGCTGCGTCCGGCGAGGCGCAAGCCACGGTCGATGCACTCAAAGACGCCAAGGCTACGCCAAAACACAAACCGCGGTTTCTCATTTCGACTGATGGTGTGGAAGTCGTCGCTTACGATGTGAAGGCCGACGATAGCCTTCCTTGTGACTTTGCGAAACTGAACGACCGCTTCGATTTCTTCCTGCCGCTCGCCGGCATTGAAAAATATGAGGCTGTCGCCGAAAATCCGGCCGACATCAAGGCCGCCGGACGGCTCGCTAAGCTTCACGATGAGATCGAGCGGTGCAACCCCGATTGGCTCCTGCCCGAGAAGCGACATGCGCTCAATCAGTTCCTGACGCGCGTGCTGTTCTGCATGTTCGCCGAGGATACCGGCAGCTTCCCCGCAGACCTGTTCGTCAAAACCGTTAGCGAGTTCGGTGGCGCCGACGGCGAAAATCTGCAGGGCCTTTTCCAGCAGATTTTCAACGTCATGAACGTGCCGGACGGCCAACGCGATGGTGTTCCCGCACACCTCAGGCCGTTCCCGTATGTCAACGGCGGTCTCTTTGCCGAGCGCACAGAAGTGCCTGTCTTCAATCGCCGCGCCAAGCGGCTGCTGGTAGAAGCCGCTCAGCTCGACTGGAAAGAGATCAACCCCGACATTTTCGGCTCGATGATCCAAGCGGTTGTCGATCCAGAAATGCGCGGCGATCTTGGCATGCACTATACATCCGTGCCCAACATCATGAAGGTTTTGCAGCCGCTGTTCCTCATATCGCTGGAAGAGGAATTCGAGCGTTCGCGCGGTCACCGCGAGGAGCGCTCGCTGCTCCGGAAGCTTCTGACCCGAATCTCGAAGATCAGGGTCTTCGATCCGGCCTGCGGCTCGGGGAACTTCCTGATTATCGCCTACCGTGAGCTGCGCACGCTGGAGATGCGCGTATTCCAGCGCCTCGACGAAGTTTCGGGCGGCACGACGACTTGGCGCGAGCAGACCGGGGTCAAGCTATCCAATTTCTTTGGTATCGAGCTTGCGGATTTTGCCGCCGAGACCGCGAAGCTCTCGCTTTGGATCGCCGAATACCAGATGAACCAGCGCTTCAAAAGCCTCTTCGGCGAGGCTCCAAAGAGTTTCCCGCTGAGGGAAGGCGGCCATATTGTTTGCGGCAACGCACTTCGAACTGATTGGCTGGAGGTCTGTCCTCCGGCACTTAAGACTATTCAGAAGGAAAAGATGTTCGACCTGTCGCGCGTAGAGAAGGTGCACGCGACGGAAGCCGTACCCGACGACGATGTTGAGACGTACATCGTCGGTAATCCGCCGTATCTTGGAAGCTCTATGCAGACTGCAAGTCAGAAGGCAGACGTCGAGTTCGTCTTTTCGCCGGCAACAGATAGATACAAGAATCTAGACTACGTTTCGGGTTGGTTTTTCAAAGCATGCGAGTACCTATCGGCGGTGAAGGCTGAGGCCGCACTCGTTGCGACCAATTCAGTTTGCCAAGGAGACATGGTCTCACTCCTGTGGCCTTTGCTTTTCGCGCGCAACGCTGAAATTGGGTTCGCGCATCAATCCTTTCCATGGAAAAACAACGCCAACAACAACGCGGCAGTGATTTGTATCGTTGTTGGCTTGCGTCAGGTCTCATCCCGCCCAAAACGCCTCTACTCCAGTGGATTGATGAAAGCTGCACGAAACATCAACCCTTACCTCATCGACTTCGAAAATATCGTCGTGCAGAAGCAGTCAATGAACCGCCCCGGGTTTGCCGGAGGCTCCAACTCTTGAGAGACTGGAGCCATGAC
>NZ_DAITQL010000070.1:0-21592 GCF_036833075.1 Hyphomicrobium sp.
GCGCGGAAACCCGGCTGCTGACCATCACCCAGCGCGAACGCAACCGGCCGGTCGCACTCGACCAGGCCCTTGCCCATCTCTCGGACCGTCGCGCCGTGCTGCTCGTCAACGAGCGTTCGGGCCGGGCGGCCGTTCGGATCCCGACCAGCAGCGTGATGCTCGACGATGGCGAGATCGAACGGCGTGTCCGCCTGATCCGACCGATGGAGGCCCAAAATGTCCCGGTGAGGATGATGGGCGAGACGCACTGGATCGAGGCCGACGAAGGCACGTTCGCCACGGCATGGAACACCGAGCTGGCCGAGATTCCGGAATTCTCCGACAGCACCATCCATGTCGTCGCCGGGCTGCTGTTACCGATCTGGAAGCGCCTGCCGAACGAGTCGACGCGGGTCTATCGGCTTCAGACCGATGACGGCGAGCGCATCGTCGGCCGCCGGGTTTCACCGGCATGGGTTGCGGAAGCGACCGCCACCGGCGCCACCACGCTGACGCCGGACGATGCCTTCGCGGCCCTGATCGACGGCCGGACGATCCTCGACCTTGCCGAAGGACTTCAATTGCGCCGGGTCCGCGTCATGGGCGCCCATCGCATCGAGCTGTCGGGCTTCACCGACACCATGCGTGACCGGCTCCGCGCATACGGCCTGTTCCACGAGATCATTTCGTGGAAGCTGCGCATGTTCGTACCGACTGATGCGAGCGGCGCCGGTGTGCTGGCGAAGGTGCTGGAGTGCTACCCGGTCGAGCGCGTCTCCGAACGGGAGGCTGCGTAAATGGCTCGCCACGACGCATCCGAACTGGCGCGACGACTTGCCCGCCAGGCCGAGGCGGTGTGCCGGCACTATCTGCCCGCCGGTCATCGCGAGGGCCGCTACTGGCTGGTCGGCGATGTTCGCAACACGCCCGGCCGCTCCATGTTCGTCCGACTCACCGGGCCGGAGTCCGGCAAGGGCGCGGCGGGGAAATGGACGGATGCCGCAAGCGCGGAACATGGCGACCTGCTCGACGTCATCCGAGAAAGCTGCGGTCTCACCGATTTCAAAGACGTTGCCGATGAGGCCAGGGCCTTCCTGAGCCTGCCGCGTTCCCAACCCGAACCGGACCGTCAACGGCGGCCAACGGCGCCGCCCACCGGATCGTCAGAGGCCGCGCGACGGCTCTTCGCCATGTCGCAGCCGATGACGCGCACTCTCGCAGAAACGTATTTGCGCAAACGCGGCATTACGGCTTTGCACGAAACCGGCGCGCTGCGCTTCCATCCCCGCTGCTTCTACCGGCCCGACGAGCATTCGCCGACCGAGACCTGGCCGGCGATGATCGCTTCCGTCACCGACCTCGCAGGCCGGATCACCGGAGCGCATCGCACCTGGCTTTCCCCCGATGGCGACGGCAAGGCGCCGATCGACACGCCGAGGCGGGCAATGGGCGACCTTCTCGGCCATGCGGTCCGGTTCGGCGTGACGCAGGACGTGATGGCGGCAGGCGAAGGCATCGAGACCATGCTGTCGCTCAGATGCGTCCTGCCGACCATGCCGATGGTGGCCGCGCTCTCGGCCGCCCATCTCTCCGCCATCCTCTTTCCGGACATCCTGCGCCGGCTCTACATCGCGCGCGACGACGATCCGGCAGGCGACGGCGCGATGGCGGCACTGATCGACCGGGCCGAGCAGGCCGGGATCGAGGCGATCGTGCTGTCGCCGGCGCTCGGGGACTTCAACGAGGATCTGCGGGTGCTCGGCATCGATACGCTGCGGGCAGGAATCCGCGTCCAGATCGCGCCGCAGGACGTCACCCGCTTCATTGAGCTGGCAGCGTAGCCGGAATGGGATGCGGAAAGCGGTTCGTCGTCAGCCGCATCGCCAGATGCCCATCTCTCGCAAAAGGACCGCGCCTCGGCCTTCGAGAGGGCGATCGGCCGTCAAGCGGTCCGGCCAGGCAACCTTGTGGCCGACTATTTTCCGGCGGCCCCTCGGGCCTTTCCATCGCGAAACAAAATAGTCGGCCCCCTTCGGCCCTCCGCTGCGCTTCGGCCCTGCGCTGTCGCTCCGGGTGCCAGCCCGGCCCGCCCGACGGCTTCGTCGCCATGAAGGCCGCGACGGTCGCGGTCCAATCCGACGGAGCATCCCATGAGCGAGCATGACGACCAGGAACCGCAGCACACCTCTTCCCCGACCGACCACGTCCTGACCGAGCTTCAGCTTTACGGCTATCGCCCCTTCGCAGACGAACCCGATCCGCGACCGCTCCCCGAGGGCAATATCGTCGCCGGCGCCATCGCCGACATCTTCGACGCCCTGATCGCCACCCTTGGCGACAGCCGCCTCGAGCCCGACCTCGACGATCTCCTCTGGTCTACCGTCAACGTCTTCCACCGCGCTGCCGAGCGGATTGCCCGCGACCTCGACGACAATGAGCAGGCGCAGCGCCGGTCCCAGCGGGAGCAGGATGGCACCGAGGTCAAATCGGTCGAACTCGAGCGCCTCATCGCGGAAGGCAGGACGCTGGTCGAGCGGCAGGATGCGTTTGAGCTGATGCGCGACCAAGCCGGCGAGCACTACGAGCGTCACGCCGGAAAACCCTGGCTCCCGCGCAACGGGTCGAAGGTCAATCACCGCAATCTCACCTCGGCGATGATCGACAGCCGCGACTTCCTCGCCGCCAGAAAGCGCGCCGAACAGGAAGTGCTCCTGCCGTCGGGTCCGAAGATCGCCTTCACCGGCGGGCTCGACTTCAACGACCATCGCCTGATCTGGGCCAAGCTCGATCAGGTCCACGCCAAACACCCCGACATGATATTGCTGCACGGCGGATCGCCGAAAGGCGCCGAGCGCATCGCCGCCCGCTGGGCCGACCAGCGCAAGGTGCCGCAGGTCGCCTTCAAGCCCGACTGGACCCGCCACGCCAAGGCCGCGCCGTTCAAGCGCAACGACTCCATGCTGGCGGTGTTGCCGATCGGCGTGATCGTCTTCCCCGGCACCGGCATCCAGGACAATCTCGCCGACAAGGCCCGCAAGATGGGCATTCCCGTCTGGAAGTTCGGCAACGGCGGCGCGTGAGCGCCGCCACCTTCTCCTCTGAGTGAGCACAGAATTGGAGAACTGAAATGTCACCGAACGGTGGCAGTTTGTCCTTCGCCTGGCTGGCGAAGCGGCTTGGTCGCGCCAAAGTGAGCATTCCAGCGGTTCTATTCTGGCTCGTAGAAGTTCAGGCCGACCAATTGGGCATTGTCGTCGACGACAAACGCGACGCTCTGCCTAGCACGCGTAGTCGCCACATAGATCTTGTCGATTTCCTTACCTGCGTCCCCAAGTTTGCCTGTAGAAAGGAACTTCTTGAGCGGTCCGTGCGGGTAAATAATTGTTCGGTCGAATGTCATCCCCTTCGCAGCTCCGAAATTCAAAGGTCGCCCAACCACATCTTTCGTTGCTCGGCTGTAGCGCAACGTTTGGGGCTTGAACTTCTCGACATAAGCGGAGACATCGCGCTTGCGCACAGCAAATACGCCATCATGGCCGGAGATATTCGTGTTTTTCGATTCGGTGTTCGGAGCATCCGGATGAAACTGGTCTGCGAAGTCGCAGATGGCTTGCACACAGCGACGGCTGTAGTTGTGATACTCAAGCGCGCATAAGCCGGCCTTCTCCCATTGATGAAATTTGTCAACGATCTTAGCACCCCGATACTTCTTGTTCTTCGAGGCGCTGTTCGTCGCATAGGTTGCCTGTCGATGATCTCCGACCAGGATGATCTGAACCTGTGAGCGCATCAGCATCTCGATAAGATCAAGGTCGTAGCCTGCCAGGTCCTGGCTCTCGTCGATGAAGAGCCGCTCGAAAATCTGTTCGAAGCGCTTAATAGGCGCGCCGTCCGTCCTCTGGACCACTTCGCAGGCGAACTTGGCGATCTTGTCGCTGTAGATGAGTTCGGGCTTTGAAAAATAGTGATGGCGGATATTGTCTGCCGCAATGTACTGCGCGGACCGGCCGCTCACGAAATGAATCCCGGCGACCCGCAGATCGTAAAGACAATTCTGGTAGGGTCGAACGAAGTGCCTGAGCAGGAACGAAAACCACGTGCCGATGGAAACATGCGGCGGTACATGGGCGAAGCGACTGTAGGTCTTCGCTTCAATTTCGTCCCGGCCGTTATTGGTGTAGGTAATCATCGCAGCGCGTTTTTCCGGAAGGCCGCACGCGTCATCAACGATCAGCGTCGTCTTTCCGGAACCGGCGGATGCTACGATGATGCGATTATCCAATGGCATTCTTGATGTAATCCGGGATCCCAATCTCCCCCTCGCTTTCAAAAATGGCCAAGGCCACGGCCGTTTTGTGCTTGGTCATGTAATCGAGTAGCGCGGCATCATCGGCAAAATTCTTTCTCAGGATTGCGTTCAGCCTGTCGCGGCCAGTGGCTTTAAGGAGTTGCGGTTCAAGGGTCGGATAAGCCTCGTCGGGATCGAAGCAAACCTTGATAGTAGGGAGGCCCAGGTAGTCTGCGTACTTTTCCTTCACCGCGTCGGCATCACTGTCATTGTCGGTGACAACGCGGGCATCGATTTCGAGCAGTTTAGCGATGTCGAGAAAGCGCTTAAACGCGAGCGAACCTACCGCGATCACCTCAACGCCGTCTTCCAGCGGCATCTTGCCGTGGGCTTGCTTGTAGGCTTTTTGAACGATCAACTCGTCGGAAGGTCCCTCAACCAGTATGCATCGTGCGGACAAGACCATGCGCAGCGTGTCGTGCCCTGGCAGCCGCATGAAATATTTCTTCGTTTCAGGCGGCAACTCGTTGAGCGTTATGCCGGTCTTGCCGTTGAACATGAGTATGTGATCGACCCCCAGCTTGTTGAGAACGAAGCTGCTGTGCGTGGTCACGATCAACTGCTTGTCGGCTGACCTGGCGTCGATGTGATTGATCAGCCTGTTGAGGTTAGCGTGAGACAGATGATTTTCAGGCTCCTCAAGCAGCAAAACGTTGGTGCTCGATTCCGATTCGATCGCCAGCTTGATCTTGATGGCGTTTTGCTCACCCTTCCCCACAAGTGTGAGCGGGATGTCGTCAAGATGGGGAAGGACTCCGGTTTCCCAACTGGCGCGGGTCGTGGTGTCCATCGCAACGGACAATGTCTTGTCCGTGACCTCCCCCGTTTTGCCAGCAAGCTCCTTGTTGATTTCGGTAACGTTGTCGTCCGACAGGAAGACATCGCGCATCTTTCGGTATGAGAGTGCCAAATCCACCTTTTGCTTGTCGGTGAGATAGTCGCGAACAATTTCCAACACGTACTTGTTGGCCGCATAGGTGTTGGACATGGCAGAGGGGTCGATCATCGCAGAGCGGAATGGCAATGCCCGGCTGCTCATGGGATGACCAGCAAAGCTCTGCCAGACGATCTGGTAGTACTCGATTGGAACGCCGTTCAGTTGCGCGGCGTCCGCAACATACTCCTTGTATTCCTCATAAAAATCGGGATCCAGGGCGACTGAAAGGCTCACGCCTGGAACGTCTGCCTTCTCGCTATTATTCGTGCCCTTAAAGTCGGCAAACTCGGGCTTATCCGCGAGATAGAGTTCGATGAGGACTGTCGGTGGCGGCGTCGGCTTGCCGTGCTTATGGGACGTGACAAACTCGTGTACGGAGTCTGCGTTCAGAAGAAACGGGTGCAGCTCCTGCATTGCAGGGCGCCTGTTGATCTGACATTTGAGGGCGAGGTTTATTGCCTCCAGAAGGGTCGACTTACCCGACTCGTTGTCACCCACGATTATGTTGAGCGTGGAATTCAGCGTTACATCTGCTTCCCTGAGCGCTCTGTAATTCTTCACAATTACGCGCTCTATCATCATCGCCCCCTCTGATTATGGCCCTCAGCAGAACAGCACTGCATTTTCTTCTATTCCCCACAATGCACCAGCAAGCCTGGACCATAGCGCAATCTGCGTTTCGGGGCGACGGCCGCGCGCCAAAGCCCTTGGCTTATGGGTCGCGGTGCGTGCGCAGCACGATTGCCTGCTGGAGTTTGCGAACGCCTGTGTTGATCATCGTCTGCTTTCCGGAAACCAGATCGTGCGGCGGGTGTCGTCATTGGTCATGGCTTGCCTATTTGGACCGAGATGTAAAAGTCAGAGTCAGATCGAACCTGGACAAGAGCGCTTGCCATGATACGCCCAAGGTGACGGCTGAGGCCTCGCCGAGTGCAGTCCGATCGCTCCTGATCACGGGAAATACCATCCCCCGCTTCCAATGCGCTGATCCTTGGTCCAGCCGATGGCCTGACGCCATCAACCCGTGAAGGGTCCGCTACGCGAGCGTGCGGCCTTGAGGCTTCGCCTCCGCGGTGATTGCGGCCCTCGGCCGGACACATCGGGCGCCTGTCGCGCGGGGGATGGTCCCCCGCCTCCAGACAGGAGCCGGAACAATGTCCCTCAACGACGCTCACGCCTTCGCCTTCAGCCTCGCTACCTCACTCATGGTCGCCATCGTCATCTTCCGGGCCGGTGACGGCAGCTTTTCGGTCGTTCCCGCCAACGAATACGACGGTGACACTGCCGCCATCATCCATGAATTCGATCCCTTCCAGCCCTGACGAAGGGAGCGCCCGGTCCGGCGAGCGGAACTCCCTATCCGATTTCCGCTCCCGTGGCCGCTCATCTTCGGCTATGCTTCATGCCGTGCCGTGGTGGTGGTGGAAGGCGCGACCGTCAGACCTTTTCTCACGGAGGCCACCACCATGATCTTCCTTGGCATCATCTTCAGCATCGCGGCCATCGGCGTTCTCTGCTGGCTGCTGTTCACGCTTGCTATCTACGCGCTGCCGGCCTTCGCCGGCGTCACCGCCGGCATGTGGGCTTATGACACCGGCGCGGGCTGGCTGGGCGGCATCGCGATCGGCCTGGTCGCGGCCGGGCTAATTTTCGGCGTCGGCCAACTGCTGCTTGCTTTCGCACGCCCCCTCTGGCTGCGCGTCGCCATTGCGCTCGCCTTCGTAGCCCCAGCGGCGATCGCGGGCTATCACGCGACCCATGGCATCGTGAAGCACACTATGCCGTTCGAGGGCTGGCAGATCGCCTTTTCGGTCGTCGGCGCGATCGCGGTCGGCATTGCGGCATTCCTACGGATCGCAGCGATGGCCGCGCCCGAACCGGCCGGACGGGGGATGGCGCGGGGCTGACACCGACACGGCCGTTGGAGGCATGGCCAGCAAGCCGGTACGCTTGCCATCCTCGACGCCGGAGTTGGACGAAACCGGCCGTCAAGCAGAGATCGCTATGTGAGGCCCGACATAGCTAAGGCCCGTTGAAGCGGCACTGGAGAGGTAGTCACCACCCTGCACAGCCACGCGATGACGCAGGCGAGGATGGCGTCGCACGAGCCGATGGCTGCGGGAAGCCCATCGCGATCATCGCCAGAACAGGTGGAACGTCATCACCGGCCGCGATCCGTTGCCAGGATTCTGGCGGCTGCACGGGGCCGCCACGTTCTTCCTTGATCTTTCTGTCAGGTCGACCGCTCCAACACGGCCTCTTCAATGGGCTGATCTGGCCGAAGGCCGGCTGCGCCTCGATCGCCTATGCCGCAATGGCGCCGATCGACTTTCTTCCCCTGCCGGCTACGCCGTCATTCCTCGCGAAACAACAAAGTCGCCTGGCTGCCATCCTCCGCTGGCGCTGCGGCCCTGGCGGGTGCGGCGTCGATCGCCTCCGGCCCGTCGATCGCCATCGAGGCCGCAATGGTGCGGGCTCGAGACAGTGATCAAGGAGAACTGACATGGCGACCATCGGCACCTTCAAGAAGACCGGCAACAACGAGTTCACCGGCGAAATCGTCACCCTCTCAGTCCAGGCCAAGGGCGTGCGCATCGTCCCCGAGACCCGGGCCACCGGCGAAAACGCCCCCAGCCACCGCGTCTTCGTCGGCCGCGCCGAGATCGGCGCCGCCTGGTCCAAGCGCTCCAACGAGGGCCGCGACTATCTGGGCCTCAAGCTCGACGATCCGAGCTTCACCGCCCCGATCTTCGCCAACCTCTTCGACGACGAGGACGGCGAGGGCTACAGCCTCATCTGGTCCCGCCCCAGCCGTCGCAACGGCGACTGAGGCGCCGCAACGCCCCGCCCGGCTGGTCCGGGCGGGGCCTCTCTCATTGCCGGGCGACCGAATCAGTCACCACACCGATCGCTCCGATGGACGCCGGTAAAGCGTTTTGTATCTGGCCGCTCGTCCCTAGAACGACTAATATAGTCGTAGTTCTGGCGTGCGTATTCGTGTCGGTGGGAGGTGATCATGCATGATCACCGCCCGACAGACACGGGCCGCACGCGCGCTGCTTGGTTGGACGCAGGAGACGCTCGCTGAAAAGGCCCTGGTATCCCTGACCGCGTTGAAGCGCCTCGAGTCCGAGAGCGGCCTCAAGGTGTATGAGACGACGCGCGATCAGGTGCGCCGGGCGCTCGAGGCCAACGGCATCGTCTTCCTCAACTCCGACCAAGGGGAAGGAGTGATGTTCGTTCGTGCGAAAATCGACAGCCGCAGATCACCCTGACATCCCGTTTGGCGCCTCGACGATGCCTCCGGTGCATCGCGCGATGCACCAATGGCCTTCCCTGTGCCCGTCGAACGCCCGGTTAACAAATGGGGCGGGGGCGGATATGGTAAGGTGCTGGGGGCTGACGTGATGCAAGTACAATTCCTCGATGAACCGCCGCAAAGCGCGGCGCTCACGACCTATGACCGTGAGCACATGAAGCTCTATATGCGGCTGCTCGACGCGGCGACCGATGGCGCCGACTGGCGCGAGGCCGTCACGATCCTGTTCGGCCTCGATCCGGACCGCGAGCCGGACCGCGCTCGCTATGTCCACGACACCCATCTCGCCCGCGCCCGCTGGATGACCGAGCACGGCTATCGCCTGCTCGTCCGCGAGGGCCGTGCACACTAGCCAGAATTGCGATGCCTCGGCCGCATCGCGCGTTGCCACCTTCGGGACTTCCGGCGGCCTCTGCAACCGGGGATGGTGCTCCTCCCGGTAGCCAACGCGCAGAGGACGCCCATGACCCCTGACATATCCCGGTGGCGGTCGACATCGACCTACGACTATCTCGACGACCTCGCATCGCCCGATCTTGGCTGGGAATGGCTGCGGCGCAACGGCGACTATCAGCGTGATTATGCCGAGACCAGGCGTCCGGCGTGCGATCTCCGGGAACTGACGAACCGGGTGCGGAAACGCTGGGGGCTGCAATTTCGTTGCCCGTCCGTCGCTCAACGCCACTGAAGCGCCGGTCTTCTGGTGCCCGGAGGATGACACCAGCACCGTGCTGCTGGCCGCCGCGCCGTCCATCCTTCCGGCCGACGGCAATCTCTTTTCCGCCATCCGGGAGACCGCCGCCCGCGCCGACGAGCAGGGCGTTCATTTCCTGCACGACCCCGGAGACGGGCAGCTTCTCCATCTCCTGCGGCTGGCCGGCGTCGCAGCCGGCGAACCACTCGCCGCGCTGATCCCGCTCGACCTTGACGGCCTCGACCGGCTCGAAGCCGTCCAGCGTCTGCTTAAGTCCCTGCTCGGTCGCGCCGTGCCCGCGGACACCCGGCTGACCAAGCAGCAACGCCGGCGCATCCGCCACATGCTGCAAGCGGTCGACGGACGCATGAATGGCGCGAGCTATCGCGAGATCGCTGGCGTCATTTACGGTGTGTCCCGCGTTGCATCCGATCCCTGGAAGTCCTCGGCGCTGCGCGACGCGACCATGGACCTTGTCAAGGACGCCCTCGCCATGATCGCCGGGGGCTATCGCGCGCTCCTTCGTCATCGCCGCCGATCCTGACCCGATGTCGGAAGGGGGGTGCGAATTTGGCGCGCCCTTCTTCGCACTCCCCCCTCGCGGCTCTCCTTCGCCACCGTGGCCTGCGTCCGCCGCTCACTGCCAGCGGCCTCAACGAACCCACGGAGGCCCGATCATGTCGCCCAATCTCGCCGGCTTGCCGCCGCGCTTTCTCAGAACGCCAGAAGCCGCGCGTTTCCTCGGCCTCTCCGGCCGGACGCTGGAAAAGCATCGTACCTATGGCACCGGCCCGGCCTATCGCAAGCTCGGCGGCCGCGTCGTCTATGCGATCGAGGACCTCCAGGCCTGGGCCGACCGGGGCGCCGTCACGTCGACCTCCGATCCGCGTGGGTCTGTGCTGCCCGCCAAGCGTCACGACCCGATGCCGGCGGCCCCCACCGGCCGCTCCCATCGCTGAGACGTCCGATCATGAAGCGGCGTCGCCTCATCACCTCGACCGAGCGGGCCAGGCTCGATCCCTTCATCGTTGCAACCGGCGACGCCAGTCCGCGCGATCAGCGCGATCTCATGGAGCGGCCGTTCTTCTCGCTCGCCAAGGCCAAGCGCATCGCGCCGATCCTCTACGAGGCCGGCGGCGTCCGCGTCGAGGTCTTCGCGGTGCCCGAGCACGGCATGGCGACCATCTGGGACGCCGACGTGCTGATCTGGGCCGCCTCGCAGATCGTCGAGGCCGAAAATCTCGGTTTCAAGACCTCGCGCTTCCTGCGCTTCACGCCTTATCAGCTCCTGATGGCGATCGGCCGGGAAACCGGCCAGCGTGATTACAAGCTGCTGAAGGGTGCGCTCACCCGCCTTCAATCGACCGTCATCCGCACCACCATCCGCCAGGGCGAGCATTGGCGGCGGCACCAATTCTCTTGGATCAACGAATGGGAGGAATGCGTCACGCGCGACGGCCGCGTGGAGGGCATGGAGTTCGTGCTGCCCGACTGGTTCTATCGCGGCGTCACCGACCGCTCGCTGGTGCTCACCATCGACCCCGCCTATTTCCGGCTGACGGGCGGGATCGAACGCTGGCTCTACCGAGTCGCGCGCAAGCACGCCGGCCGTCAGCCACGGGGCTGGATATTCGAGTTCGCCCATCTCCACGAAAAGTCCGGCAGCCTCATGCGCGTCTCCGACTTCGCGCTCCAGCTCCGGCGCATCGTCCCGCGCCAGCCGCTTCCCGGCTATCGGCTGCACATCGAGCGCGAAGGCCGACGCGAGCTGTTGCGCATCCTGCCGGCGAAATCATCCACAAGACCTGTGGATGGCGCTGTGGACGCGGTCGGGACTTCGCACGCAAGCGGTATCGGGATTTCGCACGCAGGACCATCGGGACTTCGCACGCAGAGATCGCAGTTAAGTCTCTGGCCGGAAACGACGATTCCGGGCCTTAACTTAGAATCTAACAGAGAATCTAACTCTTATGTTGCGCGGAGCGATGTGGAAAACACTGTCGCCGCCGCCGTCGACGGGCTCCTCCGAAAAGCATCCCGGGCACGACCAACCGGCAGTGAAGCCGCTCACCCATCGCGACTCCCCCTCGGGCGCAGGCCGGGAGGGGCACGATGATCGTCGCGTTCCTCAACCAGAAGGGCGGCGTCGGGAAGACGACGTTGGCGCTGCATCTCGCGGGACAATGGGCGCGGCAGGGAAGGCGCGTCACCCTGATCGACGCCGATCCGCAGGGCTCGGCGCTGGACTGGTCGCAGCAGCGGGCGCGCGAAGGCCTTCCACGCCTGTTCGGTGTCGTCGGCCTCGCCCGTGACACCCTGCACCGCGAGGCGCCAGAGCTGGCGCGCGATGCCGATCACATCGTCATCGACGGACCGCCGCGTGTCGCCTCGCTGATGCGCTCGGCGCTGCTCGCCGCCGACCTGGTGCTGATCCCCGTGCAGCCGTCGCCCTTCGATGGCTGGGCTTCGGCCGAGATGCTCTCGCTCCTCCAGGAAGCGCGCATCTATCGCCCGCAGCTTGCCGCCCGCTTCGTTCTGAACCGCTGCGGCGCGCGCACCGTCATCGCCCGCGAGACGGCCGAGACGCTCGCAGATCATGATCCGCCGGTGCTGGCGGCGCGGATCGGTCAGCGCGTCGCTTTCGCCGATACCGCGCAATCCGGGCGGCTCGTCTTCGAGATCGACGAGGACAGTCCGGCTACACGCGAGATCGCGGCCATCGGGGCCGAGGTGGGGAGGCTCGCGCCATGAGCGGGCGCGCTCCGAAGCGCGGTTTCGCGTCGCGCCCCGCCGATCCCGAACGCTGGATCAAGGCGTCGGATGCATCGCCCCCGCGCGACGCGGATGCCGCCGGCTTCACCGCCCGGCTGACGATCGACGTCACGCCCGAGCTGCGCGGCCGGATCAAGATCGCGGCGTTCCGGCGCGGACAGACCGTCGCCGACATGCTCCGCGACCTGCTCGCTCGCGAATTCCCGCCAGACCAAGGAGACACGTAAATGACCGGCATCGCGGACCCCCGCGTGCGCGGCGGCCACTCGCAGGCCGGCCCCGCACCATTCACGACGCTCGTCGAGCTGACCTGGCATGAGAAGCGGATCGAACACTGGATCCGCTTCGGCCGGGAAGTCCATGAGCAGATCCTCGACCGCCGGCGCCGTGTCGTCGGCTTCGCGCCGAACAGCCTCTTTGCCTTCATCCGCTGGGCGTCCAACGACTACGGCACGATCATCTCGCGCATCGACATCGTGCGCGCCATCGACCGCGGCGAGCCCTATCAGACACTGCCTTTCGTGCGGCCCGGCGGCGACATCTTCCTGAAGATCGAGGGATGGCCCAAGGTCGAGCGCGTGCTCCGGATCATCGATGCCATCGAGGCGCTCGGCATCGATCCGGCCGATGTTTCGCCGGACCACTGGCGGCACGTCCACAACCGCCTGGCCGCCGGTCATGAGCCGCGCGCCTACACCGCCCAGCACCATGGGGCCTTCCTCCTGCGCCGGAGGACCGCGCCATGAGCCGCTTCGGCTATGTGATGCTCACCTGTCTTATGACCATGGGCGTCGCCGCTTCGGCGCTCATCGAAACGCCGAAGAAGCTGATCTGGAACGCCTCGGCGAGCGCACCGATCGGGCTCTATTCGATCGAACCGGATGACCGGCTCGAGGTGACGGACCTGGTCGCCGTCGATGCGCCCGAGCCGCTGGCGCACTTCCTCGCCAAGCGCGGTTACCTGCCCCCCGGTGTGCCGCTGATGAAGCGTATCGCCGGTCTGCCGGGACAACGGGTCTGCCGCTCGGGGCTCGCCATCACGGTCGACCGGATCGCAATGGGCAATGCGCTGGAGCGCGACCGGCGCGACCGCGACCTGCCCGTCTGGCAGGGCTGCCGGCGCATCGCCGACGGCGAGGTGTTCCTCATGAACTGGGAGATCCAGGACAGCCTCGACGGCCGCTATTTCGGCCCGCTTCCGATGAGCTCGATCATCGGCCGTGCGGTCCCGCTCTGGACCGATGAGGACGGCTCCGGCCGCTACGAGTGGCGCGCCCCAACCCGATGACTGACCCCTGATCGGCTTGCCGCTCGCGCCGAACCTGTTCACCCACCCCCGACGAAAGGAAACCGCAATGTCGCAGATCGGTCGATTCACCCGCACCAAATCCGGCTATTCCGGCCGCATCCATACGCTCACGCTCGATGTCGAATTGGTGCTCGTTCCCGCCGAGCATTCCGACGCCGAGAACGCACCCGACTATCGCATCCATCTCGGCGATGCCGACGCACCGGAGGTCGGTCCGGAAGTTGGCGCCGCCTGGAAACGCACCGGCGAGAAGGCGGGCAACTATGTCTCGCTGCTCATCGACGATCCCGCCTTCAAGCAGTCGATCCGCGCCAACCTGTTTCAGTCCGGCGACGACAAGTCGGCCTGGTCGTTGCACTGGAACCGGCCGCCCAGACGCGGCGAGCGGGAGTGACGGCATGCCGATCTTCTGCAGTCACGATGTCGCCGGGCGGCTTCGCGCCGCCCGCCGCATCACCCTCCTTCTCCTTTCCGGCCTCGCATTCGCCGTCGCGCCGCCGACCGCCACGCTGGCGCAGATCGCGCCGCTGGGACGGCCGGCGTCCACCGATCGCTATGCCGCTCATGTCGCCGAAGCCTCGCAGCGCTTCGGCGTTCCGGCCGCATGGATTCGGGCGGTGATGCGCGCGGAGAGCGCGGGCGACGTGCGCGCGATCTCGTCCGCCGGCGCCATGGGCTTGATGCAGATCATGCCCGATACCTGGGCGGACTTGCGCGTCCGTCATCGGCTCGGCAGCGATCCTTACGACCCGCGCGACAACATTCTGGCTGGCGCGGCCTACTTACGCGAAATGCACGATCGCTACGGCTCGCCGGGCTTTCTCGCCGCCTACAATGCCGGCCCCGGCCGCTACGAGGAATATCTGGCGGGAGCGCGTTCCTTGCCGGCCGAAACTCGCGCCTATGTCGCCGCGCTCGCGCCTCTTGTTGGCGGCGAGGACATCGCCGGCCCCGTCACCGTTGCCACCGCCGAGCCATTGCCATGGACCCGTGCGCCGCTCTTCGTCACCCGCGCGGACTACGCATCGGCTGCCGATCCTGTGCCGTCCGACGGTCGTTCCGGTGACACTGCCGATGCGGTTGGAGCACGCGATGTTTCGGCCATCACGCCGCGATCGAGCGGCCTGTTCGTCGCCCGGTCGAGCGAGGGATCACCGTGATGACGGCGCTCTCCCGAAATCGCAGTCTGGCGTGGCCCGGCGCATCATGGAGGGTGTGGGGGTGGGAGGCAGGCAACACGACCGGACGATGGCGGGATAAAAGGCCGCGAGGTGCGGCTTGGTCCGGTCGTGGTAATTCAATGGCTTGCGCAGCAAATACGCGAGGTGCGCCTGATCGGCGAACCTCGCGTATTCGGCGTTTTCACAGGAATTTCCGTCCGTTGATGCGATGTGCGGTGCTCCGGCCATGAGCGGCGAGGACGATTTCCGCATCCGCCCTGGCCGCATCCGCTCCTCCGGCTCCCAGCGGGCGAGGCCCTTCATCGCCCAAGCGCTCGCCGCCGCCCAGAAGGCCGGCGGCCGCGTCTCGCGCTCGGGCAGGATCACCTCCGGCAACCGCTCGCGCTTCGGGCGCGGCGCGCGCGCCAGCGTGCAGGCAAATCGTCTGCTGACCGGCCGCTCGCGCGGCGCGGTCATCAAGACCCGCGTCGTGCGCCACACCGCACGGTCCACGCCGCTCGCGGCGCATCTCGGCTACCTCCGGCGCGAGGGCGTCACCCGGGACGGGGAGAAGGCCCGGCTGTTCGGTCCCGAGACCGACGACGCCGATCCCAAGGCCTTCGCCGAGCGCTGCCAGGACGATCGCCATCACTTCCGCTTCATCGTCTCGCCCGAGGACGCGGTGGAGATGTCCGATCTCAAGACCTTCACCCGTGAACTGATGGGCCAGATGGAGAAGGATCTCGGCACGAAGCTCGACTGGGTCGGCATCGATCACTGGAACACCGAGCACCCTCATATACATGTCATCGTGCGGGGCCGCGCTGATGACGGCCAGGACCTCGTCATCTCCCGCGACTACATCAAGGAAGGGATGCGCGCCCGCGCCCAGGATCTGATCACGCAGGAGTTGGGACCGCGCACCGATCACGAAATCCGCCGGACGCTCGAACGCCAGATCGATACCGAGCGCTGGACACAGCTCGACCGACAGCTCGCCCGCGATGGCTATCGCACCGGCGTCATCGACCTGGCGCCGCACCCCGGCCGGCAACCCGACGAATTCCACGCGCTGAAGGTTGGCCGCCTGCGCAAGCTCGAATCCCTAGGGCTTGCCGACCAGATCGGCCCGGGCCAATGGGTCCTGTCCGAGAACGCGGAGGCGACGCTGCGCGAACTCGGCGAGCGTGGCGACATCATCAAGCGCATTCATCGCAGCCTGATGGAGCGGGGCATCGAGCGCGGCGCGGCGGCCTATGTGCTGGCCGGCGAGAGCCTCGACGATCCGGTCATCGGCCGGCTGGTCGACCGCGGCCTCGACGACGAATTGAAGGGCACCGCCTTTGCCGTGGTCGATGGCGTCGATGGACGGACCCACCATATCAAGCTGCCCGACCTTGACGCCGCCGGCGACAGCGCGCCGGGCTCAATCGTCGAGTTGCGGAAGTTCGACGACGCCCGAGGGCGGCGGCGGGTGGCGCTCGCTGTGCGCTCGGACCTCTCCATCGAACAACAGTTGACGGCGACCGGCGCCACCTGGCTCGACCGTCAGGCCATCGCCCGCGAGCCGGTCGCGCTGGGCGGCGGCGGGTTTGGCGCCGAGGTGCGCGAGGCGATGAACGCCCGGGCGGAGCATCTCATCGAACAGGGGCTCGCGGAGCGGCAGGGCCGCAGCGTGATCTTCGCGCGCAACCTGATCGATACGCTGCGCCGTCGTGAGGTGGAGGCGCTTAGCGAGAAGCTCGCCGTCGAGACCGGCCGGCCGTTCAGCCAATCCGGGACCGGCGAGTATGTCGCCGGCACCTACCGGCAGCGCTTCGCGCTTGCCTCCGGCCGCTTCGCCATGATCGACGACGGCCTCGGGTTCCAGCTGGTCCCTTGGTCACCATCGCTGGAAAAGCAGCTCGGCCGCCACGTCTCCGGCGTCGCGCGCGGCGACGGCGGTATCGACTGGGGCTTTGGCCGCAAGCGTGGGCTCGGCCTATAGGCACGGCGTCTTCGATGGATTAACCATCGGAACGAGTAGGTTGTGCCATAAGTGGACGCTTGAGAAAATCCCACCAGCAGACATTTCGACGAGTCTGTATTCTCGGGTGATTTCGGAGCACCAGCTAGTGTCACGGCCTGCTGTGTAGAGGTTTCCTCGGCATTGGGATGCGCTCCTGAAGCAGTTCCGCTACATTCATTGCATCAGCGGCAAAAAGGGGCCGGGAGTGAGCATTAAGCTAATCCACACCTCGGACTGGCAAATCGGAAAGGTTTTCCGGTTCCTAGACAACGCCAATATGGGGCTTCTCCAGGATGCCCGCCTGCGGGCGATTACCCGCCTCGGCGAACTGGCGACCGCTCACGGCGCGCGACATGTGCTGGTCGCCGGCGATGTCTATGACATGGAGGCACTCTCACCGCGCTCGATCAACCAGCCGATCGAGCGCATGCGCGCTTTTCCTGATCTTCGCTGGCATCTTCTGCCGGGAAACCACGACCCGCATCGTCCGAATGGTCTCTGGGATCAAATCCTTCGCAGGGGCCTGCCCGACAACGTTCACGTTCACGCCGCGCCCGAGCCCGCAATTTTGGAAGACGACCGTGCCGTCCTCTTACCGGCGCCGTTGCAGCATCGGCGCGCCATCGGCGATCCCACCACCTATATGGACGACGCTACCGTTCCGGATGGGCTGATTCGGGTCGGACTCGCCCACGGCACCATTACCGGGTTCGGCTCCGATGACCGGGACGTGCCCAACTACATTGCGCCGGATCGCCCAGACAAGGCGGGGCTTTCCTATCTCGCGCTCGGCGACTGGCACGGCCAGAAGAAGATCAATTACCGGTGCTGGTACAGCGGCACGCCCGAGCCCGACGCCTTCGACGTGATCGACGGCGGACAGGCGTTGCTTGTCGAAATCGAGGGGCTGGGTGCTCCCCCCACGGTCACGCCGGTGACCACGGGCCATTACACTTGGATTAGCCTGTCCCAGCAGATCAACACCCGCGGAGATATCGACTTCCTGGACGGCAAGCTGCGCGGTGTCGCCAAAGACCTCAATAGCGTGCTCGTTCATCTTGCGATCGAAGGTGCATTGTCTCTGCAAGACCGCCGTTATTTCGAGGAACGGATAGTCGAAGGCGTTTCGGCTGCGCTGTGCTTTCTGCGTGTCGATGATCGCCGCCTCTTTCCGCGTCCTACTCCGGAGGACCTCGATCAGATCGACCGCGGCGGATTTGTGCGGGCAGCGGCAGAAGAGTTGAAGCGGCAATCAGAAGGGGGCGGCGAGATCGAGCGCGCCATCGCGGCCGAGGCGCTTCAGCGGCTCTACATCGAGCACATGAAACTTCAGGCGGCGCAGAAATGAAGCTGCGATCCGTAGCCGTCAATCAGTTCAAGAAGTTCACCAGCCCCGTTCGGCTCGATGGCCTCGGCGACGGCCTCAATGTAGTCGTCGGCCCGAACGAGATGGGCAAGTCAACCTTGCTCGATGCGCTCCGCGCGGCGCTCTTCGAGAAATACAGCTCTAGAGCGCAGCCCATCACTGCCTTGCAGAACGACCGCAATCAGGCCGCGCCCGTGGTTGAACTTGCTTTCGAGCTTGATGACGGGCTGTACCGGATCACGAAGCGCTTCATCAAAAAGCCTTACGCGCGCCTGTCCTGCCCGGACGGACGGACGCTGGAAGGCGATGCCGCAGAGGACACGCTGCGCACCTTGCTGGGCTTCGATGAACCTGGCAAGACCGGCGCCAAAGCGGAAACGCTTGGCATGTGGAATGTCCTTTGGGTGCAGCAGGGGCAGTCGTTCGGCGCGCTGGACATTCCGAGTACCGCCCGGTCCAGCCTCCACAGCGCCCTCGAAGCGGAAGTTGGCACGGTCCTGGGCGGCCGGCGCGGCAGGGCCTTGCCGCAAGCCGTGGAAGCTCAGCTCGGCGTTTTGGTGACCAGCGGCGGCAAGCCGCGGGGCAGCTATAAGGACCTGCTCGACCGCATCGATGCTCTGGAGAACGAGCTTGGCGATCTCCAAGGGCGGCGCCAGGAACTGGCGCAGACACTTGAGGACCTCGAAACGGCCGAAGAGAGCCTCGCGCGGCTGATTGCCGTTGACCGCGACCAGGCAGACCAGAAGGAGCTTGGTGAAGCCCGGCAGCGTCATAGCCGACTTGCCGAGCTGGAGGCGCGCATAAGCGCGGCGTCCGCCGAGCTCGAGCTGAAAAAGCGAAATCTCGCCCAGGCCGAGAAAGCGGCCGAAGACCGGCAACGTCTCAAGGATGATATCAAGTCCGAAGAGGCTGCACTTAAAGAGTCCGGGCAGCAGCTCTCCGAAACGCGCAGCCAGGAGAAGGAAGCCCGGTCGCAGCTTGATGCACTGCGCGCGCAAGTGCGGGAATCTGAAGCAGCGGTTGCGAAGGCCGACGATGCCGTTTCACGCGCGCAGCGCATAACCGCCATCGTCGATCGGGAAGCCCGTATTCGCGAACTTGAGGGCCGCTGCGCAAAGGCGCAGGCGGCCGAGGACCGCCAGCGGCAGGCCCAGCAGAAAGCCGCCGCCATTCTGGTGACAGACAAATTACTTGCGGCAATCCGCAAGGCCGATAAGGATCTGCAAGCCGTCGCCAGCCGGCTAAGCGCCGCGGCCACGCTCGTCTCGTTCGACATCGCACCGGAACGACGAGCCGACATCGAGATTGACGGGCAGCCTCTCAAGGCTGGGCAGTCATCCGTTCAGGCGGTCGAGCCCACCACCATTTTCATTCCCGATCGCGGCCGGATCACGGTAGAGCCCGCGATCAAGGACCGGGATCAATTACTCCGCCAACAACGTGACGCAACGGCAAAACTTAAAGACGCCCTCGCGGCGGTTGGCATCGCCGCCGCCACCGACGCCGAAGACCAATACGCCACGCGCCAGAGCCTCTTGCAGGAGGCAGAGCTTGCCCGCCAGGAAGCGGCGCTGCACGCCCCGGCAACGGAAGACCATGATGCGGGCGCCCAGTCTCTTTCTGACTATATCGAGGGAACGCGCACGATCCTGGAGCGTGAGAAGACCGAGCTTCACCTTGAGCGGTTGCCGGCGCGCTCCGAAGCGGAGGCAGCTTTACGGACGGCCAGGGAGCAGGCAGCAGAAGCGCGCAATTCACTGCAAACGGCGCGTGCCGTCCTTACTGGCCCGGAAGAAGCCCTGACACGGCTTCAGAGTGAACTTGCGACCGTGAACGCCCGGCATGAGGAAGCCGAAAAGCGCGTCGAAAAACTCCGTCGTCAGCTCACGGACTCCGAGGCCGCATGTGCCGATGATCAGCTTGCAGCCGCGATTGAGGCAGCCCGCAACGTCTTCTCCGAACAGGAGCGCGCCATTGCGGCCCTCGAAGGGCAGCGGACCGATGAAACGCTGCCACAGTTAGAAGCCAGAATTGGGCGCCTTGAAAAAGCGTTACAGGACCGCCGCGACAAGCGTGCCACCCTCAAGGAGAAAATCGCGGGCTTGCGATCGCGTGTCGAGGCGGCCGAAGCGGCCGGGCTTGATGAGGCAATCGCCCAAAAAGGCCGCGAACTAGCGCTGTGCGAGGAAGAGCGCCAGCGCCTTGACCGCGAAGTCAGGGTTCTCGGACTTTTGTTGACGACCCTCCGAAGCGCGGAGCAGGAGGCCAAGGAGCGGTACTTGTCGCCTGTTCTGCGGCGCGTCCGTCCCTATTTGCAGCTTCTATTTCCCGGTGCCGACATCCGGATCGACGAGGATCTCCGGATTGCCGGCGTTGTGCGCGAGGCCGGCTACGAGGAGGCCTTTAGTCACCTCAGCATGGGGACGCAGGAACAGATCGCGGTGCTGATCCGGCTGGCATTTGCCGAAATGCTTGTCGAACAAGGCCATCCAGCGACGGTCATTCTCGACGACGCACTTGTGTTTTCCGACGACCGCCGCATGCAACGCATGTTCGACATTCTCAATATGGCGGCGCGCAACGTACAGGTACTCATCCTCACCTGCCGCGAGCAGCTTTTCGAAGAGCTTGGGGGAAGGGCGCTGTCGCTGACGCCCGGCAACAGCGAAGAGCTGTTGTCGGCGTGATGATGCAAAGGGGGGCAATGATCAATGAGGATAGCGTCTGTCAGAATCGAGAATTTCCGGTCCTTCGCGGACGCCACCATTCCTTTCAACGATTACGGCTGTCTGGTCGGTCCGAACGGGGCTGGCAAATCCACCGTGCTCACCGCCCTCAATGTATTCTTCCGCGAGTCAGAGAACCTGCCGACGGACTTGAGTCAACTGGACCAGGAGGATTTCCACTGCAAGAAGACAGGTGAGCCGATCAAGATCACGCTCACCTTCTGCGATCTCAGCGACGGAGCAAAGGAGGATTTTGCCGATTACGTGCGGCAGGATCAGCTTATCGTCTCGGCTGTCGCCACGTTCGATGCCGCCACAGGTAAGGCGCAGGTGAAGCAATACGGGCAGCGGCTTGCCATGCGCGCCTTCGCGCCCTTCTTCGAAGCTGCCGACGCGGGCAAGAAGGTGGCGGAGCTGAAAGACATCTATTCCAAGCTGCGCCAGACCTATGCCGACCTGCCGGCGCCCGGTACGAAAGACGCCATGGTCCAGGCCCTGCGCGATTATGAAGCGGCACGGCCCGGCGAATGCGAGCTGATTCAGAGCGAGGATCAGTTTTATGGCTTCTCCAAGGGCGCGAACCGCCTCGCGAAACACATCCAGTGGGTCTATGTGCCGGCCGTGAAGGACGCGACCTCCGAGCAGGTCGAGGCGCGGAACTCGGCGCTTGGCAAGCTTCTCGCTCGCACCGTCCGCTCAAAGACGAATTTCGATGAGCGGGTGAAGACACTTCGCTCCGATATGCAGCAGCAATACCAGGCGCTTCTCGACGAAAACCAGAACGCCTTGGATGATATCTCTACAGCTCTTCAGACGCGGCTTTCCGAATGGGCGCATCCGGACGCGCGTCTGCGCCTGCAATGGAAGCAGGACCCGGATAAATCCGTTCGCGTCGAAGAGCCGTGGGCGCACATTCTCGCCGGCGAAGGTGATTTTGAAGGCGAGCTGGCGCGCTTCGGTCACGGCCTTCAGCG
>NZ_DAITQL010000071.1:0-21400 GCF_036833075.1 Hyphomicrobium sp.
CCGACTTCAACATGGGAGCGATGGAGAACAAGGGCCTCAACATCTTCAACGACCGTCTGATCCTCGCCTCACCCGACACGGCGACGGACGCCAATTTCGAATCCATCGAGAGCGTCGTCGCGCACGAGTACTTCCACAACTGGACCGGCAACCGCATCACGTGCCGCGACTGGTTCCAGCTCTGCCTCAAGGAAGGCCTCACGGTCTATCGCGACCAGGAGTTCTCGGCGGACGAGCGCTCAGCGACCGTGCAGCGGATCGTCGACGTGCGCCAGCTCCGCGCGATGCAGTTCACGGAGGACGCCGGCCCCCTCGCGCACCCCGTGCGGCCCGAGAGCTATATCGAGATCAACAACTTCTACACGGCGACCGTCTACGAGAAGGGCGCCGAGCTCGTGCGCATGATCGAGACCATCCTCGGGCACGAGGATTTCCGCCGCGGCATGGACCTCTACTTCGCGCGCCACGACGGACAGGCCGCGACGATCGAGGATTTCCTCGCCTGCTTCGAGCAAGCATCCAAGCGCGATCTCTCGCATTTCAAGCTGTGGTACGCACAGGCGGGCACGCCGGAGCTGGTCTGCGCGCTCTCCTACGACAAGGCGAACAAAGAGGCCGAACTCAGGATCGAGCAGGTACTGCCGCCGACGCCGGGCGAGAGCCGGAAGAAGCCGTTGCACATCCCGGTACGGATCGGTCTCATCGGCGGCAACGGCCAGGAGATCCCGCTCAGGCGCGTCACCGGCGAGGTGATCGAGGACGGCGTGCTGCACGTGACGAAGCGCACCGAGACGTTCCGCTTCGCCGACGTGCCCTCTCCGCCCGTGCCGTCGATCCTGCGCGGGTTCTCCGCGCCCGTGAACCTCACGCTCAATCTCGCCGACCGCGACCTCGAGTTCCTGATGGCGCACGACCAGGACCTCTTCAACCGCTGGCAGGCGGCGAACACGTATGCGACGCGGACGCTCGTCGACATGGTCAAGGGCTTGCGCAAGGGCGAGCGGTCGACGGCGCGCGCCACCGCCTTCGTGACCGCGCTCGGCGCGGCCGTCGGCCATGGCGATCTCGAGCCTGCCTACCGCGCGGAGCTTCTGAAGCTGCCAAGCCAGGACGACATCGCACGCGTGATCGGGCGCAACGTCGACCCCGGGCTGATCTTCCGTGCGCACCGCCAGCTCCTGAAGCTTGCGGGCACGGTGCTCGGAGATGCGCTCGAGGACGTTTACGCCGAGATGCGCGCGACGAGCCCGTTCTCGCCCGACGCAGAGAGCGCAGGCCGGCGCGCGCTCCGCAACGCGGCGCTGACGCTGCTCTCGGCGCGCGGCACGGCGGCCGACGAGACGCGCCTGGCGCATCACTTCTTCAAGGCCACCAACATGACGGACGAAGCCCACAGCCTCATGCTGCTGGCGGCCAGGTCCGGCCCCGTACGCGAGAAGGCGCTCGCGCATTTCTACGATCGCTGGAAAGGGGATCACCTCGTCATCGACACCTGGTTCGGCGCGCAGGCGATGTCTCCGGCACGGTCGGCGCTGGCCCAGGTCAAGGCGCTCACGCGCCACCCCCTTTTCAGCCTCACGGCGCCCAACAAGGTGCGGGCACTGATCGGCGTGTTCGCGACCCAGAACCCGGTCCAGTTTCATCGGCCGGACGGCGCCGGCTACGAGTTCGTGGCCAGGCAGGTGTTGGCCATCGACCGCTTCAACCCCTCGATCGCGGCCCGCATGCTCGGGGCTTTCCGCATCTGGCACGCCCTCGAGCCGGGGCGCCGGGCGGCGGCCCGGCGCGTGTTGCAGAGCATAGCCAAGACCCCGGGTCTTTCCCGGGACGTATTCGAGATCGTGACCAGGATGCTCGACAGGTAACACCCCTGAAAACTATGATTTGGCCACATTTAATCTCCCTCGACACGGCCGACTCGAATCGGTGAAGTAGGGGTGTGATTCGCTGGCGTACCGGCAGAATTCTCGTCACGCTCACCACGTAAAAATCGCATTGGAGATACGGATGGCTGGGACCCTGTCGGCCTGTCCACGGGAGGAGTCTGCCTTTCGAAACGAGGCGTCCGCCGGTCGAACGGCGGCGGTCTCCGTCCTCGCCAAGGCACCCGCCGTCCGCCTGCTCCAAGGTGTCGTCGTGGTGCACGGTGCGGGGCTTCTGCTCGCGTTCGTCCATCCCGTCTCGCTGCCGTCGCTTGTCGTTCTCATCAGCGGTTTTGCCGTCACGCTGGCCGCGCTCGGGATGCTCCAGCCGCACACGTCCACCGGATCACACGATCTCTCCCCGCCGTTGGCGGGCAGCGGGGCCTCGCCCTCCCCGCTGCCCTTCGTAGGTGAGCGGATCGCGCTTGAACCGGATCGCCTCGAGCTCACGAGCCTCGCCCGGGCCGCGGCCCGGCTCAGCCACCTGTCGTCGGGGCAAGCCCACCCCTGGGGCGAGCTCATGGCGCGCGTCAGTCACGAGTTGCGCACGCCCCTCAATGCCGTGATCGGCTTTTCCGATGTCATGCAGTCCGAGTTGCTGGGCCCCGTGGGGCACCCGCGCTACCGCGAATACGCGCGCCACATCGGCGACTGCGGCCGCGACCTCCTCAAATCGGCCGAGGACACGCTCGCCATCACCTGCCTGCTCGACCACGACCCGAGCATGCCGGTCGCGACCGGCGTCGACCTGCGCCTCATGGTCGAGGACGCGTGGACCTTCCATTCCGGACCGAACAGCAGCCACGGGCTCACCCTCGACACCGAGATTCCCGAGGGCATCGAGATCATGGTCGAGCGGCGCCCCATGCGCCAGATCCTGATCAACCTCTTCGCCGAAGCGGTGCGCCGCTCGGACGCCCGCGGGCGCCTCGGCGTGGTCGCCACCATCAACGGGGATCTGGTGCAGATGGAGGTCTTTCTCCGCGGGCAGCCGGGCGCGCCCGGCGTCGGGCAGGCGTCGCTGCCGATCTGCCTCGCGCGAGCGCTGCTTGAGCTTCACGGCGCATCGCTGATCGAGGTGGACGACCCCCACGCGACGTGGCGCGCTATCACCGTGCTCAAGCGCGACGCGCAACGCGACTTCTTCGCCGCGCTCCCGGAGGCCATGCCGCTCCCTGTGCCGGCGTCTCCATTCCGAGAGGCCGTTTACGCCTGATTCAGTCGGCAGACGGCGCGGACTTCGGCTCGTCACCGGTCTTGGCCTTCTTTTTCGTGGCGCGCTCCTTGAAGGGCTCGTTCATCTTCAGCCACCGGTCCGCAAGCTGGCGGCGCTCTTCAGCCGTCAGGGTGTCGGCATGGCTTAGGAAGGCGGCAACCGCCGCCTGGCGCAGCGTGCGCTCCTTGTCCGCGGCCGCGGTGATGGCGCCCTCTAGGGCCACCCGGTCGTAAGACCCGGCGGCGAGCTTCTCGGCCGCGGCGCGACGCGCTGCGCGCACATCCTCGACCAGCGGCTTCAGCACGGCGCGGTCCTCGCGCAGCTTCTTGCGGATCTCCTTGCGGCGCTCCTCGGGCAGCCGATAGGTCAGGCCCATCAAGCCGAAGTCCTCGCCGCGTCCGGGCCCGAACCGCTGCGGGCCATGCTTGCCGAAGCCGAAGGTGTACATGGTCCCGGCCGCCGCACCGAGGACCAGCAGGTTGAGCGCCAGGGAGGCGATCAGCGCGTACTTCAGGCGTCGCGATCCGGAGCCCGGAGGCGATGCCGGCTCGGGTCGGGAAACCTCGCTCACAGCAGATCCTCCTCGAACATATCGAGCCCTTCGCTGCCGAATGCGATCTGACCGGGATCGATATCGGCGTCGGCGGAGACTCGCGCCACCAGCGGCGCGACCGCGGTGTCGAACGTTCCGTTGAGGCCGACGAATATGCCGAGCACGAGCGAGGCGGCCAGCAAGGCTGCAGCCGGCCATTCGATGCGGGTCGCCGCTGCCCTGGCGCCGGTCGCCCCAGCGGCTCGGATCTCCGGAGGCGCGACGGCCGGCCGCTCGGCCGCGGCGGCGGCCACGATGCGGTCAGCCAGCGCGCGGGTGTCGATCTCGGGCTCCGGCGCGAGATCCAGGAGCCGGTCGAGGGCCTCGGCCTCGCGCAGGCGGGCCTTCGCTTCGGCGCTGCTCGTAAGCAGTCCGGCGAAATCCCGGCGCACGGGCGCAGGCCAGCGCGTGCGGTCGCTCCCGAAACGCTCCAGAACCTGCTCGAGCGCGCCGACGCCGGTTCCTTCGATTGTGCTTCTCTCAGTCATTGCCGTTGTCCCGGGCTTTCCAAACTCATCCCTCGCTTTGCAGCAGGGCTTTCCAATCTTTCTCCAGGCTGGCGCGGAGCGCTCGCCGGGCGCGCGACAGCAGGCTTTCCACCGCCTCGTCCGATACGCCGAGCACCTCGCCCACCTCGGCCTGGCTCAGGCCCTCGTGGTGGAAGAGCGTCAGCGCGCGGCGCTGGCGCTCCGGCAGTGCGTTCATCGCCTCGCCGACACGCCGGGCGAGATCCTGGTCCTCGAGCCCCTGCGCCTGGGTCGGCGGCTCCGCGACCTCGGGCACCTCGTCCGTCACCACGGTCCGCCGCGTCGCGCGGATGCGGTCCAGACAGAGGTTCGAGGTGACACGGCGCAGCCAGGGACGGAGCCCGTGCGGCCCCACGTCGAGCGTCTCGCCCGCGCGCCAGAGCCGCAGCAAAGCCTCCTGGGCCACATCGTCGGCTTCAGCCTCGTCCTTCAGCATGCGTCTCGCGAGCGCGACGATCGCGCCGAGGTGACGATCCACGAGGATGCGGAAAGCCTGGTCGTCCTGCCGGGCGACGCGCGCCAGAAGCACGCGATCCTCCGGCGCGTCCGGCCATGGACCTGCCCGCACGTTGGCTCCTGGTGTCGTCCCCATGGGTCCGTCGGGCCCCGACCTCACCGTCACACCGCTATATCGCAACTGTCCGCCGGGCAGCGCCACCGGATCCTGCTCCGCAGATGATCTCAGGAGCGGAAACGGCTGTGTCCCTCGGAATCCGTCGCTGGTCCTCGTCGCTCATGCGCATTTTAGGAGATCAACTCCCGGAACTGAACCTCGACGTTCGCCAAGGTCTCGCAGAGGTCCCTTTCGAGGGCTGCGAAATCAGGCGCTCCACCCGCCCGGGCGAGCAGCGCCTTGAGGCCGCTCGGCGCCGTCGCGGGATCGAAAGTTCCCTCAAGACAGAGCCTTATGACCTGAGTCAGGTTATGGATAAGCCGCGTGGCCTGGATGAGGCCATCGGCCTTGGCAGCAGGCACGGCGCCGGCAGCGGCGAGCTTGCGGAACGCGGCGAGCGTATTCTGGTCCAGCACCTCGGGATGGGCGGCCGCGGATACGAGTTGCAGATACTGAGCGATAAACTCGAGGTCCACGAGGCCGCCGCGAACCTGCTTCAGGGCCCAGATCCTGTCGGTCCCCTTTTCGGCGGCGATGCGGGCACGCATGTCGAGAACATCGCGCGCGATGGCGGCGCGGTCGCGCGGGCGCAGGAGCGTGTCGCGGATGGCGGCTTCCACCTTGCTCCGGAGCTCGGGCGGCCCGGCGACGACGCGCGCGCGCGTGAGGGCCATGTGCTCCCAGGTCCACGCCTCCGTCGCCTGGTACTCGCGGAAGGTCGAGAGCTGGGCCGCCACCGGGCCTTTCTGCCCCGACGGGCGCAGCCGCATGTCGACCTCGTAGAGCGCGCCCTCCGCGGTCGGCGCCGACAGATGCGAGATCAGGCGCTGCGTGAAGCGCGCATAGTACTGGCTCGGCGCCAGCGGCCTCGGCCCGTCCGACTGGGTGACCCCGGGGTCGAAGTCGTAGATGACGATCAGATCGAGATCGGACGAGGCCGTCATCTCGCGCCCGCCGAGCTTGCCCATGGCGACGACGGCGGCGGCGCCGCCAGCGATACGGCCGTGGACACGCTCCAATTCCTTCTCGACCTCGGCGGCCAGCGCGGCGATCAGCGCGTTTGCGAGCCGCGCGTAGGCCTCCCCGGCCTCGCTCGCGGTGACGGCGCCGGAGAGGACCTTGACGCCGATCAGGAACGCCTGCTCGCTCCCGACGATGCGCGCGCGGTCGAGCACGTCCTGCTCGTCCACGGCCGCGGCAAGCTCCGTGCGGATCGCAGCGTCGAGCTCCCCCGCCTGAGGGAGGGCTGCGAACGTCTGCGGATCGATAACGGCATCGAGCAGGCGGCGGCGGCGCGAGAGGATGCGCGCGAGGCGCGGCGCGGTTCCCATGATGTCGGCCAGAAGGCGCATCAGCGCCGGGTTGGCCTTGAGCAGCGAGAAGAGCTGCACGCCGCCCGGAAGCTCGGCGAGAAAACGGTCGAAGGTGGCGACGGCGCGGTCCGGATCGGCCGTGTCGGCGAGCGCCTTGACGAGCACGGGCTGCACCTCCGTCAGAAGCTCGCGGGCCCGCGGCGAGCGCACGGCCGGATAGCGGCCATGGTGCCAGCCGCGAATGGCGGCGAGCACATCGCTCGGGCGCGCGTACCCCATCTGGGTCAGCGCCGAGACGGTGCCCGGGTCGTCCATCTCGCCGGCGAACACCAGGTTCTGGCCTTCTGCCGTCAGCTCCGGCGCATCCTCGAACAGGCGCGCATAGTGCCCTTGCACGCGCGTGAGGACCGACAGGATCTCTGAGGAGAACGCGGCGAGGTCCGCACAGCCCGCAAAGCGCGCGAAGCTTTCGAGCTCGGCCTCCTCGCGCGGCAGCTCCTGCGTCTGCTCGTCGGCGACCATCTGGAGGCGGTGCTCGACCCAGCGCAGGTAGAGGTAGGCGTCGGCGAGCTCGTCGGCGGTGCCTTCCTCGATCCAGCCATAGGCGACGAGCATGGCGAGCGCTTCCAGCGTACGCCGCGCGCGCAGGCTGCGCTGGCGTCCCCCGGCGATGAGCTGCTGCGTCTGCACGAAGAACTCGATCTCACGGATGCCTCCGGAGCCGAGCTTGATGTTGTGGCCCGAGACGGCGATGTCACCGAAGCCGCGGAAGGCATGAATCTGGCGCTTCATGGCATGAATGTCGGCGATGGCGGCGAAATCGAGGTTCCGGCGCCAGATGAACGGCTGCAGCTCCGCGAGGAAGGCCTCGCCGGCTTCGATGTCGCCCGCCACCGCCCGCGCCTTGATGAGGGCCGCGCGCTCCCAGTTCTGGCCGAAGCTCTCGTAGTAGAGCGCGGCGGCGTCCGTCGAGAGCGCGATCTGCGTCGCCCCGGCGTCGGGGCGCAGGCGCAGGTCGGTGCGGAACACGTAGCCGGCGGCCGTGCGCTCGTCGATCAGGCGGACGAGATCACGCGTGAGCCGCACGAAGAACGTCGGCGGCTCGAGGCCCGGCTTCAGGCGCGCGCGCTCGAGGTCGTAAAAGACGATGAGATCGATGTCGCTTGAATAGTTGAGCTCGAGGGCGCCGTACTTGCCGACGCCGAGCACCATGTAGCCGGAGGCGACATCGGGGGCGCCGTCGCCAAGCTCGGCGATCCAATCCCCTTTTGCGACGGCCTGGCGGAAGAGGAAGCGGACCGCCCCCCCGAGGGCGGCATCCGCCGTATCCGAGAGCGCGCGCGTCACCTCATTGACGGTCCAGACGCCGCCGAGATCTGAGAGCGCTATCAGAAGCGCCGCCTCCGACTTGAAGACGCGCAGGGCCGTCATGGCCTCAGGCAGGGCCGTTGCCGCCTCGAGGCTCCGGGCGAGGTGTGCGGCGAGGTCCGCGAGGCGCCGCTCGGGGGACGCGCACAAGAGCCCGGCGAGGCGTCCCGGATCGCGCACGATCTCGGTCCTGAGAAAGGGCGAGCCGGCAACCGTTCCGGCCAGCAGCGCCCGCACCGGCTCCGTCTCGGCGCATGCGACGAGACCCGAAAGCGCCGCGTCGCGGCGCCAATCGTCGAGAATGGGATCGAGGCTCGCGCCGCCGCGCGGGTCCTGCGGCAGCCACTTCGACGGATCGATCCGTTCGCTCAGCGTTCCGTCCGCGCCGATCTCGCCTGCCATGCCGCTCCCTCGCCCCTGCGTCTTCGGGAGACCGACCTTGGCACAGGTCTCCCGCCTCGCCCACCTCCGTCATTCGCGCTCCAAAGCGCCGCAGATGACGACGGTGGAAAGGGAGAAAAGGCTCGGACGAGTGCCTAGGCGCCTTGCGGGAGCGGGAGCGTGACGACGACACGCAGGCCGGGGGCGTTGTCCTCGAGGCGCACGGCGCCGTTGTGCAGGCGTGCAACCGCCGCGACGAGGCTCAAGCCGAGGCCGGTGCCCGGCCGCGTCCGGCTCTTTTCGAGACGCACGAAGCGGCGCAGCGCGCGGTCGCGATCCTTCGCCTCGATGCCCGGGCCGCGGTCGGCGACCGAGATCTCGGCCGGACCGTCGGCCGCGGCCGTGACCTTGACGGAGACGGTCGCGTCGCGCATCCCGGCGCCGCCGGCGGCCTCAGCCGAATACTTGATGGCGTTGTCCACCAGATTGGCCACGGCCTGCCCAATGAGCTGACGGTTGGCGCGGATCGCGATGCCGTCCCGGGTCTCGATGGCGAGCGCAAGCCCCGCCTCATCCGCCACGGGCTCGTACAGCTCCGCGACGTCGTGGACGAGATGGCCGAGGTCGAACGTCTCGGCGCTCTCCTCGACGACGCCCGCCTCGAGCCGCGCGATCAGAAGCAGCGCGTTGAAGGTCTTGATGAGGTCGTCGGCCTTCTCGATGGCCCCTTCGAGCCCCTCGCGATACGCGTCGCCCCCGCGCGGGTCGCGTAGCGCGGCCTCGGCGCTGTTGCGCAGCCGATTGAGCGGCGTCTTGAGGTCGTGGGCAATGTTGTCCGACACCTCGCGCAGCCCGCTCATGAGCTGCTCGATGCGGTCCAGCATGCCGTTCAGATTCCGTGACAGCTCGTCCAGCTCGTCCTCGCTGCCGGTGACCGGAACACGGCGCGAGAGGTCGCCGGCCATGATCGAGCGCGTGGTGGCGTTGATGGTCTCGACGCGCCTCAGAACGGAGCGCCCGATGGCGAGCCCGGCGATCAGCGCCGCCACCGCCAGCGCCCCGAACCCCCAGAGGAACGTGCGCTTGATCCGTTCCGCAAGCTCGCTTTGCGCTTCGACATCGCGCCCGATGAAGAGGCGCTGGTCCGGACCGACCGGAACCGGAATGCCGACGGCGAGCCTCTTCGCGCCCGGAGCGTCGCCGTCGCGCGCGTAGCGGAACACGCCGCCCGTCGGGCTGCCCGCGATCTCGGCGGGCAGTGCCGGCAGATTGCCGGCGCGTTTCGTGCCCGCAGCGTCCTCGAGGAGATAGAGGCTCGTCCCCGCCGTAAGGCTCCGCGCCCGGATCCTGTCGGCGAACGCCTCGGGCTCGATGGCTTTCGCCTCGGCGGCAAGCTCCGCGGCCTCCCGGTGCAGCTCCGCCACCACGTGGTCCGTCAAGAGCGTATTGGTCTGCCAGAAGAGCGCGCCGACGATCATCGTGGCGACGAGGAGAAAGACGGTCGCGCTCGCCGCCGCGAGGCGAAACGCCTGCGTCTGCATCGAGCGCAGAAAGAAATCAGAGAGCGCCGTCACGGACCATGTATCCCGCGCCCCGCACCGTATGCAGGAGTGGCCTGTCGAAACCCTTGTCGATCTTGGACCTCAGGCGCGAGACGTGGACATCGATGACGTTGGTCTGCGGATCGAAGTGATAATCCCACACGTTCTCGAGCAGCATGGTGCGCGTTACGACCTGACCGGCGTTCTTCATCAGGTATTCGAGCAGGCGGTACTCGCGCGGCTGGAGCTGGATCGGCTCGCCCGCGCGCGTGACACGGTGGGACAGGCGGTCGAGCACGAGATCGCCCACGGCATAGCGCGTCTCCTGCTCCTCGGGCACGGCACGCCGGCTCAACGCCTCGATACGCGCCAGGAGCTCGCTGTAGGCGTAGGGCTTGGTCAGATAGTCGTCGCCACCGGCACGCAGCCCCTTCACGCGGTCGTCGACGTCACCCAGCGCCGAGAGAATGAGCACGGGCGTGCGGTTGCCTTCCGTGCGTAACGTCTTGACGACGGAGAGGCCGTCGAGCCGCGGCAGCATGCGATCGACGATCAGGATGTCGTAGGCGTTGGTCTGGGCCATGGAGAGCCCCGTCTCGCCGTCGCCGGCGACATCGGTGGCGTGGCCGCTCTCCTTCAAGGATTTCTGGAGGAAATGCGCCGTCTCACGGTCGTCTTCGATCACCAGGACGCGCATGGCTCGACTTTCTCCCTGCAAGCTTCCCCCGCCCCGAGGCTTCGATGCGCGGGAGGGCCGCCGCGACTCGGCAAGCCCCGTCCGGTCAGATACATCGGGGCGGCCCGGCCCCTCAAGAGCCGCGCCGCCCCGCTGATGAACGACCTCTGGCGAGATCAGCCTTTCTTGAGCTGGATCGGCACGATGCGGCGCTGATCAGCCGACTTGATGTGGAGCATCACCGCCTTGCGGCCGAGCTCGACCTGCCTCTTGACGCCGTCGGCGACATCGGCAGGACCCGACACCGTCGTTCCGCCAACCTCGAGGATGATATCGCCGGCCTTGATGCCCTTCTCCGCGGCATCCGAGTCGGGATCGACCTCGGTCACGGCCACGCCCTCTCCGCCGCTCTTTGCGGGCGCGAGCGTCAGTCCGAGCTGGTCGAGCGCGGTCGACGTCGGATCAACCGACTTGCCCTGCTCGAGCTTGGCGATCTCGTCGTTCGAGCCCGGAAACTTGCCGAGGCGAACCTTGACGTTCTCCTCCTTGTTGCCGCGCCAGACCTTGACGTCGACCGTGGTATCCGGAGCGTAGTCGGCGATCTTGCGGGCGAGATCGCGGCTGTCGGCGATCCTGTCGCCGTTCACCTGGACGATCGCGTCCTGAACCTTGAGGCCCGAGGACGACGCCGGACCGTTCGGCGTGATCTCGCTCACGAGCGCACCCTTGGCCTCGCCGAGGCCGAGCGCGGACGCCGTGTCCTCGTCGACGTTCTGGATCTTGACGCCGAGCCAGCCGCGGCTGACGGACCCGCTCTTCTGGAGCTGGGCGATGACGTCGGTCGCGGTGCGGGCCGGGACCGCGAACGCGATGCCGACATTACCGCCCGAAGGGCTGAAGATCGCCGTGTTGACGCCGATCACCTCGCCGGAGAGGTTGAAGGTCGGGCCGCCGGAGTTGCCCTTGTTCACGGCCGCGTCGATCTGGATGAAGTCATAGGGACCCGAGCCGATGTCGCGGCCCTGCGCCGAGACGATGCCTGCCGTCACGGTGCCGCCGAGACCGAACGGGTTGCCGACCGCCAGCGCCCAGTCGCCGACGCGCACGGGCTTGTCGGAGAACTTCACGAACGGGAAGGTCTTCGACGACTTGATCTTCAGCAGTGCGATGTCGGTGCGCGGGTCGGTGCCGACCAGATCCGCCTCCATCTTCTCCTGGTCGTCGAAGCTGACCTGGATCTTGGTCGCGCCCTCGACGACGTGGTTGTTGGTGACGACGTAGCCGTCCGCCGTGATGACGAAGCCCGAGCCCTGCGCCTGCGTGGGGCGCTGCTGGGGCATGTTGCGGAACTCCTTCGGCAGGTTCTTGAAGAAGTCGTAGAACGGGCTGTCCTCTGGGATGTCGGGGAAACCTTCGGGCAGGCCCTTGGCGTTCTTTTCGCCCTTACCGCCGGCCACGACCGAGATCGAGACCACCGACGGCTTCACCTTCTCGATGACGTCGGCGAAGGAAAGCGGCGCGCGGCCGAACGGCGTCTCGACGGTGGACGCATCGGGGGCGAGCTGGGCAAACGCCGGCTTGAGCGCAACGCCGCCCATCAGAACGCCGGCCGAAGCCAGAGCCGCCACGGTTGCGTATGCGACGCGCCGTCCCGACGCCTTGCCCGCGCCTCTCTCCAACCCTGGCCCGGTCTTTGCTTTGGGCGTTGTACCACCGGAAATAAGCATTCAAGTCCTCCGCTCGGAAAGCGCTGAAAATCACTGTCCCGGCAAGAGGTACCCCGTTCGGCCTTACGGCCGCCTTTCGGTCACGTTAAGAGTTGGTAATGAGTGAGACGCCCCGTCCATTCCCCAGTTCGATCGCTGTCCGGCGGGGTCTTCCGCGGCCGGCAGCCGGGGGCGTTCTTGCCGCTCTCGGGGTGGCCCTCTGGGCCGCGGCCGCCGTCCCGGCGCCGCTCGTCTCTGGCCCCGCCGATCCCGATTTCGGACAAGATGGCACCGGCCCCGTGCAGCAGGTTGCCGTTTTCGGCACCGACGACCGCGCGCCGCTACCCGGCGAACGGGCGCTGCTCGGCCGCTCGATCGGCCTCCTCTACGAAGGCAAGACGCACTCGGTCTGCACCGCCTTTTGCGTCGGCGACGACATGATCGCTTCCGCGGGGCACTGCCTGTTCCGCACCGAAGGCGAGCGCCCACTCCGCCTCAAGGGGGTCGAGTTTCGCCTCGAGCCGCGCGGCGAGCGGGCCATGAGCGCGCGCATCGCGGGATCGGAGCACAACGGGGAAGCACAACACGTGGCGGCGGGCTCGCTGACGCTCCGCGTGCGCCCGCCCATCGACGCCGCCCAGGACTGGGCGCTGATCCGTCTCGCCACGCCGATCTGCAAGGGTCGCGCGCTCCCGATCAGCCGCGCACCCGCCGACGCGCTGACCGTGCTCTCGGCGGCAAAGCGCATCTACCAGGTGAGCTACCATCGGGATTTCGGGACCTGGGAGCTCGCTTACGGCGCGCCATGCACGGTGCGCCGCTCATTCGCGGGCGCGGACTGGACGGCAATTTCGAAGGATTTCGCGGACGCGGGCCATGTGGTGCTGCACACCTGCGACACGGGCGGAGCCTCATCCGGCTCGCCGCTGCTGATCGACGGCGCGGAAGGTCCCGAGGTCGTGGGTATCAACGTCGGTACCTACCTGCAGTCGAAGGTGCTGACACAGCACGGCGAAGTCGTGCACCGCTACAAGTCCGAAGCAGTCGCCAACACCGCCGTCAGCGCGGGCGCATTCCGGCCGACGCTCGAGGTCCTGGCGCACGCCGACATTCTTGCGCGGCGCGCGGACATTGTCGCTCTTCAGCACCTGCTCGCGGCGGAGGGGTTTTACGGCGGGACGGCGGACGGGATCTACGGCCCGTTGCTGAACGCAGCCGTGCGGGCATTCGAACGCTCGGAGGGACGCCGCGAGACAGGGCTTGCGACAGGAGTACTCCTGAAGCGCCTCGCCCAGCGCGATGCGGCGCGGCGCGTGGCCCCGAAGCCTCCCGCGATCGAGACCGGCAGCGTCGGCTCGCACACCCTCAGCCGCGACAAGGCCAAGCTGCCGCAGCAGTAGCGTGTTTCTGCATTCTCCTCAGACGCATCTGGACCCCGACCTCCGGAGTGAAGAGACCGGGCGTAACAAATTCAACGCCATCCCGGCGAAGGCCGGGATCCAGACACGTAAGAGAATTTGATGAGGTCCGCTTAGTTTTTGGCCGGCCGCTCTTGCTCGGATTTGAGCAAGGCATCGAGGGCCGCCTGCTCTTCGGCGGAAAGCTTTCCTGTCGGGGGGGCGGCTTCGGCCTTGCGCGGCGTGCCGAACGCATTCCACAGGATCAGCACGGCGCCACCGAGCGCGAGCAGCGGCATCAGCCACAAGAGCAAGGTCTCGGCCGAGAACGGCGGCTTCAGCAGCACGAACGCGCCATAACGCGCGACGATGAAGTCGCGCACCTCCTGGTCGGTGTCGCCCGCGGTCAGCCGCTCGCGCACCAGCACGCGCAGATCGTGGGCCAGCGGCGCGTCGGAATCGTCGATGGACTGGTTCTGGCAGACGAGGCAGCGCAGCTCCGCCGAGATCCCCCGCGCCCGCGCCTCGAGCGCCGTGTCGGCGAGCACCTCCTGCGGCGTGACGGCGTAGGCCGGAACGGGCAGTGCGGCCGCGGCGCCGGTCCACGCGGCCAGCGCAATGCAAGCGATCCGTCGTGTAAGGCTCCTCATCGCAACCCTCACTCTGCCGGGACGGTGGCAGCGCGCACGGCCCGGCGCGGGGCTCCGACGCGCAGCCGCCGGTCGGAGAGCGAGACGGCGCCGCCCAGGAACATCACCAGCGCGCCGATCCAGATGCAGCGCACGAGCGGATGGAAATAGAGGCGCACGGCAAATCCGCCGTCCGGTTGCTGGTCGCCGAGCACGGCGTAAAGATCGCCGGACCACGCGGCATGGATGCCGGCTTCGGACGTCGGCTGGGGCGGCGCGTCGTAGAGGCGCTTCGAGGGCTCGAGGCGGGTCACGGGCTTGCCACCGTACGTGACGTCGAACACGCCGACGGTCTCCGTGTAGTTCGGCCCCTTCGACGGCGCAGCACCGCGGAAGGCAAGCTCATAGCCCGCGATCCCAGCCGCCTCGCCGGGCTTCATGAGCAGGATCGCCTCGCTCTTGTAGGCCGTGGTGCCGACGATTCCGATGACCACCAGCCCGACGCCGAAGTGCGCGAGCATGGTGCCGATGGCAGCACGCGGAAGGTTGACGAGGCGGCGCAGCGACTCGGCCAACGGCACGTGCCCGAGCTTGATGCGGAAGGCCGTTTCCGAGAGTGCGCCCGCCATCACCCAGGCGCCGATGGCGAAGCAGAACGGCGCCAGCCACGGACCGCGGTGGGTGAGCGCGAAGGACGCCACGAGAACGACGGCGGCAATGACGCCGGCCGCGATCAGGCGTTCCATGGCGGCGGCCAGGTCGGCGCGCTTCCAGGCGAGCAGCGGTCCCAGCGGAAGCGCCAGCAGCAGCGGGATCATCAGCGGCACGAACGTCATGTTGAAATAGGGCGCGCCGACGGAGATCTTGCTGCCGTTCAGCGCCTCGAGCGCGAGCGGATAGAGCGTGCCGACGAGCACCGTCACGCAGGCCGTGGTGAGGAGCACGTTGTTCAGCACGAGGGCACCCTCGCGCGAGATCGGCGAGAAGACGCCGCCCTGCTTGAGATCACGCGCGCGCCAGGCGAACAGCGCCAGGCCGCCGCCCGTGAACAGCATCATGATCGAGAGCACGAACACGCCGCGGCCCGGGTCGACGGCAAAGGCATGCACCGACGACAGCACACCCGAGCGAACGAGGAAGGTGCCCATCAGCGACAGCGAGAAAGTCAGGATCGCGAGCAGGATGGTCCAGACCTTGAGCGCCTCGCGCTTCTCCATGACGAGCGCCGAATGCAAAAGCGCCGTGCCCGCGAGCCATGGCATGAACGAGGCGTTCTCGACCGGATCCCAGAACCACCAGCCGCCCCAGCCGAGCTCGTAATAGGCCCACCATGAGCCCATGGCGATGCCGATGGTGAGGCACATCCAGGCGGCGAGCGTCCACGGGCGCACCCAGCGCGCCCAGGCGGCATCGGTGCGCCCTTCGAGCAGCGCGGCGATGGCGAACGAGAACGCCATCGAGAAGCCGACATAGCCCATGTAGAGGAACGGCGGATGGAACGCGAGAGCGGGATCCTGCAGGATCGGGTTCAGGCCGTTGCCGTCGAACGGCGCCGGATCGAGGCGCTCGAACGGGTTCGACGTGACGAGGATGAAGAGCAGGAACGCAAGCGCGATCGAGCTCTGCACGGCAAGCACGTTGGCCTTGAGGGTGGCCGGCAGGTTGTTGCCGAAGAGCGCGACCGCGGCGCCGAACACGGCGAGGATCAGCACCCACAGCAGCATCGAGCCCTCGTGGTTCCCCCACACGCCCGAGATGCGATAGATGAGCGGCTTCGAGGAGTGGGAGTTGGCGGCGACGTTGGCGACCGAGAAATCGGACGTCACGTAGGCGTACATCAGTGCCAGGAATGCGATCAGGATCAGGGCGAGCTGACTTACGGCCGCGGGCTCGCCGAACGCCATCAGGCGCGGATCGCGCACGCGCGCCCCCCAGGCCGGAACGATCATCTGCGCAATGGAAACCAGGAGCGCCAGGATCAGCGCGAAGTGTCCGATCTCGATGATCACGCCGCCCGTCCTCTCACATCTCGAATGTTCTTGAGCGCCGACGCATCCACCCGAACAACGTCATCCCGGCGAAGGGCGGGATTCATGCAAGTCTCAGCGCGTGCAACGTTGAAGGATCGCGCACCGGGCGGCCGAGCACGCACCCTCATCCCGCGTTGCCGCCCCTCGAACCCAACGGAACGCGCATGCGCAGAAGCTGGCATGGGTGTCGGCCTTCCATGCGGAGCATGGCTTCGCCAATGACGCCGGCATGACGTCGGTGGAGAGGCAAGCAATGTGATGCAGGGTGCGGACGGAGTCCTCATTGGGTCGTGGCCTCCTCCGGATGGGTTGCGCCCTCCCCGAGCTTCACACCTTTCTCCTCCAGCGCTTTCGCAACCTCGGGCGGCATGTAGGTCTCGTCGTGCTTGGCGAGCACGGTGTCGGCCACGAACAGGCCGTCCGGGCGGAGAACGCCCTCCGCCACGACGCCCTGCCCCTCGCGGAAGAGGTCCGGCAGGATGCCTTCATAGGTCACCGGGACCGTACCCAGCGTGTCGGTCACCGTAAACGCCACGCTCGTCCCCTCGCCGCGCTTCACCGACCCCTCAGCCACGAGCCCGCCGAGCCGGAAGCGCACGCCGTCGGCGATCTTGTGTTGAGCGATATCGCTCGGCGTGTGGAAGAACACGATCGACTGGCGGAAGGCGAACATCATCAGGATGGCCGCGATCGACAGCACGCCCACGCCCAAACCGATCAGAAGCCCTCGCCGCTGTTTGCGCGTCATTGGGGGATCGTGCGCTCCTTTGTCTTGATGCCCAGGCCTTCGGCGGCCCTCTCGATCTCGCCGAGCGAAGCCTGGTCGCCCGCGAAATTGGCACGCGCGCTCGCGAGCGCCTCCTCGGCGTCACCGTCGCGCCCCAGCACCTTATAGGCGCGCGCGAGGCGCATCCAGCCGTCGAGATCCTTGCCGTTCTGCTTGAGGCGCTCGGCGAGGCGATCGACCATTCCGGCGATGAAGGCTTCGCGCTCGGCCGGCGCCATGGCCGCGATGTCGGGCGTTCCGGCCGGGGCGGAGGGTGCGGACGGCACCGCGGTCGATGCGAGCGGCGCCTCGCCCGGCGTCCCGTCGGTCGGCTCGCCCCTGAGCTTCCTCTCGACCAGATCGACCCGCTCCTGCACGATTGCGCGCCACGGCGCATCGGCCGGTGACTTGGAGAGGATGTCGCGATACTCGGCCGCGGCACCCGCGAGATCCCCGTCCTGCTCCTTGCCGAGCGCGAGCCAGGCGCGCACCTCGATGCGGTTCGGCTCGAGCTCGAGCACGCGCAAGGTGGCCTTGCGGACGGGCTCACTCACGATGCCGTCGCCCGCGAGCATCGTCGCCTCGGCGAAGCCCAGGAGGCGGCGTACGTTCTCGCCTTCGAGACGGTTCGCCTCGGCAAACGCGTGCGCAGCGTCGGCATAGCGCTGAAGCCGCAGATACACGGGCGCGATGGCGTCCCAGCCCTTGCCGTCCTCGGGATGGGCCCGCAGGCGCTCCTCGACGCGCGCGATCAGCTCGCCGACATTCGACCGGCCGACATCGGCCATCTTGCGCCCATGGAACGGCAGGTCGGGAAGGTGGGGCGATCCCTCGACGAGGTAGAGCCCGATACCGAGGACGGGCAGCAGGGCGGCGATGGTGATGTAGATCCCCCGCGCGCGGGACAGGCTTGCGGCGTCGCCGGCGAGAGGCGCGGCATCGGCCTCCGTCGCGCCCGCGCGCTTCAGGAGACGCCGGGCCACCTCGGCACGCGCGCTCTCGATCTCGCTCGCGGTGACGAGGCCACGATCACGCTCGGCGTCGAGCTCGCGAAGCTGGTCGCGGTAGACGGCGAGATCGGCTTCGGCCGGCACGACGGCATCCGGCCGCGCCTTTCGCAGAGGCCGCAGCAGAAGCGCAACGATCGCCGCCGTCAGAAACGCGAAGCAGAGCCAGAGCAGCATTGGAAGCCTTCTAGAGCGCAGTTGTTCTTTGTGCGAATCGGGACCGCGCTCCAAGTTTTTCGATGAAGCCGATGAGTGGCCCTCCGGACGGTTGGGTCCGAAGCGGTCATGCTCCAGGCTGTGACCTCATGATGGGATGGGAATTGACGCAAAAAGACGGCGCCCCTCTGGAGCGAGCCAGACTTGGCCACCGCAGCGGCCCAAGGGCGGCGTCAAACCGCGTGCGCGCGGCACGCGCATGGCGATTGTCCCGACCTCGGCCCTTTCCGGCCCATCAATGCTCCATCCCGTCATGAGGTCACAGTCTGGAGCATCGTCCCGAGTTCAATAGGGGCGAGGGTCCAGGCTGGCAAGAGCCGCACGGCGTCACCGCGGCGTTTTGGCGTCGCAGGCGCGCCCTCACGACGACAGGCGCGGACAACGCACGCTGCACTGCGGGAGAGATACCTCGGGAGGCGCGAGCCGTCAGGTTACGTCACTCTCAGGCCACGTTGCTCCACGTGCCGTCGGGATTGCGGCAAGCCGTACCGCGGATCGACTGCGGCCGGCCATCGACGTAGACCTTGTGCGTATAGTCGCGGCAGTCGACGGTGCCGCGCTTGTACGGCCGGCTGGGGACGACCTCGCCATAACGGCCGTTGTCGGGGTTGCGCCATTGGCGCGAGACGCCGGACTGGCCGCGCTCGAGCGCATCGTATTCGGCTTCCTGTGCGAGCCTGCGATCCTGCGCATCCATGGACCGGCCGACCTCACTGCCGACGATGCCGCCGACAACGGCGCCGATCGCAGTAGCAGCGACGTTGCCCGTGCCTCCGCCGACCTGGTTGCCAAGGATACCGCCGGCCACCGCTCCGACCACCATGCCGGTATCGGCCTTGCTCGGACCGTCGGGTCCGCAACCAGCAAGTCCAATCGACAGCATCAGAAGCGCGCCGGCGCCAATCGTGCGCATGAAGATCCCCGTTCTTGCCCGCGGGCCTGTCTACCGGCCGGACCTCGGCCGCAAACACCATACGCGGCGCGCCGATGGGGCCTCACCTTGCCCAAGGACGGCCCAGACTGTTCTCGTCTTCAAGCACATCCGATTTCGGGTTTCTACCGCGATTCAGGCGAAAGTTCGGCGTTTCCACCGAAGAAACTCGGCCTTCCCGCGCGGCAAAGAAACGGTGAGAAATGCGTTACATATCCACCCAATAATAGGGGCACGGGCTAGCGCACCTTGGCATTCTTTCGGGCCGCTGATTCGCTTGGCGCGACCGCCCGCTTCGCCGCGACATGGGCGCAGAGAACCAACTCGATGTAAGCAGAAAGCTTTCGGCTGTCGCGGTCTGCCAATTGCTGCAGCTCAGCCTTCAGCTCCGAGGTCAGCCGGACGTTCACCGAAGTGTCCTTCTTCATAAGTTCCGGGTACGGCAGCGGCATTGACCCCACAAGGCAGCGCAAGGTAAAACTTTGCTTCACATTGCGAAGCAAGTATCCTTCCGCGTATGACCGAATTCATCGTGTGTGGCTGCTGCACAGCGGAGGGCCCGCACCGGGCCGCGCCGCTGAGGCGCCGCCTGGATGATCTCGGCACGCGCCACGATTTCGTCGAGACCAATACGTCCGGCAGTCCGGACGCAAACGCCCGGGGCAGGCCGTTTCAGATCCGCGCCGCCATGGATCGCCACCCTGGCAGAACCATTCTGTTCATCGACGCCGGCTGCCGCATCGTCGGCACGCGCGACGATCTCATGCGCGCAGCCGACATCCCCGGCGACATCGCGCTTCATGTCGGGACCGGACGGTGCCCGGACGGCCGCCGCGGGCTCGTCCCTCATGCCGAGACGCTGGTGCTGCGGCCGACGGCTCGGGCTTATGTCTTCGTCAAGGCCTGGATCGAGACCTGGAAACGGAGCGCTGGAACCGACGCCGAGCAGGACCTGCTGGCTGCCGCCCTCGCCCGCGTGCCGGAGCTCTGCGTGACATTCCTCGGCGCGGAATTCTGCACGACCGAAGAAAATGCGCATCCGCTTCCGGTCATCGTGCACGCGTGCGCAAGGACGGCCGGGACGATCAACAGGTGGGAGCGCCCGAATACCGCGCGGCGCCCGTCGTCCTGAGAGGCGAGGCCAAGGACGCCGGCCTCATCCTTCAGGCGGACGGCAGCACGAGGTCGACCCGCAGGCCGCCCATCGGCGAGCGGTCCAGCCGCAGGCTGCCGCGATAGGACTGGACGAGATCGGTCACGATGGAGAGGCCAAGGCCAGTGCCGGGCTTGGTCTCGTCGAGGCGCACGCCGCGCTTGCCGATACGGGCGCGCTGCTCGTCCGAGAGGCCCGGACCGTCGTCCTCGATGTGAATGCTGAGGCGTCCCGACGACCTGCGGCTCGTGCTCGCGGCAACCTCGACCGCGACCTTCCCTCTGGCCCATTTACAGGCGTTGTCGCAGAGATTGCCCAGGATCTCCTCGAGGTCCTGGCGCTCGCCGGCGAAGCGGGCGTCGGACGGGCAGTCGATGGCGATGGCGATGTTGCGGTCGCGGTGGATGCGCTCGAGGGCACGCTTCAGCGGCTCCAGGACCTCGTGCACCGGGGTCGAGCGCCCAATCACGCTGATGCCCGCGGCCACGCGCGCGCGGTCGAGATAGTGGTTGACCTGATCGCGCATGATCTCCGCCTGCTCGACGATCTTCCTGCCGAGCACGCCCTTGTCCTCGCGCGCCTCGTTGGTGATGACGGCGAGCGGCGTCTTCAAGGCATGGGCGAGGTTGCCGACCTGGGTGCGGGCCCGGTCGATGACCTCCTGGTTGGAGGCGAGCAGCGCGTTGAGCTCCTGCTGCAACGGCTCGATCTCGGTCGGCAGGTCGCCGTCGAGCTTCTCGGCCTTGCCGGAGCGGATATCGGAGAGCCCCTGCTCGATGCGGCGCAAGGGAAGAAGGCCGAACCGCACCTGGAACAGCGTCACGGCGACGAGGCCGACGCCGGTCAGCACGAGGGCGGTGGCGAGGCGGGTGAGGAAGTTCGCGAGCCGCGTATCGAGCCAGTCGATGGGGCCGGCGACGATGATGGAGTAGCGCGGTCCCTGACCCGGCGGCCCCGGGTTGTCGATCAGCTCGACGAGGCGCACGCTCTCGCCCGCCGGACCGATGGCGTTCATCCATCGGGCGCCGTCGGCGTCGGGCTTGATCTCGTGCTCGATCGGCAATTCGATGCCGGCATCCCCGAGGGACGCCGAGCGCAAGGTCGGGGCCTGTTTGTTGTCGAGGGGCGCGATCTGCCAGTACCAGCCCGAGCGGGCGTCCTCGAACAGGGGCTCGTAGCGGTTCTTGGGAGAGATCGGCTGCTCGCTCGCGCCGCTCATGCTGTCGACGGCGATGGACGTCACGAGCTTTTCCAGACGCGCGTCGAAGGAGTTCTGGAGATCGTCGCGATAGAGCTGGTAGATGATGACACCGGCGATCGGCAGCACCATCAGCACCCACGCCGCGGACGTCGCGAACAGACGGAACGCGAGCGAGTTAAACGTCATCGGCGCCGCGACTCATGCGGTAGCCGAGA
>NZ_DAITQL010000072.1:0-21394 GCF_036833075.1 Hyphomicrobium sp.
ATTACCAGCAGATGTTCCCGAAGGAGGCCTCCGCAGCGCTGACCCACGACGATGCAGTGCACAATGCGCGTGCGCGGTGGGAAGAGTCCTACGCTGCCTTCCAACGCACCGCTTTCCTGCAGGGCCAGATCGCCGACGGGATCGAGAATGACACGCACCTTCTCGGCGACGCCCTGAGCCGCTCGCGCGATGCGGCCGGCGCACTGGAAGCCGCGCAAGCCGGAAACGAGCTCACGGGACTCGGCGTCAAACAGTCTCTCGCGCTCCAAGGCCTGGTTGCGGCTCAGGCGCGAGCCGAAACCATTGCGCGCGCACGGGAACTCGCAACCGAGGATGAAGGTCGGCAACGGTTCAAGTCGTTCGTCAGGACGGATGCCGGCTATGCCTCGAGAGATTGAGGGCCGTTAAGTTACTCAAGGAACAATTATCGTACCATTGACGCTTCGCAGAGCGTAGGCACACTAGCAAACCTCGTCGCATCGCTTCTGTCGGCGATACAGCTCACTTCGGGTCGTGACAAAGCGGCGTGTTCGTGCGTCCGTGACGTTTCTAAGTTGACATTCACGAATTCGAGTATCCGCGCGATCGCGCCATCGAACTCGATGCACGTCTTCCAGTCGCGCTAGGTTTTGAGCGCTGCGATCGCCAGGGTCTAAGCCTCCCGTGGAGTCGGCTAATAGCCTTCGCCCGCAGCGGCAGTCACACCCTTTCGCCGGAGTTTCGGTTCTCCATCCAGCCCATATACGCAGTGCGCTGCGCAAGCGGCACGTGACCGTCCATTGATCGTCCTCTAGCATTTCCACAAGCCGCACATCGACCTACCGCGAGGGCCGCCGCGTGCGTCCCGTGCTAACGGCCGCCGCAGCCAGCGTGTTGTCGGCCTTGACAGAAACGCGATCGCCGACCGCTCCAACGTATACCAAGGTCGATGAGGGACGTCTGACGGCGTTTAGCAGTGCAGAGCCTATGCATGCCTCACGATTGAGGTTTTCAAAGTTCCGATGAGATCGCTAAGCGCAATCTTGAGAGCCCCGTTGATCCCGTGCGCCTCGAATGTCTGCTCCAGATGATGCCCGAACACGACCCAGTCACCCGTCGTAATTTCGAGGTGTGCGTGTGCATCAATCATGGTTCGTCCCACATAGTGCCCAGGACCGCCAAGCACCGAGCAGAGATACTGGATCAAAAGCCGCTCTTCCTGGCGCATTCCGAGCGAGCTGCGGTCGGACCAGAATCGGCCGACCTGTGGATCCGCTTGAACGCGTCCGAGAAGATCCCGTGCCAACGCCGCAACGCGAGATCGCCCGCCGAGGCGCGCATAGAGAGAATTGGGGGCTGGCCGTTCGATCGCGAGGGCCTTCAGCCGAGACGCCAACGTGGAGGCATTCATCCCAAGAAGGTTCGCTGCCCCCTGCGGCCCTGATACGCGCCAGCCTGCGGCTTCGAGCGCGGCTATGAGATTGTTGCGTTCGAATGCGAGGAACTCCGCAGCGGTAATGTAGCCGGATTGCCCGGCTGTATCCGATGGCTCGCGTGGTATGGCGGCTAAGCGTTGCTTGGGAGCCGTCGGCAGGACGCCATCGAAATTCGGGATCTCGCCAAGAATGACGGCACGCTCTAAAACATTGCGGAGCTCGCGCGCATTTCCTGGCCAGTCATAGGCTTTGAGGCGCTCCAAGTGCTGCGGCGTCAGGCGAGGCCGTTCTCGGCGAAGCCGCCGCGCAATTTCGATCAAGAAGTATTCGGCCAGTGGGCCGATATCGTCCGGTCGCTCGCGTAGGGGAGGCAATTCAATCGGGAACGTGCTCAGGCGGTAATAAAGATCGCGGCGGAAGCGTCCCACCGACGTATCTTCAAGCAGAGAGCGATTTGTCGCCGCAACGACGCGTACATCGACGTGACGGGTCTCTTCGCAACCAACCCGCTCGAATGACATCTGCTGAAGAGCGCGCAGGAGCTTGCCCTGAAGCTCAGGGGGAATCTCTCCGACCTCGTCGAGAAACAGGGTCCCACGATGGGCCGCTTCCAAACGACCTCTCCGGTCGCGCGTGGCGCCGCTGAACGCGCCTTTCACATGGCCAAAGAATTCACTTTCGAACAAATCTCTCGGTACCGCTGCGCAATTTACGGCAACCAAAGGCCCCCCGGCGCGGCGGCTCTTTTCGTGAATCCGGCGAGCGACAAGCTCTTTGCCGACGCCCGATTCCCCAAGAACGAGGACCGTGGCATCAGTTGCGGCGACGGCATCAACTCGTTCCAGGCACTGCGTTAGGGCTGCGCTCTGGCCAACGATGGTAACGGGTTCAGCGTGCATTGCGATATTTCACAACCAGTATTGAAATATGACGATACTGGTTTCGCGAAAATTGGCAATCGCCCACCGACCGAAAGTCCCACTGCATCCAACACAATGACGTGACAGCGGAATTTCTACGCTAGGTGGATTGGCACGCAATCTGCTGTCGGAGAAGAGCCTTGCGGTACGAATGCGGGCACAAGGGAAAGGAAACACCATGCGTAGACACTATGCCTTGCTCGGCGCGCTTCTGTTGGCGGCCCAACCGACGGCTGCAGCAGAGCTCGGATCCAACGCCAATCCGCTCTCGTTCGGTAAAGACCAGACCATTGTCGATGTCTCCAAGGTCGTGTGGGGACCACTTGAGGTAGAAGGCTTGCCGAAAGGAGGTGAGATCGCGGTGCTGCGCGGCGATCTCGGTAAAGGCGAAGCCGAAGCGCTGCTACGCTTTCCAGCGGGTTATAAGGTGCCTAACCACAGCCACACCTCGGACGAGCTTTATATGTGGCTGAGCGGTGCCTTTACGCTCATTGCGCACGATGGCACGCGGACCGAGTTTGCTGGACCAACCTATATCAGCTTTCCTGGAAGCGCCCCGCCCCACGGCCTCGAATGCGGAGCGGGCGCGCCATGCGTACTCTATCTCAAGCTTTCCCGTCCATTCGACATCCAGTATTTTCCGGAGCCGCCTCCGAAACGATAGACTTCCCCCGACTGCCGGACAGTGCCGCATCGCGGCACTGTCCGGACTTCTTCAATACGAGTTCGAGCGAGAGAACACGATGACAATCAGGTCTCGATCAGTTGCACTTGTTATGGTTGCAAGTTTCGCGACCACATCCTCGGCTGATGCCACCGGATTCACCCACGTGTTGAAGCCTGGTCGCTATAAAATAGATGTCCTCGTTGAGGATCCGGCGAGCGGACGCCAGACGACCACACGGCAAGTCGAAAGATGTCTCGAGCCTCAAGCTATTGCCGGCCACGTAATTTTTGAGATGCTAAGCAACTCCCCAGCCTCTTCGTGTCCAAAATATGAAATCTGCGCGGGCGAGTTTCGCACGGGATTCATGGCGCAATGCCTAACCGGAGAACAGAACTCGGCGGTCGGGATGTTCGCGCTGGAGGCAGACGGCTTCCGCGGTCGAATTGAAATCAGGAATGCCCAGGACATTGTGACAAACGTCGAGATTCAGTATGGTGAGCGGATCGGAGAATGCGCGCGAGGTGCCCTGCCTCCCCGATGAACCTTCTATTAAAAGCGAATTGCGAAGAGCAGCGACGATGGTAGCTGCCTGGCGTGGCTTGCGCCGCTCTGACCCGCATAATTTGAAGTCCGCCGACAAATCCATACTGGGCCAACACAGCCCGTCTTCTATAAGTGCGGCTAATCAATTGGGATTGATCAATGCAGGCGTGTTGCAACACAACCCATCCGGGCGACCAGACATGAGTGATCACGATCGTGCTGGCAGACGCAAACGTAACCCATCAAGAGCCGGACTGAGAAGGATCTGACACCCCAACCGCGATGTACGGGTCACGCCGAAGGCCTGATCAAGCATATCCTCCTCGTCCTCACCTGGTTCGCCCACGCGATCGTAATCCTCGTTAGACACCACGACATGGCAGGTGGCACAGGCGAGTGATCCTCCGCACGCAGCCTCGAGTGGCAAGCCGGCGTTGCGGATCGCCTCCATGAGGCTAAGACCGGGCTTACATGAGAAGCGGTGAACTTGGCGGCCGTCATCGACCTCTATGAGAATTTCGTTTGCGGTCATCGCGCGCCTCAGACAGTCTGGCGGACTTGCGACATGAAAGCGTCGTAGATGGCGCGGGCATCACGATTGAAAGCCGGCATAAGGTGGACGACCTGTTCCTTCAGGCGCAGCGCAGCGCCGCGCCCCAACGCGGAGTCCAGTGCCGCCGCATAAACAGGGATTGACGCCCACGCAGCCACGGTCTCCTCGGTCAATTCGACATGGAACTGGACGCCATAGGCGTGGCGCCCGTAGCGAAAGGATTGAACGGCGCATCTGTCCGAATAGGCGAGAATCCTGGCGCCCGGGGGAGCGGCGACTACCTCCGCACCATGCCATTGTAAAACAGTGGCAGGATTGGGAACGCTGGCCATGACGGGATCCGTGAGCCCATCAGAACTCTTTTGGATGGTCAGAACACCGACCTCTGGCTCTCGGGCCGGTCCTACTTTGCCGCCGAGCGCCTCGGCCAGCAACTGGTGACCCAGGCATACACCAAGGAAAGGCCGCTTGAGATCTGCAACGAACCGGTGAATGGCAGCTTTTTCCTCCCGGAGCCAGGAGAATTCATCCTCCTGCCAAACGTCTTGCGGTCCGCCCATCACCAGCATGAGATCGTAACGAGAGACATCCGGGATGTTTTCGCCCTGATCGAGTTCAACCGTGTCCCACGACAGACCTTCTCCCTGCATGAAATCTCGGAATATACCGGGATGCTCGACGTCGACGTGTTGGAGGACGAGTATTTTCATGTCTGACCTTAAGCGCTGACGGGGCGCGGCACGCCGCGGTCCGTGGAATGTTGGAAATGATAAGGCTTGTCTGGGTACGCGTAAGTGAACGCTGATCGAGCCGCGATCGCTGCCTCAGAGAACCCGGTTACAAGAAGCTTCTCTTTGTGGGCATAGAATGCGACGTCGCCCGCGGCGAAGATGCCGGACGCGCGTGTCGACATGGTCAGCGGATCACACGGGATCGTGCTGCCCTCGATCCCGAGCCCGAACTCGGAAAGCGCGCTGAGATCTGACGAAAGTCCAAAAAAGGGCAAGAGCACGTCAGCATCGAGCGTTTCGCGCTTCCCGTCCATATCTTCAATCGTGACCGCTTCGAGGCGCTGTTCGGCGGCTTCGAGCGCAGAGATCTGAAACGGAACGCGGAGATCGACCTTCTTGTTGTCGCTAAGCTGCAACAACGCGCTGAGCGAAGCTGGTGACGCGCGAAATTTCGCCCGCCGATGAACCAGAGTCACCGACGCCGCGATGTCAGAAAGGACGATTGCCCAGTCGACGGCGCTATCGCCTCCGCCAGCGATGACAATACGCTTTCCGCGTAGTTGCTGCGGATCCGTCACCCAATAGTGAACCGAGGTCCCCTCGAGCGCTTCGATACCAGCCAAAGGAGGGCGGTTGGGGCCGAAGGCGCCAGGTCCCGCGGCGACAATGACCGCGCGTGTGAGGATTTCGTCGCCCTTCGACGTCTGAATGAAGAACCATCGGTTATCGCGGCGTAGCCCAGTGGTAAGGGTGTCCAGGCTGAACTTGGGTCGGTAGGGTTTGGCTTGCTCCCGAAGACGGGTGATCAGTTCGCGTGCCCGCACTGACGGGAACCCAGGAATGTCGTAGATGGGTTTCTCGGGATAGAGCGCGATGCACTGCCCGCCGATCTCCGAGAATGCATCCACCACATGGCAGCGCATGCCGAGCTGACCGCATGCGAAGACAGTGAACAAACCTACAGGACCCGCGCCAACAACCAAAATGTCGGATTCGTACTTCCAGCTCATGCGCGAATGAGCTCCGCCTCGACACCATGCACGGCCGTGCTGTCGGCGATGTCAGTCCGAAGACCTGGGTTAAGCACATTCACGTTGGCATGCCCGCCAGCGTGATGCGGCCAATGTCCCTTATGAACCAAGGCCACACCCTGCGGCACGTCGGCGGAGATCGCGACTTTCAATGTAAGACGGCCTGCGGCGGTGGCTAACGTGGCGGTGTCTCCATCTGAAAGGCCCCTTTCTTCGACATCGGTGCGGTTGAGGAACATCCTAGGCTCACCGATACGTGAGCGGATACGCTCGTCGTTTCCGTAGCTCGAGTTCATCAGCCACTCAGAGGCTGGCGACAAGACGCGCAACCGATTTACGCCGGGAGGGGCATCGGCAAAGGCGTAGGGCGCTGCAGCGTGACCCGCTGCCGCAAGACGCGCGCTCACGATCTCAATGCGTCCTGAAGGGGTGGCAAACTTGAGGTCCTCAAACTGGACCTTAGGCGTCTCGTAGAGGTTTGCCGTACCGAGGCGCTTCAGATCGTCGAACGTCCCAGGAAAGGTCGTTTGTCCCAGCAGGCGGTCTATCATCGAACGATCGCTTTCGAAGAGCTCAGGATCTCGATAATCCATAGCGGCCGATAGTCGTCTAAAGATCTCCTGATTGGGCAGCGCTTCGCCCAACGGCTCTGCCGCCTTGGCCTGTGCGGAGACGGTGTTGTGAAAGTAGGGAAATACGATGTCGTCGAACTCGAGGAAGCTGGCCGCAGGAAGCACGTAATCGGCATAAGCCGCGGTATCGGTCATGAAGATGTCCGTCACGACTGTGAACAGATCTTCCCTCTCGAGAGCTTGGCGCAGCTTCGACTGATTTGGGCTCGAGGCTGCGATGTTGTTATTCCAGGTGAAGAGCGTAGAAACCCGCATCGGATCTGAGAGATGATCGGCAAGATCGATGTGACTGATGGATAAGCCGTCGTCGGGTCGTAGCTCCGGCGCCATCAGAAAACTCATATCGACGCCGCGGGTCTCCGGCCCGTTCATGTAGCAAAAGCCTGCCCCTGGCTTGCCGATTTGCCCGGTCGCTACCGCTAGAAGAGCCAGCGCGCGAAACACATTGCCGCCCGTAGGCTGACGCTGAACCCCCTGGCCGAGCCAGAGAAGTGATGGCCCAGACCCGAAGGCCAACGCGGCCTCCTCAATTAGTGCCTCGGGAACTCCGGTGATCGCCGATGTCCAGGAGAGTGTCGCTCGCGCGATATCCGCTTCAACCGCCTCGAAACCGCTGACATGCTCAGCAATGAACGAGCGATCGAGCAGTGCCGCGCGGTTCAGAACGTGGAGCATGCCGAACGCGAGCGCCGCATCCGATCCGGGCCTCAACTGAAGATGAAGCGAAGCAATTTTCGCAGTGTCGTGGGCGATCGGATCCACGACAATGATTTTAGCGTCGGATTTCTTGATCCAGCGCGTGTGCATGTGCGGCGCACTGGTGGAAGGATTTGCACCCCACACCACAAGCGTCTTTGCGTTCGACAGCTGCTCCGGATCGAAGCCGGTTAGCGAGGTGCCAAACATCTCCGCCAGCACCACGTGGCCCGCCTTATTGCACACCGTGTCGGGATCGACCTCCGTGGCACCTAATTTGTTGAAGAAGCGGATCGGAAACCATCCGGCTACCATGGAAACGGTTCCGGTGTAGTGCGTGTGATAGATCGAGCGAGCCTCACGGGTTGCGAGAGTATTCTTTAATCGCCCCGCAACATCGCCAAGAGCTGTTTCCCAACTGACTGGCTCAAAGACACCATGTCCTTTCTTTCCGGCACGCCGCAGAGGTGTTTTGAGACGCTTTTCCGGGTCAAGATAGACGCCGTTGTAAGCGAGCGCGCATTTCCCGCAGAGTCCACCCATGCTGACGTGATGGTCCCGGTCGCCGAGCACCTTGTAGACCGCCCCATCGCGAACTAGCGCGGAAATTCCGCAGGCATCGTAGCAATCACGAGGACACGTGGTTTTCACGACCACCTTCTCACTCGACATCGGGTTCTCGCTCCAAGCTCGCATCGACATCGCTATTGAATAACAAGAAACTGGATTGCATTATCCGGCCACTTTGGCATGCTGGGGCAGACCACTTTCATGCGGGACAAATTTGCTGGCTCTTTGATCCATCTGCTCGAAGAACAAGCAGACACGGGGCTCAATCTTGCGACGCGCATTCAGAATGCGATACGGAGACTGATCGTCAGCGGAGCCTTGAAAAGGCAAGATCGGCTACCATCTTCCCGGACATTGGCAACGGAACTCGGTGTTGCTCGCGACACGGTTGAAGCTGCCTATCAGCATCTTGAGAGTGAAGGATTTCTGAAACGCCTGCACGGGAGCGGCACCTTCGTTGCGGACTCGAGATCAGACCTCTTGCACAGCCCGGCTCAGAACAGTCGGAGTCGGAGGGCCGAGATTGCGCTCGCCAGCCGCGGAAACGTTATCCTCGAGCTAGGCGGCGTCCGTGATCCGGGCGCACGCGCGTTTGCAGCCGCGATGCCGGATATGCGCGCATTTCCTGCAACGGTATGGAACCGTATCGCCTCGCGCGTCATGCGTGAGCAACAGGAAGCCGTTCTAAACTATTCAGACCCACAAGGTCTCGGATCCCTGCGAGACGAGATCGCGCGTTATCTTGCAGCACATCGTGGCGTGCGGTGCTCTGCCGAGAACATCGTTGTGTTGACGAGTTCTCAACAGGCGCTTGCGATGATCTCCTCGTTGCTGCTCGATCCAGGTGAGACCGTCGCCGTAGAAGATCCAGGATATCCGGGCGTCAAGGCCGCGCTGCGAATGGCCGGTGCCCAATTGCTCCCTATAGGCGTCGACAGTGATGGCCTCAAGGTCGATGCTCTCTCGCGCCACCGTGTGCCGATTCGCGGTGTGTATGTCACACCTTCGAATCAGTATCCGACCGGAGTGACCTTGAGCCTTGACCGCCGTATAGCATTGATAGAGTGGGCGCGAAGAAATCGGTCATGGATCATTGAAGACGACTACGATAGCGAGTATCGCTACGCGGGCGCGCCGATCTCCTGCATTCAAGGCTTGGATCCTGCCGCGTCAGTTCTTTATGTCGGTACGTTCACCAAGACGCTATTTCCCGGCGCGCGGCTCGCCTATCTGGTGGCACCGGCGCATCTCGTGAAGGCGTTCGTTACGGCACGCACGCTAGTGGATGGGCATTCGGCACTCTTGAATCAGGCCGTGCTCGCTGAGTTTATGGCGTCCGGACATTTCACGGCGCACATTCGGCGTATGCGCCAACTCTACAAAGGACGTCGCGACGCGTTTTTGGAAGCTTTCGCTCGATATCTCAGTCCTTACGCTTCATGCGGCGTCGCAAATGGCGGATTTCAAATCACTTGTGATGTGCACGATGACGTCGGCGAAGCCTCATCCATCGCCACCGCGGCAAAGCTTGGTGTCGAGCTTCCTTCGCTTCGTCGTCTGTATCTGGCACGCCCACAACGGTCGGGATGGGTCATGGGCTACGTCGCGCTCACGCCGCAAGACGTCGAGGGGGCGATGTGCAAACTTGCGAGGTCACTTGGCGCCCGATCGTCGACGAGTCGATGACGCACGGCCAAGCTGGAACTCGTTACCAGACCAGTGCATCATGGATTCCGATCGAGGCGATGCGTAAGCCAAGCGGGGATTGCGCGGCGCGAGATCATGTGACGGAACCGCATCTGCCGGATTTTGGAGCCTTCTCGCAGTCCGGCGGTTGGGTAATCGGCGGCAAACGTCGCGATGTTGGCCACCATCGATTGTTCGGATGAGAATCGGCGCAGAACTGTGCGATGCATCAAGCTGTATGAGCTACACGTAGCCGTGACTAATGATGAATGCAGCTCCAAACCACGATTTCCGCAGCAACAAACGAAGTGTCATGGCTGCGAACAACTCCTAGCGTTGGGTCCTATCAAGTCAACGAAGGAGATGAACATGACTAAAGAAAATGAGAACAAAGCCATTGTCGAGGAGTGGTTCAAGAAGTTCTGGGGCAATCCCGTCGACCTCAGCGTCATCGACAAGCTGGCCGACCCTGACGTGCTAGTGCACTATCCGATGCACGGGCCCATCCGCGGCCGCGACGCCGTGAGGAAAATGATGAGCGAATTTCGCGCCGCATTTCCAGATCTCAACTTCTGGGGAGTAGGCGACCTCATCGCAGAGGGCGAGTATGTCGTCGGCCGTTGGGACGGTGGCGGGACGCACACCGGACCTGCCTTCAAGGATCTTCCGGTCGGCGCGCTGCCGGCCAATTCCGGCCGCAAGATGAAGTTCAGTGGCACCACGGTGTTCAAACTCCAGAACGGTAAAATCGTCGAGGAGATCGGCGAGGAGGGTGCTCTGACCGCTCTTCAGCAGCTTGGTCTCCTCCCGGACGGCAATTGGCCGACGCGCAGTGCGGCTTGACGTAATCAATTACCAAAGGGACGGCCTCGGAATTATCACCGGGGTCGCTTCCCCTAGTGGTGTCCCTCTCAGAGTCCAGATTGCTCGCGCGCGAGAGCGACCTTAACGTCGGCATCATTGCGAAGACGGCGATAATAAGCGGTCAGCGTGTCATAATCGCTGAGATCAACTTTGACCGCATGCGCCCACCTCAGCACGACGAACAAATAAGGGTCGGCAATTGAGCGGTCGGGACCGGCGATCCAGGGATTGTCTTGCAGTTGCTGGTCTAGGACGCCGAAATGCATTCGCAGCGTCGAACGCGCATGCGCTAAAATTGCTTCCTTCGAGCTGTCGTTACCGATGATCCGCTCGGGATGCAGCAGGGGTGAGAAGGCCTTGTGCACATCGGCGGCGATATAGGCGAGCCAGCGATTGATGATGGCGCGGCGTCGAACAGAACCATCACCGTTGAGATGCGCGCCCGGATAACTCTCGGCCAGAAAATTGAGGATGGCCACGTTCTGGCTCAGGACCCAACCGTCCTCGGTGACGAGCACCGGTACGGTGCGGGACGGATTGAGTTTGGCGTAGGCGACGGAGTTGCGCAGCCGGTCATCGGCCCTGATGAGCCGGTAGGGAGCGCCGATCCACTCAAGCGCGATCTGATCGCCAAGTGAACAATAGCCCGGGTAATAGTAGAGAGTGAACATGTGAACCGTACCGAGAAAGGGGCGGACGCGTGATCGCCACATCCGCCCCCGCGAAGGCTATTTGCAGTTCGCGCCGTTGGCGGCAATGGTCTTGATGTTGGCAAGCCCCTTATCGAGGATGCCATCGATAGCCTTGGTGACCTCTTGCGTCTTGGCGGCATCTCCATTAACGCCGAACGAGACCTCCCAGCGGAGCAGGCTTTCGCCATCCGTGGTGCTCTTCTCGACCCAGATCTTGCCAGTGTGATCTTTCAGCGGAAGCGGAGCCTCAGTGATCGAATAGGTGTAGCTGAGATCGTCGACGTCAGTCAGCTTCTCGTGCACCTTGCCGCCGCCCTCTTTGAGGGTGAGGACGCGCCAGACGACACCATCTTTCATCGACTGGGTACAGCCCGAGAAGTCCGGATGCCAATCCTGGATCGAGCAGAATTCATTGGCGATCTTCCAGATCGCTTCGGGCGTGCCTTGGACCGGGAGCTGCTTCTTGATCTCGACAGCGTCGGCAGAACCTGCCGCGAAGCTGAGGGTCAAGGCGATGGCCGCGAGCGTTGTGGTCTTCATAGTGTTCCTCCGGATATTGAAAACGTGTGAGGAGCTTTTCGCGGTTTCCCCAACACAGGGCGATCCGTTTCTTGCTGCCGAATCCGAAGCTCGCTACCGAGGGCAATCGCCGATGCGTCGACCCGACTGGCTCTCGCGCATGGTCATATTTTTCCCTCCCATGCGTATGGCGAGCCGCCCTTCGAAGGCATGGGGCTCAAGCGTGTAGGTAGCGGACGCGCGGCCGGCATTTATTCCCTCGCAGATGATGTCGAAGCTGAGTGCTGCGCCGGCCTCTTGCAGGTTTGTGACCGGACAGTGTGCCAATTGGATGTTGCCGCTCAGCAGGAATAGGCCGCGGCTGCGGCCCTCGCCGGTGCCCACGCAAATCTGCACCCTCTTGCGCGCGTTGAGATCCTCCATCGCGCCCATGTCGAGGCTAACGGAGACCTCGTAGAGACCATCTTCGAGAACATGGGCCATCTCCGCCTGTAGGGGGACGGGCGCGGCGAACACGATGGACGCTCCGAGAGCTGCCGCGATAATCCGAAATTTAGTCATGCGTGCGCTCCATTTGTGAGCGAAGTTCGAGAATGGCATGCGTCAGATCGCTGTCGGGATCTCGCAAGCCGTTGAGAATAGAGAAGTGATCGGCCTCAGCGATCTCGATCAACGGCCCCGGAGCACCTGCGGCCCGCCGGAGCGCGGAGAACCCTGCAGCGCTGGCGATGATTGCAGGCAGCTCAAGGGACCCGTACGCAACAACGAACGGTTTAGCGATGACGGGGCGCCGTATTGGCGAAAGATCCCTTATCTCCGTACCTGCGAGCTGGAGCTTGACATTGAGATATGTATCTCGCAGGGGCGCGAGCTCGAAAATGCCGGAGACGGAGATGCCGGCCAAGACCGCGGGATGGGCGAGTGACAGTGCTGCCATTAGGCCCCCTGCCGAGGATCCCGCTACGATCAGCGGACCGCTAAGGCCATACTGGCGGCGATGGCGCGTCAGCCAATCCAGGGCGGCGCCGATTTGACCGATGATCACTCGTAGCCCCACATCGGGCGCCAAGGAGTAACCTGGAATGGCGACGGACCAACCGTGTGCGGCAACGCCTTCGCCCAATACGGCGAACATCTCGCGGTTGTTCGCTTGCCAATACCCGCCGTGGAGATAGACGAGGCACGGAGCTTCTGGATCGGACCCGGGGAAGAGATCGAGACGCGCTCTTTCGCGCGTCTCGTAGGGCAGGCTCATCGTCGCCGCGAAACGTGCACGCAGCGCCTTCGACTCCTCGGCAAAGCGCGCAAAAAGCGCGCCGCCTGTCGGGGCAGCAGCGGCGTTGTTGTACGCCGCATCCCGGTACGCTTGCAGAACGGGTCCGATGTCCAAAGGCACGACCTGGCTCACGCCTTGGAAGGGAACATGTTGTGCGATGAGCCGAGCAGATTGTTGGGATCGTACTTCTCCTTGGCGGCCTTGAATGCGCTCCATGCAGGGCCGTAGTGCCGTTCCCAATCTTCCGGAGAGAATGGAATGGCGCTGGTCGTAAGGCGCGTGCCTCCAAGGTCGCGCGCCTCTTCGTAAAGCGACCGGTTGATGGCGAGGAACGCCTTGACATCGGCGGAGTTGGGCAGCACGCGATTGAACTGCGTCCGGTAGATGAACTCCTCGTTCGCGACGCGAGCCAGCGGACGCTTCTGGGCATCTCGTCGCCAGATCGAGAACCATGGCGCGATATAGCCGGAGCGTTCTGGCTCGCTCAGCGTCTTCCTGACGAATGTATCGAACTTGGATGCGGGCACGGTCAGGTAGAGCGACGGCTTCGGTGCATCAATGCAACTGTAGCAGGACTCGGCACGACGGTAATATTCCTCGTACGTCCAGGTCTTGGGCTCCACGCTGGAGAAGCTCAGACCCTTCTTCAAGTCATCGAGCTTTGGCGCATTGGACGCATCATAGAAGGCGCCGCCTTCCACGTAGTATTCGAGGCCGCCGAAGGGATATGTCCGGCTCCTGAGGTCGAGGTGGTTGAACCGGCCGTCCTTCGCAAGGAGTGCCAGATCGTGGGCCGCGCGCAGCGCATCGTCGTTGTAGAAGAAGCGAATGTAGAGCACGTGCGTTGGCGCGGCGACGAGTTTCATCACTGCGCGCGTGACGATGGCGCACTGTCCCATGCCGCTGAGCACAGCATTGAAGAGATCGGGGTGCTTCTCCTCCGAGCATCGCATCAGCTCGCCGGCACCCGTGACCACCTCGAGCTCCAGCGCATTGTCGACCATGAGACCCTGGTTCCAGGTCGTTGGGCCAAAGCCGGCGGTGCTGAGCGAGCCGCCCACTGACAAGAAGGTGTCGTTAACGACGGGCAGGGTGCGCTTTGTGTTTGCGGCCTCGGCCATGACGGGGCCCCAGGTCGAGCCGGCGCCAACCTCGACCCTATCGTCGTCGAGGATCTGCAGCGAGTCGAGCGCGGTCATGTCGACAAGCACGCCCTGGTCGATTTGTGCCTGACCGAACATGGAATGGCCCATGCCGCGCACACCGACCTTGATGCGCTTGCGGTTGGCAAATTGCAGCAATTTCACCAGATCGCTCGTCTCGCGTGGAATGAGGGCAGCGTCCGGGGTTTTGCGGATGATCTTGCCAAAATCATCGGCGTATGGCGCGCGGCTGGCGACATCACCAACGATCTCGCCCGAGAGGTCGGTCAGGCCGCTCGCGAGTTGATCCGCCAACGGGGATGCCGCTCCTGCTCGGGCGAGCGGCACCGAATATGGCATTAGCGCGGCGCCTGACGCCGCGCCCGCGAGCAATCCTGCAAAGGTTCGCCGCGAAATCGTCGTATCCATGTGCGCTGCTCCTTGGGTGTTGGTTTTTCCGTTGACGGGCAAACCATCACGGCAACGCAGCTCGCGCGATCCGAATCTTGCCGTCAAATCCAGAGCGTGAACGCTTGTTTCAGGCGCCCATTAAGGTCGCAACATGAGCGGCGGTGGATCGGCCGAGCGCATCAAGCTCGTAGCCTCCCTCGAGCATCGATACGATGCGGCCCCGACAGTGCCTGGCGGCAAGGCTCATGAGCTCGGCTGTGACCCATGCGAAGTCTGCCTCGAAGAGGCGCAGGTGGGCCAGCGGATCGCCGTCGTGGGCATCGAATCCTGCGGAGATGAGGATCAAATCCGGGCGGAACGCATCGAGCGCCGGCAGGATGCGCTCCTTCATGGCCGAGCGGAATGCGATCCCTCCGTCGCCGGCTTTGAGCGGCGCGTTGAAGATGTTTCCCACTCCGGTTTCATTCAGAGCGCCGGTGCCGGGAAACAGCGGCATCTCGTGCGTAGAGCCGTAGAATAGACTTCGATCAGACCAGAATATCCGCTGGGTGCCGTTGCCGTGGTGCACGTCGAAATCTACGACCGCAATCCTTTCGGCGCCGTGGCGGACACGCGCGTAAAGCCCGGAAATGGCGACGTTGGAGAACAAGCAGAAGCCCATGGTCCGCTGCGCTTCGGCGTGATGTCCGGGCGGACGCACCTGACAGAAGACCGCCTTGATCCCCGACGATGAATCCATAACGGCGTCGACACCCATAAGGCCCGCGCTTACGGCCCGCATCGCCGCTTCCCACGTGCCGGCGGCGACGACAGTGTCGCCATCGAAACTGAAGGGGAGATGGGCCTTGTCCAAGGCCGCCGCGCGCACCCGCTCCAAGTGCTGGCGGTCGTGCGCACGCAGGATGGCTTCCTCGGCATCATCTCTGAGGGGCGCTTCACGGCGCACCAGAGCAGCGAACCTCGGGTCTGATAGGGCCTGATCGATCGCGCGCATGCGAGCGGGCCGCTCAGCGCTCAATGGGCCGGGATCGTGGCCTGCGAAAGCGGGATGAGAAATCAGCATCGTAGGCGCGACCGTGGCATGCGCTGGCGGCGACGAGATCGCAAGGGCCGCCGCTGCGCTTGCAATGAGTTCACGCCGAGAAAGGACTAAGCTAGCATCGCAGCCGATCATTTTATCCGTCGGATACGGGTTGCCTCCAACGCGTAGATCTCGCCTGTCTCAAGCGCAAGCGCGCGCCCCCCCTGGGGCAACAGCGACCAGCGCGCGACGCCAGCTTCCACAAGCTCGTCCATGGCGCGCATCACGAGCCGCTTGTCACGAGAGACGTGTTCAGTCAATGAAGAACACATTGCGTTTGCTCGTTTTGCGCGACCACCTGGCAACGGATTAGCTCGTCTCAGACCAGAATTGCAGGATGGCGGAATTGACCTCGCTGGCGCGCTCATCTGGCAGGAAGAGGCGACCACCTGGAACCTCGACGCGGCGGAGCGTACCTGGAATGGTATCTGCGAGCCATCGGGACCATTCGGCACCGAAGAATATGTCACCCGTCCCCCAGACTATGAGCGTCGGCACAGTGAGAACTTCAAGTTTGCCTTTGATGCGCAGCGTCTGGACGTTATCGAACGCGAGAATGAAGCGCTCCAGATCGTGCAGCCGGGCCGGATTTGCGAGATAGGGGGTCAGGTATGCGTCGATCGTCGCGTCCGTTACGGCTTGGGGATGCTCATAAGCGCCGCCGAGGCCATCCGGACCGCGGAAAAGGGCCTTGTCGTCGGCCATGCCGCGCAGCGTTGCCGCCAATCCGCCGTTCGCGACCATGTCGAGGAAGCCCGAAAAATCCTTTGGCGGCCAGTTATCGTGAACGTCGCCGTTGGTGAGCGTCAGCGATCTGAGCCGCTCCGGGTGGTTGGCTGCGAAGATCTGGGCGATGCCGGTGCCGCTATCGTTGGCGACGAGATCAACCATGTCGATGCCGAGCGCATCGAGCACATCGAGCAGCATTTGGGCTTGGGCGTCGAATGAGACGTCCTGCTGCGGTGCGATTTCGGAAGCGCCGTGGGCCATTAGATCGACGGCGATGCAGCGGCGAATCGCCGAGAGCTCTGCGAGCTGGTGACGCCAGAGATAGGAATTGACAATGACACCGTGTACGAACAGCGCAACCGGCCCGGCGCCCTGTTCCTCGTACGCGATGCGACCGGATGGGATTGCAACAAATTTTCTCTGAGACATGACCGATACTCCAGCTTGAATCCGTATTTTGGGTGGGTTCTAGGCGAAGCATCCGAAGTCGACACCCCGTTCCTTGCTGTCAAATTCGGTGTTCGCGCGCTCGGGAATTTGAAAGCAAGAAACGGGGCGCAGTCCCGACAGTGATTGGGTAGAGGATCAAACTCTGTCCAGCTCGAGTTAAAATGGAGACATTTCCATGCCGCGACGACTGCTATTGATCCTGTTGGGCCTAGCGCTGAGTGGCTCCGCTCAGGCGGGTGATCTAATTTTACCCGTGCCGGGGGCCTACGAAGTGGAGATGCGCCTTGAACTGCCACACGTAGAGGACATGGCCGTCTCCAAGACCGCGACGATCTGTGTCACGGATTCGGAGACCCACGGTATCGCGGTCTTGAGCGACAACAATCCCCTCACGCGCTGCCCCGCCTCCAACATTCGCCACCAGGGCGACACGCTGACCTTCGACCTCGTTTGTGAAGGACGCAATCAAGCGATTGCCTGGGCGAAATTCACGCTGGGTCCCGATCGGTTCCGAGGAGCCTTTGACATGAAAATGGGTGGTAAGAATATGACGATGTCGGAAAGGCAATCCGGTCATCGCGTGGGCGACTGCAAGACCGGCGCGCCGCCTTCCTGACGAGCCCTCAGATCTGCTACGATTGAAGTCTTCGAGTTTGATGACAAGGAACGGAGTGATTACGGACCGATCATCTCCTATTTTTCGGACTGCGATGACAAAGAAAGCGAAAAAGATGATCCGGACGCTGGAAAAGACCGAGCCCTCGCGTGTGAGGGATCCGCAGCATCAGTATTGGGATGCGGTCAAGAGACGGGATCGCAGTTTCGACGGCACCTTCTATTATTCTGTCGCGACCACGGGCGTCTATTGTCGTCCGTCCTGCCCGGCGCGGCTTGCCAAGCGCGAGAATGTTGTCTTTCACGCTACTTGCGCGGATGCGGAAGCCGCTGGGTTTCGTCCTTGCAAGCGCTGCACACCCAATGAGCCATCTCTGCACGATCGCTATGCCACCAAAGTGGCAGAGGTGTGCCGCATGATCGAGGACGCAGAGGAGCCGCCGAAACTTAGCGAGCTTGCAGCGGCTGCGGGTCTTAGCACCTATCATTTTCATCGCGTGTTCAAAGCCATTGCGGGCGTGACGCCCAAGGCTTACGCGATCGCGCATCGACAAAAGCGATTGCGCGACAACCTTAAGCGGACCCACACCGTGACCGAAGCGATCCATGAAGCAGGTTTCAACTCGAGCGGCCGTTTTTATGCCAATTCGTCGGAAGTTCTCGGCATGACGCCGCGGGAGTTCCGCTCGGGCGGCGCCAATGCTGAAATGCGCTTCGCGGTTGGGGAATGCTCACTCGGGTCCATCCTCGTTGCCTCGAGCGAGAAGGGGATCGCAGCCATACTCCTGGGTGATGATCCGGAAGCCCTCGTACACGACCTTGAGGATCGCTTTCCTCAGGCGAAGCTGATCGGTGGAGACCGCGCCTTCGAGGACGTGATGGCCAAGGTGGTCGGGCTCGTGGAAGAGCCGGAGGCGGGGCTAGATTTGCCTCTCGATATGCGAGGCACGGCGTTTCAGCACCGGGTTTGGCGCGCGTTGCGTGAGATACCCGTCGGCACCACGGCGACGTATGCGGAAATCGCCGAACGCATCGGGATGCCCAAGGCTGTTCGTGCCGTGGCTGCAGCCTGCGCCGCCAACAAGATCGCCATCGCCATCCCTTGCCACCGTGTCGTGCGCACCGACGGTTCGCTGTCGGGGTATCGCTGGGGCGTTCAGAGGAAGCGGGCGCTGATTGCGCGCGAAGCCAAATCCGGGGTGAAATCATGAGCACCACGCTCCGCAGACCCACGGCGAATGAAGTGGGACCTATAGTTAACTGGGCTGAAGTCAGCAAGTCCCTCGACGCCAAGGGCTTTGCGGTCCTATCGGGTCTGCTGACACCGGGAGCGTGTCGAGACATCGCCGGCCTCTATGAGGAGGACGCGCTGTTCCGCAGCCGGATCATCATGGCGCGCCATGGCTTTGGCAAAGGCGAGTACAAGTATTTCAACTATCCCCTGCCGGATCGGCTTCTAGAGTTGCGCACGGTCCTCTATCCCGAGCTCGCGGACATCGCCAACCGCTGGAACCGGGAGATGGGCATCGCCGTGCAGTACCCTAAGTCGCACGCGGCCTTCCTCAAGCGATGTCATGACGCCGGCCAGATGCGACCCACACCGCTGCTCCTCCAGTATGTCACGGGTGACTATAACTGCCTGCATCAGGACCTCTACGGCGAGCATGTGTTCCCGCTGCAGGTGGCGATCCTGTTGTCAGAACCGGGGCGTGATTTTGAGGGCGGCGAATTCGTGCTGACAGAGCAGCGCCCGCGCATGCAGTCACGGGCTGCCGTGGTGCCACTGCGACAGGGCGATGGCGTGGTGTTCGCCGTCCACCACCGCCCTGTAAGCGGCACGCGTGGAACATACAAGGTCAATCTGCGGCACGGCGTGAGCGAGATCCGAAGCGGGCGCCGTCATACGGTGGGCATCATCTTCCATGACGCGACCTGAGCTGCGAGAGGAAGGGAAGGAGCTGCACATGTCCGAACACATTCGATATGCGTGGGGAACAAGTTCCCTCGGCGATTTCTTCGCCGCCGTATCCGACGTTGGCGTGGTAGCGTTCGAATTCGCCGAGAGGCGTGAAGATGTGGAAATAGTCCTACGTGCGCGGTTTCGCGGCGCGATTGTAACCGAGGAGCCGGCCTCCCTCGTCGACATCGTTGGAAAGCTCGCTGGCGTGGTCGAACATCCCGCGCAGGATCCAGGTCTGACGCTTGATGTGCGCGGGACAGACTACCAGTTGCGTGTCTGGGACGCTTTGAGGAGCATCCGTGCAGGCGAGACGGTGACCTATGGAACGATCGCAGCCGCGATGGGCACCCCGCGCGACGCGCGCGACGTCACTGCCGCAATCGCAGCGAATACGATTGCCATTCTCATTCCCTGCCATCGCGTGGTGAAGAAAGACGGCTCTGTGTCCGGCTATCGCTGGGGTGTCAAGCGCAAGCGCACGCTGCTGTCGCGCGAGCAAAGCGGGGCAGCCTTCAAGTTGACTGAGGCTGCATGACTGGCGGCGACACGACGTTTGATCTGTTCCAAAGCGATCATCAACCTCCGGCACGGCGGGAACTCAACGTCGGCGCCGTACTTTTGCGGGGCTTTGCGCTTGAGGACGCCCCCGCGGTGATGGAAGCGTTTCATGCCGTCACGACAGCGGCGCCGTTCCGTCATTTTGTGACGCCCGGCGGTCAGGCCATGTCGGTCGCAATGACCAATTGCGGTGAGTGCGGCTGGGTATCGGACCGGAGGGGATACCGATATGACAGGCTCGACCCTTCGACTGGAATTCCGTGGCCGGAGATGCCGGGCGCGTTTCACTCACTCGCAGAACGAGCGGCGCAGGCGGCGGGGTTTGTGAACTTTCGACCCGATGCCTGCCTGATCAATCGGTATGTTCCCGGCGCGCGCCTGGCGCTTCACCAGGACAAGAACGAGCGCGACTTCCATGCTCCCATCGTCTCCGTGTCACTCGGCCTTCCGGCAAAGTTTCTGTTCGGAGGCTTGGAGAGAGCCGACAAGCCGCAGCGCATGATGCTATACCACGGTGACGTCGCGGTCTGGGGCGGGGCATCGCGACTCGCTTTCCACGGTGTCGACGCGCTGAAAGATGCCCACCATCCGCTTCTTGGACGCTGCCGCATCAATCTTACCTTCCGCAAAGCGCTGTAGGGAGGCACGGTTGGGGGGAAAGGGCGTCGAACAGCGATATGCTAAGGCCACGGCGTTTCTGATGGGGATCGACGCCGATTGGGAGAGGGCGATTTCTGTTATCGGCCCTTGCACGCACGACCCGAAGTCGGCCCGGGAGCCTTACGAGGCGCTCATCCGTGCGGTTGCTTATCAGCAACTGACGGCGAAGGCCGGCGATGCGATCATCGGCAGGCTTTGCGCAATAGGAGCCAAGACTGGCTTTCCAACTCCCTCGGCTGTTATTACCGCGCGACCGGATCTTCTACGGGCGTGCGGTTTCTCACTCACCAAAGTTGCGACCATCAAGGCCATCGCCGAGGGTGCCCGATCGGGATTGGTCCCGACCGGCAGAGAGGCAAAATCCATGGCGGACGATGTTCTGATCGAACGCCTGACGGCCATCAAAGGCATCGGTCGGTGGACCGTGGAAATGCTCCTCATGTATACGTTGGAGCGCGGAGACATACTTCCCGCTGATGATCTCGGAGTGCGCGAGGGATATCGTCGTCTCAAGGGGCTGCCAGAACCACCGAAACCAAAAATACTTCGCGACATCGGTGCAATTTGGGCACCCCATCGCACCGTGGCCTCTTGGTATCTGTGGCGTATTCCGAAGGGTTAGCTACATGCACTGCAATACGCGAGCAAACTCCGCTTGGAGGGCTTGGAAGTCGCCGTTCGCGTAATGTCTCCCCAGACGATCGCCAGATAATCCGTCAGCAACGGTCAAGAGGACAACTAGGCGGAGGTTCCGCTGAATTCGGTGCTTAGACTTGGCACTGCTGTCTCCGATGCTGCCACCAAATATCGAAACTAGGTCCCAAACAGGGCATGCGGTCGCCCCTAGCACACACGCATGGGCAACGCTCGTCGTACTCGCCCGATCTTCCCTTCATTCTACCTAAAGCTCCCGATTGCTCCCGCGAATTGCGCCGTTTCCTCATTCACTCAGGATCAACCTTTTGAGCATCATCGCCTTGCCCGATCGCCTCT
>NZ_DAITQL010000073.1:0-21307 GCF_036833075.1 Hyphomicrobium sp.
CGCCGCCCTGCTGCATGGTGAGGGCGGCCTCCTTCACGTTGTCGAAGATGGAGGCGAGATCGTCCTCGATGCGGCCCATGACGAAGCAGTTGAAGAGTGTGACGGAGCGCCCGGTGCCGGCCCCCGCCAGGATGCGGCCCGCCGGCACGAAACCGAAATCCGCCATCGCCTCGTAGAAGCGCTCGGCCCAGCGGGCGCGCACGCGCCGGCCGCCCTTCTCGACGGAGGCGGCGGCTTCCGCGACGCGCCGGAATGTGTCGGCCAGCGTGGCGTCGTGCGCCGTCTCGTTTTGAAAGCGGTATTTGCGGCGCCAGATCTCCTCGGAGATCGGCGCCAGGAATGCGGGGGCGTCTGCCATTTGCGCGCCGGGGCCCTCTCGATAATGGCCCTCAAATATAAGAAGCCGGCTCGGAGGCGTCAATAAAATGTTCTCTTTAAGTTCTTATTTGTTCTTGTATCCCGTCAGGGGTCGGACGGACGTCAGAGAATGCCGTGCGTCCGCAGAAGCGCCTGCTCATCGCCCGACACCCAGCCGAACACCTTCGGCTCCCCGTCGAGCGTCTGGACGAAGTAGTGAACATCGAAATCTATCGCGACGTCGGGGCGACCGCTGCGGGCATAGGTCGCCGTCCATGCAACATGGGCCACGCAATGACGGTCATCGATGGGGGAGAGGCGGACATGGCGGATCGCCATGTCTTTCATTCCTACTGCCCGCTCGCGTGCATAGCCCCGGACCATGACCTCCTTGAGCCGATCGTCGTTCTTTCCGGTCCTCACGCCCGCGGGCGTGGCTGCTATGAACTCGGCCGCATAGAGCGCTGCGGCCTCGTCCATGTCCATGTCCCCACTCAGGGACCGCTTGAAGACGCGCTCGTATCTCTCGAAGAGCTTTCTGACGCTCGTTTCCATCATCTGCTCTCCAGAACTCAAATCGAGACGCGACCCCGGCCCTCGGCGACGAGGCGCCCTGCTGCGGCTTCGAGGCGTTCCTCGAGGAGGGCGCGGAACTCCTTGCGCGGCAGGCCCGGCGGGATCGGGTCCAGGAACTCGACGACGATGGTGCCGGGATGGCGGAGGAGCGAGCGGCGCGGCCAGAACAGTCCTGAGTTCAGCGCCAGCGGCACGCAATGAAGATCGAGGGCTTCGTAGAGCGCGATGTAGCCCGGCTTGTAGTCGGGGGGCGCGCCCGGCGCCTGGCGCGTGCCTTCGGGGAAGATCACGATCTCGCGGCCCTGGGCCTTGCGGATCTCGGCATCGGCGATCATGGCCTTGAGCGCCTTGGCGGCCCTGTCGCGCTTGACCAGGATGTGCTCGAACTTGACGCAGAACCAGCCGTAGAACGGGATCCAGCGGAGCTCGTCTTTCAGGACGATGGCAGGATCACGGAAGAGCGGGATGAGGCCGAACGTGTCCCAGGCCGACTGGTGCTTCGAGACGACGAGAATAGCCCCTTCCGGCAGCTTGTCGCGGCCGCGCACCTCGAGCTTGGTGCCGGCGATCACGCGCAGCAGCCAGACGCAGATGATGCCGTGCAGCTTGAGGCCCGCCATGGCCCAGCTTCGGGGTGCGAGCAGGAGCCACGAGCCAAGGATCAGCATCAGGGCCGTCGTCACGTAGAAGGCTGCGGTGAAGAGAAGGGAGCGGACGAGGAGCATCGGGTGGAGCGTGTTTCTCGGGAGCCGTTGCGGGCGGGCGGGCCGTTCGGACCCGCTCTCGGCCGATCTTATCCCGATGAAATCGTCCCTGGTCTAGTGTCGATCGCGGGCTACGACTTACGGAGGCTCGCCGAGGCGGCGGTTTCCGATGTCGTCTGCCAGGGGGAGAGGCCGCGCGCGATCACCAGCCGCGCGGCCGCCGGCAGGAACTTGAGGTATTCGGAGGCGAGCAGGCGCGTTGCTGCCGCATCGCGCCACCAGACCTTGCGGCGCAGGCCGTCGGGGTCCACCGGATGGGGGACGAGGGCGATGTTCGGCATCTCGCGCGCAAGCTCGGCCAGGCTGCGTGGCATGTGGTAGCTCGCGGTCACGACGATCAGGCTGTCGTAGCCGAGCGCCTCGGCCCAGCGGCGCGTCTCGTCGGCGTTGCCGACCGTGTTCTGGGCCTGATAGCCGAGATCGACGCAGCAGTTGAAGGTCGCCTCGTCGAGGCCGGAGATGCGGAGCAGCGAGGGCCGGCCGGTCCTCTGATTGACGCCCGAGATGAGCAGCCGCTCGCCGCGCTTCTCCTCGAGCAGGCGGGCGGCCTCCGCGATGCGGGTCTGGCCGCCGGTCAGCACCACGATGCCGTCGGCGCGCAGGTCCTCGACCTCGGGCTCGCGCATCACGGCATTCGCGAACAGGACGAAGCCGACCGCCGTCAGCGCCAGCAGCCCCGCCGTGAAGCCAACCAAGATGCGTCCCCAGCTCATCGTGCTCATCCGGCCCCGAACGGACCTCGGCGTCTCCGAGAAACTCCGACGCGACCCTGCATCAGGAGAGTAGCCGATTTCGTCCTCCTTGTGACACGTCGGTGGAAAGGATGCACCGCGCCGAGCTTCGCCCGGCCAACCGTCGGGTGCGGCGGAGAAAAGCCCGCAACCGGCAGAGCCCTCAATGCTTGCTGTTCAGGATGCGGAAAACGCCGAACCGCGACGTCAGCATGCAGAGCGCCGAAATGACGACCACGACGATCCCGAGAAGCACGTAGCCTGCCACGTCCAGGGTGCCCGAGCCCACCAGCCGGTGCAGCTCGGTCAGCGTCATCGCCCCGCCGCCGAGCACCTGAACGATGGTCGGCATCAACAGGAACACGGCGAGCGCGAATGACGCACCGACCAGTCCGGCGCGCACGCCGAGGCGGAGGAAGTGCTTCTCGAACTCGCGGGCGATGAAACGGTCCGTCGCGCCGACGAAATGCAAGACCTCGACGATCTCCCGGTTGGAGGCCATCGAGCTTTTCGTCGCCGAGACGATGATGGCGGTCGTCGCCATGCCGACGAGTGCGAGAATAAAGAGGCCGCCGAGCGCGAAGCTGTTGGTGATGGTGGCGATCTGCTGCTGCCAGCGGCGATGGTCGTCGAGCGTCGTGCCCTGGAACTGGCTCGAGAGGGCGGTGCGGATCCCGTCGAGATCCGGCGCGGCAGCCCGATCCAGCTCGAGCGCGATGAGGCGGGGCAGCGGCAGAGCGCCGAGGTCGTCGATCTGGCCGAGCCAGGGCTCGAGCAGGCCCGCGGACTCGGCGGCGGTCATCACCGTCACCTTGCTGATGCCGCTCTGCTGGGCGAGGTATTTCGCGACCTCCTCTACGGTCTTGTCGGTGTCGGCGCCGTCCTTGGCCTGCACCTGGACCGTGACCTCGCTGGCGATGTCCTTCAGCCAGCCGTTGGCCGATTCGCGGATCAGGTGGACCGTGCCCACGGTCAGGCAGGCGAGGAAGCACATGATGGTGATGACGAGCGTCAGCGAGCGGCCGGTGACGGATCCGGCCGGCACGATCGGCGCGGTCATCGATTCGGCTTTGCGCGCCGCCCGCGCGGGAGCGTAGGCGTCGGAGCGCGCCGTGTGCTCGTAGTCGCGCCTCAGCATCGGCTCGCCGGAGATCGGCTCGGGCTCGTAGGGGGGCGCGGCATAGTCGGTGCGAAGCGGGGCCCCGGTGCGGACGCCCTGGGTCACGACGTCGTCGTAGGGGTCGTAGTCGGGCGCGCGATGCGGGTCGAGCCCGCGTATCGGCGGCCGGTCGGGTCTGTCATACGATCCGGACATGGCCGTCGTGCAGCTCCAATCGGGGGGCCTTGAACTGACGCATCAACTGATGGTCGTGGGTGGCGATCAGCACCGACGTGCCGAGCCTGTTGAGCTCGATGAACAGCCGCAGCAGACGGCGTGCCATCTGCGGGTCGACGTTGCCGGTCGGCTCGTCGGCGAGCAGGAGCTCGGGCTTGCCGATCACGGCGCGCGCGATGGCGGCGCGCTGCTTCTCGCCGCCCGACAGGACCGAAGGGTAGCCGTGCATGCGGTCGCCGAGGCCGACCCATTGCAGGAGATCCGTCACGTCCTCCTTGTAGTCGTCGAGGCGCTTGCCAACGACGCGCAGCGGCAGGGCGACGTTCTCCCAGGTCGTCAGATGCTCGAGCAGGCGGAAGTCCTGGAACACGATACCGATGCGACGGCGCAACGGTGCGCGCTTGCCGGTCGTGATGCGGCTCACATCCTGGCTGAAGAGCTGAATCTGCCCGCGCGTCGGGTGGATCGACATGAACAGAAGGCGCAACAGCGACGTCTTGCCGGCGCCCGAGGGGCCGGTCAGAAAGTGGAACGAGCCGGGCCGCAGATGAAAGCTGACGTCCGATAGGATCTCGGGGCCTCGATCGTATTTGAGGCCGACGTTCGTCAATCGAATCACGGACGGCTCCGGGATCTGGCTTGAGGGTTCAGCTTGTGGTCGGGCGCCTTATATGCGGGAAGGCGAGGGCAGTATCAATCTGTTACGAATATGGCGGGGGCATGTACACTCGTATGGGTGGCGCGGTTGCTGCGCCAGGCACGCCGCCGGGTGCGGCCGACCGCCGACACCTGGCGCTTTTCCGCCTTCGGCATCGGTCTCAGACAAGGGTCGTGTGCTAAACGTATGATTTCGAGCGCGTTTCGGTTTCGCCGGAGGGAGGGGCGGCCGGGCGTGATTGGCGGCGAGCCCGCGTTTTCCGCGCCGCGTCCCCAGGGGGCGCGGAACGCGGGTCGAGGATGAGGATCGAGGCATGACAGAAGAGCACAGCGACCGGGTGCCCGAGGTCGAGGTCATCTACGCGGCAGATGCCATCGCCGCGCGGCTCGAGGACCTGGCCAAGGACATCACCGCGCGCGATCTCGAGCGACCGCTGGTCGTCGCCGTACTCAAGGGCAGCTTCGTGTTCGCCGCCGATCTCATCCGGGCGCTCTATCGCTCGGGGCTCGAGCCGGAAGTGGATTTCCTCACGCTCTCGAGCTACCGCAAGAGCCGCACGTCGTCCGGCAACGTCGAGATCCTGCGCGACCTCGACCTCAGCGTCGAGGGCCGCAACGTGCTTCTGGTCGACGACGTGCTCGATTCCGGGCGGACCCTCGTGTTCGCCAAGGATCTCATCGCGGCCCGTGGCGCAGCCCAGATCCTGACCTGCGTTCTGATCGACAAGAAGGTGCCGCGCGCCGTGAACGTGGCGGCCGATTTCAGCGCCTTCGAGAGCAATGATGAGTTCGTCGTCGGCTACGGCATGGACGTCGGCCACCGCTACCGCGAGCTGCCGTTCGTCGGCCGGATGGCGAAGGATGAGGCATAGCGCGCCCCGTGAAGCGGACCGCGTATCCGGACTCCGGCCCCCGGCCTTCGCCGGGGCAGGCTCCGCCGGAGTGACGTCAGTTTTGCGGGGTACGCTCGCCTTATCTCAACGTCGCCCCGGCCTCATGGCGAAGCCATGCTCCGTATGGACGGCCGGGATCCAGATGCGTCGATGCCGAGACCTCAGAGCATGTTCTTGCGCTGCTGGATCATCATGTAGGTGTCGCTCACCTGCTCCGAGAGCTGGAACCAGAGATAGTCCTCGGCGCGCACGGCGGTCATGGCGTCGTAGGCCTTCTTGAACTCGGGGTTGGTAACCGAGAGCTCCGCGTAGGTGTCGTTGGATGCCTTGAAGCAGGCATCGAGAACTTGCTCGGAGAAGGGCCGCAGGATGGCGCCGGCCTTGACGAGGCGGCGTAGCGCCGCCGGGTTCAGCATGTCGTAATGGGCCTGCATCGTGGTGTTGGCGGTGTGGGCTGCGGCGCGGATGACAGCCTGATAGCTCTTCGGCAGGCTGTTCCACTTCTCGAGGTTGATGAAGAAGTGGAGCATGGCCTGGCCTTCCCACCAGCCCGGATAGTAGTAGTTGCGCGCGACGCGGTAGAAGCCGAGCTTCTCGTCGTCGTAGGGGCCCACCCACTCGGCCGCGTCGATGGTGCCCTTTTCGAGGGCGGGGTAGATGTCGCTGCCGGCGATCTGCTGGGGCACGGCGCCGAGGCGCGACATGATCGCGCCGCCGAAGCCGCCGATGCGGATCTTGAGACCCTTCCAGTCCTCCGGCGTGTTGATCTCCTTGCGATACCAGCCGCCCATCTGCGCGCCGGTGTTGCCGCCGGGGAGACCGAAGATATTGTGGCGCGCATAGAACGCGTTCATGAGGTCGATGCCGCCGCCTTCGTACATCCATGCGTTCTGCATGCGGCAGTTGAGGCCGAACGGGATGCAGGTGGCGACGGCGAAGGTCGGGTCCTTGCCCCAGTAGTAGTAGGAGGCCGTGTGCGCGGCCTCGACCGTCCCGTCCGACACCGCGTCGGCCGCCTGAAGCCCGCCGACGATCTCGCCGCCGGCGAAGACCTGTATCGTGAACCTGCCGTCGGTCATCTCTTGGACGCAGCGGGCGAAGGTCTCGGCGGCGCCGTAGATGGTGTCGAGGGATTTGGGAAAGCTCGACGTCAGCCGCCAGGTCAGGCTCGGCATGCTCGTGACGACGGCCGGGGCTTCCGGCTGCGGATCGCAGGCCGCGACCGTGGCCGCCGCACCTCCCACGCCGGCGACCTTGAGAAATTTCCGGCGGTCAACTTTGGCCATCAATGTTTCCCTGGGACCCAATCGTTCGGCGGATTATAGACGGGGTCGCCTCCCGAGAGCGCGATCATTTTGTCTCGAACCGGAACCGCGCCCCTAAGCTTTTGGCGCGGCCCTGGAGCCCGTTTTCGACCAGATAGGGCCGGACGCGATCCCGGTCCAGGGGCGGTAGCGGATATTTCGCCTGAGGGGACCCGTTGCACGGGCCGTGGCGTTCGGTAGGCTCGTCCCACCACCGGTCCGGCAAACGAAGGCGGTCTCTCATGATCCAACGCATCGGGGGTGTGCTGCTTGCAGGGGGGCTCAGCCGGCGCATGGGCGGCGGCGACAAGGCGCTGCTGCGGCTCGCCGGCCGTCCGCTCGCCCGGCACATCGCCGAGCGGCTCGCGCCGCAGGTCGACGCCCTTCTCGTCAATGCGAATGGGGATCCGGCGCGCTTTGCGACGCTCGGCCTGCCCGTCGTGCCCGACGAGACGGTCGACTTCGCCGGCCCCCTGGCGGGGGTGCTGGCTGCGCTCAACGGGTTTGCGCGCGCGGATCGGGAGATCGAGGCTGTGGTCAGCGTGGCCGGGGATGCGCCGTTCGTGCCCAGCGACCTCGTGGCCCGCCTTGCGGAAGCGCTCGCCACGCACGGGGACGCGTGGGTCGCGGTGGCCGCATCGCGCGGTCGCCGGCACCACGTGACCGGCCTCTGGCGGATGTCGGCGGCGGCGGAGATCGCAGCCGCGCTCGGGCGCGGGGAGCGCAGGGCGCAGACGATGGTTGATCGGCTCGGGGCGGTGACGGTGCCGTTCGCCGATCTCGATATCGGCGGGGCGGCGGTCGATCCGTTCTTCAACATCAACACGCCGGAGGAACTGGCGCATGCCGAAAGGCTGCTGGCCCGCGTCCCGTCCCTGTCCCCGGGGCCGCCCGCCACGCAGGTGCTCCGGGGGCTCCCTCTTCGGGCTTCGCCCGCGCGGAGCTCGGGCGCCGAGCCGTTCGTGGTCGGTGTCGCGGGGTGGAAGAATTCCGGCAAGACGACGCTCGTCGAGCGGCTCGTCGCCGAGCTCGTGCGGCGCGGCTTCCGGGTCTCGACCGTCAAGCACAGCCACCACCACGACCTCTCCGTGGAAGCCGAGGGCACGGACAGCGCGCGACACCGGCGCGCGGGGGCAAGTGCGGTGGCGCTCCTGTCGCCGACCCGGTGGGCGATCCTTCGGGATGCGTCGGCGGTCGTCTGGCACGAGGGGCCTGAGCCGCCGCTCGCGGCCGTCGTCGCGCATCTCGCTCCGGCCGATATCGTGATCGTCGAGGGCCTCAAGGGGGCGCCGATCCCCAAGATCGAGGTGCGGGGCGCGGGACAGGGCGAGGGCCCGCCGCTTGCGGGGCGCGATCCCCTCGTGTTTGCGGTTGCGGACGATCGCGGAGAGGCGGGCGCGGGCGTGGCGACGTTCTCGCGTGACGACGTGGCCGGGATTGCCGATGCGCTGCTCGCCGCCGGCGGACGGAGGTCGGGGCCCGAGACGGCCTGACGGCGCCCCGATGCCGGCGCGCCGGTCTCTCGGGAGGCGTTAGGCGCCGACCTGAAGGGCGCCTTTCCCGGCCGTCCGGCCGAGGGATCGCTGCGGGCGCGTCTGCCATAAGGTCCAGAGCGCGACGAGCGCGGCGAGACCCGCGACCGCCTCCGGCACGGTGCGGCCAAGCGCGCGCGCCGGTTCCTCGCTCCTTTGGTCGGGAAGACGGATGAGGCGTGCCCGCTGTGGAAGGCGCGGCGCCGCGCGCCCGGCGGTGATCTCTGCCATATCGTGCGCGGGAGGCAGGCGAGCGGCGGCCGCATCGAACGAGAAAAATACAACCGCCAGGGCCGCGACGCGTCCCCCAGCTATCATCTTGATTGAACCCGTCATTCCGGCCGTCACCCGTCGCTCGGGGAGAAGGCCCGCTGATCGTGGTCCATCGGAGACCGCGTCAATCGAAGAATACGAGGGCCTTCACCAGTGTCTGCCAGATGCCCCAAGCAAGCGGCACGCCAACCAGCGACCAGAAGAGGGCAGCCTTGAAATCCAGCCCACCCTTGCCGATTCCGAAGGAGCCGCCCTTGCCGGACGCGGACGCGGATTTTAGCTTGGCCTGCTCGGCGGCGACCTCCTCGTCGCTCATGTGCCATTTCGGGTCGAGGGGGCGTATGAAGAGGTTGGCGATGAAGCCGAGCACCAGCAACCCGGCAAGGATATAGAAAATATGGCCGTAGACCTTGTCGGGAGCGACGCCGTCCGCAAGGCGAGTGTCGTGCAGATAGTTGACGATCACGGGGCCGACGATCCCGGCCGTTGACCATGCGGTCAGAAGGCGGCCGTGGATCGCGCCAACGAACTGCGTGCCGAAGATGTCGGCGAGGTAGGCTGGCACGGTCGAGAAGCTGCCGCCGTACATCGATGCGATGATACAGAAGCAGAGGACGAATAGGGCCATCACCTTCCAGTCGGCGGAGAATGAGGCGAGCACGTAGAGCGCGGCGCCCAGGACGAAGAAGATGAAGTATGTGGTCTTGCGGCCGAAGAAGTCGGAGGAGGACGCCCAGAAGAAGCGGCCGAAGATGTTGAAGAGCGAGATGAGGCCGACGAACCCCGCGCCGACTGCGGCGGCCGAGGCGGCCAATGCCGCGTCCTTCTTCATGTCGAGGTAGCCGAGCCCATCCTGGCCGGCGAGCGCGCCGCCGAAGGTCTCCTGCAGCATGGGGGATGCGGCGCCGATGATGCCGATGCCGGCCGAGACGTTGAGGCAGAGCGCGATCCAGATCAGCCAGAACGCAGAGGTCTTGTGGGCGTCCCTCAGATGAACGTGGTTGTTCGTGATCATGGCCTTGGCGCTCGCCGGCGGCGTCCAACCCTCCGGTTTCCAGTCGGCGGGCGGTAGGCGGTAGCGGAACGAGCCGATGGTCATGAACACCGCGTAGATCGCCGCCATGGCGAGGAATGTCTGCCAGACGCCGGGCTCCGTCGGGGTCTTGAAGACGTTGTCCATGAGGAACGTCGCGAGCGGTGAGCCGATCATGGCGCCGCCGCCGAAGCCCATGATGGCCATGCCGGTTGCCATGCCGCGCCGGTCGGGGAACCATTTGATCAGCGTCGAGACCGGAGAGATGTAGCCGAGGCCGAGACCGATGCCGCCGAGGACGCCGGCGCCGAGCCACATCAGCCAGAGCTGGTGCAGATAGACGCCGAGCGCGCCGATCAGGAGCCCGCCGCACCAGCACAGTGTGGCGACGAGGCCCGCCTTGCGGGGGCCGGCCCGCTCGAGCCATCCGCCCCAGATGGCCGCCGATACGCCGAGCAGGACAAAGAAGAACGTGTACATCCAGCCGAGGTCGAACTGGCTCCAGTTGCAGTCGGTGGCGGCGAGCGCGCGCAGGGTGCCGACGGCCTTCTCGCCGAAGGTCACGGCGCCGGCCGAGCACTCGGCAACCGGCTTGCCGTCCGCGCCCATGAGCGCGCCCTGAAGCGGCTTCCAGAATACCGAGAAGCCGTAGGCCATGCCGATGCACAGGTGGATGCAGAGCGCGGCCGGCGGGACCATCCAGCGGTTGAAACCCGGCCTGGCGACGATCGCCTCACGATCGAGCCAACCGGGTCGGGTTTCTGCCCCAGCGACGTCCTCGATGGTGGCCATGGTGCTCTCCCCCCCAAGACCTTTTGACTTGCCCTTGTTTCTCGGGCGTTTGCGCCTAGCACTATCGTGCGCGACCTTATGAGACAAGGCCAACCGTCTTGATGTCGGCAGGAACCTCGTTACCTTAGGGGGCTCGGCTTCCGAGACGGCCGGCCCGCGAATCGTGGCCACTGTCCGGCTGCGGAGCAGGTCTCATGAAGCGAGCGGGTCCCCGTCGGGATGAGACCACTTGGATGAAGACATGACGGTCGTGCCATCGAACACATTTGCTGAAGGCGCCGCGGCTCAGGCCCCGGACCTGGTGGATCCGTTCGGGCGGCACGTGACCTATCTGCGTGTCTCGGTGACGGACCGCTGCGATTTCCGCTGCGTCTACTGCATGAGCGAGCACATGTCCTTTCTGCCCAAGAAGGACCTGCTCACGCTCGAAGAACTGGACCGGCTCTCCTCTGCCTTCATTGCGAAGGGTGTCAGGAAGCTGCGCATCACCGGCGGAGAGCCGCTCGTGCGCAAGAACATCCTGTCGCTCTTCCGCGCGCTGTCGCGTCATCTCGAGTCCGGACGCCTGGAGGAGCTGACGCTGACGACGAACGGCAGCCAGCTCGAAAAGTACGCGGGCGAGCTCAAGGCCGCGGGCGTGCGCCGCATCAACGTTTCCATCGACACGCTCGACCCCGCGAAGTTCCGCGCCATCACGCGCTGGGGCGAGCTCCCCACCGTGCTCAAAGGCGTGGAGGCGGCGCGGCGCGTCGGTATCGGCGTCAAGATCAACACGGTGGCGCTCAAGGGCGTCAACGAGGATGAGATCGACGACCTGATCCGCTTCGCGCACGGCGAGGGACACGACCTGACGCTGATCGAGACCATGCCGCTCGGCGACATCGAGGGCGACCGCACGGAGCAGTATCTCCCGCTCTCCCTGGTTCGGGCACGGCTCGCCGATCGCTGGGCGCTCGAGGACATTCCCTTCCGCACCGGAGGGCCCGCTCGCTACGTGCGCATCAAGGAGACGGGCGGGCGTCTCGGCTTCATCACGCCGATGACGCACAACTTCTGCGAAAGCTGCAACCGCGTGCGGCTGACGTGCACCGGCACGCTTTACATGTGCCTCGGGCAGGAGGATGCGGCGGATCTGCGCGCGCCGCTGCGCGCGAGCCCGGACAACGTATCGCTGTTCGAGGCGATCGACGCCGCCATCGCCCGCAAGCCCAAGGGGCACGACTTCGTCATCGACCGGCGCCACCAGCGCCCGGCGGTGGCGCGCCACATGAGCGTGACGGGCGGCTGACCGCCGCCTCCCGGTAACGGCACGCGTCTCGTATCGGCAACATGCGAAGCGGGCCCGGCGCGGCCTCGCTACCGGTGCGCGTCCAGGGTCGCCTGCACGAAGGCCGGCGAGAGGCCGAGGACATGGCCCGCGAGCCCGACGATCGATCCGACCATGACCAGCGTCAGGACCCAGCCGAAGGCGTTCAGGAGACGCGTGCGCCAGCGGCCCCGGCGCGCTGCCCTGAGCCAGGGCGGCGGCGATACGACGCCCTCCGTCGCGGGCGCGGACGTGAGGATGACGTGCGGGACGGGTTCGGCCGGCTCTTGCCGATCGCAAAAGACGGCGAGGCGCGGGGAGCGGGAGGCCGCGATTGCGGACGAGAGCTCGGCGCTGTCCGCGTGGCCGGGGGGCGTCCCGACACCTCTCCCGACATCCACAGAGCCGACATCCGTATGCCCGACATCCGCGCGGCGACGGCGGCGTTCGGGTGCGGCCTCTCCGAGGCCGGCCTCGCGCAGCGCCGCCCCGAGCGAACGCGGCGCAGCCCGCGCCGCGGCCCGGTTGCGTCCGTCGGGGCCGAAAATCCGATCTGCCGAGCTGCCGGTCGTTGCCATGGGATCTCAGCCGCGGAGCCTCACACGCACGTTCCGCCCGGCGGCGATTATGCTAAAAACCGAAGCGCCGGGCAATGTTGGTGCACTGCAAAACATGCATTGCTCCGGATTCGGACCCGCCCGCGCGGGTTCGCGTTCCCAACCACGACGGGGGATCCACCGTATGCTGCCTCTCATTCTCGGCCTTCTGCTTTTCTTCGCCGTCCATCTCGTGCCGACCTCGCCGAGCCTCAGGAACGGACTGGTCGAGCGCTTTGGCGCGGGGGCCTACAGGGTGGGCTTTGCCGTTCTCTCGCTTGCGGGCTTCGCGCTGATCGTGCTCGGCTATCACAAGCTGCAGCTCATGCCGGGCAAGAACCCCGTGCTCTGGGACCCGCCGTCGTGGACCCGGCACATCGCCTTCCTGCTCATGCTGCCGGCCATGATCCTTTTCGTTGCCGCGTTCGTGCCGTCGCGCGTCCGCACGGCGGTCAAGCATCCGATGCTTGCAGCCATCAAGGCCTGGGCGCTCGCGCATCTGCTCGTGAACGGAGACCTCGGGTCGATGGTGCTGTTCGGCGCGTTCCTCGCGTTCGCGGTCTACGACCGGATCTCGATCAAGCATCGGACGGTGACGGTGCCGCCCAGCCCGGCCGGCTTCACCAACGACGTGCTCGTGTTGCTCGGCGGCCTGGCGCTCTTTGCGGTCATGCTCTTCTGGGGACATGGCGCGCTGATCGGCGTTCCCCTCGTCAGCGTCGGTTCGGTCCCTTGAGGCGGCTCACGCCCTCAGTCGCCGGACGCGTGCCACTCGTTCGATCCGTCCGAACAGAGATGCGTGATGAGCTCGCAGCCCTTGCCGCCCTCCTTGGCGCAGGCTCTGAGCGCTGCGGTCTTGGCCGCATCGACCGTCGTGCCCACGCTCCAGCCGGAGACCCAGTCGTTCTTGCGGCGCTCGCCGGCGGCGAGCGCCCAGCACTGCTCATGGAAGCTCGCGTAGGACTCGCAGCCGCCGCTCTGTGATTTCGACGCACAGGTCGCGAGCGCCGCCTCCTTGGCCTCGGCCTCGGACCCCTTGCCGACGACGCTCCACACCACGGCTCCCGAATCCCTCGCCACCGCCCCCCAGTCCTCGATCCAGGACAGGATGCCGGCCCCGCACTCGGCCGCCATGGCGCGGAACGCGGCTTCGAATCCGTGCGTCGGGAACGAGAGCCGAAGCGGACCGCCGTAAGCCGACGCGCCCGTCATCTGCACCTCGCCGTCGTGATGGCGGAGCGCGCGCATCACCTGGCGCGAGCGCGATGCGTCGGCGCCCGCGAGCGTCGAGACATCGCCTCCGGCCGTGAGCGTGACGGGCGCGGCAGCCTCGAACAGGCTTTTCTCGGCGAGCTGCGTCTCGAGCGCATCGCCGTCCGATGCGCGCGTGCGGGTGAAGCGGAGAACGGGGCGCTCGGTAACGATGGTGCGCCCCTCGATGTGTGTCGCGCCCGCCGAGACGGTGCACCGCTCCGTGTTCCGCTCGAGGAACCAGCGCCCGTGGACCGCCGCCCCCGGGACGAAATAGGGATCGAGCGCAACCGCCTCGTCGAGAATGCGGTTCAGCATGTCCTGGTTGAGCGTTCCGGTCTCGGGGCGGCCGATGGCGTGCTGATAGCGCTTGAGGCCGCTGCGGATGTCCGCCAGGGCCGCGGGATCGGCGCCGTGCAGATAGCCGAGACGGCGCAGCACGAACGCGACCCGGCCCCACACGCCATCCGCGTCGCTCGCCAGCGCGGGCAGAGCTCGCTCCGCGGCGTCGCCGTCGGTTCGGACGTCGGCCGCGGGCTCCGCCGCCCCCGGCTCCGGCGCCGTCCCGTCGCTCATGAGCAGGCGTACGGCGAAAACGCCGACCATGACGACCGCGGCGCCGCGCAGCACATAGTCGGGCCAGCGCAAGCCGCCTTGCGGCGGACGCGCCGCTTTCGGCCCGGCCCCGGTCTTCGACTTGAGCTTGAGCTTTTCGACGGCCTCGAGGGCGCGCTCCGCGAGCGGTTTCGAATCCGAACCGCTGGGCGCAAGCCGGGTCACGGCCGTGACGCTGCGCGTGGAGCTGGGGTTCGGCAGGAGCTTGCGCCGCCACTCGCGCACCGTGACCGGACGCTCGTCGGGATCCGGCTGCAAGGCCCAGTCGATCGCATCCAGGAAGTCGCGCCGGTAGGCGCCCCGCGCCGCGTCGTGGGCCGAAACGTAGGAATCGTTGCGCATGCGCGAGAACGCTTCCGGCGGCGGCCCGCCCGCGATCAAGCAATAGAGGGTGGCGGCGAGCGAATAGATGTCCGACCAGGCACCCTGCAGGCGCGTCTCGCGATCGTATTGCTCGATCGGCGAGTAGCCGGGCTTCACGATTGCCGCCACCGTCTGCGTGCGCCGCGCCATCGCCTGGCGGCTGGCGCCGAAATCGATCAGGACCGGGCTGTCGTCGTCGCGGACCAGAATGTTGTCCGGCGAGATGTCGCGATGGTAGATGCCGGCCGCATGCAGCGCCTCGAGCGCATCGAGCAACGGGCGGAGCAGCGCATCGAGCTCTGCCTGCTGCGGAGGCTTGGGGAAATACGCATCGAGCGTACGCCCCTCCTCGAAGGTCATCACGAAGTAGCCGGTATCGTTGCCCTCGAAGTAGCGCATGCAGCGCACGATGTTGGGATGCTGCAGGCGGGCGAGACGGCGCGCCTCCTCGATGAACTGCGAGAGGCCCCATTCGAACGGTTGCGACTCACCCTTCGAGCGCGGCCGCACGGTCACGGTGTTGGACCGGCTCGCGAAGTCGCGCGGGAAGTACTCCTTGATGGCGACATCGACGTCGAGCTTGATGTCGTGCGCCCGGTAGGTGATGCCGAAGCCTCCGGTCCCCAGGATGCCGTCGATGCGGTACTCGTCGACGAGCAGCGTGCCGATGGGAAGCGCGGTGTCGTCGTGGTCCATGGAAAAGTCCTGGAGCGAAGATGATGCGTGGTGAGGCCTAACCCGAACGGCGGGAGAACACTACGGCTTTCGCGCGCGTCGTCCGAGATGGAAAATATACCGTGCCGCGCCGAAGAGCACGGGGGCGGGCAGCACGGCGGGCGGGACGCATCAGTTGAAGGCGACGAGCTTGGCGTCGTCGGTGAGCACGAACATCTTGCCCTGGGCGACGACGGGGGGAATGAAGACCGCCCCGCCGATATCCAATTGTCCCGTCACGCGGCCGGTCGCGGCATCGACGCCAGCGAGCTGCCCCTCCTTGGAGGCGAGCCACAGGATGCCGTTGGCGAGCACCGGACCGGTCCAGGTATTCGAGCCGGGGAGCTTGGTCGTCCATTGCGTCCGCCCGTCGCGGCGGCTGACGGCCATGAGCTGGCCCGAGGTATCGATGACGAACACGCTGTCGCCCGCCACGTAGGGCGGCTGCGTGCTCGGCACCGTCAGGGACCAGAGACGCTCGCCGGTTTTGGCGACGGTTGCCACCATGCGTCCGCCGTGGCCGACCGCGTACACGGTGCCGTTGTCGAGGGCCGGGCGCGCCGCATCGCTCATGGATGCAATCTGGGAGGTCGTGCGCGAGCGGGACAGGCTTTCCGACCACATGCCGCCTCCGTCGGAGGCCCTCAGCGCCACCACATCCCCCGTCGCATAGGGAACGACGACGATGTCGTCGGCGACGATCGGGCTGGCATTGAGGCCGAGGCTCGCCGGCTGCGGCAGCCCGCGCACCACCCAGAGCTCAGCCCCGTCAATGGTCGAGAGACAATAGAGGCGACCCTCGACGGTCAGCACGAACAGGCGGTCGAGAGCGACCGTGGGCGCTACGCGGATGGGCACGCCGAGGTTTTTCTCCCAGACGCGGTTGCCGGAGGCGGGGTCGAGCGCAATCACGGCGCCGAAGCCGCTGGCGGCGAAGATGCGCCCGCCGTCGGCCGCAATCCCCCCGCCGTATCCGCCGCCGTCCTCGGCCGTGAGGTTCAGGATGTTCTGCGTGATCGCCGAGAAGCCGGGTCCGGTCTTGTCGGTCGTCGGCGCGAGCGAGACCTTCCAGGCGGCCGAGCCGCCGGAGATCGAGAAGGAGCTGACGTTGCCGTCGGAATCGAGCGTGTAGACGCGGTCGCCGTAGACGATCGGAGGAGCAGAGACGCGCCCGACCTTGCTCTTGCCGCGGCCGGCGCTCGCGCTCCAGGCCTGGCGCAGGTCGCTCCCCGAAAGCGCCAGATGGCCGGGTGCGCCGTTGGCCTCGCCGCCCGACTGCGGCCAGGCTTCGTTGAGACGCGGCGGCGGCAGCGTGAGCGGGCCGCTGGCCTCGGCGAGCTCGCCGACGCTCTTCTCCGTCGCCGGAAGCACCGCGATGCGCTTGCCCGGAAGCGGCGGCGTCGTCTCCTTGAAGGGATTGAGCTCGCCCACTTTCGGCAGGCTCGGCAAGCTGTCCGAGCAGCCGGGCATCAGGCCCGTCACAAGCAGGACCGCCCCGAGACCGAGAGGACGTGCGAAGCGGGCAAGCACCATGTTCGGAGCCTCCGGAGCAACTCAGGGAGCCGGGGCGGGCGTCTCCGCGTCTTGGGCCGGGGCCGAAGCCGCCGGCGCCGAGGCGGTCGGAGAGGCCGCGGGCGCACCCGCCAATTCCGCCGTCGCTAATCTGGCCATCAGCCGGTGAATCCTTTCGCCCGCGGACTGCCCGAGGCCCGGATCGGCCAGCAAAGGCGTGAGGACGGCGCGCGCCTCATCAAGCTTGCCGGCCTTCAACGCAGCGGAACCAAGGAGCTCCCGCGCCGTGAAGCGCCAGGGACTGTCGTCCGCCGTCAAAGGCTTGAGGCGATTCTCCATTTCGGTAAAGTCCGCCTCGCCGAGCCGAAGGGCGGCGGCCTGCATGCGCGCGAAATTCGTCAACAGCGGATCGGCCGATGCATCGGCCGCGAGCGCGTCGAAAACGGCGAGCGCTTCCGGGCGCTTATCCTGCTTCAGGTAGGCGCCGGCTTCCGCCAGCCGGGCGAGCGTGGCATAGCCGCGCGGCCCACCGGCCGAGATGGCCTCGAATGCTTTGAGCGCGTCCTCGGTCTTGCCCGACGCCAGGAGCGCGCTTGCCGCTTCGTATTCGGCTCCGGCCGCGTTGGCGTTGGCGATGCGCCGCGCCTCCCAGAGCTGGGATCCGGCCACGACGGCCACCACCGCGATCGCGAGCACGATGAAGTAGGTGCCGAAGCGTTGCCAGAGCTTTGCGAACTGCTCGCGGCGCAGCTCCTCTTCAACTTCGCGGAACAGCGCGTCGTTCTTGTCGACCATCTTCGGCTCAGGTCCCCAGATTCATCGTCTTGTTCGTATTTTTGTTTCGCGGTCGTGCCTTGCGGCACGTCCAGCGAGGGCTGTGAGCGCTTGATAGCGCGCCTCAGCCGGCCAGGGCAAACGATGAGAGACGAATTCCCCGCCCGATCTGCCAAGGATCGGCTAAGTGCTCGGTTTTTTCGGCTTTTTCGTGGCCTGGGCCGGTTGAGGGGCCGCGCTCCCGGGCGCTTCGCTCATGGCGTAGGTATGCTCCTCGGCCGGGAATCGCCCCTCGCTCACGTCCTCGGCGTAGGCTCGGATGGCGTCCTCGATGGCGGTTGCGACGGCGCCGAACTTCTTCACGAACCTCGGCACGCGCGGCGAAAGCCCCAGCATGTCCTCCATGACCAGGATCTGCCCGTCGCAACTGGACGAGGCGCCGATGCCGATCGTCGGCACCGGGATCTCCTCGGTGATGCGGGCGGCGAGCGGGCCGGATACCGCTTCGAGCACGACCGCGAACGCCCCGGCTTCGGCGAGCGCGCGGGCGTCCTCCTCGATGGCTGCCCATTCGTCGCGCGACCGTCCCTGAGACTTGAACCCGCCGAGCACGTTGATGGATTGCGGCGTGAGCCCGATGTGCCCCATCACTGGAATGCCGCGCTCGACGAGATAGCGGGTGGTCTCCGCCATGCGCCGCCCGCCTTCGAGCTTCACCGCCCCGCAATCCGTCTCCTTCATGACGCGCGAGGCGTTGCGGAACGCAACCGGCGGGCTTTCCTCGTAGGACCCGAACGGCATGTCGACCGCGACCAGCGCGCGCCTCGCGCCGCGCACGACGGCGCGCGCCTGCACGATCATCATCTCGAGCGTCACGGGAACGGTGGTCTCGAAGCCGTACATCACCATGCCGAGGCTGTCGCCCACCAGGAGAAAGTCGCAATACTTGTCGGCGATGGCCGCCGTGTGCGCGTGATACGACGTAAGGGCGACGATCGGCTTCACCCGTTTCATGGCGGTGATGTCGGGGGCCATCAGGCGGCGGGTCGGCGGGTGGAGCGACATGGGGCTTCGCGCGTCTCCTGGAAGGGGTGATGCAACGCTTTGGAGCATTTCGAAAGGAGTCTAACGTCCGCCGCTCCCCGGCGCCACCGGAGCGGAGAGGCAGCGTCAACGGCGCCGTGCGCCGACCGTTGAGAATGGGCCACACCGGAGGCCCGATCCGCACCCGAATCGATCCTGAGCTGCCACACGCAATCAAATCCTGATAATCTTGTAACAACTAACCGGGCGTTAGGCGAAGCTCGCTAGTCTTTGTTGCAAATCGTATTTTAACTCTGATTGCAGCGGATGTGCCGTATGTCACGCGTATCTGGAAAGCCGCATCATTCCTGCGTTGAACGGGCGCACCGTCGCGCAAGCCCGCTCGCACTCGGGGCCCTCCTGGCCGTGGCTCTCATCGCCGGCCCGCCGGCTGCAGCCCAGGATGTCTGGAACGAGCCGGCTTACGGCAGCCCGCGAAAGGCCAAGAAAGCCAAGAGCCCGCCGTCCGTCGTGTCCGATGCGACCGTTTCCTCGAAGAGGAAACAGAAGACGGAGCCTGTCGCCGCCCGGCGCGCGGTGGGTCCGCTCATCGTCAACGTCTCCCTCAACCGCCAGCGTCTCACAGTCTACGATGCCCACGGTGCCATCGCCTCCTCTCCCGTGTCCTCCGGGCGCGCCGGCTACGCGACGCCGGCCGGCGTCTACACGATCGTGCAGAAGAAGCGCATGCACTATTCGAACCTGTACGCCAGCGCTCCGATGCCGAACATGCAGCGCCTGACCTGGTCCGGCGTCGCCCTCCACGCGGGTGCGCTGCCGGGCTATCCGGCGTCGCACGGCTGCATCCGCCTGCCGCACGGTTTTTCGAAGAAGCTCTTCGATATGACGCGGATGGGCACGCGCGTCATCGTCTCGCGCGATCCAGTGACGCCGGTGGCCATCGCCCACGAACGCCTGTTCACAGCCGTGCCGCCCGACGACGACCTGGCCGCCGCGATGCCGCGCGAGACGAAGGTCGCCGATGCATCGGGTGCCACCGGCGCATCCGACGATGCCGCGCACGCGGTCAGCTACCGCGAGCGCCGCCGCATCGCGGGCGAAAAGCTCAACGCCGAGATCCGCACCGCCGGCTATGCCAAGCTTGAGAAACAGATCTCTCTCGCGGAGGCGCAGAGGGCCGCCGCCCCGATGCGCAAGTCGCTCGTCGAGGCGCGCGCCGAGGCCGAGCGTCTCGAGGCGCATCTCGCCGAGCTCGAGGAATCTCTCGTCAGCGTCGAGCGCGAGCTTACCGACCTCCTCCTCGCGCGCGAGACGACCGGCAAGCGCAAATCCAAGGCGATGGAGCCGTCCAAGCGCATTGCCAAGATCGCGACCCTCGAGGATCGGCTCGCCCGCCTTCCCGCCGAGATCGACGCGACGCGCATCGCGCACCAGCAGGCGGACGAGGCGCTGGCGATGGCCGAGCGCGTGGCCAAGGAGGCGGAGGACAAGCGCACCGCCGCCATGCATGCGCTCATGCTGGCAAACGCGGAGCTCGAGCGGGGTCTCTCCAAAGAGCGCGCGATGCGCAAGCTCGCCGAGCTCAGCGACCGGCCGGTGTCGGTGTTCATCAGCCGCGCCAAGCAGCGGCTCTACGTCCGCCAGGGCTATGACGACATCTTCGACGTCGAGGTGACGTTCGACCGGCCCGACGATCCCGTGGGCACCCACGTCTTCACCGCGCTCGCCGTGGCGGAGAACAAGACCGACATGACATGGAACGTCGCGTCGATCCCCTATGCTCCGTCCCGGAGCGCCATGAAAAAGAAGAGCCGGACGCTCACGGCGCCGGCGCCCGTGCCGGCCGTCAACCCGGCGAGCCAGACCGCCGCCGCGGCCCTCGACCGGATCACGATCCCGGAGGATGCCCGGGCGCAGATCTCCGACGTCATGAAGCCGGGCTCGTCGATCGTGATCTCGGACCTCGGCATCGGCAACGAGACCGGCGCCTACACCGACTTCATCGTCCCCTTGCGCTGAGCGGCGATTCCGCGGTCGGGGATCCGCCGGTCAGGCGTCAGGCGGATGCCTCGCGCTTGGCGCCCATGCCGAAGCGACGCTCGATATAGTCCTCGACGAGGGCTTTGAAGTCGGCGGCGATGTTGGGGCCGCGCAGCGTCAGTGCTTTCTTGCCATCGATGAAAACCGGTGCGGCCGGGCTCTCGCCGGTCCCGGGGAGCGAGATGCCGATGTCGGCGTGCTTCGATTCACCCGGGCCGTTGACGATGCAGCCCATGACCGCGAAGGTCAGCGTCTCGACGCCCGGATAGCGCGTCTTCCACTCGGGCATGCGGTCGCGGATCATGGCCTCCACGTCGCGCGCCAGCTCCTGGAACACGGTCGAGGTGGTGCGGCCGCAGCCGGGGCAGGCGGCGACGACGGGGACGAACGAGCGGAAGCCCATGGTCTGCAGGATCTCCTGGCCGACCTTGACCTCGAGGGTGCGGTCGCCGCCGGGCTCGGGCGTAAGGGAAATACGGATGGTGTCGCCGATGCCGTCCTGCAGCAGCACGCCGAGGGCGGCCGTCGAGGCGACGATGCCCTTCGAGCCCATGCCGGCTTCGGTGAGCCCGAGGTGGAGCGTGTAGCGGCAGCGTGCGGCCAGCATGCGGTAGACCGCGATCAGGTCCTGCACGGCCGAGACCTTGGCCGAGAGGATGATTTTATCGGCGCCCATGCCGAGCGCCTCGGCCTGCTCGGCAGACAGCAGCGCAGACTGCACGATGGCCTCGTGCATGACCTCGCGCGCGTCCCTGGGCTCGGCGAGCGATGCGTTCTCGTCCATGAGCCGCGTCAGCAGCTCCTGGTCGAGCGAGCCCCAGTTGACGCCGATGCGCACCGGCTT
>NZ_DAITQL010000074.1:0-20586 GCF_036833075.1 Hyphomicrobium sp.
CGCGCCGCCTGACTCAAACCAACCAGCCTCCGGCAAACCCGGGGCGGTTCACAAGTCTCAAAGAGCATATCGGTACTGAGCCGTTTTGGGGCATCAAGACCGGTCTCAACGAAGCGTTCCTCATCACCGGGGAGAAGCGTGACCAGCTCGTGCGCGATGATCCAAGCTGTGAAGCCCTCATCAAGCCTTACCTGCGCGGACAGGATGTTCGTCGCTGGTCTTCGCCAGCAACCGGCTTGTATATGATCGAATTGAAATCCAGCGGCGACTACGCTTGACCTCATGTGGCGCACCGCGCCTCCTAGGATGCCGTACAATCCGCAGAGCGGGCTGATCGCCGATGATGCGGCAACGGAAGAGAATGAGTGATTCCCGTATGCAAACGCGCTCACGTGAGCACGAAAACCCAACATTCATTATACGCAGCAACTATCAACTTTTTTTGATTTCAGTATGCAGATTTTACTCACACTGGTCTGTATCACATTGAATTAACGCGCAAATCGCCCTCATCCATCATGGGTGCCACGCAAAATCTATGGGATTGAAATTTCACGTACTTTTACGTCGTCTCGAAGGGTAACGAGTGAACGTGTGCACTCGTTTTCACTGAACGTCCGGCGAATTCTGCGCCTCACGGCACAGGATTCGCACACGCGGCGAGTGAGTGCACACGATGGCCACCTTCGCAAGACTCAACTCCGGGCGCTGGCGTGCGCAGGTTCGCCGCAAGGGCCGCTACGCGTCCGACACGTTCCTTCGCCGCCACGACGCGGAGATGTGGGGCACTGGAGGAGTGAGCGCGATCGATCTTGCCAAGCCACGCTCACCAAAGCCAGGAAGGCGCTAGCGACATTCAAAGACTTGATCGACCGACACGAGAGAGATTGACACGAGGTCAGAGAACCCATTCGTCGCTCCAGGCCGCAGTTACGCACTGCAGCCTGGAGCGCTGTCGCCGATCTCCTCAGAATCGTCCGATGACCGCACCATAAATTCGGTTTGCTTTTCCGGAGCCTTCACCAGCCGTTCCGGTCGCCGCTGCGCCGCCGAATACGTCTCGCTCGGCGTAGACGTATTCAAGGCCGACATCGAGCCACCCGGTATCGACCGTGGTGCCCCTGACCTCGGCGAAGGGGCTCCAAATGAGATTGACGATCCCCTGCTGTATTTCACTGTTCAGCAACGTGGCCGACGCCGATCCCGGCGTGAAGCTGAGCGCATAGTCCGGATAATCATGCCAGGCGTATGAGTAGGCAAAGTTGCTGCGTAGCTCCGGCGTCCAGAAACGGCGATAGGCCAGGGTTGCGCCATAGGCCGACACAGCATCGAGGCTGGGGTCCTCGAACGGCAAGCCGACGCTCGAAATCGCATCTTGCCCGTTGCTATTGCCTGCGAAGTAGCGCCCGAGCCCTTCTCCATAGTAGGCCATACCGATCAATTGATCGGGGCCGAACGCATCCGACATCCACCGCATCGGAAAGAGCACACGCCCGGCTGCGCCGCCACCGAGCACGTCCTCGCTGAACGCTGGCGGTGCGGCTGCGGTGCCGGCCGTGCGGATGCTGACTTGTCGCAACAGGCCACGAGCGTCGATCTCCAGGCCATCGTGGCGATAGGTCAGCCTCGCAAGCGCATCAGGCACGGACGTAAATGCGGGGCTGAGGCCGCCGGCGAACCCCCCGCCTGTAGTGATAACGCCGTCACGGGACGTATACTGCGTATCCGGCCACTCCAACGAAACCTGACCGGTCAATCCCGGAGCGAATCGTGCGGTTGCACGGATCTGAGGTTGGCGCACGAACGATTGGTTGAGATTGGTTGCGTCATTCAGAGTTTCGTATATGCCGTCGTTCCAAAGGCTGTTGGCTTGACCGAAGAGCACGCGAAACTGATCAGTGCCGAGTTCGGCCCAAGCTTGGCGCAGGCGGAAGACAGCGTTGTTGGACACCGGGGCGCCACCACCGAAATCGCCTTCGAAGCGGGTTTCGAGAGTGCCATAGCTCGTAAGCGTCCGGGTATCCATGCCGATGCGACTGAATCTGGCCGTCATGCCGAAGTCGCCGCCTTGGATATCGGCGAGGCTACCTGTAAGGGGAATTGCAAACGGCGGAGGTGCATCCGACTGGTTGCGGCCGTTGAAATCACGGTGCGCACTTGTCTTTGCAAAGCCGTAGGCTCTGACTTCCGTATTGGTTCCGGGAACCCGCATGGAAATACCGGGCAAGTCGGAGCGGAGCGCGTCCTCGTACTGAGAGCCCATCGGCTCAGGTGGACGCAGGCCGGGCACACTTGTCGCGGCCTGCTGCAGCACAGGAGCGGGGTCATAAGGCTGAGGCTGCACAGCGGCCCACGCCCCGGACGCATCTTCGGCTTCTGCTTCTATTTTTTTCGGCTTGCGCTTCGGTTTCTGCGCAGCGGCCTGCGTGGGTTCGGCGCGAACGTGGGTATCCTGCTGACGGGATTCCAGCTCCTCAACGCGGCGCCTGAGCGCCTGGATCTCCGCCAGCAATTCCGCTGAGGTCGGTTCCACCGTCTGCGCCACGCTCGTTGGCATGGAAAAGAAAAACGCACCCCAACAAAGAAGGATCCGCAACAACATATTCCGCTCCCCTTACGTGTCCGGAAACGCAACGGGTACTTTCTCAATCAAGAGGTTCATACACGTGCATCACAAGGCATCGGATGGCTGCATTTCGCAATTCAACGCGGATGTGACGGTATGATGCCAAGCTTGGCGGCAGTTCGGATTTGCGTATCGTCCCTCTCGGGATGTCGTCCGAAATTTCATTCTCGAATTGGAGCCTTTCAATAAGATCCAATCGCGCCGCATCATGCGGGATGCCGATAGTGGTCAAGCCTGCTGCCTGCCGTCCATCAAGGACAGTTCGCTGTTAACGACAGATAGATTCGACACAATGGGTCAAGCGTCCGCCGGCTCCTGCCTGTGCATGTCAGCTCCGTTCCCCGCTCGTGCGGGTCCGAACCGGCTTCATGTCGCGCATGAGCGTTTGCCTCAACCGGCGACCGTCCGCGTTTGATTCGTGAGTTCAACCGATCGCCACAACACGTAGCCTTATCAAGGTCGTGGAGCGGGCAATCATGAGACACAGGCACCGTCGCGCAGGGTTCACCCCAGAGAAACGCTGGACTCCCAAACGCCGGCAGGGCGATTTAGCGAATGTGCAGCGAACGCTCCATACGGCTCATTTGCCAGCCGGGGTCCGGGGATCACGCCAGAGAGGCGGGGAACGCTGCTCTCCAGGGTTGACCATCGGTCCGCGGTCTGCCATGCGGGCAAAGGGGCATTCCAGGAGATCGCATTTGCGCCGGGATCGGCAGCGGGTGTGACGGGCACGATGCGCCTGCCGTTCGGCCAACATACTTGAGGGCATTCACAGAGGGACGATGTCGAGCGAATCGCTGCTTCTTGTCGCCATCGCGATTCCGGCCGCAGGCAGTCTCGTTGCCGCCCTCCTTCCCACAAACGCACGGAACCTCGAAGCCTGGCTCGCCTGCGGGATCGCGCTCGCGGAGATCGCGATCTTCGGCGTTCTCTATCCGGATATCGTCGGCGGACAGGTGGTTCGCGCGGAATGGGCGTGGGTGCCCTCCGCGGGACTCTCGGTCGTCCTGCGGCTCGACGGCTTCGCCTGGATCTTCGCGCTCCTCATCACGGGCATCGGCTTCCTGGTCTTCCTCTATGCGCGCTACTACATGTCGCCGGAGGATCCGGTCCCTCGCTTTTTCTCGTTCCTGCTCGCGTTCATGGGGGCGATGCTCGGCGTGGTGCTGTCGGGCAACCTCATCCAGCTCGTGTTCTTCTGGGAGCTGACGAGCTTTCTCTCGTTTCTGCTGATCGGCTACTGGCAGCATGATGCGGGCGCCCGGGCCGGCGCGCGCATCGCGCTCACCGTCACGGCGGCGGGAGGTCTCTGCCTGTTCGCCGGCGTGCTCGTGCTCGGCCATATCGTCGGCAGCTACGACCTCGACATCGTGCTCGCGTCCGGCGATGCGATCCGCGGGCACGGTCTCTACCTGCCGGCCCTCCTCCTCGTTCTCCTTGGTGCGCTGACCAAGAGCGCGCAGATACCGTTCCATTTCTGGCTTCCGCGCGCCATGGTCGCGCCGACGCCCGTGTCCGCCTACCTGCATTCGGCGACCATGGTGAAGCTCGGCGTGTTCCTGCTGGTGCGGTTGTGGCCGGCCATGTCCGGCACCGACTACTGGCTCTGGATCGTCGGATCGACCGGGCTCGTGACGTTCGTCGTGGCGGCGTTCCTCGCCATGTTCCAGAACGACCTCAAGGGCGTGCTCGCCTACTCGACCATCAGCCATCTCGGCCTCATCACGCTGCTCCTGGGCCTCGATTCGCCGCTCGCCACCGTGGCGGCCATCTTCCACCTGATGAACCACGCGACGTTCAAGGCCTCGCTGTTCATGGCAGCGGGCATCATCGACCACGAGACCGGGACGCGCGACATCCGCAAGCTCAGCGGCCTCTACCGGTTCATGCCGGTGACGGCGACGCTGGCCATGGTCGCGGCGGCCGCCATGGCCGGCGTGCCGCTGCTCAACGGCTTCCTCTCCAAGGAGATGTTCTTCGCCGAGACCATCGAGATCCACGATGGCTCCCTCATGGACGACCTGCTGCCCTACATCGTCACCCTCGCGGCGATGTTCAGCGTGGCCTATTCACTGCGCTTCATCCGCGACGTCTTTTTCGGGCCCCCGCCGACCAACCTGCCGCGGACGCCGAAGGAGCCTCCCCACTGGATGCGCTTCCCCATCGAGCTTCTGGTCGTTGCCTGCCTCGTGGTCGGCATCGTGCCGAACGTGACCATCCGGCCGTTCCTCGACGTGGCGGTGGCGGCCGTCCTCGGAGCCGAGGCGCCGCGGTTCGACCTCGCTCTCTGGCACGGGTTCACCCTGCCGTTCGTCATGAGCGTGGTCGCACTCGCCGGCGGCATCGGCGTCTACGCGCTGCTCCGCGCCTATAACCTCGACAGCGTCACCTTCGCGCGCCGCGGCAAGAGCGACATGACGTTCGGCGGTGCCGTGAGCGCGGCTGCGCGCACGGTCATGGGCTTCATCGGCACGCGACGCCTCCAGCCGCAACTGCGTGTGCTCGTCTGCGTGGCGCTCGTCGCCGCGTTCGCCCCGCTCGCGGGACAAGCGCTCCTGTCCGACAGCCTCCGCCTGACCCCGATCGACACCGCCTTCGCCATCGTCTGGTGCATCGGGATCGTCTGCGCGCTCGCCACGGCCCAGCAGGCGAAGTTCCACCGCCTGGCGGCGCTCATCCTGATGGGCGGGGCCGGGTTCGCCACCTGCCTCACGTTCATCTACCTCTCGGCGCCGGACCTCGCGCTGACCCAGCTCCTCGTCGAGGTGGTGACGACCGTGCTCATCCTGCTCGGCTTGCGCTGGCTGCCCAAGCGCGCGGGCGAAGGCGTCCTCAAAGCCGACTCCTCGACGCTGATGCGCCGCTACGTCGACCTCTCGATCGCGCTTGCCGCGGGGACCGGCATGGCACTGGTCGCCTTTGCGGTGATGACCCGCCCGCAGACCGCCGGCGGCATCGCGCAGTACTTCCTCGAGCACGCCTATCCGGAGGGCGGAGGCCACAACGTCGTCAACGTCATCCTGGTCGACTTCCGCGGCTTCGATACGCTGGGGGAGATTACGGTGCTCTGCATCGTCGCGCTCTCCGTCTTCGCGCTTCTGCGCCGCTTCCGCCCCGCGCCCGAGAGCATCCCGATGCCGGACCAGAAGCGCGCGCAGGAGGCGTTCGACATCAATCACCCGGACCGGGATCCCGGCGAGACCATCTCCGACTATCTGCTCGTCCCGTCGGTGATCATCCGACTCCTGTTCCCGGTCATCGGCACGCTCGGCATCTATCTGTTCCTGCGCGGCCATGACGATCCGGGCGGCGGCTTCGTGGCCGGCCTGACGATGGCCGTGGCCATCATCCTGCAGTACATGGCGGCGGGCACCGTCTGGGTGGAGGATCGCATCCGGGTCTTCCCGCTGCGCTGGATGGCGGTCGGCTTCCTGTGCGCGCTCACGGCCGGCATCGGCGTCTGGACGGCGGGCGTCCCATTCCTGACATCGCGGGACCTTGACCTGCACCTGCCGCTGATCGGCGAAATACACCTCTCGACCGTGCTCCTGTTCGATCTCGGCGTGCTGGCCATCGTGCTCGGCGCGACGGTGCTGGTGCTGATCGCGCTCGCCCACCAGTCGATCCGCACGCATCGCAAGCCGAAACCCGCCGTCGGCGCGACGGAAGGAGCCGCCTGATGGAGATCATCCTCGCCCTCAGCATCGGCGCGCTGACGAGCTCCGGCGTCTGGCTGATCCTGCGCTCGCGCACCTATCAGGTGCTGATCGGGCTGTCGCTCCTTTCGTATGCGGTCAACCTGTTCATCTTCTCGATGGGGCGGGTGCGCACGAAAGCGCCGCCCATCCTCTCGCCCGATGCTCCGGGAAACCTCGCCCACTACACCGATCCCGTGCCGCAGGCGCTGGTGCTGACGGCGATCGTCATCACCTTCGCCATGACGGCCTTGCTGCTGGTCGTGCTTCTCGCCGCGCGCGGCCTTACCCATAACGATCACGTCGACGGACGCGGAGGCGGCCAGTGAGCTCCGCCCTCGCACACCTCCCCATCGCGCTGATCCTCCTGCCGCTCGCCGCGGCCGCCCTCACGGTGCCGCTCGACGAACGCCGGCGAACCCTGAAAGCGGCGATCTCCGTCGCCTCCACGCTCGGCACGATCGCGATGGCGGTGACGCTGCTCATGGCAGCCGACGCGCTGCCTCCGGAGAGCCCCGCCGTGGCCAGCGTCTACATGCTCGGCAACTGGCCCGCACCGTTCGGCATCGTGCTGGTGGCGGACCGGCTGGCCGCGCTGATGGTCACGCTCGCGGGCCTGGTGGTCCTCTCCGGGCTCCTGTTCTCGATCGCACGCTGGCACAGCGCCGGATCGCATTTCCATGCGCTGGTCCAGTTCCTGCTGATGGGCCTCAACGGCGTCTTCCTGACCGGAGACCTCTTCAACCTGTTCGTGTTCTTCGAGGTGACGCTTGCCGCGTCCTACGGCCTCGTGCTGCACGGCTCGGGAGAGCCGCGCGTCAAGGCGGCGCTGCATTACATCGCCGTCAACCTCGCCGCCTCATCGCTGTTCCTGATCGGCGTCAGCCTCATCTACGGCGCGACGGGCACGCTGAACATGGCGGACCTCGCCCAGCGCGTGCCGACGCTGGCTGCGAGCGAGCGCCCGCTTCTCGAAGCGGGGGCGGCGATCCTCGGCATCGCCTTCCTCGTCAAGGCCGGCATGTGGCCGCTGTGCTTCTGGCTGCCGTCCACCTACACGGTCGTCGCGCCGCCGGTGGCGGCCATGTTCTCGATCATGACCAAGGTCGGCATCTACGTGGTGCTGCGTCTCTGGCCCATGGTGTTCGGCCCCGACGCCGGCACATCGGCTGCCTTCGGCAGCAACTGGCTGCTCGTCGGCGGCATCGCCACCGTGGCGTTCGGGTCCATCGGCCTGCTCGCCGCTCAGGATCTGCCGCGCCTCGCCTCGCTGAGCGTCATCGTATCGTCCGGCACGCTGCTTGCCGTCATCGCGGTCGGCAGCGCCGGTGTGACGGGGGGCGCGCTATTCTATCTCGTGAGCTCGACGCTGGCCGTCAGCGCGCTCTTCCTGCTGATCGAGCTCATCGAGCGCAGCCGCATGCCGGGCGCGGACGTGATCGCGATCACCGCCGATGCGCTTGGCGACGAGGATGAGGCGGGTGACGGCGCGGCGGACCCGATCGGGATCGCGATCCCCGCGACGCTGGCCATCCTCGGCATCGGCTTCGCGGCCTGCGCACTCCTGCTGGCCGGCCTGCCGCCGCTCTCGGGCTTCATCGGCAAGTTCCTCATTCTTTACGCGCTGTTTCCCGCCGGCGACGGCGCGGCCGCCGCGCAACCGCCGGCGGTGTCGTGGACCCTGCTCGCGGTGCTGCTCGTCTCGGGGCTCGCCGCCACGGTCGCCATGATGCGGACGGGCATCCGCGTCTTCTGGGTGCCGATCGAGACGACGGTTCCGACGGTCCGCTTCCTCGAGGTGGTTCCGATCGTCGGGCTCTTGTTCCTCGCAGCTGCGCTGACGGTCGAGGCCGGCCCCGTCGCGAGGTTCATGCAGGCCACCGCCGAAAGCATCCACGCGCCGGAGACCTATGTGCGCAGCGTCATGACGGCACCGCGCGCGGCACGCCCGGAGACGGAGCACGCCCCATGATGCGGCTCGTCCCCTACCCGATCCTCTCCGCGTTCCTGCTCGGCATGTGGCTGCTGCTCAACCAGTCGGTCTCGCCGGGGCAGATGCTGCTCGGCTCGATCATCGGCATCGCCGGCGGGCTCGCCATCTCGACGCTGCAGATCCCGACCGGCCGCGTCCGCCGGCCGAGCGCCATCCTGCGCCTCGCCATCATCGTGCTCATCGACATCATCCGCTCGAACATCGCGGTGACGCGCATCGTCCTCAAGCCCGAGCTCAGGGCCAGATCCGACTTCATCTGGGTGAAGCTCGACATCCGCAACGAATACGCGCTCTCGATCCTCGCCTGCATCGTCACCTCCACGCCCGGTACCGTGTGGGTCAACTTCGACAGCCGCACAGGCGTCCTCTTGCTCCACGTTCTCGACCTCGTCGACGAGGCGGCATGGATCGAGCTCATCAAGACCCGCTACGAACGGCTGCTGATGGAGATTTTCGAATGAGCGCGCACGCCATCCTCGCATGGTCGGTCGCCATCTCGGAGCTCGCGCTCGTGCTCGCCATGGCGTGCGCGGCGTTCCGCATGCTGCGCGGGCCGAGGGCGCAGGACCGCGTGCTGGCGCTCGACGCCTTCTATGTCGCCGGCATGATCCTCATTCTCACGTTCGGAATAGAGACCGGCGACGAGGTGTACTTCGAGGCGGCCCTGGTGATCGCCATCCTGGGCTTCGTGGCGACGGCGGCGCTCGCGAAATTCCTCATGCGCGGAGAGACGATCGAATGATAATTCCTGCGGATTTCCCCGCCTGGGCGGCGCTGCTCACCGCCGTGCTCATGCTGACCGGAGCCGGCCTCACGCTGATCGGCGCCGTTGGGCTTCTGCGGCTCAGGAATTTCTACGCCCGCGTCCACGCGCCGACGCTCGGCACGACGCTCGGCGTCGGTTGCGTGCTGCTCGCCTCGATCCTGTATTTCTCCGTGCTGCAGTCCCGGCCCGTGGTGCACGAGGTTCTGATCGCGATCTTCGTCACCATCACCACACCGGTTTCGCTGATGCTGCTCGTCAGCGCCGCCATGCGCCGCGACTGGAGCGAGGGGGATCCCTCCGTTCCGGCGCCGCGGGAGTAAGGCGGCGCACCCTGACACCGGCCCCCGTCCCGCCGCCGGCCGGGCGGCGGGTTGCGGCGTTGTATTTGTTGATATACATCGGCTGACCATCGGTACCCCTTGGTATTTCCGGGTTTCCGGGATATTTCGTTCAAACTTGCGATCAGCGACAGAGGCCAAAGGGGGCGCGTGATGTCTATCGGCACTCAACGGCTAGCTGGGAACGCGGACTGGTTGGCTCCGCTGACCCTGTACGCGGATAGCCCGTCGACGCGGATCGTCGCCGTTGCGGGCGCGGACGGCATCGCCATCCAAGAGCTGCTGACACGCTTGGCGCAACGCTGGATGGCCGGCGGCGCGCGCGTCGCGGGAGTGGTGGAAGAGACGTCGCCCGGCCTGCCGAAGAGCTGCGGTGGGGCGCGCCTGCGCAACCTGCGCACCACGGCGGCCTACGAGATCTACCAGGACCTCGGCCCCCGATCGACGGCGTGCTGCCTGGACGCGCGCGGCTTCGCGGAAGCCTGCCAGCACGTCGTCGACGACATCGCCGAGTGCGACGTCGTCGTGCTGAGCAAGTTCGGGAAGCTCGAGGCGGACCGCGGCGGGCTCCTCGCCGCGTTCACGGCCGCGGCCCTGCTCGAGAAACCTGTGCTGACTGCCGTCTCGCCGGCCTTCGCCGACAGCTACCGGGCGTTCGTCGGCCCCTTCGGCGGCTTCGCGCCGCCGGACGAGGACATGCTGCACGCCTGGGGCCGCCTGGCTCGTGCCCCGTCCATGGCGGATTGAGGCGGCGCGGGCCTGCAAGCGCCCGCGCCAACCCCGCGCACACGCCGCGACATCCAGCACGATGCGGTACCGCGCCTTTCCGTCGATCAGGTGCTGCATGGCGTCGTTGACGCGCGTGATGGGGAAATGCTCGGTCACAGGCGAGATGTTGTGGCGCGCACAGAACTCGAGCATGAGCTGAGACGTCACCGGCGCCCCGTTCGGTGAACCCGAGATGCTGTTCTGCCCCATGATGAGGGGAAACGCTGCCACGGGAATGGGCTCCAGAACGGCGCCCAGGACGTGCAGCCGTCCCTTGGGGCGCAGGGCGGCGATCATGGCCGGCCAGTCGAGCGGAACGTTCACGGTGACGAGCAGAAGATCGAGCGTGCCGGCGATGCGCTTGAGATCATCGCCGTTGCGCGTGTTGACGACGTGATGGGCGCCGAACGAGCGGGCTTCTTCCGCCTTTGCATCGGTGGACGTGAAGGCCGTCACCTCGCATCCCCAGGCATGCGCGAACTTGAGCGCCATGTGGCCGAGGCCGCCGATACCGACCACACCGACGCGATCCGTCGGCCGGATGCCGAAGGCGCGAAACGGCGTGAACACCGTGACGCCGCCGCAGAGCAGCGGTCCGGCCTCCCGCGCATCGACCCCATCCGGAATCGGGATGGCCCACGGCCATTGCGCGCGCACCGTGTCCGCGAAGCCTCCGTGACGGCCGACGATGGTGCCGGTGTGGGTCGCGCAGAGGTTCTGATCGCCGTTGAGGCACGGCTGGCAGTGCATGCAGCTCGACGACGCCCAGCCCACGCCCACGCGCTGGCCGATCCTGAGGCCCTTGGCGTTGCTCCCGAGCGCCTTGACGCGTCCGATCACCTCGTGGCCCGGCACGAGCGGATAGGCCGTCATGCCCCATTCGTTGTGCATCATGGAGAGGTCGGAGTGGCAGATGCCGCAGGTCTCGACGGCGATCTCCACGTCGTCGACGCCGAGCGGCCCCGGATCGTACTCGAACGGCTCGAGTGGCTTATCTGCGGCCGGTGTCGCCCATGCTTTGACTGTCATGCGATGTGAACCCTCGGTTGAACGGAGGCGCGGATCCCGCCTCGCGGTGCGGCACCCACCCTAAGCCCGGGCCGCGGCCCGGGCACTCCGTTTGTTGCCTTCAAATGCGCGGCCGGAGAGAATGGTTTCACGCGGGGTCCCGCTCGCCGCCCGGCATCAGAGCCGCCCGCTGGCGTTATTTCCCGCTCGCCGGCTCGCCCTTCTTCAGCGTGGTGCCGGCCTCCTTGAACTTCATGAGATGCGCGTCGTCGGCGGAGCCCCTGGTCTCGGCGACGACGCCGAACTCGAGCGGCTCGTCCTGCGTGTAGCGCTTGCCGAGCCGATAGGCGATCTCCGCCCGCGCCGTTTCGACACCGAGATAAAACGCGTGCCCCGCATCCGCCCGCGTATCGAGGTGGGGGAAGAGCTGGAACGGATCGTCCGACACGTGGTGCCCGTTCTTGTTGTAGATGTGGACACCGTCCTCGGCCACCTCGATCCGGTAGTTCTGGTCGCGGATCTGGGTGGCGAGCGTGCGGATCTCTTCGGGCGTCGAGGCGAACCCCTTGCGGTCGCGCAGCGCCATCAGCCCGCCGCCGAAGCCCTGCGGCAGCGCGCCGGCCTTCCTGGCGGCGAAGAATTCGCGTCGCGCCCGGTCGAACTCGCGGATCGCCGTACGGCAGTGCGGGCTCACCTGCACCGCGAGCACGGCCGTGATGTCGAGCTCCGAGCAGAGGCCCATCAGCAGCGCGTTGATGCCGGTCGTATCGGCGTCCGTGAGCTCCGTCACGTTGCCGATGCCCATCAGGATCGGTACGTCCGGCCGGCGCCGCCGCAGGTCGACGTAGCGCGCCACCGAGGCGGCGAACCCGTAGTGGATGGGATCGAGGATGGGGTCGGCGTAAAAGGGCTTGCCCTTGGCGATCATGATGTCGATCACGCGATCGAGCGAATCCATATCGGCTGCGCCCGCCGAGACCAGGATCGGCACCGCCGGACCCTCGTCTGCGATCGCGATGGTCTTCTCCGACAGGCTGAGCAGAAAGTCGGCGCCGGCCTTCGTCCCCCGCGACAGCTCCTCCGCGTTGAAGCTGTCGACGCTGACCCGCACGCCGTCCGCATGCAGCGCGCGGATGGCGTCCTCGAGATGCGGAAACGGGCTGTCCGGCAGACAGCCGAGGTCGATGACATCGGCGCCATCCGCACGCAGCATCCGCGCGCGCAGGACGATCTCCTCCGGCGTCATCAAGGTTGCATCGACGATCTCGGCGAAGATGGTGACGTTGTGCTGCGAGAGGTCGGGCTTCTCTTTCGCGTGGCCGAGGTACTCGGGCAGGTCCGCCACCTCGTCCGGGCCGCGCTCGAAGCGCGTGCCGAAGAAGTCCGACAGGCGGTCGAGATCGCCGCGGAAGCGGCCCGGCATGACCACGCGGTCCGCGCCCTCGGGCAACGTAAGGCGGCGCTCGACGATGTCGGTCGTCATCAGCGCCGCGACCTTGACGCCGACGTTCGCGACCACGGGCTCGAGCGCCTCGCTCGCCACCTGCTCGGCCACGCGCCGGACGCGCGGCTCCGCCAGCGATCCCGTAACCAGCACAATCCGCTCGGCCATCGGCCTCTGATCCTCCAACGACAGCGAACGACTATGGCACGAACGCACCGGCAGCCCCAGGGGCGGCGGCGTCCACCGTTTATCTTTACTATTCCGCGGCCGGCTGCCGGCACGCCGTGGCCGCCGACCAGTCGGCCTGCCACACCGCGACCCCTTCGCGGATCGCCCGGTAGACGGCATCGCCCGCCGCCTCACCGATGGCCGTGTGCAGCCCGGCGAACTGCGCGCCGCCCGCACCCTCCGGCGCCGCCACGACGATGCAGTCCGTCCCCGTTCCCGTCACCACGACGCCCTCGCGCCGCACGCCCGCTTCGAGGATTGCCGCGGTCCGCGCCTGGGTCACGATCGACAGCGTCTCTATCATCGCCGCCGCGGAGAGCGGCTCGGAGACGTGCAGCAGCACGTTGACGGTGCCCGGCAATGGCACGGGCTCGGTGCACCGCCGGCCGACCCGCTCGCCGTTCGAAAGCCCACAGGTCGCAAGGCAGGTCGCGGTCACGGTCTCGACCTGCGACTGGACGAGGTGATGGCGCGTGATGTCGCGCGAGGTGATGAGCGGGATCGCATCCGCATAGCCGGCCTCCGCCATCAGCGCCGCGATGCCCGCGACGGGATCGAGCGACGGCGGCAGGTCCGCGTTGCGCACCTCGCGCCACGCCACGCGCCGCGCCGTCTGGAACCCGGGTCTGGTAAGCGACCAGGAGAGCATCGCCTGCGGCGCATCGAACGCGGCGACGAGATGCGGCGGGCGGCAGGTGAGCGCGAACGGCAGATCCAAGTCAGGGAGGTTCCGGAAACCGCAGAGATTGAAACAGATCGCGGACCATCGGCATATTCCGCCGGCGGGTCAAGCTTTCCCCTCCGTCCGTCGCGCGCCGGGAACCAGCGGCTTTCCCTCGGGCTGAAAAGGCTCTACTTAGGAATCATTTGCAACTAAGTTGACAATACGAACCGGCTCGTCTAATCCTCGGAGCATTCGGAAGTGATCGAGAGCTCGAATGCCGCAGAATGAAAATGGCTTCGTGCGCCGCGCCGTGATCGGCGCGGCGATCGTCGGGGCCGTGGCGCTCGCGTTCGCGCTCCTTCCGGCCAGACACACCCCGGACGCTCCGACGGCAGCCGGCGAGACCAAACCGTTCCGCGTCGTGACGACGTTCACCGTCATCCAGGACATCGCTCGGAACGTCGCCGGCACCGCCGCCGTCGTCGAAAGCATCACCAAGCCCGGCGCCGAGATCCACGATTACCAACCGACCCCGCACGACATCGTCAAGGCGCAGTCCGCCGACCTCGTGCTTTGGAACGGCATGAACCTCGAGCGCTGGTTCGAGCGCTTCTTCGACAACGTGAGCGACGTGCCGAGCGTCGTCGTCAGCGACGGCATCGTCCCCATGGGGATCACGGACGGGCCTTATACCGGCAAGCCCAATCCCCACGCCTGGATGTCGCCCTCGAACGCCCTCGTTTACATCGAGAACATCCGCAAGGCGCTCGTCGCCCACGATCCGGCCAACGCCGCGACCTATGACGCGAACGCCGCCCGCTACGCGGAGGAGATCAAGGCCCTCGACGCTCCGCTGCGCGCGCGCATCGCCGCGATCCCCGAGGGCCGCCGCTGGCTCGTGACGAGCGAGGGTGCCTTCAGCTACCTCGCGCGCGATTACGGCATGCGCGAAGCCTTCCTCTGGCCGATCAACGCCGACGAGCAGGGCACGCCCCGGCAGGTGCGCAAGGTGATCGACCTCGTGCGCGCCAACGACATCCCCGTCGTGTTCAGCGAGAGCACCGTCTCCGACAAGCCGGCGCGGCAGGTGGCGAAGGAGACCGGCGCCCGCTACGGCGGCGTCCTCTACGTCGACAGCCTGAGCACCGAGGACGGCCCGGTGCCGACCTACGTCGATCTCCTGCGCGTGACCGTGGAAACCATCGCCGAGGGCTTCACCTCTTGATCTCGCCCTCCGAAAGCCCTCCCTCCATCAGCGCCAGAAACGTCACGGTCGCATACCGCAACGGCCATGTGGTGCTGAAGGACATCACGTTCGAGCTCGGCGCCGGCACCATCTGCGGTCTCGTCGGCGTCAACGGCAGCGGCAAGTCCACGCTCTTCAAGACCATCATGGGCTTCGTGCGCCCGACCGCCGGGGAGGTGCGCATCGCCGGCCTTCCCGTCGACGACGCGCTGAAGCGCAACCTCGTCGCCTACGTGCCGCAGAGCGAGGACGTGGACTGGAATTTCCCGGTGCTGGTCGAGGACGTGGTCTTGATGGGCCGGTACGGCCACATGGGATTTCTGCGCCGCGCATCGGGGGTGGATCGCCAGAAGGTGAGCGAAGCGCTCGAGCGCGTCGGCATGACAGACTTCCGCAAGCGCCAGATCGGCGAGCTCTCCGGAGGGCAGAAGAAGCGCGTCTTCCTTGCGCGCGCGCTCGCCCAGGAAAGCCGCATCGTACTCCTCGACGAGCCGTTCACGGGCGTCGACGTCAAGACGGAAACGGCAATCGTCGATCTCCTGCGCGATCTCAGAGCGCGCGGGCACCTGATGCTGGTCTCCACGCATAATCTCGGCAGCGTGCCGGATTTCTGCGACCAGGTGGTGCTGATCAACCGCGTTCTGCTCGCCGCCGGACCGACGCGGGAGACCTTCACGGAGGCCAATCTCGAGAAGGCGTTCGGCGGCGTGCTGCGTCACTTCAAGCTGGCAGGCTCCGCCCTGCACGCCGACGACGACCGGCGCACGGTGACCGTGCTCACCGACGACGAGCGCGCCCTCGTCTTCTACGGCGAGAACGGCAACGGCGACAGCGCGGGCAAGACGGAGAGAGAGAATGAGTGAGCTCCTCGTCCCCTTCGCCTACGACTACATGGTCAAGGCCATGTGGGTGAGCGGCCTCGTCGGCGCCACCTGCGCTTTCCTCTCGGCCTATCTGATGCTGAAGGGCTGGTCGCTGATGGGCGATGCGCTCGCCCATTCCATCGTGCCGGGCGTTGCCGCCGCCTACCTTCTCCGCGTTCCGTTCGCCGCCGGCGCGTTCGTGGCGGGCTTCCTGGCGGCCATCGGCATGTGGTTCGTGCGCCAGCAGTCGAAGCTGCGCGAGGACGCCGTCATCGGCATCGTGTTCTCGTCGTTCTTCGCCGCCGGCCTGCTGCTCGTCTCGATCAACCCGACCGCGGTCAACGTGCAGTCGATCGTGCTCGGCAACATTCTCGGCATCTCCGACGACGACGCCCTTCAGGTCGTCGTCATCGCCGCCGTCTCCTTCGCCGTCCTGGCGGTGAAGTGGAAAGACCTGATGGTCGTGTTCTTCGACGAGACCCACGCCCGCAGCGTCGGACTCAACCCGACCGCGCTCAAGATCCTGTTCTTCACGCTTCTGAGCGCCTCTACGGTGGCGGCGCTGCAGACCGTCGGCGCCTGTCTCGTCATCTCCATGGTGGTGACGCCGGGCGCGACCGCCTACCTTCTGACCGACCGCTTCGGGCGCCTGCTCGCGCTGAGCGTCGTCATCGGCGCGACGACGAGCGTCGCCGGGGCCTACATCAGCTATTTCCTCGACGGCGCGACGGGGGGCGTCATCGTCGTCCTGCAGACGCTCATGTTCCTTGCCGCCTTCTTTCTCGCGCCCAAGCACGGCCTCCTCGCGAGCCGGCGGCAGGCCATCGCGGACGACGAACCGGCGGCGGAGCGCCCGACCTCCTGATGGACAGCAGCCTCGTCGACTTCTTCGTCACGCCGCTCTCCTACGGGTTCATGCAGCGCGCCCTGATCGCCGCCATGCTGATCGGCGCCGTCTGCTCCGTGCTGTCGTGCTACCTCGTGCTGCGCGGCTGGTCGCTGATGGGCGATGCCATCTCCCACGCCGTGCTTCCCGGCATCGTGGTGGCCGTCGTGACGGGGCTCCCCATCGCCCTCGGCGCCTTCGCCTCCGGCCTCTCGTGCGCGCTCCTCACCGGCTACCTCAAGGAGAACAGCCGCGTGAAGGAGGACACGGTGATGGGCATCGTCTTCTCCGGCATGTTCGGCCTCGGCCTCGTGCTCATGACCAAGGTCGAAACCGACCAGCACCTCATGCACATCCTGTTCGGCAACATGCTCGGCGTGACATGGCGCGACGTGATCGAGACCGGCCTCATCGCCGGCGTGACGCTGCTTGTGGTGATGGCCAAGTGGCGCGATCTTCTGCTCTACTGCTTCGATCCGCAACACGCCCGCGCCATCGGACTGCCGGTCCGGCTCATCCATTACGGCCTCCTGGTGCTGCTCGCGCTCACCATCGTCGCGGCCCTCAAGGCCGTCGGCGTCATCCTGGTGGTGGCCATGCTGGTGACGCCCGGCGCGACGGCCTATCTCCTGACGGACCGCTTCGAGCGGATGCTCGTCCTGTCGGCCGCGGTGGCGGTCGGGTCGAGCGTGCTCGGAACGCTCGTGAGCTTCCACATCGACGGCGCGACGGGCCCTTCGATCGTGCTGATCCAGGCTGCCGTCTTCCTGGCCGCCTTCCTCTTCGCGCCCCGCAACGGCCTCCTGCGCCGCGCGCATTGATGCGAAAGGCCGGGCAGGGTCGGCTCAGCGCGCTGTGCCGGTGAGAAAGATGAATCCGGAATACCCGCTGCGGATCTCCCGGTCGACGATGCCGATCAGCCGGGCGTCGACCGCGTCGGCGTGATGCCTGAACACGCGCTCGATCGTCTCGGGTGAGAGCTTGAGCACGGGAAACGGCCGGTCGGCCACCACATATCCCTCGCTGCGCACGAGAAACGCCGCCGCAAGCATGCCCCCGGGGCGCACCGAGCGCGCGAAGGTCGCGCAAGCCGCCTCGAACTCGTCCTGGCGCTCGGTGATCGATTCGGCGCAGAAGAACATCGTCGCCGCATCCCAGCTCCGCGCCGGCAGATCGAACACCGAGCCCTGCGTGACGACGCATTTTTCGCGGAGCAACGGGATCGGGTTCTCCGGCAGCCCCCAGCCGGGCCCGTACGCCTCCCGCGCGACGCGCCAGAAGTGTCGCCACTGCGGGCGCATATCGTCGTTCTCGAGTTCAGCCCGGAGCCAGGCGACGTTCGTCGCCGCGTATTCCCAGGCCGTGAGCCGGCGCGCGCGCGGTAGCGTGCAGAAGAACGGAATGAGGTTGGGGCCGGTGCCGACGTCGACGACATCGAGCGCGTTGCCGGCCGCCGAGGCGCGCCTCAACGCATCGACCGCCACGCGGATGACGAGATCGTCGTCGGGATGCGGCTCGCCGTAGTAATGCTGGAAATAGGCTTCGGAATCGAACGCGTTCCACTGGTACTCGGCGTTGCCGTGGCCCTCGCCGCTGCTCTTCTCGACCATCGCTCCCCCAGGATTGCGCTATCGCCGCCTCCAAGAGGAGGGAAATCGCAACGCACTCCAAAAATCAAGCGGTCGCCGCCCTGCGGTTTTTCTTCGGACGGGTATCGGACCCCAGGCGCCGCGGCTCGAACGTCTCGATCAGCGCCGTGAGCTGCGGCGCGGCGAGCGGACGCGAGAAGAAATAGCCCTGCAGCTCCGTGCAGCCGAAGTGGCTCATCATCACCGCTTCGTACTCGGTCTCGACGCCTTCCGCCACGATCCGCATGCCGAGACCGCGCCCGAGTGAGACCACCGACTGCACGATCGTCCGCGAGGTGATCGCGCTCGAGACGTTGGTGACGAAGGAGCGGTCGATCTTGATCTTGTCGAACTTGAAGTTGCAGAGGTAGGAGAGGCTCGAATAGCCGGTCCCGAAATCGTCGAGCGCCGTCTTGAAGCCCATGTCCTGGAGCCCCTGCAGCACCGCCTTGGTCTGATCGGTCGCCTCGAGCAGCATGCCTTCCGTGATCTCGAGCACGATGCGGCTCGGCGCGACGTCGTAAACCGTCGTCAGGCGCTTGAGGATGGCCTCCAAATCCGCCTGCTTGAACTGCACCGGCGAGAGGTTGACGGCGATCTCGATGTCGGGCCATTGCCGCGAATCCCTGATCGCCTGCTCGAGCATCCACGTCCCGAGCGCGGGCATGAGCCCCGAGATCTCGGCGATCGGAATGAAGGTCGAGGGCGGGATCTCGCCCCTGAGAGGATGGCGCCAGCGCAACAACGCCTCCGCACCGACGATCGCGCCGGTGCAGCAGGAGACGATGGGCTGATAGGTGAGCCGCAGCTCCTCGCGCTCGATGGCCGCGCGCAGGTCCACCTCGATCGCGCGGCGCGTCTCGACGTGGCTCGCCATCTCGGCAGAGAACGTCATGGCCCGGTCGCGGCCCTGGCTCTTGGCCTCGTAGAGCGCAATGTCGGCGTGGCGCATGAGATCATCCGCGCTCTGGCCATGCTCGGGTGCCCGGGCGATGCCGATCGACGCCGTGACGCGAATGGTCTGCCCGTCGATCGCGAACGGCTCATTGAACACGCTGGCGATGCGCGCCGAAAGCTGCGCATCCGCATCGGCGTCGTCGGAGACGCAGAGGATGGCGAACTCGTCTCCTCCGAACCGGGCCAGGAAATCGTTGTCGCTCAAGCGCGCAGCCAGGCGCTTCGAGACCGCCTTGATCAGCTTGTCGCCCGTCTCGTGTCCCAGCGTGTCGTTGATGTCCTTGAACCGGTCGACGTCGACGTAGGCCGCGATCGCCCGCTCGCCCGCGGCGCCGAAACCCGGCGCGGCAAGCGTCGAATCCACGCGCTCGACCATGTGCTGGCGGTTGGGAAGCCCCGAGAGCGCGTCGTGCTTGGCGGCATGGCGCGAGCGCGCCTCGCGCTGCGTCAGCTCATCCGACGCCCGCTTGAGGCGACGGAACATTTTGCTGGAGAGAATGCCCGTCGCCAGGACGCCGCACGCAACGAGCGGCAGAATGATGGTCAGCAGAATCTGGCCCGGCCGGCGCGTCGTCCACGAAAGATAGCCGGCATGCACGCCATCGTCGCTGACGAAGGGCTCGGATACGACGCCGCCGGTCGCGACCGGATGCGCCGTCAGCTCGAGATCCGGAAGCAGCAGCGACTGCGCGATCTTCTTGACGAACGCCTCGTCGATGCGGACCACGCTGACGAGGAGCTTGGGCGTGCCCTTGAGCAGCGTCATGTCGACGTTGGGAACGATCGTGATGGCGGCGACCACGGAGGGCATGCCGTCGAGCGTGACGATGTGGCCGGCCCAGCGTGCGGTCTCGAGAACGCCCGCGAGGACGCGGTAGTTGGTCTGTGCCCGGCCGAAGTCGTCCGGACGGTTCCTGAGCGTCTCAACCCCGTTGCGGATCTCCGCGACGAGGGGTGCGAATGTGGCCTCACGCGCGGCGTAGACCGAAGGCTCCGCTCGCGCGCCGTTTTTGTAGGCGTAGATCGCCGCGTTCGTCCCGTCGAGGATGTAGATCTCGTCGTGTCCGTAGGTCTCTCCGAGGAACAATCCGAACTCGGCGTCTGCAAACTCCAGGTTGAGCGCGCCGTCGGCGGTGTTCGTCACCGCGTCGTCCCACCAGGCCACGCTCTTTTGACCGTCGAGGACGCTGCCGATGGCCTGATTGAGGGCGTTCTCGACGAGCGTACGCTCGCTGTCGGTGGCGGTCTTGTTCGCCGACCAGCCGGCGAAGGCGATGATCGCGAGCAGAAGCACGCCGAAGAACGTGATGGCCGCGCGGATGATCTTCGTCAGGCGACGAAGGTCACCTTCGAACAGTCCGGTTGTATCGACCGACATCATAAGTATGGCTGCCCCTTGGCGTGCAAACACGGACAGATTTATCGATAACGATATAAGTCATTGTTTAAGTGAGTATCTGTTCTCATGGTACCGTA
>NZ_DAITQL010000075.1:0-20386 GCF_036833075.1 Hyphomicrobium sp.
TCGCCTCGCCCGTGGCCGGGTTGCGGCCCATGCGCGCCGGACGCTTGCGCACCTGCAGGATGCCGAGGCCGCCGATGCGGATGCGGTCGCCCTTCTTGAGGTGCTTGGCGATCATCGCGACCATGTCCTCGAGCACGGCGTTGGCCTGCTTCTTGGGCATGTCGTGCGCTTCGGAGAGCGCCGTGCCGAGGTGGCGCAGCGTAACGGTATTGACGGGCTTGGCTGCCTTGGGAGCAGCCTTGGTGACGGTCTTGGCCATGAGAGTTCCCCAGAAAGAAAGAATCAGAATCACCGCGCGAACATACAATAAGAATGAATTTCCGCGGCTACCGAACGAAAAAGGCTACGCTTTTTTGCGATGGGCTGGAGTTTAAGTCACACGCTTGCCAGCACAACGGAGCGCAAAAAGCCGCGTTTTTCAGGCTTAAACTGCCCTTCGCGCGCAAGGCAACGTCGTGAGTGCATACCGCCAGGATGGGCTTATCGCAATCGGTAGAGGGATGCGGGGCGCCGATTCGCACACTTGAATTGCACCCGGCCCGCCCCGGCGCCCATGCTCCGGAACGGCTGGAAATCCCGTGTTTTCAGGCTTTTTGATCCGCACACCACACGGAACGCAAGTGTCGCGGCGCTCTACGCCATCGCGCAAATCATTTACGCTCCTGCAACGCGGATGGGTGAATCTGGACAGCGCATGACCCGGGAGACCATCGACCAGCTTCTCGAGGCGGACGGCGAGCTGCCGCTGTCCGACGACCTCGGCCGTGCCGCGGCCGCCTGGTTCGACCACCTCGTCCACGAGCGCGGCCACACGCCCGCAACCCTCACCTCCTACGAGCGCGACCTGCGCCAGTTCCTGGGCTTTCTGAGGCGCGACCTCGGGCACGCTCCCTGCCTCGCCGACCTCGGCCGCCTCGAGGTCAAGGCCGTGCGCCGCTTCCTGGCCGCCCGCCGGCGCGAGGGCGCCGCCAGCCGCTCGCTCGCACGCACGGTCTCGGCGCTGCGTACCTTCTATCGCTGGCTCGAGGCGACCGACCGCGTCACCAACCGCGCGCTGGCCCAGGTCGCCATGCCGCGCCTTCCCCACACGCTGCCGAAGCCGCTCACCGTCGAGAAGGCGGCCGCCCTCGTCGAGACCGGCGGCGCCGACGACGACTGGATCCGCGCCCGCGATGTCGCCGTGATGCTGCTGCTCTACGGCGCGGGCCTGCGCATCTCCGAAGCCCTCTCCCTCACCTGCCGCGACGCGCCGGTTGCGGGCCGCGACGTGCTCCGCATCACGGGCAAGGGCGGCAAGGAGCGGCTCGTGCCCATCCTGCCCCTCACGCAGCAGGCCGTGGAGCGCTACCTCGCGCTCTGTCCCTATCCGCGTGACGCCGCCGCGCCCCTGTTCATCGGCGCCAAGAGGGGACCGCTGTCGCCGCGCCTGATCCAGCTCGCCATCGCCCGCATGCGCGACGCGCTCGGACTGCCGGAGACCGCAACGCCGCACGCGCTCCGCCACTCGTTCGCGACGCATCTGCTCGCCGCAGGCGCCGACCTGCGCCAGATCCAGGAGTTGCTCGGTCACGCCTCGCTCTCGACCACGCAGGTCTATACCGAGGTCGACCGCGCCCGCATCCTGGCCGTCTACGATCGCGCCCATCCCCGCGCTTAAGCTCGGGCCGCGCTGCTCACATATGGATGGCGCGCTTGGCGACCGCGAGCGCCGCCTCCTTCACCGCCTCCGACAGCGTCGGATGCGCATGGCATGTGCGCGCCAGGTCCTCGGCCGAGCCGCCGAACTCCATGATCACGGCCGCCTCCGCGATGAGCTCGCTCGCGTTCGCACCGATGATGTGCACGCCGAGAATGCGGTCGGTGTCCGCGTCCGCCAGGATCTTGACGAAGCCCTCCGTGGTCCTGTTGACCTTGGCGCGTCCGTTGGCCGTGAACGGGAACTTGCCGACCGTATAGGCGACATCCACCGCCTTGAGCTCGTCCTCGGTCTTTCCGACGGAGGCCACCTCGGGCGTGGTGTAGATCACGCTCGGAATGACGTCGTGATTCACCTGGCCGGCCTGGCCCGCGAGGATCTCGGCCACCGCCATGCCCTCGTCCTCGGCCTTGTGCGCGAGCATCGGCCCGGCGATCACGTCGCCGATGGCATAGATGCCCGTCACGTTGGTCTCGAACTGTCCGTTGACGACGATGCGGCGGCGCGCGTCGCGCACCACGCCCACGTCGTCGAGGCCGAGCCCGTCGGTGAACGGCACGCGCCCGATCGCGACCAGCACTGCGTCCGCCTCGATATGATCCTGGGCGCCGCCCTTGGCCGGCTCGAGGCTCACGTCGAGGCCGCCTTCGATCCGCTCTACGCCGACCACCTTGGTGCCAAGCCGGAATGCGAGCCCCTGCTTGGAGAAGAGGCGCTCAAGCGCGCTCGCGACCTCCCCATCCATGCCGGGCAGGATGCGGTCGAGGTATTCGACGACGGTCACGGACGACCCGAGCCGGCGCCACACCGACCCGAGCTCGAGGCCGATCACGCCCGCACCGACCACCAGGAGCCGCTCCGGCACCTTCGCAAACGACAACGCGCCGGTCGACGAGACGATTTCCTCCTCGTCGATCTCGAGGCCCGCCAGCCGCGCCACGTCCGATCCGGTGGCGATGACGATCGAGTGCGCCTCGACCACCTGCCGCTCGCCGGCGGCCGTCGTCACCTCCACCCGCCCGGCCTTGAGGATGCGCCCGGTGCCGTGGAACGCGTCGACCTTGTTCTTCTTGAGCAGGAACGCAACGCCGTCGACGTTGCCTTTCACGCCCTCGTCCTTGAAAGCGAGCATGCGCGTGAGGTCGAGCTCGGGGGACACTTTGATCCCCATGCGGGCAAAGCCGTGTCCTGCCTCCTCGTAGAGCTCGGAGGCATGGAGCAGCGCCTTCGAGGGGATGCAGCCGACGTTGAGGCACGTGCCCCCGTACGTCGCGCGCTTCTCGACGATGGCCGTTCGGAGGCCGAGCTGCGAAGCGCGGATCGCGCACACATAGCCGCCCGGTCCGCTGCCGATCACGACGAGATCATAGGGGTCGGCCATCTTGCGCGCGCCTTTCTCGGGGTTTCGGATGAGGAGGCCCGGACGACCTCACAATTCCAGGATGAACCGCTGCGGATCCTCGAGGCACTCCTTGACGCGCACGAGGAAGGTCACGGCCTCCTTCCCGTCGACGAGGCGATGGTCGTAGCTGAGCGCGAGATACATCATCGGCCGCGCGACGATCTCGCCGTTCTTCACCACCGGCCGCTCCTCGATGCGATGCATGCCGAGGATGCCCGCCTGCGGCGCGTTGAGGATCGGCGTCGAGAGCATCGAGCCGTAGACGCCCCCGTTCGAGATCGTGAACGTGCCGCCCTGCATCTCGGCGATGGCGAGCTTTCCCTCCCGGGCGCGCCTGCCGAACTCGCCGATCCTGGCCTCGATCTCCGCAATCGACATGCGGTCCGCGTCGCGGAGAACCGGCACCACGAGGCCGCGGTCGGTGCCGACCGCAACGCCGATGTGATAGTAGTTCTTGAAGACGATGTCCTCGCCGTCGATCTCCGCGTTGACGGCCGGGATCTCGCGCAGCGCCTGGATGCACGCCTTCACGAAAAAGCCCATGAAGCCGAGCTTCACGCCGTGCCGGCGCTCGAACAGATCCTTGTATTGAGCCCGCATCGCCATCACGGCCGACATGTCGACGTCGTTGAACGTCGTCAGCATCGCCGCCGTGTTCTGCGCCTCCTTGAGTCTCAGCGCGATGGTCTGGCGCAGGCGCGTCATACGCACGCGCTCCTCGCGCCCGGCTTCGCTCACCGCCGCCGGCGCGCGCACGTCGGGGGCCTGCTGCGGTACGGTCACCGCGCGGACGGCGGGCGCCGCCGCGCGTGCGGGCTCTTCCGGCACCGGCTCGAGCCTGGGGCGCGCCGCCGCTTGCGCCACCGCCGCCGCCACATCCTCCTTGAGCACCTGGCCGCGCCGGCCCGATCCCGTCACGTCGCCCTCGCCGAGGCCGGCCTCGGCGAGATGCTTGCGCGCGGCCGGGCTGGGCGGTGCGCGGAGCTCAGAGGGCGCAGGTCTGGACGGAGCCGCGCGCGGCTCGGGCGCCGGGCTCGCCGCCTGAGGCGCAGCCGCCGCCTTGGGCGGCGCGGGCCGTGCGTCTCCGCCGCCTTCGGCCAACGCGCCGAGCACAGCGCCGATCGAGACCGTCGCCCCTTCATCGGCGAGGATCTGCGAGAGCTTCCCCGCCGCCGGCGCCGGCACCTCGACCGTCACCTTGTCCGTCTCCAGTTCGACGAGCGCCTCGTCGGCCTTGACCGCATCGCCCGGCTTCTTGAGCCACTTTCCGACCGTCGCCTCGGTCACCGATTCACCGAGCGTCGGCACGCGGATCTCAATCATCTCTTCCCGCCTTCCTCGCCGCGGGGCCAATAAAGCCCCGGCCTCTTCTCGCTTGAACGCACCGGCTCAGCCCTTGAGGGCGTCCGCCACCAGGGTCTTCTGCTCGTGAATATGCTTGCTCATCAGCCCCGTCGCCGTCGACGCCGACGCCGAACGGCCCGCATAGCGCACCCGCCGGCCGGCCGGCGCGAGCCGATCCAGCACCCAGTTGATGTTGGGCTCGATGAACGTCCAGGCGCCCATGTTCTTGGGCTCCTCCTGGCACCAGACGATGTCGGCATTCGGAAAACGCCCGATCTCGTGCAAGAGCGCCCGCGCCGGGAACGGATAGAGCTGCTCGAGCCGGAGGATGTAGACGTCGTAGAGCTCTCCCGCGTCGCGCGCGTCGGCGAGGTCGTAGTAGACCTTTCCCGAGCACAGTACGACGCGCTTGATCTCCTCTTCCGGCTTGCGGAAGGTATCGTCCCACAACACGCGATGGAATGTCGTTCCCGGCCCCATCTCGTCGAGCCGCGAGACGACCCGCTTGTGCCTGAGCAGGGACTTCGGCGTCATCAGGATCAGCGGCTTGCGGAACGCGCGGTGGAGCTGCCGTCTGAGGATGTGGAAATAATTGGCGGGCGTCGTGCAGTTCGCGACCTGCCAGTTGTCCTCCGCACAGAGCTGCAGGAAGCGTTCGAGCCGCGCCGAGGAATGCTCGGGCCCCTGCCCCTCGTAGCCGTGCGGCAGGAGGCACACGAGACCCGACATCCTGAGCCACTTGCGCTCGCCCGAAGAGATGAACTGGTCGAACACCACCTGCGCGCCGTTGGCGAAATCGCCGAACTGAGCCTCCCAGCAGACGAGCGCGTTGGGCTCCGCGAGCGAGTAGCCGTACTCGAACCCGAGCACCGCCTCCTCCGACAGCATCGAGTTGATGACCTCGAATCGGGCCTGGCCGGGTGCGATGTGGCGCAGCGGCGTATAGCGCCGCTCGGTGTCCTGATCGATGAGCACCGAATGGCGCTGCGAGAACGTCCCGCGCTCGCAGTCCTGGCCGGAAAGACGAACCGGGAATCCCTCGGTGACCAGCGTGCCGAACGCCAGATGCTCGGCCATCGCCCAATCGAGGCCCTCGCCCTTCGCCACCATCTCGCGGCGCCGTTCGAGCAGCTTGACGATGGTCTTATGCGCGCGGAAATCGGCCGGGATGGTCGTGAGGTTCTTGCCGATCATTCTCAGCGTCTCGAGCGGGACGCCGGTGTTGCCGCGCCGCTCGTCGTCGTCGGCGAGGCCGACGCCGCTCCACCGCCCGTCGAGCCAGTCCGCCTTGTTGGGCTTGAACGATTCCGCCGCGGCGAGCTCGGCGTCGAGGAACGCGCGGAACTTGCCCCTGGTGGCCTCGACGCCCTCGGCCGTCACCACGCCCTCCTCGATGAGGCGCTCCGAATAGAGCTGCACCACCGTCGGGTGCTTGCGGATGCGGTCGTACATGATCGGCTGCGTGAAGGCCGGCTCGTCGGCCTCGTTGTGTCCGAACCGGCGGTAGCAGAACATGTCGATGACGACCGGCTTCTGGAACTTCTGCCGGAACTCGGTCGCGATCTTGGCCACGTGCACCACGGCTTCGGGGTCGTCGCCGTTCACGTGGAAGATCGGCGCCTCGATCACGCGCGCCACGTCCGAGCAGTAGGGCGAGGAGCGCGAGTGGCGCGGATTGGTGGTGAAGCCGATCTGGTTGTTGATGATGAAATGGATCGCGCCGCCCGTGCGGTGGCCCTTGAGGCCCGAGAGCCCGAAGCATTCCGCGACCACGCCCTGCCCGGCGAACGCCGCGTCGCCATGGATCAGGAGCGGCATGACGGGCGTGCGCTCGCTCGGCTCGCAGTTGAGCTGATCCTGCTTCGCGCGCACCTTGCCGAGCACGACGGGATCGACGATCTCGAGATGCGAAGGGTTGGCGGTGAGCGACAGATGCACGTTGTTGCCGTCGAACTGCCGGTCCGACGACGCGCCGAGATGATACTTGACGTCGCCCGACCCCTCGACGTCGTCCGGCTTCCAGGAGCCGCCCTTGAACTCGTTGAAAATGGCGCGGAACGGCTTGGCCATGACGTTCGAGAGCACGTTGAGACGCCCGCGGTGCGCCATGCCGATCACGATCTCGCGCACGCCGAGCTGTCCACCGCGCTTGATGATCTGCTCGAGCGCCGGGATCATGGATTCGCCGCCGTCGAGCCCGAAGCGCTTGGTGCCCGTGTACTTCACGTCGGCGAACCGCTCGAACATCTCCGCTTCGATGAGCTTCCTGAGGATGGCCGTCTTGCCCTTCTCCGTGAAGCGGATGTCCTTCTCGTCGCCCTCGATGCGGTGCTGGATCCACGACTTCTGAGCCGGCGACGTGATGTGCATGAACTGGTAGCCGATCTTGCGGCAGTAGGTGCGCCTGAGGATGCGCAGCACCTGCCGGATCGTCGCCGTGTCGAGGCCGAGGTAGCGGTCCATGAAGATCGGGCGATCGAGATCGGCGTCCGTGAAGCCGTACGTCTCGGCCTTGAGCTCCCGGTGCACGCGCCGGTCGGTCAGGCCGAGGGGATCGAGATCCGCCGCCAGGTGCCCCATGACGCGATAGGCGCGGATCAGCATGATGGCGCGCACGCTGTCCTGGATGGCGCGCAGCGAGATCGCAGGCGAGATCTCGAACCCCGTGGTGTGGGCCCGTGCCTGCAGCCTGTCGCGCAGTCCGCGCTCGACCTCGCCATAATCGCCGGTCAGCGCCGCGACCAGCTCGCTCGGCGCTCCCTGAAGCTGCGCCAGCGGTTGCGCCCAGGACGGCCCGGACGATCGTCCGTCAGCGCCCTCGCCGTTCGCGGGGGACGGCTCGGCCGCGCCATCGCGCATGCTCTCGAAGAAAAGGCGCCATTCGTCGCTGACGGAGCCCGGATTTTTCTCGTACTGGCTCTGCAGCTCTTCGATATAGGGCGTGTTGACGCCGTTCAGAAAAGACGTGCGAAGAAAATGCTCGTTGAGGGCCTGTCGTGACATGCGAAACCCCGCGATAGCTTCCGGCGCGACATCGCCGGAGATGAGGTAACCATCTCTCCCGTTTTTGGCAATTCTTCGCGCCTCGAATGCCCCGCTTATATACGGGACAGACCGTTAGCCCTTTAGAACTTTGGTCAAAGTCGTCCCCAGGGACGCAGGACTGTCGGCGATCGCGATGCCGGCCCGGCGCATGGCCTCGACCTTGTCCTCGGCCCGCCCCTGGCCGCCGGAGATGATGGCGCCTGCATGCCCCATGCGCCGCCCCGGCGGCGCCGTCATGCCGGCGATGAACCCGGCCATCGGCTTTTTGCGGCCCTTCTTCGCTTCGCTGATCAGGAACGCGGCCGCCTCTTCCTCGGCCGACCCGCCGATCTCGCCGATCATGATGATCGAATGCGTATCGGGATCGGCGAGAAACAGCTCGAGCACGTCGATGAACTCCGTGCCCTTGACCGGATCGCCGCCGATGCCGACGGCCGTCGATTGGCCGAGCCCGGCGTCCGTCGTCTGCTTCACGGCCTCGTAGGTGAGCGTCCCCGAGCGGGAGACGATGCCGACCGTCCCCTTCTTGAAGATGTTGCCCGGCATGATGCCGATCTTGCACGCTTTGGGCGTCAGAACGCCCGGGCAGTTAGGCCCGATCAGCCGCGACTTCGAGCCCGAGAGAGCGCGTTTCACCCTGACCATGTCGAGCACGGGGATGCCCTCCGTGATGCAGACGATGAGCGGCATCTCCGCGTCGATCGCCTCCAGGATGGCATCGGCGGCGAACGGCGGCGGCACGTAGACCGCGCTCGCCGTGGCGCCGGTCTTGGCTTTCGCTTCGAGCACGGTGTTGAACAGCGGCAGGTCCGCAAGCTCGGGATCGGCGGCCTTCGTGCCGCCCTTGCCGGGCGTGACGCCGCCGGCGACCCGGGTGCCGTAGCTGCGCGCCTGCTTGGTGTGGAACGTCCCCTGGCTGCCGGTCAGGCCCTGGCAGATGGTGACCGTGGACGCGTCGACGAGAATGGCCATGCTGTGTCTCTTATCGCGGCAATTCGAATGGGATGGGAATAGGTGGGGCTCAGGCGGCAACCTTGATCGCCGACGTGATCTTGGCGGCGGCATCCGCAAGGTCGTCGGCCGGAACGATCGTGAGCCCGCTCTTGGCCAGGATCTCCTTGCCGAGATCGACGTTGGTGCCTTCGAGCCGCACGACGAGCGGCACGGTGATGTCCATCTCGCGCGCAGCGGCGACGATGCCCTCCGCGATGATGTCGCAACGCATGATGCCGCCGAAGATGTTGACCAGGATGCCGCGCACCGAGGGGTCCGAGAGGATGATCTTGAACGCCGCCTGCACTTTCTCCTTGGACGCGCCGCCCCCCACGTCGAGGAAGTTCGCGGGTTCGGCGCCGTAGAGCTTGATGATATCCATGGTCGCCATGGCGAGGCCCGCGCCGTTCACCATGCAGCCGATCGAGCCGTCGAGCTTCACGTACGACAGCTCGTGCTTGGCGGCCTCGATCTCCATCGGGTCCTCCTCGGTCTCGTCGCGCAGCGCGGCGATGTCGGGATGGCGGAAGAGCGCGTTGCCGTCGAACGAGATCTTGGCGTCGAGCGCCGAGAGGTGACCGTCCTTGGTCACGATCAGCGGATTGATCTCGATGAGGCTCACGTCCTTGTCGTTGAGCAGCCGGTAGAGGCCGTCGATCATCTTCGCGCACTCCTTGACCTGCTCGCCCTTGAGCCCGAGGGCGAACGCGATCTTGCGCGAATGGAACGGCATGAGACCGGTCGCCGGATCGACGGTGAGCGTCAGGATCTTGTCGGGCGTCTCGTGCGCGACCTTCTCGATGTCCATGCCGCCCTCGGTGGAGGCGATGAAGGCGATGCGCGAGCTTGCGCGGTCGACCAGCGCCGAGAGATAGAGCTCGCGGTCGATGCTGGCCGCCTCCGTGATGTAGATGCGCCGCACGACACGGCCCGCCGGGCCCGTCTGCACCGTGACGAGCGTCTTGCCGAGCATCTGCCCGGCCAGCGCCTTGGCCTCGGCGGGCGACTTGGCGAAACGCACGCCGCCCTGTTCGCCCGCTTCCTTTTCCTTGAAGCGGCCCTTGCCGCGCCCGCCCGCGTGGATCTGCGCCTTGACCACCCGCACCTCGGTGGCGATGCCGGCGGCGACCGTCTCCGCCTCATCCGGCGTGAAGGCCACGCCGCCGCCCGAGGTCGGCACGCCATACTGCCTCAGGAGATCCTTGGCCTGGTGCTCGTGAATGTTCATGGTTCCGCGTGATCCCTCAACGAAACGAAACGGGGAGCGCGGCACGGAGGGGCGTGCGGCCAGGAGGCGGCCGCACACTGTTGATAGAGAAGCCTCCGTACCCCGCGTCGGCTGGTGCAGTGCAGGCCGCGCCCTCAGGCGCCGAGCTGCGGGTTGATCTTGATGCAGGCATCGACCAGACCCTTGACGGATTCGATCGACTTCATGAGCATCGAGCGCTCGGCGGAGTTGAGGTCGATCTCGACGACCCGCTCCGTTCCGCCTTCGCCGATGATCGTCGGCACACCCACATACAGCCCCTTAACACCGTACTCGCCGTTGAGATACGCGGCGCATGGCAGCACGCGCTTTTTGTCCTTGAGGAAGCTTTCGGCCATGGCGATGGCGGAGGCGGCCGGAGCGTAGTAGGCCGAGCCGGTCTTGAGAAGCGCGACGATCTCGCCGCCCCCCTTGCGCGTGCGGTCCACGATCTGATCGAGGCGCTCCTGGCGGATCCACCCCATGCGCACGAGATCCGGCAGCGGAATACCGCCGACGGACGAATAGCGCACCAGCGGCACCATGTCGTCGCCGTGCCCGCCGAGCACGAACGCGGCCACGTCCTCGACCGAGACCCGGAACTCCTCGGCGAGGAAGTGCCGGAAGCGGGCCGTGTCCAGGACGCCGGCCATGCCGGCGACCATGTTGCGCGGCAGGCCCGAGGACTTCTGCAGCGCCCACACCATGGCGTCGAGCGGATTGGTGATGCAGATGACGAAGGCGTTGGGCGCGTACTTGCGGATGCCGGCGCCGACCTGCTCCATAACCTTGAGATTGATGCCGATCAGGTCGTCACGGCTCATGCCGGGCTTGCGCGGCACGCCGGCGGTGACGATACACACGCTCGCCCCTTCGATGTCGGCGTAGGCGTTCGTGCCCTTGAGCGTGCAGTTGAACCCTTCCACGGCCCCCGATTGGGCGATGTCGAGCGCCTTGCCCTGCGGCAACCCCTCGGCAATATCGAAAATTACGACGTCTCCGAGCTCCTTGAGGCCGATGAGGTGGGCCAGCGTGCCGCCGATCATTCCGCCGCCGATCAACGCGATCTTCGTCCGCGCCATGAAAGCATTCTCCCTGGAGGCTAGGGGCCCCAACGGGCCCTGTGTTGTGTTGAAATTGTGTGAGGGGTGGTGGTGCGTGCTTGACGAGCGGTTGATCCGTTCCCGATGGCTCCGCGGCCGGCTCGCCTCCGGCGTGAGGAAACTGGCGCCTTGGTAGGACGAAACGGGTAGGGGCTCAAGTCCGACGGACCGCCGAGGGGCAGGCAGCCGTGCGGCGAGCGCAGGCCGAGCGCGGCCCGAACCGGCCCACGGGGCTCAATCGGCCGGAGGACTCGTGCGCGGGCTTGGGTGTGGAATTGGGTGAGGGTCCGGCTGAGCGGCCGGGCTCCCGCTCCGCGCAAGATAGGCTTCGCTCCGCATCTCCATGAGCCGCGAGGCGGTCCGCTCGAAGAGGAAAGCCCCGTCCCCCTCGGGGTAAAGTCGGTGGGGCTCGGCCGCCGCCGAGGCGATGAGGCATGTCCCGCTATCGTAGAGCGTATCGATGAGATGGATCAGCCGCCGGGCTTCGTTGCGCCGGTCGGGCGTGAGCATCGGGATACCTTCGAGCACGACGGTGTGGAAGGCGCGGGCGACCGCGAGGTAATCGAGCGCCCCGAGCGGCTGTTCGCAGAGATCGGAGAACGTGAAGCGCGCAACGCCCATCGACGCGGCCGGCACGGCGACCTTTCGACCCTTCACCTCGAGCACCGCCGGCGCCCCGGGATGATGTCCCGTGAGCCGCTCCCAATGCTCCTCGAGGCCGCTCGCGGCGCGGGCGTCGCAGGGCGCGAAATAGAGCGTCCGCCCGGCGAGCTTGTCGAGCCGGAAGTCCTTCGCGGCCTTGAGCTCGACCGCGTCCATATGGCTCTCGATGAGCGCGATGAACGGCAGGAAGAGCTGCCGGTTGAGGCCGTTCCAGTAAAGGCGCCCGGGCGGCGCGTTGGAGGTCGCCACCACCACCACGTCCCGCGCGAGCAGCGCCTTGAAGAGGCGCGCGAGGATCATCGCATCGGCGATGTCGGTGATCGTCAGCTCGTCGAAGCACAGGAGCCCGGCCTCGGCCGCGATCTCGGCGGCGACGAAGGGGATCGGATCGCCGTCCGTCGTCGCCCGTCCGCGCCGGATGCGGTCGTGCACGTCGCTCATGAAGGCGTGGAAGTGCAGCCGGCGCTTGGGCGCGAACGATACGGTCTCATAGAAGAGATCCATGAGCATGGTCTTGCCGCGGCCGACTGCACCGTGGAGATAGACCCCGCGCGGCGCAGCGCTCCGCGCGCGAAAGAGCGATTCAAGGAGACCGCCCCGTCCTGGCCGCCAGCCGGCCAGCGCGAGGGCCAAGCGGTCGAGTGAGCGAGCGGCCTCGCGCTGTGCGCCGTCCGGCTCGATCTCCCCCCGCGCGATCCGCCCCTCGTAGTGATCCAGTACCGATTCCGCCATGCTCACCCTGAAACGATTCTACGACCCTCGACCACGGATCGCCTCGGCCCGCCACCGTAGCCCCGTCAGTCCGCGCGCCCTTCACACTGCAACCGCTCGCACCCTCGAAAAGCCGGCGATTAGGACCGGCAACGCCCGGCGGCAAGCCCCCGACACGGGTTCCCTTGCGCGGCGCACAACCCAGCCCCGCGTTTTTTGCGACGCAACACAGGCCGAAAGCCCACAACCGCGCCAGAAGCGACAAAACATCGTTTCTACGGCCACTTATTTGGCGCATTGTGCGGCGCACAAGACACCCTATATCGAGCACGGTGCTCCAGGATCCCGGAGCGCCGATGACGGCGGAGAGCGGCACGGACTGCGCGAGGCGCGTTCCGGTCCCCTCTCTCGACGGTTCAGACTGGAGGGTCGATCCAATGAGCGAGTATGCACATACGAGCGGCATATTCCGCAAGCTTTGGCCGCACGAGCAGAACCTGTTTCGCGACCACCTGATGCGCCTGGACAAGACCAGCCGCGCCATGCGGTTCGCGCACGGCGTCTCGGATTCCTTCATCGAGGACTATGCGCGGCACATGGCCGACGCCGGCACGACGGTGTTCGCCTACATCGAGGACGGCGAGGTGCGCGGCGCCGCCGAGCTGAAGAAGCTCGGCGACACCTGGGGCCGCGAGGCGGAGGCGGCGTTCTCCATCGAGACCGCCTATCAGGATCACGGGCTCGGCTCGGAGCTCATGGGCCGCGTCATCCGCGCGGCGCGCAACCGCGGCATTCACCTGCTTTACATGAGCTGCCTCGCCTCCAATACGAAGATGCAGGCCATCGCCCGCAAGCACGAGGCCGACCTGCGCTTCGAGATGGGCGAGGTGGTGGGCGAGATCGTGCCCGAGGGGCCGAGCTATTTCTCGCTCCTCGCAGAGGCCGTCGAGGATCGCGTCGGTTTCATGATGGCGGTTCTCGATCTGCAGCGGCGCGTCGTAAAGGCAGCTTAGCGGCCAGCCGATCCCAACCTCATATCTCTTCCGATCCACGGCTCGCGAGATTGATTTCCGCGATCCATTTCTGCTGCGCGATGATGAGACGGAGTCGAGATTGACGGCGTAGAGTCTTGAATATGGAAGAGATTGTTGACTTCACGCAACACTTTGCACGGAATTCGGATAAATCGACATGCTGAATCCATTTTGCATGTCAACAAAATGATCGAACTTGCGCATGATTTTTTTGTTCCGAAATGATTCGGACATTAGAGGGAGAGATTACCATGGCTAAGACTGTGAAGAAGGCTCCGGCCCGCAAAGCTGCGAAGAAGCCGGCTGCTCGTAAGGCTGCTGCGCGCAAGCCCGCCGCTCGCAAGACCGTCCGCAAGGCGGCTGCGAAGAAGCCGGCCGCTCGCAAGACGGCTGCCAAGAAGCGCCGCGCGGCCTAAGTCGCGCATCCGCCGACCCGCTCCTGTCTGGGCAACAGGGCGGGGATTGGCGGAGGTGTCTTGGAAAGAATTCCGACTTGAAGACCGATGGCAGCGAGACGCGCCATCGGTCTTGTCGTTTCTGGGCCCGAAAAAGATCCGGAATATCGCCAAAAGGGCGCCGCCTTGTGCCCCGCAGGGGATGGCTCCGACATCAAGGGCCGCACGAGCCGAACCTGCGCAGTTTCAGACCCGGCGCTGCACCATCAGCTTCTTGAGCTCGGCGATGGCCTTGGCCGGGCTCAGCCCCTTGGGGCAGGCCTTGGCGCAGTTCATGATGGTATGGCAGCGGTAGAGGCGGAACGGGTCCTCGAGCGTGTCCAGCCGCTCGCCCGTCGCCTCATCGCGGCTGTCGATGACCCAGCGGTAGGCCTGCAGCAGCGCCGCCGGCCCGAGATAGCGGTCGGAATTCCACCAGTAGCTGGGGCACGAGGTCGAGCAGCAGGCGCAGAGAATGCACTCGTAGAGCCCGTCGAGCTTCGCGCGATCCTCCCGCGACTGTTTCCATTCCTTGGGCGGCGTTGCCGTCTCCGTCTTGAGCCACGGCTCGATCGAGCGATGCTGCGCATAGAAGTTCGTCAGGTCCGGCACCAAATCCTTGACCACGCTCGTGTGCGGCAGCGGATAGATCCGGATCGGCCCCGTGACCTCGTCGAGGCCCTTGAGGCAGGCGAGATCGTTGGTGCCGTCGATGTTCATGGCACATGACCCGCAGATCCCCTCCCGGCAGGAGCGGCGGAACGTCAGCGTCGGATCGATCTCGTTTTTAATCTTGATCAGCGCGTCGAGCACCATTGGCCCGCACTGCTCGACGTCGAGCCAGTAGGTATCGATGCGCGGGGCGTCGCTGTCGTCGGGGTTCCAGCGATAGATGCGCAGCTCGCGCCACGTTCCCTTGACGTCGGGCGCATTCCAGGTCTTGCCCGTCGTGATTTTCGAGTTCTTGGGAAGCGTGAGCTGAACCATGCCGTGCGGACCCCGTGCTGGCGCTTTCGCTGGAAAGCGCATCGTTCGCGATTGCAGATAAAGACAAAACAACGCCTCGCTGTTCATGAGACCGCGATCCGCGGCTGTCAACGGCAAGCCCCGGACGGGGGCATGCATTCCTTCGCCGTCGCAATGAGAAGAGAGCGCCGCATCGCGGCTTGCGCATAAAAGTCGCTCCCCGCAGACGATGACGGCTGCACACCGCTGATCGCGGACGCAGGCGGCGTGCAACATTCCAAAGAATGAATAATCACTATGAAATTACAAATAGTTATACTGTCATAAATCCACAGCGTCCGGTCTCTAAAAAAGCCAGGGACAAGCTTCGGAGGGGAGAGCGCTGCGAAGGGCCGCGCTCAAAACCGCCAGAGACAGGAGACCAACGTGAGCAGCAGGATCATCGCCTCGGCAACGGTCGCAGCCGTCGGCATAAGCGTGTTTGCCTGTACGACATTGGCCCGCGATCAGGTCAAGGTTGCGGGATCGTCGACGGTTCTGCCGTACGCGAGCATCGTTGCGGAGCAGTTCGGCAAGACGTTCCCCGCCCTCAGAACGCCAGTGGTCGAATCGGGCGGCTCGGGCGCCGGCCTCAAGCAGTTCTGCGCCGGCGTCGGCGAAGACAAGATCGACATCGCCAACGCCTCGCGCAGGATCAGGCCGTCGGAAATCGCCGACTGCGCGAAGGCCGGCGTGGACGACATCATGGAGGTCAAGTTCGGCTACGACGGCATCGTGCTCGCGGTGGATGCCCGCGCCGGCCAGTGGAAGCTCGAGCCGAAGGACCTCTTCCTGGCGCTCGCCGCCCAGGTGCCGAAGGACGGCGCGCTGGTCGCCAACCCCCACAAGACCTGGAAAGAGGTCAACGCCGATCTCCCCGACTGGCCGATCCTGGCCTTCATCCCCGGCGAGAAGCACGGCACGCGCGAGGTCTTCGAGGAGAAGGTCATGCACGCCGGCTGCAAGGCTACGGGCGCCGATGCGCTTCTCCTCGCCAAGGCCGAGGGCGCCGATGAGACTGCCAGGAAGACGGCGGCCGACAAGGCGTGCGGCAGGGTCCGCAAGGACGGTGCCGCCGTTGACATCGATGGCGACTACACCGAGATACTGGCCCGCATCGAATCCAACCGGCAGGCCCTCGGCGTGTTCGGCCTCTCGTTCTACGAGAACAACAAGGACAAGCTCACGGTCGCCACCATCAGCGGCGTCGAGCCCTCGCTCGAGACCATCGCCTCCGGCGAGTACCCGATTTCCCGCCCGCTCTTCTTCTACGTAAAGAAGGCGCATCTCGGCGTGATCCCCGGCCTCAAGGAGTATGTCGCGTTCTTCACCTCGGATAAGATCCTCTCGGCCGACGGCCCGCTCGTCGAGTACGGCCTCGTGCCTCTCCCCGACGCCGAGCGCATCGAGGTCCAGGAGCTCGTAAAGTCCGGCAGGACGCTCACGACCGCGGGCAAATGAGCCTCTGACGACCCGAAGGAGCGGGGACGGGAATGAGGCGAGATCTGCCGCTTCCCCGCCCCGCAGTTTGACCGAGCAAGCGTTTCCGAACCAGGAAAGAGCCAGTGTCGACGCCCCTACTGTTTCTCTCCGTTTTCGCCCTCGGCGGCATCGGTTGGTTTCTTGGAAATCGCCGCGCGCGCGCGTCCGTCGAGGGCAAGACATCCCGACTGCATTCGAGGCCGGGCTACTACGGAGCCTATGTCCTGCTCTGGACGACGCTGCCGGCCGCGGCCCTGATCGTCGCTTGGGCCGCCGTCGCGCCGCTCGTCACCACCTCGCTGGTCGACTCCCGCCTGCCCGAGGCCGTCCGGAGCGGCCCCGAGCAAACCCGCACACTGACGATGTCCGCCGTGCGCCTCATCGAAAAGGGATTCTCCGCGCTCTCGCCCGAGGAGTTCGAGAAGACGCTCGACCCCGCAACCGACATCAAGGCCCTGCTGCTGAGCAAAGGCGTGCCGCTGGCCGTCACGCCCGAGCCCTACGCCGTGGACGCAGCCCGCTACCAGCTCACCCTCAAGAACTCGAGCCGGGTCCTGATCACGATCTCCGCGCTCGCGCTCGCCCTGCTCGGTCTGGTATTCGCCCTGTTCCAGGTCGGACCGAAGCTCAGATCCCGCAACGCCGTCGAATCCGTGGCCCTCGCCGGGCTTCTCGGCTGCTCGATGGTCGCCATCCTGACCACGCTCGGCATCGTGCTCTCGATGCTGTTCGAAAGCGTCCGCTTCTTCTCGATCGTGCCGTTCACCGACTTCCTCTTCGGCACGGTCTGGGATCCGCGCTTCTCCGCCGCGGGCGCGAGCGGCAGCTCGGGGGGCGAGTTCGGCCTCCTGCCCCTGCTGTGGGGCACGCTCTACATCTCCCTGGTCGCGCTCCTCGTGGCGGTGCCGGTCGGCCTCTTCAGCGCCGTTTACATGTCGGAGTACGCCTCCGCCCGGGTTCGCATGACGACCAAGCCGCTGCTCGAGATTCTCGCCGGCATCCCCACCATCGTCTACGGCTTCTTCGCCCTGATCACGTTCGGCCCGCTCCTGCGCGACCTCGGCGCCTCCGTCGGCCTTTCGATCTCGGCGACCAGCGTGCTCACCGCCGGCCTCATCATGGGCGTCATGCTGATCCCCTTCGTCTCCTCGCTTTCGGACGACATCATCAACGCCGTCCCCCAGTCGCTGCGCGAAGGCTCCTATGGGCTCGGAGCGACGCAGTCCGAGACCATCAAGCGCGTCGTCCTTCCGGCCGCGCTGCCGGGCGTCGTCGGCGCCGTGCTGCTCGCCGCCTCCCGCGCCATCGGCGAAACCATGATCGTCGTGCTCGCCGCCGGCATCGCGCCGAACCTGACGCTCAACCCCTTCGAGCCGGTGACCACCATCACGGTCAAGATCGTGAGCCAGCTCACCGGCGACCTCGAGTTCAACTCGCCGCAGACGCTGGTTGCCTTCGCGCTCGGCCTCACGCTGTTCGTCTTCACCCTGGCCCTCAACATTTACGCGCTTTACATCGTGCGCAAGTACAGGGAGCAGTACGACTGATGACGATGGAACACGCTCCCATGGCAACGGAAACCGGCCTCTCCGCCCGCAGCATCCGCGAAGCGACCCAAGCCCGCATCGCCAAGCGCTACGCCGCCGAGCGCCGCTTCAGGGCCTACGGTATCGCCGCCATCCTGTTCGGCCTGGTGTTTCTCGTCGCCCTCTTCGCGACGATTTTCATGCGCGGCTACACCGCGTTCCTGCAGTCGGCCTTCACGCTTCCGGTGCACCTCGACCAAGGCGCATTCGGCGCATCCTCGCCGCCCTCCGAGAACGACATCCTGATGGCCGACTATACGAAGCTCGCCAACCGCGCGCTGTTCCAGGTCCTCGGCGTCGACCCCGGGAACAGACAGGACGCCAAGGCGGCCGCGGTCCTGCTTTCGGCCCATGCCGACACCCGGATCCGCAACGCCGTCCAGGCCGATCCCTCGCTGATCGGCAAGACGATCGAGCTCGATCTCCTGGCCCACGGCAACGTCGACACCTTCATGAAAGGCCACTTCGACCGCAGCGTTCCGGAGGGTCGCCGCCAGCTTTCCGACAAGCAGCTCGCCTGGCTCGACAAGGCGGCCGCCTCGGGGCAGTTGGCAAAGCACTTCAACACCGGGCTCTTCACGTACGGTGCCTCGAGCAAGCCCGAGACGGCCGGCGTCGGCGTGGCGCTTGCCGGCTCGCTCTACATGATGCTGATCGTGCTGCTGGTCGCCGTCCCGCTCGGCGTCGCGGCCGCGGTCTATCTCGAGGAATTCGCGCCCAAGAACCTCCTGACCGACGCCATCGAGGTCAACATCAACAATCTCGCAGCCGTGCCGTCGATCGTCTTCGGCCTCCTCGGCCTCGCGATCTTCATAAACTTCGTTGGGCTCCCTCGCTCGGCAGCCCTTGTCGGCGGCCTGGTGCTCGCGCTCATGACGCTACCGACGATCATCATCGCGACGCGCGCCGCCGTCGCCGCGGTCCCCCCCTCCATCCGCGAGGCGGCCCTCGGCGTCGGCGCCTCGAAGATGCAGTCCATCACCCACCACGTGCTGCCGCTCGCCGTGCCTGGCATCCTGACCGGCACCATCATCGGCTTGGCGAAGGCCCTTGGCGAGACAGCGCCGCTGCTGATGATCGGCATGGTCGCCTTCGTCGTCGATTTCCCGAAGACGCCGCTCGATGCCTCGACCGCGCTTCCCGTGCAGATCTTCATGTGGGCAACGGCGGCCGAGCGCGGCTTCGTCGAGCGTACGGCCGGAGCCACGCTGATCCTGCTTGCCTTCCTCATCTGCATGAACGTAACCGCCGTCATCCTCCGCCGCCGTTACGAGCGCCGCTGGTAGACCCGTTCCATTGGAGTGACCATGCTGAACGTTACGATCCCCGACCCGAAACGCGCCATGAAGCTCGGCAACACGCTCGACCCCAAGGTCGTCGCCAGGGACGTGAACGTCTACTACGGCGAGAAGCACGCGCTGCACGACGTCTCCGTCGACATCCCCGATCGCGGCGTCATGGCGTTCATCGGCCCCTCCGGCTGCGGCAAGTCGACGTTCCTGCGCTGCATCAACCGCATGAACGACACCATTCCGATCTGCCGGGTGACGGGCAAGATCTCGATCGACGACGAGGACATCTACGATCCCGCCCTCGACGTCGTGCAACTACGGGCCCGGGTCGGCATGGTGTTCCAGAAGCCGAACCCGTTCCCCAAGTCGATCTATGAGAATGTCGCATACGGGCCCCGCATCCATGGCCTCGCCGCAAACAGGGCGGAGCTCGACAACATCGTGCAATCGAGCCTCGAGAAGGCCGCGCTCTGGAAAGAGGTCAAGGACCGTCTCAACGATCCGGGCACCGGTCTTTCGGGCGGCCAGCAGCAGCGCCTCTGCATCGCCCGCGCCGTCGCGGTGAGCCCCGAGGTGATCCTGATGGACGAGCCGTGCTCGGCCCTCGACCCCATCGCCACCGCCAAGATCGAGGAGCTGATCGACGAGCTGAAGAAGAACTTCTGCATCATCATCGTCACGCACTCGATGCAGCAGGCCGCCCGCGTCTCGCAGCGCACCGCATTCTTTCATCTCGGCGTCCTCGTAGAGGAAGGCGCCACCAGCGACATCTTCACCAACCCCAAGGACCAGCGTACGCAGGATTACATCACGGGCCGCTTCGGCTAGCGACGGAGTGCGACCCGGAGCTTCGGAAACGAGCTCCACCACGGCCAGGAGCCTTAAGTGCGGATCGATCGGAAACCCTTTTTTGCCGGCATCATGCCATCGCTGAGCCCGCGTCCCGACGCAGAGAGCCACACGGAGCCGACAGCCGCGTCGACTGCCGCGGCGGGAAAGCCCAAAGGAGAAGCAGCGCCCATGAACGAGCACATTGTGAAGTCCTACGAGGAAGAGCTTGCCCTCCTCGACAGGAAGATCGCCCAGATGGGCGGGCTGGCCGAGCATATCCTCGGCCAGTCGTTCGATGCGCTTGAACGCCGCGACCCGCAGCTCGCCGAGCAGGTCGTGAAGTCCGACAAGCAGATCGACCAGCTCGAACGCGACATCGAGGAGCAGGTGATCTCGATGGTCGCCCGCCGCCAGCCGCTCGCCGACGACTTGCGCCACGTGATGGCCGCGCTGCGGATCACGACCGACCTCGAGCGCATCGGCGACCTCGCCAAGAACATCGCCAAGCGCGCGCTCGCC
>NZ_DAITQL010000076.1:0-20288 GCF_036833075.1 Hyphomicrobium sp.
TTCGCGGCCGTTTGGGAATCCCTCGCGATTCAGCTAAAGATGAACGCGCTCTAGCGTCAAGAAAATGCGTCAAACCAAAAGCATGGAGCCTCGCCTCTGAGTTTATCAGAGGCGAGGCTCCAGCGCCGCCAAGTCGCCCGGATTTCTCCGTCATCGCAGCACAATCAGAGCGTACACGTCTTAGCGTGCGGGGCCCGGATTTGCGGGCGTTTCAGGCAGGCTGTCAGCATACGAACCCGTGCGATCGATTCGCGATTCATGCCCCCGTTAAGGATCTCTTAACTCGTTAAGGGTTACCTGAAGAGGGTATTCAGGGTGAGTGGCATGTTAAGTTCCTTGCGTAAATGTCATCTATTCACCGGTGTCGAGCGCGTGAAGATCAGTGCGATCTTTGCCTCCACCGCGCTCCTGGCGGGCTGCAGCGCCGACGTTTCCAGGTTCGATCTCGGATTTGGCGATGGAGCGCGCAGCCACTCGAGCTCCGGCAGCTACAATACGACGGGCCGAACCGCGTCGAACGACTACGGCTCCGCCGGCTACAGTCGGCCGTCGTCCTACGGCGGGAGCGACGTGGCGCGCTCCGAGCTGCCCCCCACGGGCATGACGACGGCGGCGATCCATCCGCAGCAGAGCGCGCCCTATGGCGACAACAACTATGGCTATGGGCAGGCGCAGGGCTATGGCGGCTCGGCGGGCTACGGCAGCGCCCAGCAGCGCGCGCCGCAGTACGGCGGCTACGCCACGACGCCGTCGGGCGGCGCCTACTCCGGCGGCTCGGGCACCGGCGCCAAAGGCGAGATGATCCAGGTGCGGCAGGGCGATACGCTTTACTCGCTGGCCCGCCAGCACGGCGTCTCGGTCAACGATCTCAAGGCGACGAACGGCCTTGCGTCGAACGATCTGCGGCCGGGCCAGCAGCTCTATCTGCCGTCGGGATCGCGTGGGCGCTACGCGAGCGAGCCGGCGCGTCCGCCGCGCGAGAACTATGAGACCGTGGCCGTGCGGCCGGTGCAGGCCGCGCCGGCGCCCGCGGTCGGCGCGCCGTCGGACTGGACCGGGCGACACACGGTGCGGCAGGGCGACTCGCTCTACGGCATCGCGCGCGAGAACGGCGTGAAGCTCTCCGATCTCGAGCGCTACAACGGCATCTCGGATTCTCGCAAGGTGATGCCGGGCACGGTGCTCAAGGTGCCGGGCCATCCGTCGTCGACGACGGTCGCGGAGGCGGCGCCGTCGGCGCCCGCTTACGAGCCGCCGGCCTATTCCCCGCCCGCGGCCTCGCCGCCGCCGGCCGCGTCCGAGACGCCGCAGCCGACCCCCGGGGTCGTGCGCCTCGGCGAGCCGGTGCCGCCGATCGGCTCGACGCCGCAGCAGCCGACGATGATCAACGGATCGGGATTGGCCGGCCCCGGCGCGTCCTCACCGCCTGCCGCGCCCGAGCGCGTGGCGAGGGTGGAGACGAACACGGCGAGCGATGCGGTTTCGCCGGTGAGCAGCTCCAATTCGACAGCCGTCGCAGGCTTCTCCAAGCTGCGCTGGCCGGTGGCCGGCAAGGTCATCGCCGGGTTCGGGCCGCGTCCGGACGGAACGCACAACGACGGCGTCAATCTCGCCGCCCCGATGGGCACAGACGTGCACGCGGCCGAGAGCGGCGTGGTCGCCTACGCGGGCGACGAGCTCAAGGGCTACGGCAACCTCGTGCTCATCCGCCACGACAACGGCTGGGTGACCGCCTACGCGCACGCCGACGAGCTGCTCGTCAAGCGCGGCGACCAGATCCGGCGCGGCCAGGTCATCGCCAAGGCGGGGCGGTCGGGCCAGGTGGACCAGCCGCAGGTGCACTTCGAGCTGCGCCAGGGCCAGAAGCCTGTCGATCCGACGCCGTTCATGGAAAGGCTTTAAGGCGGGCAGCAGGCAGGGTAAAACACAAGAGCGCGTGGGCAGCCGGCAGCGGTCGGTATACGGCTGAAAGATCCCGCCGCGCATCCTGCCTGCTGCCCGCTGCCTCACAACGGCAACGTCTTGCCGAGGCGGCCGGCCAGGTCCTGCGTGAACTGCCAGGCGACGCGGCCGGAGCGTCCGCCGCGCGTGACGCTCCACTCGAGCGCCTCCCGGACAAGCGCGTCGCGCGCGATCGGCAGGTCGAAATGTCGGGCGTAGCCTTCGACCATGGCGAGGTAGTCGTCCTGGCTGCAGTTGTGAAAGCCGAGCCAGAGACCGAAGCGATCCGAGAGCGAGACCTTCTCCTCCACCGCCTCGGAAGGGTTGATGGCGGTCGAGCGCTCGTTGTCGACCATCTCGCGCGGCATCAGATGGCGGCGGTTGGAGGTGGCATAGAAGAGCACGTTCGGCGGGCGCCCCTCGATGCCGCCCTCGAGCACGGCCTTCAGCGATTTGTAGCTCGTGTCGTCGCGGTCGAAGGAAAGGTCGTCGCAGAAGACGATGAAGCGATGGCGTGATGCGCGCAGCTCGGCGAGCGCGGCCGGCAGCGTCGCGATGTCCTCGCGGTGGATCTCGACGAGCTTCAGGTCTCCCGTCATGTTCCCTGCCGCCGCGGACTGGGCCTGCACCTCGGCATGGACGGCCTTGACGAGACTCGATTTGCCCATGCCGCGCGCGCCCCACAGGAGCGCGTTATTGGCCGGCAGCCCGTCTGCGAAGCGGCGCGTGTTGTCGAGGAGCTGGCGCGCCGAGCCGTCGATGCCCTTGAGCAGTGCGCGGGGAACCCGGTTCACGGCCGCGACCGGCTGGAAGGACTGATCAGCGGCGTGCCAGACGAAGGCGTCGGCCGCGTCGAAGCGGGCCGGGGCGGGCGGAGGCGGGGCCAGCCGCTCGAGAGCGGCGGCGATCCGGTCGAGGCGAAGGGCGAGATCGGAGGTGTGGCTCATGATCGGGGTTTGCCTTGATGTCCGGCCGGTTGCCCGCCGCCGTTGCGCGCAAGCGACGGACGGGACGGCCATTTCCGGGGCTCTATAGCGCAACGCGCCGTTCGCCGGCCAGAGCGCTGACCCGTCAGGGTTTCCGCGGAATCGGCCAGGGTTGCAAACGAGGCCCCGGGCACTATAGTCGCGCCCGATCTCTGGCAGCGAGACTCGCGGGCGATGTCCCGGCGAGACTGGCTGCGTTTCGCCTTTGACCATTCATATAGACGATCCGGCAAGGACCTGTCCCACATGTTCATCACTTCGGCTTACGCACAATCCAGCAGCGCGCTGTCGGATCCGTTCAGCGGTCTTCTCATCCCCATGCTGCTGATGGTGGTCATCTTCTATTTCCTCGTCATCCGTCCGCAGAGCCAGCGCCAGAAGCAGCACCGCGAGATGGTCGAGCGCGTGCGCCGCGGCGATACGGTCGTGACGTCGGGCGGCTTCGTCGGCAAGGTGGCGCGGGTGGCGGACAACTCCGACGAGATCGAGGTCGATCTCAACGATACGCTCAAGGTGCGCGTGCTCAAAAGCACGCTGATCGACGTCCGCTCGAAGAGCGAGCCGGTGAAGGACGCGCCGGCCACGAAATAAGCTAGGCGGCGCGGCGCGACGCGCCGATCGGCCATCACGCAACGCCCAGGGGAGGCCCGCTCCACGATGCTGCATTTCGAGCGCTGGAAGATCATCGCGATCTTGGGGACGATTTTCGTCGGCTTCCTGTTCGCGCTTCCCAACTTCGTTTCGAAGGAGACGCTCGAATCGTGGCCGAGCTTCCTGCCCAAGCGGCAGATGCCGCTCGGCCTCGACCTGCAGGGCGGCGCCCACCTTCTGCTCGCGATCGACCAGAACGAGCTGCGCACGGATTGGCTCAACACGCTGCGGGAAGATGCGCGCAGGACGCTACGTGACGCCAAGATCGGATTTTCCGCCATCGGCATCGCGAAAGATGCGGTTCAGGTGCGGCTCGTGAAGCCTGAGGAGACCGATGCGGCGCTCAAGGAGCTCAAGAAGCTCGTGCAGCCGGTCGGCAACCTCATCCTCGGGACGAGCGGCAACGATACCGAGGTCGAGAAGGGGAGCGAGCCGGGCGTCATCCTCATCAGGCCGACGCAGTTCGGCATGGATCAGCGGCTCACGCATGCGGCGGCCGCCTCGATCGAGACGATCAACCGGCGCGTCAATGCGCTCGGCACCGCCGAGTCGACGGTCGTGCAGCAGGGTCGTGATCGCATCCTCGTGCAGTACCCGGGACTGAGCGACACGCGCGAGCTCAAGGAGCTGATCGGTAAGACGGCCAAGCTCTCGTTCCACGCCGTGCACCCGACCGTGACCGCCGATGAGGCGAGGGTGACGCGGCCGCCCGCGGGCTACCGCATCTTTGAGGCCGCCGAATCGGAGCGGAACTATCAGTCGGCTTACGTGCTGCAGGAGGTGCCTGTGGTGCAGGGCGACGACCTCGTCGATGCCCAGCCGGCCTTCGACAGCCAGACCAACGCCCCGATCATCACCTTCCGCTTCAACCAGTCCGGCGCCCGCAAGTTCGGCAACTTCTCGAAGACGCACGTGGGCGAGCCGTTCGCCATCGTGCTCGACGACCAGGTGATCTCTGCGCCCGTCATCCGCGACGCGATCCTCAGCGGCTCGGGCCAGATCTCGGGCAACTTCACGGTCGAGAGTGCCAACAACCTGGCCATCCAGCTTCGCTCCGGCGCGCTGCCCGCGAGGCTCACGATCGTCGAGGAGCGCACCGTCGGGCCGTCGCTCGGCGCCGACAGCATCGAGGCCGGCAAGCTCGCCGGGATCATCGGCATGGTTGCGACGGCCGTCTTGACGGTCCTGGCCTACGGCACCTTCGGCGTCTATGCCGTCCTCGGTCTCCTCGTACACGGCATTCTCATTCTGGCACTGATGTCGATGATCGGCACTACGCTCACGCTGCCCGGAATCGCCGGCTTCGTGCTGACGATCGCCATGGCGGTTGACGCCAACGTACTCATCTACGAGCGTATCCGTGAGGAGCTTCGAGCCGGCCGGACACCCGTCGCCGCCATCGAAACGGGCTTCCAGCGCGCGTTCGTCACCATTCTCGACAGCCAGCTCACGACGCTTGCCGCGGCCGTCATCATGTTCTGGCTCGGCTCGGGTCCTATCCGCGGCTTCGCGGTGACGCTGACGCTCGGCATTCTCACGTCCGTGTTCGCGGCGGTCACGGTTACGCGTCTGCTCGTCGCCATGTGGCTCAAGAGTGCCATCAAGGGCAGCAAGCGCACGACTTCCGTCTCGGTTCCGATCTAGGGAAGGTCAACCACCATGTTTCTGGTGCCCGACTTCAAGGGTAATGACTTCTTTCCGCACGGCACGCGGTTGCCGTTCATGAAGTACAAGCTCGTCTGCGTCATGGCGTCGATCACCATGTCGGTCCTTTCGCTCGGTATCATCCTCGTCAACGGGTTCAACTACGGCGTCGATTTCAAGGGTGGCTCGTTGATCGAGGTGCGCGCCAAGTCCGGCATCGCCGACGTCGGCCAGATGCGCAGCACGCTCTCGGGCTTAAATCTCGGCGATATCCAGATCCAGAGCTTCGGCAACGACGCGGACGTGCTGATCCGCATCGAGCAGCAGCCGGGCGAGGAGGACGCGCAGCAAGTGGCGGCCAACAAGGTGCTCGAGGCGCTCGGAGGCGACTACGAGCAGCGGCGCATCGAGGTCGTGGGGCCGGCGGTGTCGAGCGAGCTCAGAATCACCAGCCTCATCGCCATCCTGGCGGCGATGGTGGCGATCGTCGCCTACGTGTGGGTGCGGTTCGAGTGGCAGTTCTCGGTCGGCGTTCTGCTCGGCCTCGTGCACGACGTGCTGATCACAGCCGGCATCTTCTCGCTGTTCTGGATGCAGTTCGACCTTTCCATCGTGGCGGCGCTGCTCACCATTCTCGGCTATTCGATCAACGACTCGGTCGTCGTGGCCGACCGAATCCGGGAAAATCTGCGCAAATACAAGAAAATGCCGCTGACCGAGCTGCTTGATCTGTCGATCAACGAGACGCTGTCGCGCACGATCCTCACCGGTGTCACGACCATCGCGGTGCTGCTGGCGCTGTTCTTTCTCGGCGGCGAGGTGATCCGCAACTTTACCTTCGCCATGCTGTTCGGCGTCATCATCGGTACCTACTCGTCGATCTTCGTGTCGGCGCCGCTGATCGACTATCTCGGCATCAAGCGCGACTGGAGCGGCGAGGCACCGGCCAAGACTGCGAGCAGCGGCGCAACGGTGGCGCGGCCCTGACCCGGCAAGGCGGCGGATGTCCATGGGTGCGCGCGCGCATCTTCCGCGGCAGGTTCCCATCGATGCCTACGGCAACGGCGGGTTCCGCTTCGGCGGCATGAGCCATAAAGGCTCCATCCTGTGCCTGCCTTCGGGCATCTGGGAGTGGTCCGTCGCGTCGGCCGAGGCCCTTGACCGCACCGCACTCGACGACGCCCTCGCGCCCGGCGCCGGGGTCTCCCTCATGTTCCTCGGCACGGGGACGCGTCTCGTGCGGCCGCCGGCCGATCTCAGGGCGGCGTGCGCGACGGCGGGGATCGCGCTCGAAGCCATGGACACGGGCGCGGCTGCACGGACCTACAACATGCTCCTGGCCGAGGGCCGGGCGGTGGCGGCCGCCCTCATTGCCGTCCCATGAGGGAGGGCGATCCCATGCGCACGCCCGACCCGCGCCTCTCCGGCCCCGTTCTCGAAGCCGCCCGCACCCACGCCTACGATCTCTATCTGTCGGCGCTGCTGGCGCCGGCCGCGGCACAGGGCGATCTCGTCGTGCTCGCGGCTTATCTCGGCGAGGTCCGGCGCATCCCGTTGATTGCGCACGACGCCACCGTCGGCGAGATCCGGCTGCAATGGTGGCGCGATGCGCTCGCCTCCGGCACGCCGGGCGGAAATCCGGTCGCCGATGCGCTGATCGACCTCAAGCATCGGCGCTCGCTCCGCGACGATCTGCTGGCGGCGCCGCTCGAAGGCGCTTCGCGCGTGTTTTACGAGGACGGCATCCCCGATAAGCGCGCGCTTGAGCTCTATGCGGACGAGACGGAAGGCGCGCCGATCCGGCTTGCCCTCGCCGTGCTCGGCAGGGAGGGGGACGCGGCCGCGGAGCGGCTCGCGCAGCCGGCCGGCCGCGCGTTGGCCCTGACGCGGCTTGCCCTCACCTTGCCACAGCATCTTGCTTTTGGTCGGTTGCCGCTTCCGGCGGATGAGTCCGGGCCCTTGCGCGACCCGCGGATCCTCGGCCCGGAAGACGCACGCGAGGCGACGCGAGCCCAGCTCGAACGCCTTGCCGAGGACGCGGCGCGGGCGTTGGCAGAATTCCGGCGCGGAGAGGCGGGCCTTGAACGCGGGGCGCTCCCGGCGTTTCTCACGCTGTCGCTGGTTGCGCCCTATCTCAAGGCCGTCGTCGCGCCGCGGCGGGACGTTCTGTCGGAAGTTGCGGATATTTCGCCGCTTTCGCGTGTCACGAGACTGTGGTTCGCGCATTGGCGCGGCCGTATCTAGCCGGTCGGCGCACCGGCGCCAGATCATCGGGATCGACATCGGGCATGGTTCGGCTTCTCGTTTGCACCGCTGCGGCGGCCGTCCTCTGGATCGGCCTCGCCGTGGCTGAGCCGGTCGAGCTCCCCGTCGAGGCGGATCCCGGCGCGGACGTGGGCGCGGTGCCGGGCGTGCCCGCGACGCCGCCAGCCGAGCCGACGATCGAATCCCTCATCGAGGACGCGGAGCGCGCGCCGGCGCACACCGGCACCGGGCCTGCTCCGCAGGCCGCACCCCCCTTGCCGCGCGCGCCCTCCATCGGCGACGCGATCGATCCGCTGCTGGCGCCTCGCGTGCATGTGCCTCTGTCCGAAGAGCCGCCGTTCGGACCGGCCCCGCAGCCGATCACCGTCGAGATCGAATGGCGCGTCGAGAACCCGTTCCGCTTCTTCGCCGATCCCAAGGATACCGACGTCCATCGCGCGACCTACATGGAGCTCAGTCCGGAGCAGAGGGAGGCGGCTCCCGTGCTCGCGGCCGAGCATGCGCTGTCGCGCCGCCACGAGGATGGATGGGCGGAGACGATGTACCGCAAGACGTGCTGGATGGGCGCGCGCAACAGGCACGTCTGTCCGGACAAGGGCGACTACGTCAACCCCGCGAGCCATCGCGTGATCGCCACGCTCAAGGGCATGGCGGAGCCGGGCGTCGATTGCCGCTGGGTGACGTCGGAGCTCGGCCGGGAGCCCGGCGACAGGAGCGGGCCGGAGACGGCCGTCGTGCGGCCCTGCGAGGAGGCGGTGACGTTTACTGCGCCCTATCCGAACGGCCTTGCCGCGCGGGTCGAGATCGGCGGCGTCGCGGTGGCGTCGGCCGAGATCAAGGTGCGCGACATCTTCGTCGTGGGCATCGGCGACAGCTTCGGCTCCGGCGAGGGCAACCCCGACGTGCCGGTGCGGTTCTCGCCAGAGCGCACGATCTCCTACGGCAAAGGCGGCGGGGCGGACGATCTCACCGGCTTTCCGGCGCGCGTTGGGGCGTGGAAGCAGGTCGGCGACAACGCGTTCATCGAGGGCAATGCGCGCTGGCTCGACCAGGCCTGCCATCGCTCGCTCTATTCGCATCAGCTGAGGGCGGCGCTCGAGCTTGCGGTCGAGGACCCGCACCGGGCCGTGACGTATGCCGGCTTCGCCTGCTCGGGCGCGGAGGTCACGTGGGGGCTCTTCCTGCGCTACAAGGGCAACGAGTGGGTGCCGACCCCGCCCGACCTGTCGCAGATCTCGGCGGCGGCGGATGCGCAATGCGGCAAGAGCGACGCTCCCAAGATCGACATGCCCGAAGCCTACCACATGAACGGGATCATCCCCGAGCTCAAGGGCGGGCTCACGCTTTCCAAGTGTCCCCACGAGAAAGCCCGCAAGATCGATCTCGTGCTGATGTCGGTTGGCGGCAACGACATCGGCTTCGCCCGCCTCGTCGCCAACGCGGTGCTCTCGGATGAATCGCTCGTGCGCAGCCTCGGCGGCTGGTTCGGCCAGGTGCACGGCAACAAGGAGAGCGAGGATCTCCTGACGCGCCTTGATCAGCGCTACAAGGCCATGAACCGCGCTGTGCACGGCATCCTGCACGTGCCGTGGGACGAGAGCGACCGCATCATTCTCACCGCCTATCCTCCGTTCGCGCTGCTCGACGATACCGGAAGCATGTGCCGTGACGGCACGGCCGGCATGGACGTGTTCAGCGAGTTCCGCATCACGCAGAAGGCCGCGCTCTCCTCGTCGTGGCTCGCCGACAAGCTCGATCAGGTGATGGAGAAGAGCGCCGGCGCGCACGGCTGGAGCTATGCGGACGCCCACCGCAAGACGTTCGTCGGGCGCGGCGTCTGCGCGGGGCATACGGACGGGCTCGGCCCGCTGGTCGACGATCTCAGGCTGCCGCGCCGGCACGGGGGTATCTGGCAGCCCTACAACCCGGTGCACTTCCAGCCTTACGCCGCACGCCTCAGGTGGTTCCGCACGCCGAACGACGCGTTTCTCACCGGCAATTTCCATGCGGCCGGCTCCGTTCTGCAGAACGTGCTCAAGCTGCAGAGCTTCTCGTGGTTCCAGGTGCTGCTGGCGGCGACCTATGGCGGCGCGTTCCATCCCACGGCCGAAGGGCAGGCCGCCATGGCCGATGCGGTCGTCGCCAGGGCGCGCGCGGTGCTGGCGCGGCATGGGCAGCAATCGGCTGCGGCGTCGGCAGCGGCGAGCGAAGTCCCCTAAGAGGGCACGCGCTCCCGTTCCTCGTTTCCCGGCAGACGTGTCTGGACCCCGACCTGCGTCGGGGTGACGTTGTTATTCAAGCCAGCGAGCCTCCAAACTCGACGTCGTCCGGCATCATGGCGGAGCCATGCTCCGCAGGGACGGCCGGGATCTGGACCGTCTCAGCTTGCAGGACTACTCCGCGGCCTCGCTGCCGAACTGAAGCTCGGAGAGGCGGGCGTAGAGGCCGCTCTTCTTGATGAGCTCGGCGTGCGTGCCGCTCTCGACGATGCGGCCCTCGTCCAGCACCAGGATGCGGCTGGCGTTCTGCACGGTCGAGAGGCGATGGGCGACGACGATGGTGGTGCGCCCCTTCGTCAGCGCCTCGAGCGCCCGCTGCACGGCGATCTCGTTCTCGGTATCGAGCGCGCTGGTCGCCTCGTCGAGCAGCAGCACCGGCGCGTTCTTCAGAATGGCGCGGGCGATGGCGATGCGCTGGCGCTGGCCACCCGAGAGCGACACGCCCCGCTCGCCGAGCTTCGTCTCGTAGCCTTGCGGCAGCGCGCGGATGAAGCCGTCGGCCTGGGCGGCGACGGCGGCGCGCGAGACGTCGGCATCGCTGGCCTCCGGCGTGCCGTAGCGGATGTTCTCGGCGACCGTATCGGCGAAAAGCGCAACCTCCTGCGGCACCAGCGCGGTGATCGCGCGCAGATCGGCGAGAGCGAACGACGCGATGTCGATGCCGTCGATGAGGATCTCGCCGCTTGCGGGATCGTAGAAGCGCAGCAGCAGATTGAGCACGGTCGATTTGCCGGCGCCGGACGGACCGACCAGCGCGACGCGCTCGCCGGGTGCGATGCGGAACGAGACGCCGTCGAGCGCGGGGGCACCGGCGCGGCCGGCATACCCGAAGCGGACGGCGCGGAACTCGATCTCGCCCCTCACGGGCACGGGAAGCGGAACGGGGTTTGCGGGGGACTTGATCTCGGGCGTGACCGCAAGGAACTCGGTGATGCGCTCGGCGGCGCCCGCGGCCTGCGTGGTCTCGCCCCACACCTCCGACAGCTCGCCGAGCGCGCCGGCCGCGAACAGGGCGTAGATGACGAACTGGCTCAGCCGTCCGCCCGTGATCTCGCCGCTGATTACCGCCGATGAGCCGTACCAGAGCACGCCGACGATGCTCGCGACGACGAGCAGGATGACGAGGCCGGTGAGGCCTGCGCGGGCGACGAGGCGGCTGCGGGCGGCTTGGAAGGAGCGCTCGACGGCCTTGGCGAAACGGCCCGCGACCGCATCCTCATGGCCGAACGCCTGCATGGTGCGCACGGCGGCGAGGTTCTCGGCCGCGTAGGCCGAGGCCTCGGCGAGCGTGTCCTGGGCGTGCCGGGAGAGGCGCCGCACCGAGCGGCCGTAGCCGATCAGCGGCAGCACGATCACGGGTATGGCGATCAGCACCAGGAGCGAGAGGCTGGGGCTCGTGACGATCATCATCGTGAGCGCGCCGACGAGCATGATGGCGTTGCGCAGCGCCTGCGAGATCGCCGAGCCCGCGACCGCCTTGATCTGCGTCGTGTCGGCGGTGAGGCGGCTCATCACCTCGCCCGAGTGCGTCCGCTCGTAGAAGTCGGGGCCGAGGCGGGTGAGGTGGGCGAACACGTCGGCGCGCAGATCCGCGACCACGCGCTCGCCGATCCAGTTGACGAGGTAGAAGCGCGACGCGCTGGCCGCCGCGAGCACGACGCCGATGACGATCATCATCATGAAATACTGATTGATCATCGCGCCGTCGTGCGCGCCGAAGCCATGGTCGATCATGCGGCGCACGGCCAGCGGAATGGCCAGCATGGCCATGGCGGAAACGACGAGGGCCACTGCCGCCGCGGCGAGCTGGGCCGGGTGGCGGACGAGGTACGGCCTGAGGGCGAGAAGCGGGCGCAGGGACGGGCGCGCTGCGGCCGTCCCTTCTGTCGTGCCGGCGGCGCTAGCGGTGGCGGCCGCGTGGATCTCGGGATGGTCCTTCTGGCTCACGTGTCGGACTTTCGCATTGGGCGTTTCCCCTGGTGTGCGATCCTTCTGGACCGCCCGGACGCTCAGCTCCGGCCCTTTGCCCGGCCTCGGATCCGACGTTTCGGACAGGCCCGGCCCCAGGCGATCGTTACCGGGCGTGCGTTCGTGTTCTTTCTCTTGCGTTTTTGACCATGCGCGACACGGCGCCCTGGCGTCAACGCCAACCGGCAGCGTGGCGCGGAATGCCGCGCCGCAAGTTCGCGGCAGACCGGCATCGGCCGGCCCGGGCGTGCCAAAGCCCTTCCCGCGGCTTGGTTTTTCGGCGCTTGTGCCGCCCGGGCATCTCGACTATAGAAGCGCATCCAGAAATTCGGGGGTCGTGCCGTCGGCATTCCGCCGCTTTTGGTGCGCTGCGCCAGTCCTCGCGCGGATTTGCACTCCGGCCCCTTTTTGCAACGAGCGCCGACATGAAGAAAGATTCCGACCTGCATCCCGACTACCATCAGATCACGGTCAAGATGACCGACGGGTCCGAGTTCGTCACCTATTCCACCTACGGCAAGGAAGGCGATGAGCTGACGCTCGACATCGACCCGAGCTCGCATCCGGCCTGGACCGGCGGCGATCAGCGCCTGATGGACCGCGGCGGCCGCCTGTCGCGCTTCAAGAAGAAGTTCGAAGGCTTCCTCAAGTAGGTGCCCTGACGGCTCGAACAGAAAAGGCCCGGTCGATCCCGGGCCTTTTTCATGTCCGGCGGCAGAGCCGCTCAACGGTCATGTCGGGCGGCTCAGCGGCTCGCGACGCGGCGGAGACCGGTCGCGAACGCCTGCTCGAGAGCGTTGATCTGCGTCGCGACGGGGTTGACGGGCGCGGCGTCGTCGACATCATCGGCCGGGGCGACCATGGCGCGATCGAGCTGGACGATCCGATCGTGCAACTGGAAGCTCGCGTCGATCAGGTCGCGCAGCCCCTGGGGCAGGTCCGAGAAGCCTTTGGTATGGGACGGGCGGCCGAGCGTCTGCAGCTTGACGCGTGCACGCTTGGCATCGGCTTCCTCGCGCGTGATCTCGCCTTCCTTCAACGCCCGGCGGATCAGCAGCCAGGAGGCGAGCTCCAGCAGCCGCGTCGTGAGCCGCATGCTCTCGGTGGCGTAGAGAACCGTGACCTGGCCGGGAAGACCCTTGCTCTCCTGGCGGCCTTCCCCATCGAGGTAGGCGGCCGAGCGCTCGACGAGCGCCATGCCTTCGGAGAAAACGCGATCGAATTGCTCAGAAGCTTGGAAACGCTCCCCGAAGGAGACGGTCTCGCCCCTGGCGACAAGCAGATTTTCTACGCTGGAACCGTTGCTCATGACACGCTGTGACACATACACCTACGATCTGATCACCTTACCATTCCTCGATCCTAAGAGACCAGAGTTAACAGAATTGGCCAAGAAGGAGACAATCCCAAGGAACGATCTTGATTTGATCGGCACTGCAAGAGCCGCGCCTAAAAAATGAGCCGCCTCGCGGCGGCTCGGAAGTCAACAGGGAGGCGTCAAACAGGGCGGCTAGGCACCACCCGGGATCCAGATGTCTGGATATGGGACAGTTCTACCCCCGGGCTCCCTAAAGGAGGCTTAACGAACGGCGGTTTCGACCTCATCTGCCGTTCACAACTGCGGGACTGCAGAGTGTGAACGCGAGCCCCGGTCCGGGACAGTGCGCGCATGGCCGCCTACGCCGGATCCTGGATGCGGGAAGCGAGCACCTTGTCGATGCGGTGGCCGTCGAGATCGACGATTTCGAAGCGCCACCCGTTCGTCTCGACGAACTCGCCAGTTTTGGGGATGTGCTGCAGGTGGGCCAGCGCGAAGCCGGCGACGGTGGCGTAGCTGCGCTTCGGCGGCAGCGAGACGCCGAGCCGGGCCGCCATCTCGTCCACCGGCATGGAACCGGCGAGCAGCCACGAGCCGTTGGCGCGCTGGACTGCGTCGGGCTCCTCGCCTTCCGACTTGAACGCGCCGACGATGGCCTCGAGCACGTCGGCTGGCGTCACGAGCCCCTCGAAGTGGCCGTATTCGTCGTGGATCAGCGCGATGGGCACCTCCGCCTCGCGCAGGATCTCGAGGGCATCGAGGGCGTCCATGGTCTCGGGGATGATCGGAACCTTGTGCAGCCGGTTCCGGATGTCGAGCGCGCGACCTGCCAGAATGTCGGCGAGCAACTCGCGGGCGCGGACGATCCCGATCAGCGTATCGATGTCGCCCTCGCCGACAGGGATCAGCGAATGGGGGATCTCGCGCGCCTGCCGGCGGATCTCCTCATCCGAGGCCGTGATGTCGAGCCAGCTGACGTCGGTGCGCGGCGTCATGAGGCCGACGACCGTCCGGTCGGCAAGCCGCATGACGCCGGAGATCATCTCGCGCTCGTGCGTCTCGAGCACGCCCGCCGCCTCGGCTTCCGAGATCAGAATGGCGATCTCCTCGTCGGAGACCTGGCTCTCGCTGGTCTCCGCCTGCCCGAGCAGGCGGAACACGAGACGCGTGGAGGTGTCGAGCAGCCATACGGCGGGCCGCGCGATGCGCGAGAAGGCGGTCATGGCGGGCGCGACGAGGCAGGCGATGGTGTCGGCGTTCCGGAGCGCCAGGTTCTTCGGAACGAGCTCGCCGACGATCACCGAGAGATAGGTGATGACGGCGATGACGCTGCCGTACCCGAGCGCGGCGGCCGCGGTTTCGGAGAGGCCGGCGCCGCGCAGCGCTGTGTAGGCGTAATGGCCGAACGTCTCGCCCGAGTAGACGCCGTTGATGATGCCGATCAACGTGATGCCGATCTGCACGGCGGAGAGGAACTTGCCCGGGTCGGCCGCGAGGGCGAGGGCGCTTTCCGCGCCCCTCTTGCCGTTGGCGGCCATGGCCTTGAGACGAGGCTGGCGGACGGAGACGACGGCCAGCTCGGACAGCGCAAAGAGGCCGTTCAGAAGAATGAGGCCCGCGACAATCAGAATTTCGATCAAAGTTTTTGCGGCTGACTTGGCGGGTCGTGCTCGGGAAAGCGCGCCTGCGTCGATGCCACTCCATGTTGCGCAGGGGCAAATGCTAGCCCGCAGGCGGCCGCCGGGTCAATGCAGCCGAGACCGGAGGTTATTCCCGGCTTATCCACCCCGCGCCCCTCAATCGGCGGGCTTTTTGAAGAGCGCGGCGGCCGCACTTTCGTGGGCGCGCTTTCTCGCAAGCTCGGCCTTCACGCGCTCGATCTCGGCCGCAAACGCGCTGATCCGCTGCTCCAGCTCGGCGACCGACAGCGTTTCGAGATTGTCGCCGACCCCTAAGGATTTCGGCGCCGTCGGCTTCGCATCGTCCCAATCCATGGCGTTCGCTCCTCGGGTACGTGTCCTCTCGGCGCGGACCGTGACACTTTCGCCGGAGCGTCACAAGCCGCCCCGGGTTGTCGGACGTGCCTGCGGCGGCTATGCACGCGACACCTGTATTGCCTTGTCCGAGGGATCTCCGATGACGACGCTGCCCGAGACGATGACCGCCATCGCCATTCACGGCAAGGGCGGACCGGAGGTGCTGGTCGAGGAGCGGAAGCCGGTGCCGCGGCCGGGGGCGGGGCAGGTTCTGATCGAGGTCGAGGCCGCAGGCGTCAACCGGCCCGACGTCCTGCAGCGCAAGGGGCTCTACCCGGCACCCAAGGGGCACTCCGAGCTACCCGGGCTCGAGGCGGCTGGGCGGGTCGCGGCCGTCGGCGAGGGCGTGTCGCGCTTCGCGGTCGGCGATCGCGTCATGGCGCTGCTCAACGGCGGCGGGTACGCGGAGTATGCGCTTGCGGATGACGCCGCGACGCTCGCCATTCCCGACGGCGTGTCGATGGTCGAGGCGGCGGCGATCCCGGAGACGTTCTTCACCGTCTGGCACAACGTGTTCGAGCGTGGCGCTCTGAAGAGCGGCGAGTGGTTCCTCGTGCACGGCGGCACGAGCGGCATCGGCGTGACGGCGATCCAGCTCGCGCGCGCGTTCGGCGCCAAGGTCATCGCCACCGCCGGCTCGCCGCAGAAATGCGAGGCATGCCTCGCGCTCGGCGCTCACCGCGCCGTCGACTACATGCAGGAGGATTTCGTCGAGGCGGTGAAGGCGGAGACGGGCGGCCGCGGCGTCGACGTCATCCTCGACATGGTGGGCGGCGACTACGTGGAGCGGAACATCCGCTCGCTCGCCGACGACGGGCGGCTCGTCAACATCGGCTATCAGTCGGGCTCCAAGGTGACGGTCGACATGATGCGCGTAATGCTGAAGCGGCTGACGCTCACCGGCTCGACGCTGCGCATCCGGCCGACCGAGGTCAAGGGCGCGATAGCGTGCGCTGTCGAGCGGCATGCGTTGCCGGCGGTGGCGAGCGGCAAAGTGAAAATCGTGATCGACAGCACGTTTCCGCTCGCACGCGCGGCCGAGGCGCACGCGCGCATGGAGACGAGCCAGCATGTCGGCAAGATCGTGCTGACGGTCGGCTGAAGTCCAAACGATCTCGGGCTACCACGCGAGCGCCGGCATGGCGGCGACGGGGCGCTCGTCGCGCGAGGGGAAGAGGCGGGCCACCGTCTCGGTCGTGACGCCCGTGGGGGCGTGCACGCCGCTCGCAATGAACACGCTGTCGAGACCGGCGGCCGCCGCCCCCTTGATGTCGGTGTGGAGCCCGTCGCCGATGCACAGGATGCGCTCCCGGGCGACCGGCTTCTCCTTGAGCTTGGCAATCATGGCAAAGGCCATGTCGTAGATCGGAAGATAGGGCTTGCCGGCATAGGCGACGCGGCCTCCCTTGGCCTCGTACGCCGCCGCAAGCGCGCCCGCGCAGTAGACGATCTGGTCGCCACGCTCGACGGTGAGGTCGGGATTGGCGCAGATCATGGGCAGCTCGCGCGCCGCGAGTTCCGCGAGCAGGGGGGCATAGTCGTCCGCCGTTTCGATCTCGTCATCGAAGAGGCCCGTGCAGGAGACGGCGTCGGCATCGGCCGCCCCGGCAAGCGTGACGCCGAGGTCGTCGTAAAGCGACAGGTCACGCTCGGGCCCGAGGTGGAACACGCGCTTGCCGGCATAGGCCCCGACGAGCGCACGGGCGGCATCGCCCGAGGTCAGGATGGCATCCCATGCGAAGCGCGGCACGCCGAGGCGGTCGAGCTGCGTGACGACGCTCGAAGCGGGGCGCGGAGCGTTGGAAAGGAGGATGACAGTGCCGCCCGCGAGGCGGAACTTGGTCGTGGCCTCGCAGGCCGGCGCGAACGGCGCGACGCCGTTGTGGATCACGCCCCAGATGTCCGTGAGCCACACCTCGCGCGACGGAGCGAGGCCGGCGATGGATGTGAGAACAGGGATGGGGGGCGCGGAAGGTTCCATGCGCCATGCCTAGCGGCTGAGCCGCCGCTCGGCAAGCGTCGGCGGCTCAGCCGGTCTCAGGCGTTCAGACCGCGATCTTTTGAGCGTGCCCGGCGGCCGCCCTGCCCCGGCTCCGGTCGTTCGTGATGTCGGCCCGGACCGGGCGCGCGCCGCCGAACAGCCGTCCCTGGCCGAGCAGCACCCCGAAGCCGAACAGGCGGGCGAGAAGCGCGTCGTCGTCGATCCGCTCGACGACCAGTGTCAAGCCGTGCTTGGCGAGGTGACGGCAGACGTCGCTCGATGGGATGTGGCCGCTCGGCGCGCGAAGGCCATTGAGGAACACGGACGCGTCGAGCTTGGCGAACACGAAGCCCTGCTCGGCCAGCGCCTCGAAGTCCATGTCGAGGTCGGTCATGTGCGAGATCGCGAATCGGAAGCCGAGCGCGCGCATGTCGGCGAGCGAATCCCATTCCGGCGTGGAGAAGGCGCGCACGTCGGTCTGCGTGAACGACAGGACGAGCTGCGACGCGAGGCTCGCCCGCAAGTGCAGCGTCTCGGCCAGCTCGCCCAGGAAGTGCTCGTCGGCGACCGATTCGCCGCTGAAGGCGGAAAAGACCGAGCCGCCCTTGCCGCGCTCCTCGAGGCGCCGCGCGATGGCCGCGGTCCTGACGACGCGCACGCCGTCGAACAGCGGCAACAGTCCGGTGCCGCGCAGGTCGGGGCCATCGGGCGTGACCTCGAGCGGGTTTCCGTCGGCGTCGCGCAGGCGGACGCTGATCTCGTAATGGCGGGTCTGCTGGTCCTCGAGACCGAGGATCGGCTCCAGCGCTACCTCGATGCGGCCGGCGGAAATGGCGTCCGCCATCAGCCGCGCGCGGGCGTCGGCAGGGGACGCGGGGCGCGGAGCGGCCGGGCGCACGAAGGGCGGCAGCGGCGGCGGCGCGGCCGCCTCGACCGGAGGCGCGGACGGGGCCCCATGGCCAGCGTAGGGCGCGCGCATGGCGCCAGCCGTCATCCGCAGCGCCTCGATGGAGCGCTCGATCGAGGCGCTGGTGCCGCCATTGTCTTGCGACGGCAGCGGCGGCGGCATGGCACTCGCGCTTGCGGCCGGGGCGCGTGGCGCGGGGGCCGCTTGCGGAGGCGGGCTGGGAGCGCGGCTCTGCTCGGCCGCATTCACCTCCTCGAGGAGCCGCTTGATGGCATCCTGGATCACCTCGACGTCGGCCTCGCGCGGCGCGGCGGGTGCCGTCGTGCCGGTGCGGGGAGCCGCGGCCTCGGGGTGTGCCGCCTCCGGCGGATGCGCGGGCGCATGCCCTTTCACGAACGGGGGAAGCTTTGGCGCGGCCGCAGCTGGCCGAAAGGACCACATGTCCGAAACGTCGTCCGGGCCGGGGCCGCTTGCCGCGGGGACCGGAGGCGCCGGCGGGACAGGCGGCAGTGCGGCCGCGCGTTCGCTTGCGCGCGGGGGTGCCTGCGGCGGCGGTGGCGGCGCGGTTGCAACGAGCGTCGGGACGCGGGTCTTGGCATCGAATTGCGGGGCGTCGAAGTGCGGGCCCTGAGGCGACGCCTGCGCGCCCGGCCGCGCCCCTCCCTGGGGCGCCGCGCCGGAAGTCGCGGCTTGTGCCGCGGCGCTCGCGCGCGGCATGGGAATCGACGGCAGTGCCTTCACGGCGCTGCTGACGGAGCGGCGCAGCCGGTCGGCGCGCAGATCCTCGGCTGCTTCGCCCCGCTCCCTGCGCCAGAGGAAGGCATGGACGCCGAGCAGCATCAGGTAGGCGGAGAGGCCTGCCGTTGCGGCGACGGGGCCCGGCATCCCGGCATGCTGATACAGCGCCACGGCGCCGGCGCCGGCGACAACGCCCATGGCCACGACGACAATGGTTTGCGAGGTTGTCTGATTTCGCGTCATAATCTGCCCTATCCTCACGTACGTCCACGGGACGCGGCATCCGACTCTCAGGATGCGAATCGCTGGATTGAGAGTCGGACCGATCCCCCTCCAAGGCAATGTGGACACCCTGTGGTATCACCAGCATTTCGTAAGGCGGCGTGACGGCTTAGCCCGAGCGTGGCTGAGATGCACCGATGTGATGCGGCCGGTATGCGCAGGTATTGGGAGATATTCTCAGGGGAGAGCCGCAAATCAGCCATTGGAGGGTCCAGCGGCAACCCGAATCGGGGTGCCGTTTAGAGCTCATTAGGCGAATCGGCGTGGTATCGTCCTGTCCGGGCCGCCTCACTCTGTCCGGCGTATGAAGGAGCCCCTGATGTTGATGAGCGTGATTTCGCGCGAGTGCTACGCTGTGCCTTTGCCCGAGCTTTCGGGCGCCCGCGTCCTGCTGACGGGGCTGACTTCTGCGTCGGGCTTCGACATCGCCCGCGCCTTCGCCGATCACGGCGCGCACCTCATCCTTCAGTCGCCGGAGCAGAGCCCCGAGATGACGGAGCTCGTGGCGGTGCTCGCGGAGAGCACGTCCGAGATCCGGCTCTTCAACACGCCGCTCGAGAGCGACGGCGATGCGGCGCGGCTGATGCAGGCTGCGATAGAGGCCAGCGGCGGCATCGACGCGGTCGTCAACCTGGCGCCGATCGCGCTCAGCGACATCGAAGCGCTCGAGACGCCCGAGGACGTGGAGGGGCTGATCTCCGAGGCGCTGCGCCTGCCGCTGCGTGTGACCGAGATCGCCGCCAACCGCATGCGCCTCGTCTGGACTGAGGGATCGATCCTCAACGTGGTGCGGGTTCCGGGCGGCATCGGCGGGCGCGCCATGATGCTGGCCGACGTGCTGCGCGCGGAGCTGGCCGAGCTGACGCGCGGCCTTGCCCGGCAGTGGGCGGCCCACGGAATTCGCGTCAACGCCATCGCACCGCCGTCGTCGGTCGCGGCGATGGCGGGCGAAGTGCAGGCGTCGGATGCCGATCTGGCGGCCGTCGCGCTCGCGCTTGCAAGCCGCAAGGGCCACGGCGCGTCGGGTCATGTGCTCGATGCCGCGGGTGCCGCGCGCCGCTGGTGTTGAGATCATTCGATGAAGGCGCGTGCGGCGGCGGCCTACGTAAGGCCGCCACTCACGACCGCTCGCACCATCGACTGCTGTCGACCTCAGAGCATGAGCCGGGCGGTGTCGTGAACGTCCATTCGGCCCCGGCGTGAAGCTGACGCGTCGCAACGCCAGCGTTCCCGCTCCGGGTAGTGTCTCAGTTTGAAATCTGAGCCTGTCGCTTCTTGTAGACCTTGGGCCG
>NZ_DAITQL010000077.1:0-20111 GCF_036833075.1 Hyphomicrobium sp.
ACGCGCCCGAGATGGCCTATTTCGAGTGCTTGCACGAGGTGAAGCTGATCGTCGATCTCATCTACGAGGGCGGCATCGCCAACATGAACTACTCGATCTCCAATACCGCCGAATGGGGCGAGTACGTCACCGGCCCGCGCATCGTCACGCCCGAGACCAAGGCGGAGATGAAGCGCGTTCTCACCGACATCCAGACCGGTAAGTTCACGTCCGACTGGATGCAGGAGTACAAGGCCGGCGCGGCGCGCTTCAAAGGCATTCGCCGCATGAACGATTCCCACCAGATCGAGGAGGTTGGCGCCAAGCTCCGCGCCATGATGCCTTGGATCGCGAAGAACAAGCTGGTCGATAAGGGTCGCAACTAGACCATGGTCACTTCAGGCCCTATCAGCCTGAAGTGTGAATCATCGGTCTCAACAAAGAGAGAGAGCGTGATCCCGATTCAATAAAAAATGATCACGCTTGACACCGGTAACGACGGTTCCGGTAAGGGGCGCTCGGCGATCGGCTGGGCGCCCCTTGTTGCGTAAAGTCCGCGCCCGTCGTGCCGTCGCGCGGCGGGAGCGATCCTGCGCTGGAAAGCAGCCCCGTTTCGGAGCATCTTGACATTGCACAGGCAACGGAATGGGGAGTGTGAGCGATGAAACGCGCAATCGTCTCGATAGGTCTTGCGGCCGCGCTCGCGGTGGCCGGCACGCTGGTGTTCGATGCGGCCCGCGGTCCCGACCAGTCGGCGGCCATCGCAGCCAAGGCCTACAAGACCTGCAAGGCCCGGACCTCGTCCGGCAAGACCAAGACGTGGCGGTGCGGGGCGGATCAGGCTTGCTGCGTCAACAAGATGCTGAACTCGTACGTGTGCGGCTACCCGGGACTGGGCTGCCTCTGACCTCTCGTCTCTGATCGCGGCGAGGGCGAGGTTCGGCCCGCTCGGATCCCGCCCTCGCCCGCGTGTCTAGAGTTCGACCCGGTCGAGCGCCGGCGCATGGAGCCGGTGCGCGCGCTGACGGCTCTGAGCCGCGCGCGTGTCGGGCGCGAGGTCCGCTCCGGCGTCGGGCGCATCGGACAGGGCCCGGCCGGCCAGCAGGGGGCGGATGATCCGTCGGAAGAACTGAGTCATCGATCTGCTCCTACGCATGACAACGGGACGAGAGGAGACCGGCCGGGCGTGCCGCTCATGGCCTTGTCTCGCATCCGCAAGATGAACGAGCCCTTAACGGCACCGCATGCTGCGCGCATGCCGTCGGCGAACGGGCGGGATCGATGGTCGCTCCAGGGGATCTGCGCGTTTTTTCGGCACGCATTAATGAAACGTGGAGGGTACCGTCATTCTGTCTACGGTTTGCCGGGCCGATTATAATTTCGGCAACTGTTGCCATGGAATAAGTACGCAGCATCTCCCGAAAGCCGCGGGGTTGCGGCCCAGGGAGACCCATTCGGGGAGCCTCGATCCGCGGGCAGGAGAAGAGGGAATACGGTGCGCGGGAGCAGGACACGAAGCCGCAGCGTCGAAGATCGTCTCAAGGACATCCAGCACGAGATCCTCGTCGCGGTGGCCTCGGGCGAGCCGCTCTCCGACGTCATGACGCTCCTCTGCCGGCGTGCCGAGGAGGTGGCGCCCAATGCCATCTGCTCGATCATCCGCGTCGATTGCGAAGGGCGGTTGCGCCCGCTTGCCGCGCCGTCGCTGCCGGCTTGGTATTCTAAGGGAATCGATGGCCTCCCGATCGGCCCGATGACCGGATCGTGCGGCACCGCCGCTTACTCCGGCGAGCCCGTCGAGGTGGTCAACATCGGCACCGATCCGCGCTGGGCCAGATACAAGGAGCCGGCCCGTATCCTCGGCCTCAGCGCCTGCTGGTCGAATCCGATCAAGTCGCACGATGGCCGCGTCATCGGAACGTTCGCATTCTACTTCCGCCGCCCGCGCCCCGCGAGCCGGCTGGAGAAGCGCATCGTGGACCGTTGCGCGCACCTTTGCGCGATTGCCATCGAGCACTGGGACGCGCGCGCCCGTATCGGGCGGCTCGCCTACACGGACGCCATGACGGGGCTCGGGAACCACGCGCTCCTGGCCGAGGAGTTTCCAAAGATCGTCGATCGGGCGAAAGCTCTCGGCAAGGAGGTGGCCGTCTTCTACGTCGACCTCAACGGGTTCCGGGCCGTGAATGCCGCGCAAGGGCATAAGATCGGCGATCGGCTTCTGCGCGCGGTAGCCGCCAGGATCCGCGGGGCCTGCGCCACCGCCGACCTCATCGCGCGCCTCGGTGCGGACGAGTTCCTGATTGCGAAGACGGAGACCCATGGCGGCTCCGAGTTCGAGGCGATGGCCTCGGCCCTGAGCGTGGCTCTCGCGGAACGCTATGACATCGACCACGGCATGGAGCTCAAGATCGGCGCATCGGTGGGCGTCGCCCGCTTCCCGCATGACGGCGCCGATCTCGAGGCTTTGATGGGACAAGCCGATACCGCGCTGCGGCAGGTCAAGGGCTCGGGCCGGCCCGGCTACGCCTTCTATACGGCGAAGCTCGATGCCGAGAGGCGCGCTCGTCAGGCTTTCGAGCGGGATGTCTCTGTTGCCGCCTTCGCCGGCCAGCTCTCGCTCGTCTTCCAGCCCCAGGCCGATGCGCGGACGGGCGTCATCAAAGGCTTCGAGGCGCTGCTGCGCTGGAACCATCCGGTCCACGGCTACGTCCCGCCGAACCAGTTCATCCCCGCGGCCGAAGCCTGTGGCGCCATCGAGGGCATCGGCGCGTTCGTTCTGCGCCAGGCGCTGGCCCTGGCCGCCGGATGGCCGAGGCATCTGCGCGTCGCCGTCAACGTGTCGCCGGCTCAGATCGTGCACGCGGATTTTGCAGAGCTGGTCGAGAGCGTGCTGGGCGAGACCGGCGTCGAGGCTTCGAGGCTCGAGATCGAGGTAACGGAGAGCCTGTTCATTTATGACGCCGACACGGCGCTCGAGACGCTGAACAGGTTGAAGGCGCTGGGCGTCAGCGTCGCCATGGACGATTTCGGGACCGGCTACTCGTCGCTCAGCACGCTGCGGTCGTTCCCGTTCGATCGCATCAAGATCGATCGCAGCTTCATCGGCGACATGGTGAGCAACAAGGACGCCGCCGCCATCGTCAACTCGATCATGACACTCGGCAAGGCCATTGGACGCCGGGTGATCGCCGAGGGGGTCGAGACGGCGGAGCAGCTCGAGCTCTTGAGGAAGCAGGGCTGCAACGAGGTGCAGGGCTATCTGATCGGCAAGCCGCTTCCGATCGAGCGCTATGCGGTGGTCATGGGAAAGCCCAAGCCGCGTCCTACCCGTGCCGTGAGAAAATCCAAGCCGGCACGCTCCGCGATCGCCTGAGCGGGTTGCGGTCGGCCGTCAGCTCTGGCCGAACGCCACGACGCGATTGCGCCCCGAGGACTTAGCCTCGTAGAGCTTGGCGTCCGCGCGCTGCACCAGCGTGTCGATGCTGTCACCGGGCTGATATTGCGCGACGCCGAACGACGCGGTGAGCTGGCCGACCTTCTGGTTGGTCTCCCGGACGGTCAGTCTCTTGCTTTCGAACTGGCGGCGGATGCGCTCCGCGATCGCGCGCGCCGCGTTCTGATCGGTCATGGGCAGGATGATCGCGAACTCCTCGCCTCCGTAGCGGATCACCGTATCGGACTCGCGGACGCCCCCGTCGATGACCCGGGCGAACATCTTGATGAGCTCGTCGCCGACCTGGTGTCCGAACGCGTCGTTGACGCGCTTGAAGTGGTCGATGTCGCACATGACGAGCGACAGCGCCGCAGCCTTTTGCTCGCAGTCCTTGATGGCCTTGTCCATCGAGGCGTCGAACTGGCGCCGGTTGCCGGTGCCCGTCAGCGGGTCTTTGAGCACGGATTCCTGGGCCTGGCTCAGGCTCGCGCGGAGCGATTTGATCTGCTGGTACGAATCCTCGAGCCGGCTCTTCAGCGTGCTGGTGTCCTGGCGCATGCGCTCGTTCTCCGCGACGAGCAGGCTGACGATCACGCGCACCTGCTCCGATTCCGGCAGGCCGGCGAGCCGCGTCTGCGCGTTGGCCAGGGATTTGGCATAGCTCTCGTTCGTCGCGATGTGTGCGCGAATGTGTTCGAGCACCTTGGCAAGCTCCCGTTCGAGCTTGTGTCCGACCTTTGCGGTCGCGTCGCGGTTCTCTCCGGCTCCGTTCGTCCTGGAAAGGCTCATCGAGAGCAGCCGCATGAGGCCGGCGAAGCTCAACGCGACAGCGCTGATGAGCGCCAGTCCGATGAGCGTCAACCCGATGAGGGCGGCGGGATTGTAGAGGGTTTCGACCACGCTTCCGTCGCCGCTGATGTGCACGCTGCGCAAGGTTCGGATGGCGGTGAGATCGAAGTCGGATGCGGCGACGAGAACGACGAGCGCGGCGAGCACGGTAGCGCCTCCGCCCGCCAGCGCGGCGCGTTCGGCTGTAGTCAGGTCTCGAAGCGAGATCATGAGAGGACACTTTGCGGAATGAAATGGGGGAGTATGCGAAATCGGGTGCTACAGCATATGCGCCCAACGCGGCCTTTGATGGAATAGAACATAAGTCAGGTGCCAATCGGACGGCGCACGGGAAAAAATCCGGGCCCGGATCGCGCGTGGACGGCATGATCGGGCGGAACAGAGTGACAGCAGAATGCGCTTTCAGCGATTTCGAGCCGGCCCGAAATCCTTACTTGCGTACGTAAGACACTGGCAGCCTATGTGATTCTGTTTGTCGTCGGAAGGAAGGGGAATCCCGATGGATCTGCGGCCCGTCGCCTCAAGGCCAGTGGACGTCCCGGGCCGGCTTGTCCTGCCTCAGGCCCTTGAAGGCGGCGTGGCGCAGAAGACCGTCACCGGTCCGGCTTCGGTATGCGATCTGGGCGACGAGCGCCGGTTCGACCCAGGTGACACCGCGCCGCTGGACGGCCGTGAGGGCGGCTGAGAACGGCGAGGCGGTGGACCTCAGCGGTTGCAGCGCCTGCCAGACGGCGCGGGCGCTCTTGTGCGTGAAGCCCGTGCCGACGCGCCCGCGATAGACGAGCTTTCCTTTTTCGAACGTCCCGAGCGCCAGCGCGCCGACGGCTTTGCTGTCGACGGAGGACGTGAGGTATCCGCCGATGACGAATTCGTCGGTCTGGACGCACTTCGACTTGAGCCAGTCGCCGTTGCGGCCGGAGCGATAGGGGCGGTCCGCACGCTTCGATATCACGCCCTCGAGCCCGAGCGTGCAGGCTTCCCTGAGCACCGCCTCGCCGTCGCCCGCAAGGTGCGCGCTGTAGCGAAGGTGCCTCGAACGGCTCGGCTTCAGAACCGACTCGAGCAGCTCCTTGCGCCCTAAGAGTGGCGCGGGGGTGAGAGCGACCCCATTCAGATGGAGGAGATCGAACGCGACGAAGCGCATGCCTTGGACCTGCCGTTGCTCCAGGGCCTCGACGAGCGCGGCGAAGCTGGTCACGCCGTGCGCGTCCTCGACCACCGCCTCGCCGTCGATGAGGGCGCTTTTGACGCGGAGGCCCTTGAGCGCTTTCGCTATCGAGGGAAATCGTCCCGTCCAGTCGAGGCCTGTGCGCGTGAGGAGCTGCACGGATCCGTTCGCGATGCGCGCCTCCAGCCGGTAGCCGTCGAGTTTGATCTCGTGCACCCAGTCAGCGCCTTCGGGCGGTGCATCGGCGAGTGTCGCGAGACAGGGCGGAACGAACGCCGGCAGTGCGTCGGGCTTGCGGCCGGCGAGCAGCCGGGCGCCGCTGCGGCCGCGCTTGGTGCTTTCCACGGAACTCATGGGCGTTCGTCAGCATTCAGCGCAAGCGCATTGTGCGCGCTCGGGAAAGGGACCGCTATGCCCATCGTCACCACGGCTATCATGACGTTCATCATCCTTGTCGTCATCGGCATCCTCGTCGGATTGCTCTTCAACCGGCGAGGTCGAAGCTGGCTCGGCCGGCAGGTGGCAGACGCCACCGGCGCGGGTGACGTCACATACAGCTTGGTTGGCATCGCCGGCTCGTTCATGGGCTTCCACATCGGCGTCATCCTGGGCCTGCTTCCGTCGATCATCCTCTATGTTGCTGCCATTATCGGCGCTGCCCTGACCATCTGGCTCTGGCGCGGACGCTAGAAGCATCTATTTTCCGTCCACGAGCTTGCGGATCGCCGCCTTGAGCGGCCGCGCGCCCTTGTCGTAGTCGGTCCACGCTTTGGTCTTGCCGAGCAGGTCTGGCACCGTGCGCAGCGTGAATCGCATGGGATCGAGCCCCTTTCGAACCTGTGCCCAGGTCAGCGGCATCGACACCGGCGCACCCGCACGGGCACGCGGAGAGAGCGGTGCGACGGCCGTCGATATGCGGTCGTTGCGCAGATAGTCGAGGAAGATCTTTCCGCCGCGAAGGTTCTTGCGCATCGTTGTGAGGTAGCGGTCCGGGCTGTCCTGCGCCATGGCCTCGCACACGGCATGCGCGAACGTCTTCGCCGCTTCCCAGTCGAGCGTCTCCTTGCCCCCGGTCTTGAGCGGCACGACAACATGCAACCCCTTGCCGCCCGTGGTCCGGCAGAACGCGACGAGACCGAGCGCTTCGAGACGTCCCCTGAGCTCGTTCGCTGCGCCGACCACGGCATCGAACGCGACGCCGGGCCCCGGATCGAGATCGAACACGAGGCGGCCCGGCACGGCCGGCGCGTTCGGTGCACAATTCCACGGATGAAACTCGAGGGCTGCCGCCTGCGCCATGGCGATCAGCCCTTCGACGCTGTCGATCTGGATGTAGGGCTCCCGGTCGCCGGCGATGCGCACCGCCGTCACGTGCTCGGACGTGCCGCCGCGCGCATGGCGCTGGAAGAACGTCTCGCCGCCGATCCCGTCCGGCGCGCGGACGATGGAGCAGGGGCGCCCTTCGATGTGCGGCAGCATCCAGGGGCCGACCGCTGCGAGGTAGCGGGCAAGGTCGGCCTTGGTGACGGCGGGCTCGCGCCCGGCCGCCGGCCACAGGACCTTGTCCGGGTTCGAGATCGCAATGCCGAGCACGGGATCGCTGCCGTCCGAATGCCAGACCGCATCCGGCCTGAACGCGGCCCTCCTTGCGCGCATGAAGGGCTCGGGCCGCCGCCCCTTGCCAGCCGCGATCTCCGCCATGCTGCGCCCGGAGGCTACGGAACGGTCCTGCTTGAGCAGCCCGTCTCCGTCGCCCGGCCTGGCGTAGGCGTCCTTGTGCTTGATCAGGAGCCAGTTGGTACGCGTCCCGCCCATGCGGTCGCGCTTCATGCGCACGAGCACCCAGCTCCCCTTGAGCTTCGTACCCGCGAGCAGGATCTTGAGGTCCCCGTCGCGGAGCGCCTCGGCCGCGGGCTTGTCGCCCTCCGCCATCCAGAAACCGCGGTCCCACACCATCACGGTGCCGCCGCCGTACTCGCCCTTCGGGATGGTGCCCTCGAAGTCGCCGTACTCGAGCGGATGGTCCTCGACCTCGACGGCGAGCCGCTTGTCCTTGGGATCGCGCGAGGGCCCGCGCGTCACCGCCCACGACTTGAAGACACCGTCCATCTCGAGGCGGAGGTCGTAGTGAAGCCGCGTCGCGTCGTGTTTCTGGACGACGAAGCGCGGATAGTCCGCTGCGCGGATGGCCTCGCGGCCGCGGGGCTCTTCGGTTTTGGCGAAGTCACGCTTGGCGCGGTAGGCGGAGAGCTTTTTTGCGGGCCGGGCCATCTCTCATAAATCCACGGCTCGTCGAAGCGTTTCAAACGGACGGCTGGTATGCTTCCGTTTTTGCCGAATAAGCGCGGTGCGGTGCGGCAGCGTGTCTGGGCACCGGCCTTCGCCGGTGTGACGGAGAGTCGAGGCGATCGGCGCGAACGCAAATAACGTCATCCCGGCGCAGGCCGGGATCCAGACACGTCTAACGTTGATGTCGCCGCGTCGTTTCATGTAGCCCGGAAGATCGTCACGCCCGCTTCTTGGTGCTGCGCGTGGATTTGGCTTTCGGGGTCCCCGCTTTCGAAGGCGGCTTCTCGGACGACGCCTTGACGCTCCGCTTCAGCGCTTCCATGAGGTCGACGATGTTGCCACCCTTCGGCCGCTCCTGCTCATGCGCGACGATCCTGCGGCCCTTGAGCTTGTCCTGGACCAGGGCCTTGAGCGCGGTCTGATAGCGGTCCTCGAATGTCTCGGGCTTGAACGCCTTCGACTTCTTGCCGATGAGCTGCACGGCGAGATCGACCATCTCCCGGTCCGGCTTGGCGGCTGGCACCTCGTCAAAGAAATCCTCGGGTCTGCGCAGCTCGTCCGCGTAGCGCAGCATCTCCATCACCAGGCCGTCCTCGAGCGGCGCGATGGCGACGAGCCACTCCCGGCCCGAGATGGTGATCTGCGCGAGGCCGACCTTGCCGGTCTCGCGCAGGGCTTCGCGGATGACGACGTAGCCCTCGCCCGAAAGCGCGTCGGTCGGCGCCACGAAATAGGGCCGCTCGAAGTAGCGGTAGTCGATGTCCTTGGCATCGACGAACTGCACGAGGTCGATGGTCTTCTTGCTCTCGAGCTTGACCGCTTCGACCTCCTCGGGGTCGAGCGTCACGTAGGTGTCCTTGTCCACCTCGTAGCCCTTGACGATGTCCTTGCTGTCGATCTTGCCGATCCCCTGCACGACCTTCTCGTAGTTGACGCGCCGGCCGGAAGGCTTGTGGATCTGGCGGAAGGAGATGTCGGCCTTGGATTCGACGGCGTTGTAGATCTCGACGCCGATCGTGACCAGCGACAGTCTGAGGAAACCCTTCCAGTAGGCACGGGCCGCTTTGGGCATGACGCAACACTCGGACTAAGGGCCTGAGGGAACCAGGCAGGGACGGGACTGTTGTGGTCCTGATTTTTTGACAACGCAAGATCGGCGCCAAGGTTTCGCGACGCCCGCGAACGGTCTCGGCGTATCGGTTAACGGGTGCAATCTCCAAGGCGCAGAGCGCCGCGGTAGGGCGTGCGCACCCGACCGTTGACCGCAGAGCGGCGAGTTGCGAGGCTTGCCGGCCGCTCGATCCAACGGGAATGCCGATATGCAACATGACCCGAATCGCACCTCGGGCTCGTCCGACGGGCCTGGCGCGCCGGCCCTGCACAGGGTCATGGGGCCCTGGCTGCTTCTGCTCTTCGTCGTCGGCGATATCCTCGGCACCGGCATCTACGCGCTCACCGGCAAGGTGGCGAACCTCGTCGGCGGCGCCGTCTGGCTGCCCTTCCTCATGGCGTTCGCCGTCGCGCTCATGACGGCCTTCAGCTATCTCGAGCTCGTGACCAAATATCCGCGCGCCGCAGGCGCCGCACTCTACACGCACCGCGCCTTCGGCATTCATTTCCTCACTTTCCTCGTCGCCTTCGCGGTGATGTCGTCCGGCATTACGTCGGCGTCCACCGCATCCCGGGCGTTCGCCGCCAACATGTCGGATGCTTTCGGTCTCGGCCTGGCGGACGGCATCGGCATCACCGTCGCGGGGCTTCTGTTCATGGCGGCCGTGGCGGCCGTGAACCTGCGCGGCGTCGGCGAGAGCGTGAAGCTCAACGTGCTGCTCACCTGCGTCGAGCTGAGCGGCCTCCTGATCATCATCGCCATCGGCTTCTGGGCCATCGGCAACGGCGAGGGCAACGTCTCGCGCATCTTCGAGTTCAAGGCGGACGAGAACGCGGGAGGTCTGCTCGGGGGCGCCATTGCGGCCACGACGCTGGCCTTCTTTGCCATGGTGGGCTTCGAGGACAGCGTCAACATGGCGGAGGAGACCAAGGACCCTGTGCGCACGTTTCCGAAGGTCCTGCTGCTCGGCCTTTTCATCACCGGCGCGATTTATCTGCTGGTTTCGGTCTCGGCGATCACGCTCGTTCCGCCGGCGGAGCTCGGCGAGGGCGAGGCACCGCTGCTCAAGGTCGTGGCGGCCGGCGCGCCGGGGTTCCCGCTCGGACTGTTTGGCTTCATCACCATGTTCGCGGTCGCCAATAGTGCGCTGATCAACATGCTGATGGCGAGCCGCCTCGTCTACGGCATGAGCCGCGAGCGCGTCCTGCCGCCGGCATTCGGAAGAATACATGCGGCCCGGCGCACACCGCATGTGGCCATCGTCTTTACGACGCTTATCGCGTTCGCCCTGATCGCGTTCGTGGGGGAGGTGCCGGCGCTGGGCGGTACGACGGCGCTGTTGCTGGTCTGCGTCTTCGCCGTCACTAACGTCGCCGTCCTCGTGCTGCGCCGCGACCCCGTGGGCCACGCGCACTTCCGCGCGCCGACCCTCATCCCCGTGCTCGGCGCGGCGAGCTGCATCTTTCTCGCAGGCCCGTGGACGGGGCGCGATCCGGTGCAATACCGGATCGCCGGCGTATTGCTCGCGATCGGCGTCGTGCTTTGGATTGCAACGGTCTGGATGGGCCGCAGAACGGGCGCGAAGCCCGCCGGTCCATGAGCTGGTCCCGTTGACGGGACCGGGCGTTGCAGCGCACCGGCGGAACCGGCATCGCGGGCGCGCGTTGATGAGGCGCACGAAACCCTCAATCAGGAGACAACTCATGGCAAACGAGCCCCGGAATCCCGGACAGCAGGGCGGCCAGCCCCGGCAGGACGAGCAGCAGTCCCAGAACGATCCGCGCCGCGATCAGCAGCAGCGCGGCAACCCGAACAAGCCGGGCCAGGATGAAGAGCGTCATCGCAAGCCGCAGCCGGGAGAGTCCGAGCAGGACAAGCCGGGCCGGCAGCAGCAGGGTGAGGATCCGCGCCGCGATCAGCAGCGTTGAGGAGAAACCGGGACGATCAGGACCCTGTCTGGTCCGTTCTGTGATCTCGGAGCCGCCCGCAGGCGGCTCCTTCCTTTTGTGGCGTGAGGCTTGAAGCCCCTTGTCAACCACGCGTCTTTGCGGATGTCCGAAGGGTTGACCTCACCCCTCCCGGCGCGCAGCATGCCCGCACGATCCATTGTCCGTTCACGGCTCCGCCCGCGGGCGTGAGCGAGGAGGATTCCGGCAATATCGCGGAATTGGGACTTTCTGCGGCGCCGCTGGGAGCGCCACCCCAGGCTGTGGGCGTCGCGAGGACGGGCGGCCCATCTCGCCGCGCGCTACGGGCTCATCGCCGTCTCCATCGCGCTCCTTGCCGTCCTGCTCCTCGGTCCGCTCGTGACGTCGCTGATCGACGACTGGTCGCGCCGGGACGTCGAGCTGCGCGCGTCGCTGGCATACAATTCCGTGAGCGTGCCCCTGGCCGGCATGCTCGCCAGCGGACAGGACGACCATATCAACGAGCTCTTCGAGCGAGTCGCGACGACGGATTCCCGCGTCGTTGCCGTCGGCATGTGCCGCAGCGACGGCGAGCCGGCCTACGCGACCAAGCTCATGCCGTCGTCCATCAGATGCGCGGAGATCGCCCGCTCGGACGTCGAGAGCTTCTCCTCGGTCATCGTCAACGGGCGGCGCATGCTGATCGGCGCGTTCCCCATTGCCGTCGGCACGCCGCAGGGGCACTTCATCATCGTTCAGGATCTCACCTTCGCCGAGCATCGCGGCCAGGAGGCGCGCAACTACCTGACGCTCATGCTGGGAGGCATCATCCTCGCCAGCGGTGCGCTCGCCGCAGGCTTCGTGCTCTACCTGATCCGCAACTGGACGCAGAAGTTCAAGCAGGCCGTCACCAGCGCGACCCGCAACGGTGACGCGGGCGCGGCCCCTGCAACGTTCGGCCTCCTTGATCGCGAGGTGCGCCAGGTCCTGCGCCAGCTCGAGATGAGCCAGAGCGCCATCGACCGCGACCAGGCCAACTGGAGCAAGTCCACCCTGCGCGACATCGTGACGGCAGAGCTCCCGGGCGTCGAGGTGCTCGTGGTCGCCAACCGCGAGCCTTACATCCACAATCGCGGTGCCGAGGGGATCGAGATGCAGACCCCGGCGAGCGGTCTCGTCTCCGCCGTCGAGCCCGTGATGCGGGCGTGCGGCGGCACCTGGATCGCGCACGGCAGCGGCACCGCCGACCGCGAGACCGTCGATGCCCGCGATCGGATCGCCGTTCCCCCGGACCATCCCGAATACACGCTGCGCCGGATCTGGATCTCGGAGGAGGAGCAGGACGGCTACTACTACGGGCTCGCCAACGAGGGGCTCTGGCCGCTCTGCCATATCGCCTTCACGCGCCCGGTGTTCCGCGAATCCGACTGGCGCATTTATCGCGCGGTGAACGAGCGCTTCGCCGATGCGGTTGTCGCCGAGGCCAGAACGCCGTCGCCCATCGTCCTGGTCCAGGACTACCACTTCGCGCTGCTGCCGCGCATGATCCGCGAGCGCCTGCCCGAGGCGACCATCGTCACCTTCTGGCATATCCCGTGGCCGAACTCCGAGACCTTCGGCATCTTCCCGTGGAAGGAGGAGATCATCCACGGCCTGCTCGGCTCGACGATCATCGGCTTTCACACGCAGTTTCACTGCAACAACTTCCTTGAGACGGTGGACCGCTTCGTCGAGTGCCGCATCGACCGCGAGGAGGAGTCGGTCACGCACCGGGGGCACGAGACCTTCATCCGGCCCTATCCCATCTCGATCGACTGGCCGCCCGCAGCACTCGCCCGGCAGCGGCCGATCGCGGAATGCCGGGAGGCCGTGCGCAAGCGTTTCGGGCTGCCGCCGGATACCAAGATCGCCATCGGCATCGAGCGCTTCGACTACACGAAAGGCGTGCTGGACCGCATCCGCGCCGTCGATACGCTGCTCGAGGCCCATCCCGAGTGGCGCGGGCGTTTCGTGCTGGTGCAGGTCGCCGCGCCGACCCGCAGCAAGCTTTCGACCTACAGGGGTTTGCAGGAGGAAGCCATCCAGCTCGCGGACGAGATCAACGCCAGGTATGCCGGCGTCTCCCCCGCGCCCGTCCGCCTCATCATCCGCCACCACGAGCCGGACGAGGTGTTCGAGCTCTTCCGCGCCGCCGACGTGTGCATCGTCTCGAGCCTGCACGACGGCATGAACCTCGTCGCCAAGGAGTTCATCGCCGCCCGCGACGACGAGCGGGGCGTGCTCATGCTCTCGCATTTCGCGGGCGCATCCCGTGAGCTCGCCGAGGCGTTGATCATCAATCCCTACGATGCCCACGCAACCGGCGAGGCGCTGCACAGCGCGCTCACGATGTCGGATGCCGAGCAGCACGAGCGCATGCGGCTGATGCGCGCCTACGTCAGCTCCCGCAACGTGTACCGCTGGGCCGGGCGCATGCTGCTCGATGCCAGCCGGCTGAGGAAGAAGCAGCGCATCTTCGAGATCGCCGCCGGCAACCCGGCCCGCGCCGCGCGCTGATGGCGGCCTCTGACTAAAACGTTTCCTTTCGCGTCCCGACGAGGTGCTGAACGAGGATCTCGGCGGCCTCGCGTTGGGTGGCGTCGAGATGCAGCCCCGCCTTCGTGCGCCGCCAGAGCACGTCCTCGGCCGTCAAGGCCCACTCCGCCGCGCCGAGATGGAGAACCTCCCGCTCGGTGAGGCCGCCCCCGATCACGTCGCCGAGGTCGTGATCGGTCTCGGCGTCGTCCACGATCCGCTCGGCGCGCGACCCGTAGAGCGACGCGAGCCGGAGCAGCGTTGCCGGCGCGATGCCCGGATGCCGCCGCACGAGCTCCTGGCAATAGTCGTCGTATCCGTCCGTTCCAAAATCCCCGCCAGGGAGCGGCGCATCCGCCGTCCAGGGTGGCTTGAGATCGGGAAAGACCGGCGAGAGACGCGCGAGGGCGGCTTCGGCGAGACGGCGGAATGTCGTGATTTTCCCTCCGATCACGTTGAGCAGCGGCGGCGCACCCTCGGCCTGGACGAGGTCGAGCCGATAGTCGCGCGAGACGGACGAAGCACGCCGCGCGCCGTCCTCGACCAGCGGCCGTACGCCGGCGAAGCGCCAGACGATATCCTCCCACACCGGAGCCTGGATGAAATAGCGCCCGGCCGCCGCGATCAGGTAATCCTCTTCCTCCCGGCTCGGCGTGAAGCCCTCGGCGGGCGTTTCGACGCCGACGTCGGTCGTGCCGATCAGCGTGAAGTCCTGCTCGAACGGCAACGCGAACACGATGCGGCCGTCCGGGTTCTGCAGGAGATAGGCGTCCTCCGCCTCCGCGATGCGCGGCACGACGATGTGCGTGCCGCGCACGAGCCGCAGGCGGGGCGCACGCTCGCCCGCGCCGGCAAGCCGCGCGACCTCGGCGCACCACGGCCCGGCGGCATTGACGAGCGCGCGCGCTTCGACATCGATGGGGCCCTGTCGCGTCTCCGCCGTGATGTCCCAGACATCGCCGCGCGGCGCGATGCGCGTGACGGGCGCGCGCGTATGGATCCGAGCACCGCGCTCTGCCGCGTCGAGGGCGAGCGTCGCCACGAGGCGCGCGTCGTCCACCTGGCAGTCGTAGTAGGCGAAACCCGTGCGGAAGCCCGGCTTGAGCGGCCGCCCCGCGGGATCGCGCGAGAGGTCGATCGCAGACGATGCCGGGATCCGCCGCCGCTTGGCGAGGTGATCGTAGAGGAAGAGGCCGATGCGCATGAGCGCGCGGGCCCTGAGGCCGGGCGCATGCGGAATGACGAACCGCAGAGGCCGGATCAGATGCGGGGCGCGGGCGATCAGCACCTCGCGCTCGATGAGCGATTCGCGGACGAGGCGGATCTCCCCCTGCTCGAGATAGCGCAATCCGCCGTGGATCAGCTTGGAGCTGGCGGAGGACGTGCCGCCGGCGAGGTCGCCCCGCTCGAAGAGCACGACCGAGAGCCCGCGCCCGGCGGCGTCCGCGGCGATGCCGGCGCCGTTGATCCCGCCGCCGACGATTGCCAGGTCATAGCGCCCGCCCTGCATCGGCCCGCCACTCCAAAGGCTTCGAATGTGGGACAAAAATCCCCTTGTCCGCCGCGATGCGCGACCCCATCGCTGAATCGCCGCCGCCATGATACGCAGGAACCGAGCGTTCCGCGATGACCCCGGCGCCACGAGGCCGCCGCCATCGGGACGCATGCTGGATGCAATGATGAGATTCGCGATCAAAGCCTTCGTCGCCGTGCTGGCGGTGCTCGGCATCGGCCTGACCCTGGCGCCCGCGGACGATCTCCCGCCGCTCAAGACCGGCGATATCGTCTTTCAGAAGACCACGACGAGCGCCAGCGACGCCATCATGTTGGCCTCGGGAACGCAGTACACGCACGTCGGCCTGGTCGAGGTCGACGGCAAGGGCCGGCCGCGTGTGATCGAGGCGGTGGGGCCCGTCCGGGAGGTTCCGCTCGACGCATGGATCAAGAAGGGCAACGGCGGCCGCGTCACCGTCAAGCGCGTCAAGGGGCTCGGGGAGGCGCAGGCCAGGGAGGCGGTAGCGAGCGCACGCCGCTATCTGGGCCGCCCCTACGATCACTACTTTTATGAGACGCGTGACGAGATCTATTGCAGCGAGCTGGTCTACGCCGCCTTCAAGGACGGCCCGGGACTGACGGTCGGGCGCGAGGAGACGGTGCGCGATCTCAACATCGACACCGACGCCGCGCGGAAGCTGATCGCGCAGCGCTGGCGCAGCCATCCGCTCTGCAAGGCCAAGGGGGCGCGGACGTTCAAGGACTGCTACGCGCTCATTCTCGGCCAGACGCTGGTCACGCCGGCCAGCATCGCGCGCGATCCGCAGATGGAGATGGTCTACACGAGCTTCGGTTTCGGCGCCGAATAGAGCACCCCCTCAGGGTTCCACGACGTCGGAGACCGGGAGGCGCTCTTTCGGCGTGACGCGCGCGACTTCTTTTGAAAGCCCGCCCGTGAGCGCGAGGCGCAGCATCCGCATGTCGCCCCGGATCGACCACAGGGGATGCGAGAAGGTCTTGGGTACGTTCCGCTCGACGAGCGCATGCCCGGCCCACGCGGCCCCGTACGCGGAGACGAGGCCGGCCAGCGCCCAGCGGGGCTTTCCAGTCGCGAGAAAGAGGACCGCGCAGCCGAGCCCGATCGCCGTCCCGCCGACGTGGAGCGCGCGCGTCGTGGGGTTGCTGTGGGCCCGGAGATAGTCGGGCCAGAACTCCTCGAAGGAGGTAGGGGCTTTCATGGATCGTCTCCGTTTCACGCGACGGGGGTTCAACCCGTGCGAAGGGTCGTCGTTCCTGCATCGCCTCAAAAAACCGAACATGCGCCTGCAGTCCGGTGCGCGGGTTGCGAGTCGAGTGTGGTGCCGGCGCACTTGCGACGACTCGCGATCGCGATTGTGATGATGGGGCAAGCTTCATGGAGCTGGCCATGTCGAAGGATAACGATGCCTTTTTCGTGTATGGTGCCCCTGTTTGGTATCTGGTCGAGCGTTACCGCGAGCGCATCCGGCGCCGGGTGCTGATGCTCTCGCTCCCGAAACACCACAGCGCGCAGGTCATAGACCTCGCGGAGTGGAAGGCGGCGAGGGACATGCCGAATTAGACCGCGATCACTTCAAGCCCTATCAGCCTGAAGTGTGAGTCATCGGTCTCATTTGCAACAAAACTCCCATAAAGCCATGGGGAGCGTCGCTATTTCAGACGCGCTTTCTCTGCTTCCAGCGTGGCAAGGAGGCTCTCCTGCTCCGCGATGCGGTCCGCCGTGCGCTGCTCGTCGGCAGCTCCGGAGTAGGCGGCAGCTTGCTCGACGAGCCTGCGAAGGTTTTCGCGCACCGCGGCGATGCGGCGGTCAAGCTCGGCTTGGGCTTCGTCATCGGCCATGGAGGCAGCTCCTGAATTTAGGACAAGCGCGAGGCCATGTTTTACGGTTTGGTCCCCGACGTGTCGGCCTCGTCCGTCCCCGACAACCGTCGGGTGATGTCATGCTGTATCGCATCGGGTTGCTCGCAGACGGCGCGGGTCAATGCCTTGAGCCGGTTGCGGGCGTCGTGCAGCTGATCGATCAGAGACAGGATCACGGGCAGGCTCGCGTGCTCGAGACCCATCCGATAATGAAGGTCGCACGCAAGAGCCACGCGCGCCTGGTCGATGCGATCGAAGAGATAGCCGGCCTCGTCGCGGTGCGGCTCGACCACACCCTCCTCGATCCACGTCAGGAGCACGTGCTGCTCGAGGTATGTGAACTGCTGGATGAGTTCGCTTTGCCGGATCATGTCACGAAGCGCCCTTTCCACGCGGGTTTTGCGGATGGGTCTTTTCCCAATCCGCCATGAAATGAGCCAGGGCCTCGTCCGCGCCTTCCGGCGGGACGATGTGGATCGTGACAAGCTGGTCCCCGCGGCCGCCATCCTTGCCGCGCATCACGCCCTTGCCGCGAAGCCTGAGCTTCGCCCCCTCTTTGACGCCCTTCGGCACCGTGAGATCGACCGGACCGTCGACGGTCTCCGCGCGCACACTGGCGCCGTTCAGAGCCTCGCCCAGCGAAACCGGGAGGGTGCTGACGATATCCTGTCCCTCCCGCCTAAAGCCCGGATGCGGTCTGATCGAGATCTCGACATAGGCGTCTCCCGCCTTGCCGTCGGAGCCGGGCAGACCCTGCCCCTTGAGACGCAGCACCTGTCCCTCGCCGAGCCCCGCCGGGATCGCGATGTCGAGCGTCTTGCCGTCGGGCATCGACACCACTTTGCGCGCCCCCTTGATGGCGTCGAGAAAGTCGATTTCCAGCGCATAGCGCACGTCCTGGGGCGGCATGCGGAAACCGCCGGCACGGCCCTCGCCGCGGCCGCGGAAAAGATCGGCAAAGATATCATAGTCGAAATCTGCCCCATCGCCGCCGCCCGCGGCACGGCGCCCGTAGCGGTTGTTGGGCTCGGCCTCGGCGTATTCGCGGTAGAAATGACGCTCCGGCGGGCGCTCGGCACCGGTCTCGTCGATCTCGCCGGCGTCATACCGCTTGCGCTTCTCGGCATCGCCGATGATGTCGTAGGCGGCGTTGATCTCCTTGAAGCGTTGCTCGGCCTCCGGCTTGCCCGGATGGAGATCGGGATGCGTCTCCTTGGCGGCCTTCCGGTATGCGGTGCGGATGTCGTCCTGGCTGGCGTCGCGCGCTACGCCCAACGTTTCGTAAGGATCGGCCATCCGCGAGCATCCCTCATTGCGTGTGCCGCCAAGGGTAGCCCGCTCTCCGTTTCGCGATCAACACTGTCGGCGAGGCGAGCAGGGCCTTGGGCCCGTCAACTCCCGCCACACAGAGAGAACTAAATTATTGAAATCATTGGTGGGTGATCACGGACTCGAACCGTGGACCCGCTGATTAAGAGTCAGCTGCTCTACCAACTGAGCTAATCACCCATCGCCGGCGGCAGGGCCTCTGAGGCCCCGAAGGACGGCAAAGGGGCCCTGCGGAGGGCCCCAACGCCGGTTCGTCTAACACCGGCAACCCCCCTTGTCCAGTCGCATGTGACGGGACGGAAACGCGGCGAGTGCTCCGTCCCGGGCGGGCCGGCGGCCGATCAGCCGATCTGCTCGGCTTTCGCGGTTTTCTGCCGCTTCAGCATCAGCTTGTTGAGGGCCGCTACGTAGGCCCGCGCCGAGGCGACCATGGTGTCCGTGTCGGCGCCCCGGCCGGTCACGACGCGACCGTCCTCCGCGAGTCGCACCGATACCTCGGCCTGCGCATCGGTCCCCTCGGTGACGGCGTGCACCTGGTAGAGTTCGAGCTTCGCGGTGTGCGGCACCAGCCGATGGATCGCCGCGAAGGTGGCGTCCACCGGCCCGTTGCCGTTGGCATGCACGGTCTGCTGCGCCCCGTCGATGTCGAGCGTCAGCGTTGCCGACTGCGGCCCGCCGGTGCCGGCGATCACCTGCAGCGCCACGACCTTCATGCGGTCGTGCGCGTGCGCGATCTCCTCGTCGACGAGCGCCTCGATGTCCTCGTCGTAGACATGCTTCTTGCGGTCGGCCAACGCCTTGAAGCGGTTGAAGGCGTCCTCGAACGCGTTCTCGCCGAGCGCGTAGCCGAGTTCGGCGAGCTTGGTGCGGAACGCGTTGCGCCCCGAATGCTTGCCCATGACCAGCGACGTCTTGCCGACGCCGACCGATTCCGGCGTCATGATCTCGTAGGTCTGCTGGTGCTTCAGGATCCCGTCCTGATGGATGCCGCTCTCGTGCGCGAACGCGTTCCGCCCGACGATGGCCTTGTTGTACTGCACCGGGAAGTTGGTGACCGCCGAGACGAGCTTGGAGGCGCGCGCCAGCATCGTCGTCTCGACACCCGTCCGGTAGGGCAGCGCGTCGCCGCGCGTGCGGATGGCCATCACCACCTCCTCGAGCGCCGCGTTGCCGGCCCGCTCGCCGATGCCGTTGATCGTGCTTTCGATCTGCCGCGCGCCGGCCTTCAAGGCGGCGAGCGAATTGGCGACGGCGAGGCCCAGGTCGTTGTGGCAATGCGTCGAGAACACCGCCTTGTCCGCGTTCGCCACGCGCTCGCGCACCGCGCGGAACATCTCGTAGTATTCATCGGGCATGGCGTAGCCGACGGTATCGGGCAGGTTGATCGTCGTCGCACCGGCCTTGATGGCAGCGTCCACGCACTGGCAGAGATAGTCGATGCCGGTTCGCGTCGCGTCCATGGCGCTCCACTCCACGTCCTCGACGAGGTTGCGCGCGCGCGTCACCGTGGCCGTGATGATCTCGAGCACCTCCGCCTCCGTCTTGCGCATCTGGTGCGCGAGATGGATGGGCGAGGTCGAGACGAACGTATGGATGCGCCCGCGCCGGGCATGGCGCACCGCTTCTCCGGCACGGTCGATGTCGGCGTTGATGGCGCGCGCGAGCCCGGCCACCGTCGCCCGCTTGACGCGCCGGGCGATGGCGGAGACGGCCTCGAAGTCGCCCTCGGAGGCGATCGGGAAGCCGGCCTCGATGATGTCGACGCCCATCTGGTCGAGGCAGTCGGCGACCTCGAGCTTCTCCTCGAAGGTCATGGTGGCGCCGGGGCACTGCTCGCCGTCGCGCAAGGTGGTGTCGAAGATGACGACGCGGTCGCCGTCCTTGGATGCGGTGGTCATAAAACTCGGTCCTTCCTCGGTGGCCAGCCCGATCGTGCTTCCGGAAAGTGGGAACCGGTTTTCCGATAAGAGGCACGATAAACAAAAAAACGTCGGTCGCTGGCAGAGATCCTGTCGGCGTTCGGTCTCGCATCCCCTGAGCACCTGCCCGGCAGTAGCCGGGCCCCCGGTTCTCAGG
>NZ_DAITQL010000078.1:0-19825 GCF_036833075.1 Hyphomicrobium sp.
GCGTCGAAGATCTGCGCGCCGCAATAGGACTGGTAGGTCGAGATGCCCATCTTGGCCATGACCTTGAGCAGCGCCTTGCCGATGGCCTTGATGTACTTCTTCCTGACGTCCTCGGGCGAAAGCTCGGCGCCGAGCTCCGGCGTCATCATCGCCAGCGTGTCGAACGCGAGATAGGGGTTGATCGCCTCCGCGCCGTAGCCTGCGAGCGTGCAGAACTGATGGATCTCGTGGGCCTCCCCCGTCTCCACGACGAGGCCCACCGACGTGCGCAGGCCCTGGCGGATCAGGTGATGGTGCACGGCCGAGGTCGCGAGCAGCGACGGGATCGGAACCCGGTCCGGCCCCGTGCGGCGGTCGGAGAGGATGATGATGTTGTAGCCGCCCGAGCGCACGGCCTCCTCGGCCTCCGCGCAGACCACGTCGACCGCCGGCGCCATGCCGGACGGGCCCTTGTCGACCGGATAGGTGATGTCGATCGTGACCGAGGCGAAGTGGTTGTCCTTGACCTCGCCGATCTGTCGGATGCGCTCGAGATCCTCGTTGGCGAGGATCGGCTGGTGCACCTCGAGCCGCTTCACGCGTGACGTTCCCTCGAGGTTGAGGATGTTCGGGCGCGGCCCGATGAACGACACGAGGCTCATGACCAGCTCCTCGCGGATCGAGTCGATGGGCGGGTTCGTCACCTGCGCGAAGTTCTGCTTGAAGTAGGTGTGGAGCAGCTTGGGCTTGTTCGAGAGCGCCGAGATCGGCGCGTCGTTGCCCATGGAGCCGATCGCCTCCTCACCCCTGGCGCCCATCGGCGCCATGAGCAGCTTGAGGCTCTCCTGCGAATAGCCGAATGCCTGCTGCAGATCGAGGAGCGCGATGTTGCTGCGCCGCGCCTCGGCCTTCTGCGTCGAGAGCGGCAGGTCGGAGACGAGGATCTGTGTGCGCTTCACCCAGCTCGCGTAGGGGTGCCTGGCCGCGAGCTCGGCCTTGAGCTCCTCGTCCGAGATGATGCGCCCTTCCTCGAGGTCGATGAGCAGCATCTTGCCCGGCTGCAGCCGCCACTTCTTGACGATGGTCTCCTCGGGCACGCTGATCACGCCGGCTTCCGAGCTCATGATGACCATGTCGTCCTTGGTCACGATGTAGCGCGCGGGCCGGAGCCCGTTGCGGTCGAGCGTGGCGCCGATCTGGCGGCCGTCGGTGAAGGCCATCGCGGCCGGGCCGTCCCACGGCTCCATGAGGCAGGCGTGGTACTCGTAGAAGGCGCGCCGCTTGGCGTCCATCTGCGGGTTGCCGGCCCACGCCTCGGGGATCAGCATCATGGCGGCGTGCGCCAGGCTGTAGCCGCCCATGGTCAGGAACTCGAGCGCGTTGTCGAAGCAGGCGGTGTCCGACTGCCCCTCGTAGGAGATCGGCCACAGCTTCTCGATGTCGGCGCCGAACAGCGGCGAGGAGACGGACGCTTGGCGTGCGGCCATCCAGTTCACGTTGCCGCGCAGCGTGTTGATCTCGCCGTTGTGCGCCACCATGCGATAGGGGTGCGCGAGCTTCCACGACGGGAAGGTATTGGTGGAGAAGCGCTGGTGCACGAGCGCCATCGCCGAGATGACGCGCGGATCCTTGAGATCCTTGTAATAGACGCCGACCTGATAGGAGAGGAACATCCCCTTGTAGACGACGGTCCGGCACGACAGGCTCACTGTGTAGTGGCCGATGTCGCGCCCCTTGTAGGCGTTATGGATCGCGTTCGAGACGACCTTGCGCACGAGGTAGAGGCGGCGCTCGAACGTGTCCTCGTCCATGCCCTTGGGGCGTGCGATGAAAATCTGCCGGTGCGCCGGCTCCGTCGCCCGCACCAGCTCCGAAAGGCACGTGTTGTCGACCGGCACCGTGCGCCAGCCGATGAGCGCCAGTCCCTCCTCGCGCAGGATGCGTTCCCACACGCTCCGGCAGTGCGCGTCGAGCCGCTCGTCCTGGGGCATGAAGAGCTGGCAGACCGCGTAATGCTGCGCCTCGGGCAGCTTCATGCCGAGCTTGGCGCACTCGTCCTTGAAGAACGCATGCGGGATCTGGATCAGCATGCCCGCCCCGTCGCCGGCGAGCGGATCCGCGCCGACCGCGCCGCGGTGCTCGAGATTGCAGAGCATGCTGAGCGCGCTCTCGATCACGCGATGCGATTTCTCGCCCTTGAGGTTGGCGATGAAGCCGACGCCGCACGCATCGCGCTCGAGCGAAGGATCGAAGAGGCCTTGCGCTTCGGGACGCTCATAGCTGCCATGAAATGGCGTATCGTTGGTCATGGACGTGTCCTCGGGGTCAGGGCGGCACGACATCGCAATGTCGGCATCGTCGGTCGGCATCGCTAGGCGGCCCGCAGCCGCCAATCCGCTTCGCGATGATTTTTTTCGATCGTTTCTCGATCGTTTTTGGCCCAGCCGGACTCTATCGGCTGAAGGCAGAGGCGCGCACAAGGCGAGCCACCCCGCCGTCCGGGGGGCATCCGCTCACCAGAAGAGACAACCTCGCGACCACCGCAATCTCCCGCCCACGCCGCGCTCGGCGTGGTCAAGTCCATATAAAGGTCAGCAATGCTGTCCTTTCATGCATATGTTGCAGATTTCACCCTGCAACACAAGCCTCATTGACGCCGGCGGAGGCACTCTGCACGAAAAAAAGCGGCGGCATCGCTGCCGCCGCTTTCGTTGGGAGCCTGGGCGGGCGGGTCAGGCCGCCTGCTCGATCTGCTTGGGATCGGCCCCGGTGCCGATAGGGATCGACCGCGGGCGCATGCGCTCGGGGAGGTTGCGCACCAGGTCGATGTTGAGCAGGCCGTCCTTGAGCTCGGCGCCCTTCACCTCGACGTGGTCAGCAAGCTGGAAGCGGCGCTCGAAGCTGCGGGCAGCGATGCCGCGGTGCAGGAAGCGCTTCGCATCGCCGTCGCTCTCGTCGGCCTTCTTCTCGCCGCGGACGGTGAGCGCGCTCTCCTTGACGTCCACCTTGATCTCGTTGGTCGAGAAACCCGCCACCGCCATGGTGATGCGGTACTCGTTATCGCCGAGACGCTCGATGTTGTAGGGCGGGTAGGGCGCGTCCAGATCGCCCGACACGCTGTCGAGAAGCTGTGCCAAGCGGTCGAAGCCGACGGTCGAACGGTAGAGGGGGGTAAAATCGAAATGTCGCATGACGTAAGTCCTCCTGAGTGAAGCGACTATCCGCGATCCGCCCTGGTCGGGGCCGGATCTGTTGGGAAAGCGCACCCGCAAAGGGCGTGCGCAACAGTCCATTTAGGAGGCCCTGAGCCGCCTTCAAGGGGCTGCCGGTCCGGTGGACGGGCCGGCGTGAAAAGCCTTCATCTGGCGTTCATGTGTCGCGTCCGATCATCGGGACCGATCGTGATGCGGCCACCGAACGGCCCGGAAGAACCTGCAAAAAGCGACTGCGCATCGAAGTCGGGAGCTGAGCCATGCGAGCGTCACTCACCCTGGGATGCCTGATGTCGGCCTGCATCGCCGCGGCCGCGCTGCCGCGTCCTGCGGCCGCCGCCGATCCGGACGAGGGCTATGGCGTGGAGCCCTACATCGAGGTGCCTTACGACGACGGCGTCGAAGGTGGCAGCGCCGACGGCTACGGCGGCCATGACGGCTACGACGACGAGCGCGCCCCGCCACCGGGAGACCGTTTCGGCGCGGCCCCGCCCGATCGCCTCCGCGGCGCCTACCCCGGCCGCGGCGACGAGGCCGGTCGCTGGGACGGCGTCCCCGCCTCGCGCTCCGGCTCGGTCAAGGACGGCTATCCCGTGCCCATGCCGGCCCCGCGCGCGAGCGCCCCGCCGCCGCGCCATGTCGAGCGCCCGCCCGTGCGGATCGGCCGCCACGTCTGCCTCGACCATTGGCAGATCCGGCGGCGGCTGCGCTGGGAGGGCTGGACCGGCGTTCGTCCCTTGGGCGGAGGTGGCGGCATCGTCCGCATGCGCGCTGGCCGTTTCGATTCGAGCAGCATCTTCGACCTGCGCGTCGACCGCTGCTCGGGCGAGGTGCTGGCTGCCTGGCCACGCGCCCGGCATTTCGCCCATCGCGATTGGCGCCGCGATCGCCGCGGCTGGTGACGGGGAGAGGCGCTTGCTATCCTCGCGCGCCGGGTGATTTGCGCGTCCCGGCCTGATGCGGGGTTGGAAGCATGAAGCTTGTAGCGCTGGCCAAGAACCCGGTGCCCGGTGGCGCGGTTCCCGGCGAGCTCAGGACGCGCGATGGCGTGCGTCTCAGGTTCGTGCGTTGGGATGCGACGCGCGGGCCGCGCCGGGGCACGGTCTGCCTGTTCGGCGGACGCGGCGAGTTCGTGGAGAAGTATTTCGAGGTTGTGGCGGACTTGCGCCGCCGCGGCTTTGCGGTCGCCACCATCGACTGGCGCGGACAGGGCGGCTCGTCTCGCCTGTTGGCGAACCCCCGCAAGGGCCACGTCGGCGCCTTCAGCGAGTACGATGGCGATCTCGCCCTTTTCATGAAGGAGGTCGTGCTGCCGGATTGTCCGCCGCCGTTCCTGGCGCTCGGTCATTCGATGGGCGCCAATGTTCTTTTGCGCAACGCGGCGCGGCCGGGATCGTGGTTCGAGCGCATGATCCTCGTCTCGCCGATGATCTCGCTCGCGGATCAGCGCGTCGGCTACCCGCAGTCCCTCGTGCGCGCATACGCCGAAATCGGCTGTCTGCTCGGGTTCGGACGCAGCTACATCAAGGGCGGCTCCGATGCGATCGTCGAGCAGGGTCCGTTCGACGGCAATCTCCTCACCTCCGACCGCGAGCGCTGGTTCCGCAACAAGGCCGTGCTCGATGCCGAGCCCGCGTTGGGCCTCGGCTCGCCGACCGTCGGCTGGCTTCGCGCGGCCTATCGCTCGATGGCACTCGTGTCGTCCGACGGCTTCGCCGCGTCCGTGCGGGTGCCGATGATGGTCTTCGTGGCAGGCAAGGACGAGATCGTCTCCGCGCGCGCCGGCGAGGACTTCGCCGTGGGCCTCAAGGTCGGCACGCATGTGCTGCTGCCCTCCGCGCGCCACGAGATCCTGCAGGAGGCAGATCCGATCCGGCTGCGCTTCTGGGCCGCCTTCGACGCCTATCTGGGCCTCGGCGAAGCCGCCGCCTGAATGACGAGCCCGGTGCGTCGCGGAGAAGTGTCCGATTTTGGGTGCATGCCCGGATCGCAGCCGTCCATGCGGAGCATGGCTCCGCGTCCATGCGGAGTATGGCTCTGCGTCCATGCGGAGCATGGCTCTGCGTCCATGCGGAGCATGGCTCTGCGTCCATGCGGAGCATGGCTCCGCAATGATGCCGGTATGACGGAGGAGGGCAGGCAGCCGGTTTCACACACACGACATCACACCGGCGAAGGAGGGGGCCGGTGCCCAGACACGCCTGAAAAATGACACGCCTGAAAAATGCCGCGCTGAATTTCAGCGGTTGAGCAGCTTCAGCACCTTGTCGTGCAGAGCCGGGTCGCCTGAGGCGACGATGCGCCCGCCGTCCGTCGCCGGGCGCCCGTCCCAGGTCGTCACGCGCCCGCCCGCACGCTCGACGAGCGGAATAAGCGCCACCACGTCGTAGCTCTTGAGACCCGCTTCGATCACGAGGTCGACGAACCCGGCCGCCAGCAGGCAATAAGCATAGCAGTCCCCGCCGTAGCGGGTCATGCGGGCCGCCTGCCTGACGCGCCCGAACGCGTCCGTCTCGGCGCCCGCCTCGAACAGGTCGGGGCTCGTCGTCATGATCAGCGCGTCGGCGATGCGGGCGCAGGGGCGGGTGCGCATCCGCCGGGCCTTGCCGCCGGCCTCGCGGCGGAAAGACGCTTTTACGTCCGACCAGAACCGCTCGCCCGTGAACGGCTGGTCCATGAGCCCGAGCACGGGTGTGCCCTCGTGCAGGAGGCCGATCAGCGTGCCCCACATCGGCGTGCCGGTGATGAACGAGCGCGTGCCGTCGATAGGGTCGATGACCCACTGCAAAGGCGCGTCCGGGCGCTGGGAGCCGTATTCCTCTCCGATGACGCCATGCTCGGGCGCGCGGCTGCGAATGAGGCGTACGATCGCGCGTTCCGCCCCTTTGTCGGCCTTGGTTACGGGGTCGAAGGCCGCGGCGCCCGCCTTGTTGGCAACCTCGATCGGACGCCGGAAGTGCGGCCGGATGATTTCCCCCGATCGATCCGCGAGGTCATGTGCCAGCGTGAGAAGATCTTTGAAAGCAGAGCCGGTCGGGAAACTCACGATTGTTATCCGTGGTTTAAGTTAAGCCTAGAGCGGCTGAGCCGTCGAGGAGGGTCGGATTCTGCATCGTACGCATGACTGGAGTGGAAGACAGCGGTCCGCGCCGTTGTGTTGCGTGTGCGCACCATATTCACTGCAAACATCGAAATAAAGGGGACCTCAAGTTGCCGCTCCCCGCGAACAGGCGCATACAAATTCTTGCGGTTTCGGGGAACACGTCTTCGCCGCCGCAGCCCAATACGGGCGTTTCCTCCCTAGACTTGGGCCGTTCGCTCGCTCGGACGGCCTTTTTTAGCGCCCCTGCGGACTGCGGGGCGCCTTGTGCTGGGCGCGCTGCGGCGGATGAGCTGCTGTTCCGGCGCGTAATGGCAGCTCTGCAGTTTTTGCACTTTCCTTTCTGGCATCCCCGTTCGATATTTTGCAGTGCGGTATCGCTCGGCTTTGCCGGGTGTGCCGCAGCCCTCCTTGGGCGTTTCCTCCCTAGACTTGGGCCGTCCGTACCTGGACGGCCCCTTTTTTTGCGCTCGTCGGCTTGCGACGCTTTAGCGCATGAAAACAAACAAAAATCGCGCCGCTGCTGCCGGCGTCTCAAGAGCCCAATCGTCAGCATTACCGATCGGTACTGTGGCCCGGTGCACGCAGGTAGCGCATTGCAACATTATTTGATGGGGCGGGGCTTGCAGTTTGCGGCGCTGCAGCATAGGTTAATGGACGTGATCCCCACGGGATCACAGCCCTCCTTGGGCGTTTCCTCCCTAGACTTGGGCCGTCCCCACCGGACGGCCCCTTTTTTTTGCCTAGCTCGTCCGCGCCCATCCTAACGATCCGCCGGCGCCCTTTATTCCGCCGCGGCGCGCTGCTCGAGGATCGCCGGGATCGCCTGGAACATCGTCGTCGCCAGGCGCGTGAGGTCTGTCTTGAGACGGGCGAAGCCCGGTCCGCGGGTGAAGCGGGCCTCGTCGAGATAGAGCGCGCGATTGATCTCCATCTGGATGGCGTGCACGCCGCGATAAGGCCGTCCGTAGTGCTCGGTGATGTAGCCGCCGGCATAAGGCCGGTTGAGGTGGACCTCGTAGCCCTCGGCGGCGAGCGCCTCCTTCAGGAACCGCGTGAGCTTCACATCGCACGCCGCGCCGAAGCGGTCGCCGAGCACGAAGTCCGGCCGCGGGCCGCTGCTCTGCGTCATCTGCGCCGACGGCATCGAATGGCAGTCGATCAGGATGCAATAGCCGAACTGCGCCTTGGTCTCGGCGATGAGTGCTTCGAGTGCAGCATGAAACGGAAAGTACAACTGATCGATGCGCGCCAGCGCCTCGCACACGCTGAGGCGCGCGCCGTAGATCTCCTCGCCGTCGGCAACGATGCGCGCGATCGTGCCGAGGCCGCCGACCACGCGGACCGACTGGCTGTTGGCGTAGTCGGGGAGCGGATCTGCGAACAGCTCGGGATCGAGCTCGTAGGGCTCCCGGTTGACGTCGAGATAGGCCCGGGGAAAACACGCGGCGATCATCGGCACGCCGATGGCCGCCGCGCTCTGGAACAGGTCGTCGACGAAGCAGTCCTCGCTTTTCCGAAGCGTCTGCGGGTCGAGCCGGGATTGTGCCAGGAAGCCCTTCGGATAGACGCGCCCGGAATGCGGCGAGCACAGGACGAACGGTGCGCTTTGGCTGTCCGGCGCCAGGATGGCGAACGGCGGATCGAACTCTGCGCTGATGGTGTGGGGCTGCTGCGCGGTCATTTGGTCCTGGTCTGCCACGAACACTTGGTACGCCGTTGCGTGTGCGCAAGGGCGCGCGCGCCGAGTGTGCCAATCTCGACCGCCGCTGTCCACGGCCGCGGCTTGCCATTTCCCCCTCCCCGCGCGGAGAAAATGGGCTAGTCTGGCGATGCCGCACTCTGGCCCGCCTCTTGCTGGCTCTGTGGCAGGGCCAGGGACGAGGCGGCGAGGGTTTCACGCTACGTTTACCAGACTCGCGTCAGATCTATGGGCCCATCGGGCTATCACCGACAGTTGAGCAATTCGGGTAGTAAATCCCATGACCGCCAAGCCTTCCCGAGCCCCCGTGGGCCGTATTTTGCTGGCCGAGGACGACGATTCCATGCGCGGGTTTCTCGAGCGCGCCTTGGGGAAGGCGGGCTATGAGGTGATGGCCTTCGCGAACGGCGAGGAGGCCTACGAGCGTCTGCGGCAGGAGCCGTTCACGCTGCTGCTCACCGATATCGTCATGCCGCGCATGGACGGCATCGAGCTCGCGCGCCGGGCCGCGGAGATCGATCCCGAGCTCAAGATCATGTTCATCACCGGCTTCGCCGCCGTCATCCTGAACAACGAGACGACGGCCCCCAAGGACGCCCGCGTGCTCTCGAAGCCCTTCCACCTCAAGGATCTGGTCCAGGAGGTGGAGCGCCTGCTCGCGGCGTGATGACGTTGATGACATGAGGGAATTCGGGGGGCTTCCCCGATCGATCGGCCCGCGCCGGCCCCGCCCCTGCGGCCCGTGGCGGATTGTTGGTTTCCTCGCTTGCCACCTCGCGGCAATGCCAGTATACGGGGCGCTCCTGAATGCATTCCGTGGCTCGGATGGGCACTTAGCTCAGCGGTAGAGCACTACCTTGACATGGTAGGGGTCAGAGGTTCGATCCCTCTAGTGCCCACCATCCGCCCGTCGTGCCTCAAATTTGTTTGGTCGAGACCGATGAAAGTAAGAAACTCGCTCAAGTCCCTGCGCGCGCGCCATCGCGACAATCAGCTCGTCCGGCGCAAGGGCCGCGTTTACGTGATCAACAAGACCCTGCGCAAGTTCAAGGCGCGTCAGGGCTGATCGCCTGCGCGCCCGGCGTGCTTCCGATATCAAGGGTGCCCCCGATATCAGGCGGGCCCTGATAGGGAGCGGGCAGAGCTATTCAACGAGCAGAGCACATCCGCCCGGCGCTCTCGAAGTGCGCGGGCGGTTTTGCGTGCGCGCCCTTTGACGCTGCCGCAGCAGCCTCCTATCTTGAGGCGATGATGAGACCCAAGCATCCGAGCCGCATGCGGAGCGTGCCGTTGCTGGCGGCGATCGCTTTCGCCGTCGTGCCGCAAGCCGCTGCGATGGCTGACGAGGCGCCGCACGCGGGCGATCGGTCGCGTATGCCGCCGTCTGCGGACAAGACTGGACCTGACAAGACTGGGCCTGAGAAGGGCGGCGGACCGCCAGCCCCGACGACGCCCGAGCAGAGCGCGAAGCTGCTGGACGAGCTTTACGCGCGCCTCGCGACGGCGCCCGACCAGGCGACGGCAGACCAGATCGCGCAGGCGATCGAGCAGCTCTGGCTGCATTCGGGCAGCCCGACCGCGGATCTCCTGGTCGCGCGCGCGAGTGTAGCGGCCGAGGCGCAGAACCGCGGTCTGGCGATGAAGCTCCTCAACGCGGCCGTCGAACTCCAGCCGGATTACGCCGAAGCCTGGAACCGCCGCGCGTACGTCTACTATCTCGACAACGACTACAAGCGCGCCCTCGGCGACCTGCGCCGTGTGCTGGCGCTCGAGCCGCGCCACTACAAGGCGCTCGAGGGCCTCGGCAACCTGCTCTTGCAGCTCGGCGAGAAGAAAGCCGCGCTCGAAGCCTACGAGAGTGCGCTCAAGGTCAACCCGAACCTGCCCGGCGCCAGATCGTCCCGCGATGAGCTCAAGATCCAGGTCGAGGGCCAGGGCATCTGACGCCCTTTAGGTGTCGGATCGCATTCACGCCCCGTCACCTTCCCGGATAAGCCGAAGCGTAGCGCCCTGTCGCAAACGTCCTTTGCGCCTCCGGCTGCTCTGATCAGCCGGTTTCCGCTTAGGGCGCGATCTTGGACGGCGGGCGCCGGTCGACTGGCACCTTGCCGCCCGTCGGGACGTAATCCGGGCTGTGCCCATCCGGAAGCCCGTGCTCGTCGACGAACGCGAGACGGATCATGTTGGTCGCGCCGGGCGAGCCGAGCGGCACGCCGCACGTGATCACCACGCCCTGGCCGGGTTTCACGAAGCCGCCCTCATGCGCGATGCGCGTCGCCTTGCGCACCATGTCCGCAAGGTCTTCCGGATCGCCCGTCAGCACCGTTTCGATGCCCCAGACGAGCGCGAGGCGTTGCGCCGTGCGCGCGATGGGCGTGAGGCCGATGACGGGCAGGTTGGGCCGCTCGCGGGCAACCCGGAGCGCGGTCGATCCCGTCGCCGTGTAGCAGAGGATCGCCGCCACCTTGACGGTGCCCGAGATCGCATGCGCAGCCGCTGCGATGGCATCCGCGCCCGTCGGCAGCGGCGGAAACTCGATCGCGTGCACGAAGGCGTCGTAGCTCGGATCGTTCTCGACCTCGTGCGCGATGCGGTCCATCATCTGGATCGTCTCGACCGGGTACTGCCCGACGGCCGATTCCCCCGAGAGCATGATCGCATCCGTGCCGTCGAACACGGCGGTGGCGACGTCGGACACCTCGGCCCGCGTCGGCATCGGCGACGACGTCATGCTTTCGAGCATCTGCGTCGCGATCACGATCGGCTTGCCGGCCGCCCGCGCCTTGCGCGTGATCGTCTTCTGTAACCCCGGCACACGCTCGACGGGCATCTCGACGCCGAGGTCGCCGCGCGCCACCATGAAACCGTCGCCGGCCGCGATAATGTCGTCGATGTCGTCGATCGCCGAAGGCTTCTCGATCTTGGCGAGCACCGCCGCGCGTCCGTCGATGATGGCCTTCGCCTCGATGATGTCCTCGGCGCGCTGCACGAACGACAGCGCGATCCAGTCCGCGCCGAGTTTCAGCGCGAGGTCAAGATCGGCGCGATCCTTTTTCGTCAAGGGACCGATTGCGAGCAGCGTGTCCGGCATGCTGAGCCCCTTGCGGCTCGACAGGATGCCGCCGGTCACGACTTCGGCCGAGATGCTCCTGGGACCGACCTCGGTCACGCGCATGCTGAGCTTTCCGTCGTCGATCAGGAGCGCATGTCCCGGCTTGATGGCATCGAAGATCGCGGGATGGGGCAGGCTGACGCGCTGGGAGGTGCCGGGCGCGCCGGTCTGGTCGAAGCGGAAGTGCTCGCCCGCCTTGACCAGGGCACGTCCGTCGACGAACTCGCCGAGCCGGAATTTTGGGCCCTGCAGGTCGCACAGCACGCCGATCGAGCAGCGATGCTTCGCGCTGATGTCGCGCACGGTGCGAACCAGCGCGTGCGCGGTGTCCGGGCTCGAATGGCTCATGTTGATGCGGAAGACGTCGGCCCCCGCAAGGAACAGGCGCTCGATGACCTCGGGCGTCGACGACGCGGGTCCGAGCGTCGCAACGATCTTGACCCGCCGATTGCGTCTCATTGGCCGCCTGCCTCTTTCTTCTCGTCTTTATCGTCGGGATCGGTGAGGCGAACCGTCCACTCTTGAGCCTCTCCGGTGTCGACTTCAAAAAAGCCCGTGCGCTTATATCCGCGTTTCGGGCAATCCTGAACCCCCCGGATGGCGAACGATTTGTCGGCGGTGCACATGAAATTCGAGCCCGCCCATTCCCCGCCGCGATCGTAGTCCACGGCGTGGACGTAGATAAACCGGCTTGGCACGGGACCTTTCAAGAGCGTTTCGCACGACTGCGACGCGATGTTCCACCAGCCTTCCGTCGCCCAGCCGTCGGGGTCCTGATAGCCGATCGAGACCCCGACGCGGCTCTGCGTGGTGTTGCAGAACTTGAGGTCGGCGAGCGCCGCCTGCGGCACCGTCGCCAGGATCGGCAGCACCGTGAGCGACAGGGCTCTGAATTTTGCAGTCATGGCTCCACGGGAATATGGATGGCTCGACGCGGCCGCGCCTTGCTGGGAGGGCGAAACGTTGGCAATGAAAGCGGCAGCTTTGAGGTTCGGTGGGCTTGCGACGGAGCCGCGTGGCAGAGCGTGCCCCCAGGCGCGCGGCGCCATTGAAGGCCGGGACGCGCCCGTGCGCAACCCCGCATTTCGAGAGGACGGCCCCGGGACGATCCTCGAGCGCGGGGTGTGCGGGAGGTGCGGGAGACGAGATGTCGATGCGACCTGAGACAGCGGTGGATCCCCGCCTTGCCGTCACGGGCCTCTCCGCGGAGGCGTTCGTGCGCGTGCCGGGCTCTCTTGGGCCGGGTGTGATCCTTCTCTGCGATCATGCCGACAACGCGCTGCCGGAGAGCTACGGCGCGCTGGGTCTGCCGCCCGCCGAGCTTGCGCGCCACATCGCCTACGACATCGGAGCCAAGGGTGTGACGGAACGCTTGGCGGCCCGTCTCGGCGCGCCGGCGGTGCTGACGCGCTTCTCGCGCCTGCTCATCGATTGCAATCGCGGCGAGGACGATCCGACGCTCATCATGCGTCTCTCGGATGGCGCCGTCGTGCCCGGCAACAGGACGCTCGAGGCCGGAGAGCGTGCTCACCGCATCGCGCGTTATTATCACCCGTATCATGCGGCCGTCGCCGACGTCATCGATGGCGCGCTGGCGGCGGGCGTCAGTCCGGTTCTCGTGTCCGTGCACAGCTTCACCCCGTGCTGGCGCGGCCGTCCGCGCCCCTGGCACGCCGGCATTCTCTGGGACAGGGATCCGCGCCTTGCGCGTCCGTTGCTCGCCCATCTCCGCGCCGACCCTACGTTCGTCGTCGGCGACAACGAGCCTTACCGGGGCGCGCTCAAGGGCGATTGCCTGTGGCGTCACGGCACGTCGCGGGGCCTCGCCCATGCGCTCGTCGAGATCCGTCAGGATCTGATTGCGTTCGAGGCGGGAGAGAAGGACTGGGCCGACCGGCTCGCGGACGCGATCTCCGGCAGTCTTGCAGCACCCGGCGCCGATGCCGACCTGAGGGCCGTCCGCTTCTACGGATCCCATAGCGACTGAGAGAAAACCGCGGCGCGATTCTCGCGGGAGCAGTTGAGCGCAAAGCCGATACAACAAGACGGTCCGCGGGGGACGGTCCCGTCCACAGAAAATATTCCCTCTGGATGAGGCAGTGCCTCGCCTTGCCGCTGCCCCGCCGGGGTCCTAGCCTTTGAACTCAAGCGATGTGCGTCGACCGACTGCGGCCGGCGGGGAAAAGTGGGGGTAGACATGACGACGCTTCAAGCCTCGGCGCAGAAGCAGCTTCGCCAGATGATCGAGAGCATCGAGCGCCTCGAGGAGGAGAAGAAGGCGCTCGCGGGGGACATTCGCGACAAGTATCTCGAGGCCAAGGGCCTCGGCTTCGACGTCAAGATCCTGCGCCAGATCGTGCGTCTCCGGAAGAAGAGCCAGACCGAGCGTCAGGAGGAGGAGAGCATCCTCGAAGTCTATATGCACGCGCTCGGCATGCTCGATGGCGCCATGTCGGAGAGCGCCGAGGCGGCAGCCGATCGCATGATCGCGGCGGAATAGGGCCGCCGGCCTCGCGGATGAAATACCCGCAGGCGCTCTGGAATTCAGGCAGATCAGAGCGGGAAATAAAAACGTCCCAGGCCGCTTCGGCGCACGGCCCGGGACGCTGACGACGAGATGAAACCGAAGCTTCACCTGCCGTATTCGGGAAACTTCTGCAAACGCCCGTTTTCGATCACGATCGTTTGTACGCCGCAAACGTAGACCGCAGCCTGGATCAGGGCTAATCGTTATTTGTTTCCTTCCTGATCAGGTCCCCTTATGGTTCAGGTTACCCTCAAGCAGATCCGCTATTTCGACGCGTTGGCCCGGGAGCTTCACTTCGGCCGGGCCGCCGATTCCTGCGCCGTGACGCAGCCGGCGCTTTCGATGCAAATCCACGAGATGGAGCAGAACCTGGGGCTCGCGCTCGTCGAGCGCACGCGCTCGGGCGTTCAGCTCACCGTCAAGGGCCAGGAGATTGCCAGCCGTTGCGCGCGGATCCTGGGCGATGTCCGCGATCTCATCGCCTATGCGCAGCACGCCAACAGCGTGCTCGCCGGCGCGCTGCGTCTCGGCGTCATCCCCTCGGTCGCGCCGTACCTGCTGCCGCCGCTGCTGCCGCATCTGCGCGAGGCGTATCCGGAGCTCGAGCTGCACGTGCGCGAGACGCAGACGCAGGTGCTGATCGGCGAGCTGCTCGAGGGCAAGCTCGACGTGCTGCTGCTGGCGCTTCCGGTCAAGCACCCGGACCTCGTCAATCGCGCACTCTTCGAGGACAAGTTTCTCCTGGCGCTGCCCAAGGACCGCAAGCTCTCCGGCCGCGTGCGCGCCACCAAGGAGCTGATCGAGCACGAGCGGCTGCTGCTGCTGGAGGAAGGGCACTGCCTGCGCGATCAGGCGCTGACCTATTGCAATCTGCAGCAGGTCGACGCCGTCAACACCTTCGGCGCATCGAGCCTCGCCACGATCGTCGAGATGGTGTCGGCGAGCTTTGGCATCACACTGCTGCCCGAGATGGCGGTCGGCGTCGAAGGGCGCGGCCGCGACATCACGCTCGTGCGCTTCGTCGAGCCGGAGCCGTTCCGCACCATCGGACTCGTGTGGCGGTCGACATCGCCGCGCACGCCGGATTTCGACGAGTTCGGCCGTCTCGTGAAGAAGGCGTGGATGGAAGGCCCCATGGCCGCCCTGCGAACGCGCGCCAGGAAGTCGCTCACCGCGGCTGGGTCGTAACCGCGCGTGAGAGAAGCTGCGGGCGGGACGTATCCGCGGGAGCCTCCGCCGACCTGGCGCCCGCGTCCGGCATGTCCTGCAGGTGAACCGCCCTGCCGCTGAACGCCTGCGCCCATGCCATGGCCGTCTGAAGCTGGCCGGCGCCGAACCGCAGGGGCAGCACGGTGCCCTCGTCGTCGAGCATGTCGATCGCTTGCGCCGCATCGGGATGAACCAGGCTCGCCAGCGCGGGATCGTCGAACGACGGCGTCTCGGTGAGCAGCGGCGCCAGCGCGAACGGGCGGTAGGAGAGTTCGTCCGGATGGTCCTCGTCGTACTCGGGCGCCGTCGTCCAGCCGCTGCGCCAGTCGGGCGACCCCTCATCCCCGAACGGATGTGCGGTCGCGGTCGCGGGCTGCGTCCGGCTGAACGGCCAATCCGGCGCCATCGAGGCGGCCTTCATCGGCGTCGCGCCGGTCGTCAGCGATGCGGGCTTGGGCGGAGCGGGAAGCGGGGCTGCGGCATCGAGAGATGCGAGCTTGACCAGCATATCGAGGCGCGAGCGGTCACCATCCGGCAATCTGTCGACGAGCTGTGTGGGCCGGTCGGCGAGCTTGGGGGCGCCGACGAGCCGCGGCGCGCTCTCGGAAACGGCGCGCGTCGGAGCGGGGGCGGCAGGCGGCCCATCGGACGACAGCACGACGAGCGATGCCTTCGCGGCGGGCGCCGGCGGCACCGGTGCGCCGACCGCCATACGGCGCTCGGGAGCCATGTCCCGGGGGCGCAGGGCCGGCGCGGGCTTGGGCGGCGCGGGCAGGCGCTCGGCCGCCGGTGTGGTCGTCGCCTCGGCCACCTGGATCGCCGTCTTCGGCGTCTGGCGCAGCGCGTAGAACTGCGCGACCTCGCGGGCGAGGTCCTTGCGCCGCTCGCGCGCGGCCCTCACATCCGCGGGCGTGATCGGCCGGCCGTCGGCGGGCTCGTGCTTGGAGTGACCGGACGGGAATAGCAGTGCGAGCTCGTCGCGCACCATGCGCGGCCAGTGCCGCACGCGCGCCGTGTCCACATGCACGAACGGGATGCCGGAGGTCGGATAGTAGCCGACGCCGCCGCGCTCGCGGATCATGGCCGAATAGCGCAGTTGCTTGACCGGGATGTCGGGGAACGCGATGTCGACGGCCTTGCCGGTGATATGCTGGCTCTGGCTCGCCTGTCCGCCGCGCGTCTTGCGCAGCATCTCGTTCGTGCCGCGCGAGCGATAGCCGCAGATGATGCTGACCGGCTGCTGCGAGCCGAGCTCGCGGTGCATCTCCCAGATGATGTCGATCGTGTTGGGATCAATGGCGACGGCTTTGTTCTGCCGCCAGTCGCGCATGATCCAGTTGATCTTCTCGAGCGCGTCGGGAAGGAAGCGGCCATTCTTCTTGTACTGGATCGTCAGCCGTTCCTGGGTGTGGATGTGATAGAAGGCGATCGTGCGGTCGTCGCCGGCCCGCGCGGACACGGCCTGCGTGACGGCGGCCACGAGTGCGGCAGCGCCGAGGCTCAGGAACCGGCAGGTGACGTATCCCGCCCTGACGCGCAACGATGATCCCCCATGGGTTCGGCCAATGTTAACGAATACCCCCCCGCTCGTTAACGGTTCGTAACCTTGGAATGCGGCCAACAAGAGGGCCCGCCCGCGGCATAAAAGCGGCAAATCGCATGGTCTGGGTACCGAGCCGGCCCGCGCATCACGCATGCGCATGCCCCTCGACGCCCCCCCGCACCCTACTGCCGCCCACGCCCTGCCTGCTGCCCGTTGCCTCCCCGCACCTAATTCACTCTCGGCTCCAGCCCATACTCCTGCATCTTCCGGTAGAGCGTCGAGCGGCCGATCTTGAGGCGCTTGGCGACCTCCGTCATGTGGCCGCGGTAGCGTCCGAGCGCGAGGCGGATCATATCGGCCTCGATGTCCTCGAGCGCGCGGATCTCGCCGCTCTCGGTGACGGCCGGGATGCCGAGGGCGGACCCGCCGGCGCTCGGGCGAACCTCGACCGTCTGCGGGATGACGTCCTCGGCGCCGATCAGCGCCGGGCCGGTGTAGGCCGGCGGCTTCTGCAGACCGAGCGGCGCGGGCGGGATCTCCGCTTCGAAGCCGTCGACGTGGCTTGCGATCTGCGGGAACTCCGCGACCGAAAGCTCCGATCCGTCGGCGAGCACCACGGCGCGGAAGATGGCGTTCTCGAGCTGGCGCACGTTGCCCGGCCAGTCGTAGGTCGTGAGTAGGCGCATGGCCTCGTCCGTGAAGCCGGAGACGCGCTTGCCTTCCTCGGCGCTGAAACGGGTGAGGAAATGCCGGGCAAGCTCCGGAACATCCTCCCGGCGCTCGCGCAGCGGCGGCACCCAGACCGGGAACACGTTGAGGCGGTAATAGAGGTCCTCGCGGAAACGGCCTTCCTTGACGAGCTGGATCATGTCGCGGTTGGTTGCCGACACGAGGCGGAAGTTGACCTTGACGGACTTCTTGGCGCCCACCGGATCGATCTCGCCCTCCTGCAGCGCGCGCAGCAGCTTGACTTGCGCTTCGAGCGGCAATTCCCCAATCTCGTCGAGGAACAGCGTGCCGCCGTCCGCTTCCTGGAACTTGCCGATGCGCCGGTCGACGGCGCCGGTGAACGCGCCCTTCTCGTGGCCGAAGAGCGTGCTCTCGACCAGGTTCTCGGGAATGGCGCCGCAGTTGACGGTGACGAACGGACGGCCCGCCCGCTCGCTCTCGCCCTGGATGGCGCGCGCGATCAGCTCCTTGCCGACGCCGCTCTCGCCTTCGATGAGGACCGGGATGTTGGAGGCGGCAGCCCGCTTGCCGAGCGCGACCACGCGCTGCATGCCGTTGCCGCGGACGATGAGGTCGTCGAAGGTCAGCGTGCCTTCGGTCTTTTTCTTGATGCGCAGGATCTCGTCCGAAAGCGCCTCGATCTTCATGGCGCTCTTCATGGAGACCTCGAGCCGCTCGGGCGAGGCCGGCTTGATGACGAAATCCACGGCGCCGAGCTTGATGGCGTTGATCGCCGCGTCGACGGAGCCGTTGGCGGTCAGCACGATGATGGGAGGCGACGGCTTGCCCTTGAGGCTGTCGAGAACGGCCATGCCGCCGATGCCGGGCATGACGAGATCGAGGAGCACGAGCGAGACCGCGGTGCGCTCAGGCCCCTCGAGCACCTCGAGCGCCTGCTCGCCGGACACGACCGAGCGGGTTTCGAAGCCGAAACGTTTGACGGTTTCTTCGAGGATGCGCCGCTGGGCGGGATCGTCGTCGACGATGAGAATACGCTTTGCCATTGAGCACTCGTACACAACACGAACTGGAACAGGGCCGGTCTCTGGCGCGCGTGTCTTGCGATGGAACGCGCGGGGCCGACCGGCAACTCGACGAAGGTCAGACTGCCCCACAAAGGGTAAACAAGCCCTTGCGAATAAGCTCACCTTGATCCTTTTTTGATCTGAAGGCGCGACGATCCGGCCTCGGATGGCCTGCGAAGCAAGGCCCTCAGCGCGCCTCTTGCCGCTTGAACTCGGCGGCGCGAGCCCGCAGATTAAGGCTTCATTTCCCCGATCACCGGAGCTCTCGATGACGCCGACCCTGCGCGCCCCTCGTGTTTCTGACCTCGTCCACACGGCAAGCCAGAGCGGCGGAGCGCATACCGCGCCCGATCTGGGGCGCGTTCCCGAGTGGGACCTGTCCGACCTCTACACGGGCACCGACGATCCCGCGGTCGCCCGCGATCTCGACCGCGCGGCCGCGGAAGCCACGCGGATCAAGGAGACCTATCAGGGCAGGCTCGTTGGCCTCGCCGCGGACGGCGCAGCGCTCGCCGAGGCCGTCGCCGCCTACGAGCGGCTCGCAGATCTCATGGGCAAGCTCGGCTCCTACGCCGGCCTTCTTTACGCGGCGAACCAGACCGATCCCGCGCGCGCGAAATTCTACGGCGATATCTCGGAGAAGCTGACGCGTATATCGAGCGATCTCATCTTCGTCGAACTCGAGCTCAACCAGATCGATGAGGCAGCGCTCGCGGCCTCCTTCGCCGATCCGACGCTCGCCCGCTTCAGGCCCTGGCTCGAGGACCTTCGCAAGGAGAAGCCCTATCAGCTCGATGAGAAGATCGAGCAGCTCTTCACCGAGAAGGGGCAGACGGGGCGCGGCGCGTTCAGCCGCCTCTTCAGCGAGACCATGAGCGGCCTGCGCTTCGGCGTCGAGGGCTCGGCTCAGCCCTTGACCCTCGAGGCGACGCTGAACCTCCTGTCGGACCCCGCCGAGCCGCGCCGCCACGCCGCGGCCGACGCGCTGGCCAAGGTCTTCAAGGACAACGTCCGCCTCTTCACCCTGATCACCAATACGCTCGCCAAGGACAAGGAGATCTCCGACCGCTGGCGCGGCTTCAAGGACGTGGCCGACAGCCGCCATCTCGCCAACCGCGTCGAGGCCCCCGTCGTCGACGCGCTCGTCGCCAGCGTGCGCGCCGCCTACCCGCGCCTCTCGCACCGCTACTACGCCATGAAGGCGCGCTGGCTCGGCATGGAGAAGCTCTCGCATTGGGACCGCAACGCGCCGCTTCCCGACAAGCCGGAGCAGGTCTTCACCTGGCCCGAGGCCGAGGCGATCGTGCTCAAGGCTTACGGGGCCTTCGCGCCCGACATGGCGAGCGTCGCAAAAGAGTTCTTCGACAAGCGCTGGATCGACGCGCCGCTGCGCGAAGGCAAGGCCCAGGGCGCATTTTCCGCGGCGACCGTTCCCTCCGTCCATCCGTACGTGCTGATGAACTATCAGGGCAAGCCGCGGGACGTGATGACGCTCGCCCACGAGCTGGGGCACGGCGTGCATCAGATGCTGGCGCGCGACCAGGGGCCGTTGCTCGCGCCGACCCCGCTGACGCTCGCCGAGACCGCCTCCGTGTTCGGCGAGATGCTGACCTTCCGTGCGCTCCTCGCCGAGACGAAGAGCCCGCGCGAGAAGAAGGCGATGATCGCCGGCAAGGTGGAGGACATG
>NZ_DAITQL010000079.1:0-11045 GCF_036833075.1 Hyphomicrobium sp.
CGCCATCGCCGAGGGCCTGGCGCGCAAGATCCTGCGCGGCGAGGTGCCCGAGGTCTTGAAGCACGCCACCATCTTCGCCCTCGACATGGGCGCGCTTCTCGCCGGCACCCGCTACCGCGGCGACTTCGAGGAACGGCTCAAGGCGGTGATGAAGGAGATCGAGAACTATCCGGGCGCGATCCTGTTCATCGACGAGATCCACACCGTGATCGGCGCGGGTGCGACCTCGGGCGGCGCCATGGACGCGTCCAACCTGCTGAAGCCCGCGCTGCAGTCGGGCACGGTGCGCTGCATCGGCTCCACGACCTACAAGGAGTACCGCCAGCACTTCGAGAAGGACCGCGCACTCGTGCGCCGCTTCCAGAAGATCGACGTCAAGGAGCCGACGGTTGAGGACTCAATCGCGATCCTCAAGGGCCTGAAGCCCTACTTCGAGGAGTTCCACAAGCTCAAGTACACGGGCGAGGCCATCAAGGCCGCCGTGGAGCTCTCGGCGAAGTACATCCACGACCGCAAGCTGCCCGACAAGGCGATCGATGTGATCGACGAGACGGGCGCCTCGCAGATGCTGGTGCCGGAAGGCAAGCGCAAGAAGAAGATCACGGTGAAGGAGGTCGAGGCCACCGTCGCCACCATGGCGCGCATCCCGCCGAAGACCGTCACCAAATCCGACGCTGACGTCCTCTCCAACCTGGAGAAGGACCTGAAGCGGCTGGTGTTCGGTCAGAACAAGGCCATCGAGGCGCTCTCCGCCGCGATCAAGCTCGCGCGTGCGGGCCTGCGCGAGCCCGAGAAGCCGATCGGCTGCTACCTGTTCTCGGGTCCGACCGGCGTCGGCAAGACCGAGGTCGCAAAGCAGCTCGCGGCCCTCATGGGCATCGAGCTCCTGCGGTTCGATATGTCGGAGTACATGGAAAAGCACACGGTCTCGCGCCTGATCGGCGCGCCTCCGGGCTATGTCGGCTTCGATCAGGGCGGCCTGCTCACCGACGGCATCGACCAGCATCCGCACAGCGTGCTGCTCCTGGACGAGATCGAGAAGGCGCACCCGGACCTGTTCAACATCCTGCTGCAGGTGATGGATCACGGCAAGCTCACGGATCACAACGGCAAGTCGGTCGATTTCCGCAACGTCATCCTGATCATGACGACCAACGCGGGCGCGAGCGACATGGCGCGTCCGCCGATGGGCTTCAACCGCGAGAAGCGCGAGGGCGAGGATACCGAGGCCGTGAACCGCATGTTCACGCCGGAGTTCCGCAACCGTCTCGACGCGGTCATCCCCTTCGCCGGCCTGCCGCCGGAGGTCATCACCAAGGTGGTCGAGAAGTTCATCTTCCAGCTCGAGGCGCAGCTCGCCGACCGCGGCGTGACCATCGAGCTGTCGGAAGGCGCCGAGAAGTGGATCGGCGAGAAGGGCTACGACGAGAAGTTCGGCGCCCGGCCGCTCGCACGCATCATCCAGGAGTACATCAAGAAACCGCTGGCTGACGAGCTCCTGTTCGGCAGGCTCGAGAACGGCGGCACGGTGAAGGTTCTGGTCCAGGGCAAGGGCGAGGATAGCAAGCTCACCTTCGAGATCATCCCCGCCGATCCGTCGAAGAAGCCGCGCAAGGAGGAGGACGACGACGAGGCCGACGACGACGGCGCGGAAGCTGCCCTCGTTGAGGCCACGCCGCCGCGCAAGGCCCTTCCGGGCCCAAAGGAGAAGAAGGAAAAGCTGCCCGGGCGCTCCGGCGGCGCCGTCCCGAGCGTTCCGAGGAAGAAGGAGGAGTGAGCCCTTCGAGCCTCCAGCGTATCGACAACAGAACGCCGCGAAGCCTACGCTTCGCGGCGTTTTCCTTTCGATCAGGGGACGTCGGCGCCGGTTGCGCGCCGCAGGCTTTCCAGCATGGGCGAGGAGAACTCGCGCCGGTAGAGCACCACCGTCACGACCAGCGTGACGCCGAGGAACATCAGGGGCCCGACGAACCAGGCCAGCAGCGCGATGGCGAAATAGTAGGCGCGGATGCCTCTGTTGTAGCTGTCGCCGGCCAGCCCGGCGATGTGAGCGGCGTTCTCGGCATAGCTGGCAAGTGCGTCCGGCTCGGTGTCCGCGGCCCGCGGCGTCCCCCCGACGATGATCGAAAGCACGTTGTACTGCCAGGCCGACCACGTGAACTTGAAGAACGCGTAGACGAAGACCGCGATCAGCACCAGCGCCTTGAGTTCCAGCACCCAGGGGTCGACGGGCGCGGAGTAGGGGAGCCGCGCGATCACGTCGCCCATCGCCGGACCCAGCAGCGCGATGAGACCGCCGAGGATGAAGATCGTGGTCGAAGCGAAGAACAACGCGCCGCGCAGCAGGTTTCCGAGCAGCGCCGCGTCGGCGATGTGGGAGTCGCGCTGGCAGATCCGCTGCATCCAGCGCGTGCGGAACGCGTTGACCGACGAGATCAGGCTCGGCTTTCTCTTGCCGAGCCAGCGCGCCGTGGCGCCGAACCCGCCCCAGCATAATAGGAAGCACGCGAGCGCAATGGCGTCCTCGGGCGGCAAGGTGAGAAGCGTCATCGTGGGCTAGATCTCCACGCAGATTTTGCCGAAGTGGTCGGCCTGCTCCTGGTAGCGGAAGGCCTCGGCCAGGCCCGCAAGCGCAAACGTCTTGTCGATGACAGGCTTGATCCCGGTTGCCTCGAGCCCGCGCACCATGTCGCACTGATGCGCGCGGCTGCCGACGATGATGCCCTTGAGCTTGATCTGCTTGGCCATGAGCGCCATCGTCGGCACCTCGCCCTTGAGCCCCGTGAGGATGCCGATGAGCGAGATATGCCCGCCGATACGCACGGCCTGGATCGATTGCGCGAGCGTGCCGGGCCCGCCGATCTCGAGCACGTGGTCGACGCCGCGCTTGGCGGTCAGCTGGCGCACCGTGTTGCCCCAGTCGGGATCAGCCTTGTAGTTGACGGTGGCGTCGGCTCCCATGGCCCGCGCCCGCTCGAGCTTGGCATCCGACGATGAGGTGACGATCGCCGTCGCCCCCATGGCCTTGGCGAACTGGAGCGCGAACACCGCGACGCCGCCCGTGCCGAAGATGAGCACGCTGTCGCCGGCTTTGATCTGCCCCTCGACCACGAGCGTCCGCCACGCCGTCAGCGCCGCGCACGGCAGCGTTGCGGCTTCGAGGTGGCTCCATCCCTTCGGCGCGTGCGTGAACCACGTGGCCGGCGTGACGACCGTCTCCAGCGCGTACCCGTCGAGCCCGTCGCCCGGCACATGGCTGAAATTGCCGTGCGGAGCTTCGCCGTTCTGCCAGTACGGGAAGAAGCACGACACGACGGCATCGCCCACGGCGAATTCCGTGACATCCGCGCCCACCGCCCCGACGACGCCCGCGCCGTCCGACATCAGGATGCGTCCGTTGGACGTCGGAATGGCGCCGACCGCCACCGCGTAGTCATGATAGTTGAGCGAATTGGCTTTGAGCGCGACGCGGATCTGGCCCGGACCCGGTGCGCCCGGATCATCGACCTCCGCAAGCTCGAGTTTGTCGAGCCCGCCTGGCCGCACAAGCTTGATGGCTTTCATGTCGCGTCATTCCCCGCTCGGCTGATTGTCCCTTCGAGTTAGATGATCAGCGCTCAGATTGCTAGCCGACGAAAGACGGAAAGTGCGCCTGAAAGGCCGAACGCCGCGAAGCGAGGCTCCGCGGCGTTCTTGTAACGGACACAGCGCCCGATGAGGCCGCCCGCGCCTCTCGACTATTTGAGCGACGCCGTCGTCTCCCGGTGCCCGAACTTGAAGTTGATGCCGGCGCGCACGACGTCGACATCGTCAATCGCGACTTCCCGGTCGTTGGATTTCGGCCCGAGATTGTGCGTCTCGGTGCCGAAATCCAGGCGAAGGTATTCGGCAAAGAGACTGACGTTGTCGACAATCTGCATTTCGACGCCGCCGCCGTAAGCCCAACCCCACCGCGTGAAGTCGTCGGTCTCACTGTAAGCGCCGACCCTTGAGCAATGGCCGAATTGCGCGTTGGGCGGGCAGTCCTCGGTCGTGGATCCGTTGACCCAAGCACCACCGCCGGTGGCATAAGCAAGGATGTGACCGAACGAGTAGCCGAGACGGCCACGCAGCGTGCCGAAAGCATCGAGATCGCTGTGGACCATGATCGTCCCGCCGTCGGTGATCGGATTGTTGTCGAGATTACCGATCGACACGTCGGCTAAGGCGCCGAGGACGATGTTGCTGGGAAATTGATAATCGTAGCCGATCTGAAGACCGCCGAACGCGCCGTCGATCGACTGCGTGGGAGACGTCGGATCGTCTGGCCGGGCCAGGCTCCAATCGCTCCATCCGCCATGTGCTCCGACGTAAGGACCCGTCCAGTCTCCCGCATGCCCCACTGTGGAAAAGATAGATGACGACAAAAACGCTAATGTAACCAACGATTTACGCATAACTACCCCCATACGCACACTGAACGCTCCACCTGATGATTAACAGGTTATTAACCGGCAGGAGTAGAGGGCATTAGCCCGACGCCGGACGATATGCGTGGGGGTGTTGCAACTGAAACACGTATCCCGTCGCGGGTTCGCGCTACCCGGCGGAGGGGAAAATCAGACTGATGAATGGGTTGGCGGGAGACGGAGCGGCGGGCGCCGCAAAATGCCGGCGACGATTATTCCCGTCGCAAGAAAAAAAACCGGGAGCGCATCCTGGCGCGCGGACGCCAGGACGCAACGTGCGCGGAACCGGGGCTGCGGCCTACTCCGCCGCTGCCTTCGTGTACCCGTACTTCTCGTTGAGTTTATTGATGAGGTCGGCTGCGGCTTTGGGGATGTTCGTGCCCGGCCCGAAGATCGCCTCCGCGCCCGCCGCGTAGAGCGCCTCGTAGTCGTGCGGCGGGATCACGCCGCCGACCACCACCATGATGTCCTCGCGGCCGTCCTTTGCGAGCGACGCCTTGAGGTCCGGCACCAGCGTCAGGTGCCCCGCCGTCATGGTCGAGACGCCGATCACATGCACGTCGTTCTCGACCGCCTGCCGCGCGGCTTCGTCCGGGGTCGCGAAGAGCGGCCCGATGTCGACGTCGAAGCCGAGGTCGGCGAACGCCGATGCGATCACCTTCTGCCCGCGGTCGTGGCCGTCCTGGCCCATCTTGGCGATCAGGATGCGCGGGCGCCGCCCGTCCATCTTCTCGAACGCGGCCGCCATCTGGATGACGGTTCCCACATCGTCGTTCATGGCGCCGGCCTCCGACCTGTAGACACCCGAGATGGCGCGCACCTCCGCCCGGTGGCGCGTGAACACCTTCTCCATCGCTTCCGACATCTCGCCGACGGTCGCCATCGCGCGCGCGGCCTTGACGCCGAGGTCGAGCAGGTTGGCGCCGCCCCTGGCGCCCTCGGTTAGCGCCGCGAGCGCCGCCTGCACCTCCGCCTCGTTGCGCTCGGCTCTGAGCCGCTTGAGCTTCGCGATCTGCTGCTCGCGCACCGACGCGTTGTCGACCTTGAGGAAGTTGATCGCGAGGTCGTCCTTGCTCAAGAGCTTGTTGACGCCGACGATGGTCTGCTTGCCGGAATCGATGCGCGCCTGCGTGCGGGCAGCGGCTTCCTCGATGCGGATCTTCGGGATGCCGGCCGCGATGGCTTTCGCCATGCCGCCGAGCTTCTCCACCTCGTCGATGTGCGCCTTCGCCTTGAGCGCCAGCTCGTACGTGAGCCGCTCGATGAAGTGGCTGCCGCCCCACGGATCGATGGGGCGTGTGGTTCCGCTTTCCTGCTGCAGGACAAGCTGCGTGTTGCGCGCGATACGGGCCGAGAAGTCGGTCGGCAGCGCGATCGCCTCGTCGATGCCGTTGGTGTGAAGCGACTGCGTGTGCCCCTGCGTGGCCGCCATGGCCTCGATGCAGGTGCGCGTTGCGTTGTTGAAGATGTCCTGCGCGGTGAGGCTCCAGCCCGAAGTCTGGCTGTGCGTCCGGAGCGACAGCGAGCGCACGTCCTTCGGCTTGAATTCCTTTTTGATGAGCTCGGCCCAGAGGAGCCGCGCGGCCCGCATCTTGGCGATCTCCATGAAATAGTTCATGCCGATCGCCCAGAAGAACGAGAGGCGCGGCGCAAACTTGTCGATATCGAGGCCGCCGGCCACGCCCGCGCGCGCATACTCGATGCCGTCGGCGATGGTGTAGGCGAGCTCGAGGTCCGCCGTCGCGCCCGCTTCCTGCATGTGGTAGCCGGAGATCGAGATCGAGTTGAACTTCGGCATGTTGGCGGACGTATAGCCGAAGATGTCCGACACGATCCGCATCGAAGGCTCGGGCGGATAGATGTACGTGTTGCGGACCATGAACTCCTTGAGGATGTCGTTCTGGATGGTGCCCGCGAGCTTCGCGGCCGGCACGCCCTGCTCCTCGCCCGCGACGATGAAGAGCGCCAGGATCGGCAGCACGGCGCCGTTCATGGTCATGGAGACGGTCATCTGCTCGAGCGGGATGCCGTCGAACAGGGTCCGCATGTCGTAGATGGAATCGATGGCGACGCCCGCCATGCCGACGTCGCCACGCACCCGCGGATGATCGGAATCGTAGCCGCGGTGCGTGGCGAGGTCGAACGCGACCGAGAGACCCTTCTGCCCCGCCGCGATGTTGCGCCTGTAGAACGCGTTGCTGTCCTCCGCCGTCGAGAAGCCGGCATACTGGCGGATCGTCCACGGCTGGGTGACGTACATGGTCGGATAGGGGCCGCGCACATAGGGGGCGATGCCGGGCCAGGTGTCGAGGAAGTCGAGGCCGGCCGTGTCAGCATTGGTATAGATCGGCTTCACCGGAATGCCTTCCGGCGTCGTGAACACCTCGTCGTCCTTGGGCACGGGCGCCTCATGCGCCACGCCGTTGGGCTTGTGCGCGCCCTCGAGGTCGAGTGTGGTGAAATCCGGAATGCTGGTCATGCCTTGAGCCGTTTCCTGACGGGCGAAGCGCCCGGAATGCGAGATCGTCCGGCCGGATCGCCGTAGCTTACGAAATTCCAAGCTTTGCCTGAAGACCCTTGAGCGTCGCCACCGCGTCCGCGCCCTGGAACAGGAACTGGTCCACCCCGGCCGCCGTGAGGGCGGCCTCCTGTTCGCCGGGCCGCCCGGCCATCAGGACGAGCCGCGCCCCGGCCGCCTTGAGGGCTCTGGCGGTCGCCTCCGCGTGCTCGGCATAGAGCGCATCCGACGATGAGAGGCAGGCAGCCGACGCTCCCGACGCTGCGAAGGCTCTGGCGGCCTCCTCGGCCGACGCGTAGCCGTCGGAGGAGAGGACCGCGATCCCCCCGGCCGCGAGGTAGTTCTTGACCCACGTCGAGCGCGTCGTGTGCTCGATCACGGGGCCGAGGCTTGCGAGGAAGACCTTAGGCTCCTGGCCGGTCTTTGCGGCATGGGCGTCGGCCGCGTCGCGGAGCGCCTCGAACGGCTCGGCCAACCGGTGCGGCACGAGCGGGCGCACCATCTGCGTGCCGCCGACGGGCGGCGCCGTGCGCGGAGGCGCCACCGTGACGCCGTCGTCGCCGAGCAGCGGGAATGCGGAGACGCCGGTCAGGCTCTGGCGGCCGGTGGCGATCGCCTTGGCGCGCGCCGCGGCGTCGGCCGCGACCTTCTCCTGCACGAAGCCCTGATCGAGCGCCGCCAGGATGCCGCCCTTCGCTTCGATCGCCTGCATCAGCTTCCAGGCCGCCTTCGCCGTCTCGTCGGTCAGCGCCTCGATGTACCAGGAGCCGCCCATCGGGTCGACCACGCGGCCGAGCCAGGATTCCTCCTGCAGCACGATCTGGATGTTGCGCGCCATGCGCCGTGCGATGTCGTCGGCTTCGCCGAGCGCTGCCGTGAACGGCAGCACGGTGATCGCGTCCGCCCCGCCGAGCACGCTGCCTGCGCAGGCGAGCGTCGAGCGCAGCATGTTGGTCCAGGGATCGCGCTTGGCGAGCATGCGGAAGGAGGCATGGGCCGAGAGGTGCAGGCTCGAGGCCGCCTCGCCCGCGCCCGACGCGTCGGCGATGCGCCAGATGAGGCGGCGCGCCGCGCGCAGCTTGGCGACGGTGGCGAACAGGTCCGTGTCCGACGACAGCCGGAACGAGATCTGGGCGAGCGCCTCGCGCGGCCGGATGCCGGCCGCCTCGAACATGCGCAGGTAGGCGATCAGCGTCGCCCCGAGGGCGGCGAGCTCGAACGCGTCCGTCGCGCCGGCCTCGTGATAGAGCGTGGCGTCGACCTTGAGCGTGCGCGCCAGCGGCGCTGCGTCATGGGCTTCGCCGGTGAGCGCGATGGTCTCCACGAGCACCTGCTGCACCGGGGCCGGCAGCGTGCCCCACCGGGCGAGTGATCCGATCGGGTCGAGGCCGAGGAAGGCCTGCGCCGATTTCGCCGGGATGCCGAGGCCGGCGAGCGCCGAGATGAGCTGGGCGGCCGCGTCCGCCGCGCCGAGGCCGGCGTCGAGCTCGACCGGCGCCAGGTCGAGCCGCATGCCGGCGAGCGCCGCGGCCATGTCGGCTGCGCTCGCGATGCGGCAGCCGGTCTTTCCCGGAGCCTCGATGTCGAGCAGGATGCCGTTGCTGCCGCCGTCGAGCTCGGTCAGGATCTGTCGGTTGGCGGTCCCGGCGTCACTTGCGCCGATGCGCTGGCGGATTTCCCAGCCGAGCCCCTTGACGGCGCTGTGCGTCCCGCGCGTGAACGGCGCGTGTCCCGGTACCGCGGCCTGGAGCGCCGGTACGCTGGTCTCGCGCACGTAGACCGGCTCGACGCGGATGCCGTCGGCCGTGCGCGTGACGAGCTTCTTCTCGAAATCGGCGCCCTTGATCGCCTTGTCGACGAGCGCCAGCCACTGGTCGCGGGTCGCCGCCTCGAAATCCGCCGCGAGCGGTGTTGCGGAAACGTCTTGAGGTCTGCCAGCGGCGGTCATTGAGCGAAAGATCCCGTTGCTCGGAGTGTGGTCGTCGAGGGAAGGGGCAGAGCCCCGCATCTGCCGTGTTCTATAGGGAAAAGTGTCGGATTGCGCACGCGGAAATCGCGCGCTGCGACAGGCGGGGCATGCGGAGCCAGCCTTTGCTCCGGGCGAGGAGGCCTCGAGCAGCGCACCGCTGACATTTCCCCAGCTTGACGGAGAGGCCCATGCAACTGAATTTGCATTTGCCGCCAGCCTCATGCAATGAGGGCCTGGAGTCGAACGCGACCCGAGTCGGCGGTTCCTGCGGCGGGCTCAGGGATTGTGCGGCCGGGCTCGCGGAGCGAGCCGGCCGGTGTCAATTCGGAGAGCCTAATGAGCCAATCGGTCCTTGAGGACGGCAAGATCTTCATCGGCAAGAGCGTGAAGCCCGAGTATCTCGAGCTGCGCTTCGCGAACCGCCACGGCCTCATCACCGGCGCCACGGGAACCGGCAAGACGGTGACGCTGCAGGTGCTGGCGGAAGGCTTCTCGGCGGCCGGCGTTCCGGTTTTCGCAGCCGATATCAAGGGCGACCTGTCGGGTCTCGCGGCCGTGGGCGAGGCCCGCGACTTCATCGTCAAGCGCGCGGCCGAGGTCGGCATCGCGGACGATTGGAAGGCGCGCGCCTATCCGACCATTTTCTGGGACGTGTTCGGCAAGGAAGGCCATCCGATCCGCGCCACCGTGCTCGACATGGGGCCGCTGCTGCTCTCGCGCATGCTGGAGCTCAACGAGGTGCAGGAAGGGGTGTTGAACATCGCCTTCCGCGTCGCCGCGGACGAGAAGATCCCGGTTCTCGATCTCAAGGACCTGCGCGCCATCATCGCCAACGTGGCGGAGCGCTCCAAGGAGCTGGCGCAGAAGTACGGCAACGTGGCGACGACCTCGGTCGGCGCCATCCAGCGCCGCCTGCTGGTGCTCGAGGAGCAGGGGGCCGGTCAGTTCTTCGGCGAACCCTCTCTCGACATCGCTGACTTCATGCGCATCGCTCCCGACGGGCGCGGCGTGGTCTCCATCCTCGCCGCCGACAAGCTGATGGAGAAGCCGCGCCTCTACACCACCTTCCTGCTCTGGATGCTGACCAGGATCTGGCAGACGCTGCCCGAGGCGGGCGACCTGCCGAAGCCCAAGCTCGTCTTCTTCTTCGACGAGGCGCACCTGCTGTTCAACGAGGCGCCGAAAGCGCTGCTCGAGCGCATCGAGCAGATCGCGCGCCTCATTCGCTCCAAGGGCGTCGGCGTCTATTTCATCTCCCAGAACCCGCTCGATGTGCCGAACTCGGTCTCGGCCCAGCTCGGCAACCGCGTGCAGCACGCGCTGCGCGCCTTCACGCCCCAGGAGCAGCGGGCCGTCAAGGCGGCGGCGGAGACGTTCCGCAAGAATCCCGATCTCGACACCGCGCGCGTCATCCTCGAGCTCAAGGTCGGCGAGGCGCTCGTCTCGACGCTCGAGAACAAGGGCGAGCCGTCGATCGTGCAACGCACCCTGATCCGCCCGCCGGAGGGCCGCGTCGGACCCGTGTCCGACGACGAGCGCCGGAGCGTCATCGAGTACAGCCCGGTCTACGGCAAGTACGAGCAGGCGGTCGATCGCGAGAGCGCCCACGAGATCCTGTCGCGGCGCGCCGAGAAGGCGACGGAGCAGGCCGGCAGCGCCGGCGGTGGCGGCTGGGGCGACATCATCTTCGGCGGAGGTGGCGGAGGCACGGCGGCCGGCGGCACGCGCAAGGGCCGCCCGAGCCAGGGCATGGGCGAGTTGATCGGCAAGGATCTGCAGCGCTCGATCTCGCGCACCATCGCCACCACGATCAAGAACATCATCGTGAAGTCCATCACGGGGCGGAGCCGCTAGAAGAGGGGCGCGGGTGCCTTTAAGCGCGGTGCGTTGAGCGGGGCTTCGGACCGTTGGGCTCGAAGCAATTATGACCTAGGGACGCTGCATGGCACGCATACTCATCTGTCATGTGCCAAAGGACGGAGCGCCCGCGCGGGAGCTCGGGGCGGCGCTCATGGGGCGCGGCCAAATAATAAAAATAACAACAGAGACCCCCCCCCCCCCCCCCCAACCCCCCCCCCCCCAACCCCCAAAAAAAGCCAAACAAAAACAA
>NZ_DAITQL010000079.1:11055-19401 GCF_036833075.1 Hyphomicrobium sp.
GTTCTACGGCTTTCCCTACACACCGCGCCCGTTGCGCCGCGCCAGGCTCCGCCAGTTCGAGGCCGTGATCGTCCTCTGGACCGAGGCGTCAGCTCCGTCGGCGGGCCTCTCCGACATCGCCCGCGAAACCCTGCCGCTCAATCTTCTGGTCCCGGTCCGCGCCGAGGCCCTGGCGCCGGCTAGGCTGCCGCTCGCCTTCCGCAAGCTCGCCATGCTCGTCCCGCAGGACGTGGACGGCATCGCCCGCGTCATCGCCCGCATGAGCACCGCCGCCTCCTCGTTGCGCGAGATGAGCGAGCGGGAGGCGGCGCGGCGCGCTGAGCAGGACGCGCTCCCGCCCGGGGAGGGCGTAGCCCGGCCGCCGATGCCGCCCCGGAAGTGGCCCGACGCCGCACCTCGTCCCGCCGGGCAGGGACTGCACCCGCCCGCCGCATCCGGCCCCGTCGTCCAGGCCGGCACGAGCGGCCGGGTCCGCCCGCTGTCCGATCTGCCGGAGGTCGAAGCCGACGCGGCGTTCCTCGCCATGGCGCGCCGGATCCGCGAGACGCACGCGGCCCCGCAAGCCGGCGCCCCGCCACCACCGCCGGCGGACGCACGGTCTCAAGGGGGCGCGCCCCATCCGGAGCCGCCCGCCCCCCACCCCGCGACGCAGGTCATCTCGGCGGACGATCTGGCCCGGGCCGTGGATGCCGGCTTGCTCGCTCATCATGTGCCCGACGCCCTGTGGCTCGGCGCGCCGGCCATCGTCGAGGTGGTGCTGAGCCGCCAGATCCTGGCCGATCTGACGCGGCAGGGCCACGATTTCGAGACGCTGTCCGTCAGCCTCTACGGCGATGCCGAGGCGTTCGAGATCGAGCGGCAATCGGAGCGCACCCAGTTCCTCAATGCGAAGCAGGCCCTCGCGGCGCACGATCCGGCCACGTTCGGGCGCTGGGCCTGGCTCGTGACGCCGTGCGCTGCGGGACCGCAGCACCTCGTGATCCGCGTCGCCGCGCTGTTGCGCGACCGCCATGGCGTTCCCGCGCCGGTCGCCATTCCCGACCGCAGCTTCATCGTCGAGGTCCAGGTGCCCGAGGACGAAAGCGCCGTCTCCGCCCTCGCCGGCTGGCTCCACCCCTGACCCCTCCGGCCGCGCCTGCGCCGCACGCATCCTTCGGAAGCGTGTCTAGACCCCGACCTACGTCGGGGTGACGTTGATTTGTGAATGCGACGCGCCCTTAAACTCGACGTCATCCCGGCATCATGGCGGAGCCATGCTCCGCATGGACGGCCGGGATCCAGACACGTTGCAAAGCAAACAAAAAGCGCGGGGCCTATGCGGCGCCCGCGCTTCAATTCTCGGGGACGGTTGTGGCCTCAGCCGGCCATCTCCTCGACGTGCTCCCAGTTGACGAGGTTGTCGAACCAGGCTTCGAGGTACTTCGGGCGCGCGTTGCGGTAATCGATGTAGTAGCTGTGCTCCCACACGTCGACGCCCAGGATCGGCTGCGCCCCGTGCATGAGCGGGTTCTCGCCGTTGGGCGTCTTGGCGACCTCGAGCTTGCCGTCGCGGACGGCAAGCCAGGCCCAGCCGGAGCCGAACTGCGTCACGCCCGCGTTGATGAAGTCGGCGCGGACCTTCTCGAACCCGCCGTAGCCGTCGACGAGCTTCTGCACCGAGCCCGGAAGCTTGCTGCCGCCGCCGCCCTTCTTCATCCATTGCCAGAAGTGAATGTGGTTGTAATGCTGGCCGACGTTGTTGACGAGCGGCTGGTTCTTGCCCGCGTACGCCGCCTTGCAGATCTCCTCGACCGACTTGCCCTCGAGGCCCGAGCCGACGATCAGCTTGTTGCCATTGTCGACATACGCCTGATGGTGCTTGTCGTGGTGGAACTGGAGCGTCTCGGCAGACATGAACGGGGTGAGGGCGTCATAGGCATAGGGAAGATCGGGGAGCTTGAAGGTCACGGGGCACTACTCCGGCTTGTTCGAAAACCATTCGTCTCCCAATGCCTATCGGCTCGGGAGGTTCCGTTCAAGCATTGTCCCGAGAAGGCGCCTCTGCAGAGGACGCAGAGCGGGCGGAGATCGGAGGGGGTGGAGGTGCACCGACCCTGAGCGGTGCACCTCCGTGGATCACGCCGGGGAAGATAGGATCTCAGGGTGAACGCACCCTAGGCGCGGGCCGCTGAACCCGTCCTGAATGCCGCGTTCATCTACCGTTCATCGTTGTGGCAGACTTGCGTCAAACGGGCGCGCTAGGGACGCCTTCGCCCGCCGCGCGACGGAAATGTGCCGCCGTTCCGTCTTCTGCTACGAAGAGAAGCCCTTTCCGCGGTCCGAGCAGACGAAACTCATGAAGAAAAGACGCCTGAGCTCCCTGTTTACCCTCGCCATTCCGGTCGCCGCGATCGGCCTCGGCGCGCTTTGGCTGTTCGGCCCCACCACCTCGGGCAGCAAAGGCGTCGTCTACGAGACGGTGCCGGCCAGCAAAGGGCAGATCCGCAAGATCGTATCCACTTCGGGGCCGGTGCGCGCCCTGGTGACCGTCAGCGTCGGCTCCCAGCTCTCGGGCCAGGTCGACGAGGTCCGGGTCGACTTCAACAGCGAGGTGAAGCCCGGCGACATCCTGGCCACCATCGACGCCAAGACGTTCGCGGCCAAGGTCGCCCAGGCCAAGGCCGATCTCGAGGCGGCCGAGGCCGCGCTCGCCAACCAGCAGGCGGCCCTCGAAAAGTCGAAGGCCGTCCTCCAGGCCGCGGAGACGAACGTCACGCGCCAGCAGGGTCTGGCCGAGAAACGGCTGTCGCCGCAATTGACCCTCGAAACCGCGATCCGCGACCGGGACGTCGCCAAGGCGGATATCGCGGTCGCGCAGGCGCAGGTCGCGAGCGCGCGCGCCACGATCGCGCAACGCAATGCCGCGCTCGAGCAGGCAGCCGTCGATCTCGAGCGCGCCGATATCCGCTCCCCCGTCGACGGCACCGTGATCTCGCGTACGGTGGATCCCGGACAGACCGTGGCCGCGAGCCTGCAGGCGCCCGAGCTGTTCCAGATCGCCCAGAACCTGTCCCGTATCCGCATCGAGGCGCAGGTGAACGAGGCCGATGTCGGCGCGGTGGCGGAGGGCAACCCGGCGACGTTCGTCGTCGATGCCTATCCCGACAAGCAGTTCGAGGGCGTCGTCACGCAGGTCCGCCTGGCGGCCACCGAGTTGAACAGCGTCGTCACCTACACCGTCATCATCGAGGCGGCCAACGAGGGGCGTAAGCTGTTTCCCGGCATGACCGCCAATGTCATGATCGTGTCGGCAACGCGCGACGGCGCATTGCGCGTCTCGAACGACGCGCTACGCTTCAAGCCGCGGACGGAGGCGGCAGCGAGCCCAGGCGAGCGCGGCGGCAACGCCGGCCGCGACCGCGGCGGCCAGATGATCGAGCGGCTCAAGACCGAGGTCTCCCTCAGCGACGACCAGGTCGCCGCCGTTCGGCACGTCATGGACCAGCTCCGCAAGGAGACGAGCGAGGCCGGCGGACAGCCGAGCTTCGGCGGCGGCGGCCCGGGCCGCGACCGCGGCGAGTTCCGCCAGAAGATGATGTCGCGCCTGGAGCAGACCCTCGGGCCGCTGCTCAGCGACGGCCAGCGGGCGGCCTTCCAGCGCTGGAAGGACGGTCGCGAGGCCGTGCGCCCGGCCGTCGTGTGGGTGCTCGGAAAGACGGGCGTTCCGGAGAGCCGCGCCGTCCGCGTCGGGCTCGCTGACGACCAGTTCACCGAGATCGTCGGCGGTGATCTCAAGGAGGGCGAGCCCGTCATCATCCGGGCCCGGGACGTGAAGTCGTGACCGTCATGGAGCGCGCTGCCCCATCCGATCCGGCCCGGGAGCCGTCCTCCGCCCTTGGCGCGCCCCTCATTTCCGCGCGTGAGCTGACGAAGATCTATCGTGTCGGCGATCAGGACCTCGTCGCGCTCGACCACGTCACGCTCGACATCGCGGCCGGCGATTTCGTGGCCATCATGGGACCGTCCGGCTCCGGCAAGTCGACCATCATGAACCTGATTGGCGCGCTCGACGTGCCGACCTCGGGCAAGCTCATTCTCGATGGGCGCGACATCGGCACGCTCTCCGTCGACGAGCTCGCCGATCTCCGCAACCGCACCATCGGCTTCGTCTTCCAGCAGTTCAACCTGCTGCCGCGCACGAGCGCTCTGGAGCAGGTCATGCTGCCGTTGCAGTATGCGAACCCGCGGCCTGAGGGAAGCGAGACGATGGCGAGAAAGCGCCTCGAGCAGGTGGGTTTGCAACACCGCATGGATCACACGCCGCGTCAGCTTTCGGGCGGCCAGCAGCAGCGCGTCGCCATTGCGCGCGCGCTCGTCAACAATCCCAAGCTGCTGCTCGCCGACGAGCCGACCGGCGCTCTCGACAGCCGCACCTCCGAGGAGATCATGCAGCTCTTTGCCGAGCTCAACCGCGAGGGGATCACCGTCGTCGTCGTCACGCATGAGCCCGAGATCGCCTTGTGGGCAGGCCGGCGCATCACCTTCCGCGACGGACGCATCGTCGACGACATCCGCCAGACACCCTATACGGGCAGCCCCGCGCCCGGCCCGGATGGAGCCGCGCCATGAGCATCTGGGACAGCGTCCTGATTGCCGTCCGCGCCCTCAGGGTCAACCTGCTGCGCTCCGTGTTGACCACGCTCGGTATCGTCATCGGCGTGGCGTCCGTCATCATCCTGGTGGCCGTCGGCACGGGAGCCTCGAGCGAGGTCGACAAGCAGATCAAGGCGCTCGGCACCAACATGCTGGTCGTCTTCCCGGGCTCCATGCGGGTCATGGGCCGCGCGGGCGGCGCCGGCACGGACATCCCCCTGAGCGAGGTCGACGTCGCCGGCATTCGCGACAAGGTCCCAGGCGTGACCGCCGTTTCGGGGCAGATCGAGGATTCGGGCCCGGTCGTGCGCGGCAACGCCAACTGGACCTCCAGTCTGAGCGGCGTGCACGCAGAGTACCTGACGGTGCGCGACTGGCCCGTCGCCGCCGGCCGCGACCTTGAGCCGGCCGACGTGAGGAGCGGCGCCAAGGTCGCCATTCTGGGCGCCACCGTCGCCAAGGAGATCTTTCCCGGAGAAAATCCGGTGGGCGCGTCCATCCGCATCAGGAACGTGCCGTTTGAGGTGATCGGCGTCCTGGCCGCCAAGGGCCAGTCGGTCATGGGGCGCGACCAGGACGACATCGTTTTGCTGCCGATCACGACGGCGCGCCTCCGGGTCTCGGGCAAAAGCCAGGTCCAGAACGATCGTGTCGGGCGTATCTACGTGAAGGTCGACGAGGCCGCCGACATGACCGAGGTCCAGGAGGACATCGAGAATTTGCTGCGCCAGCGGCGCAAGACCCGGACCGGCGCCGACGACAGCTTTTCCGTGCGCAATCTCGCGGAAACGATGAAAGCCAGAAGCGAGGTGCTCACCACGCTGAGCTATCTTCTCGCCGCCACCTCCGTGATTTCACTGATTGTCGGCGGCATCGGAATTATGAACATCATGCTTGTCTCGGTAACCGAGCGCACCCGTGAAATCGGCCTCAGAATGGCGGTCGGCGCCCGGAGGCGCGACATTCTGTTGCAGTTTCTCGTCGAGGCCGTTTCCCTCTGCCTGCTTGGAGGAGCGATCGGCATTGCAATAGGCGTTTCTGCGTCCGCCATCATCGCTTTTACCGCCAATTGGCCGGTGCTTGTCTCGCCGGCCGTCCTCGGAGGCGCACTCGCGGCCGCCGCTGCGACGGGGATCTGTTTCGGTTTATTTCCGGCCCGCCGTGCAGCGCTCCTTAATCCTATTGATGCATTGCGGAGTGAATAGTTGGGCTGAAAAATTCTTTGTCAGCCTTGACGAAACACCCCAAAAGATTTTACGAACGCCATTGAAACCGTGATCGCGGGCGCGAGAACATTATACTCGTTCCAAAACGCATGGGGGCGAGGTATATGGCGCAGGGGCGAAAATCGTCCGTTTCGAGGGGTTCTAAGTCGTTGCCTAATTCTGGACGTCGTCAAGGCCGGATCGCGCGCCCGAGACGGGCCGGGCGACCAATGGAGTTGGAAATGGCAAGTGTGAACTACGATAAAATGTCGGTGAAGGAGCTCGCGGATCATATCGCGCGCGCCCAAAAAGCCCTGAACGCGGCAAAAGATCGCGAGCGCGCCGAGCTGAAGAATAAGATTGCCTCGCTTGCCGAAAACGCTGGTTTTTCCGTCGGCGAACTGTTTGGGGCCCGCGGCCGCAACAAATCCGTCGCCGTGAAATACATGAACCCGGACAATCGGTCCGAGACCTGGACGGGTCGCGGCAGAAAGCCGAATTGGCTGGTTGCCAAGCTTGGCAAGGGCGCAAAAATCAGTGATTTCGCCGTCTGATTGATGGCCTGTTGAACGGAGCTAAGCGCGCCGTTTTGCGCCGCGTCTATATTTTTCTCCCGAAATTCCGCGCGCACCCACTCTTGGCGCAGGCCGGAATCTCCGACGGCAGAGGGATCGGCCGCGCGCGGATCAATCCCACGCCGTGCGGGCCTGCCGTGGGCATAGCCCCTGCCTTAGCCGTGAAATGACGTTGGTCTCGATGACTGCTTCGGGCTCCATCAGCCCGAAGCGTCCCGCATCGGCTTCCGCGGAAACTGGCAGCGCCGTCCTGATAGGGATGACGATAACAATGCCCTAACCCTTATCGGGGCATCCTTCGCTGGCGGCAGATGGATTGGCACTCGAGACTTGACAGTGCTAGCAAGCCTTCACATATAGGCGCTGCGCCGCCGCTGTTCCTCGCTTGGGACGCTGGCGTGTGCAACCCGGATTGCGCGGCTTCGGCCCGTCCGGGTTCATTTCATGAACATGATCAACCATCTGCATCATGAGGGTATCCCATGAAGTTCCGTCCCTTGCATGACCGCGTTGTCGTAAAGCGCGTCGAGGAGGACACCAAGACCGCTGGCGGCATCATCATTCCCGACACGGCCAAGGAGAAGCCCCAGCAGGGCGAAGTCGTCGCCGTCGGCCCCGGCGCCCGCGACGAGCAGGGCAAGATCGTTGCTCTCGAGGTGAAGCCCGGCGACCGCGTGCTGTTCGGCAAGTGGTCCGGCACCGAGGTGAAGATCGACGGCGAGGACCTCCTGATCATGAAGGAGAGCGACATCCTCGGCATCCTCGAAGGCAAGTCGTCGGCCAAGAAGGCCGCGTAAGCGCCTCCCGCCAAGATCCAATTTTTCCAACAGTCGAACGGAGTGCCGCATTATGGCAGCTAAGGACGTAAAGTTTTCGCAGGACGCGCGCGAGCGCATGCTGCGCGGCGTGGACATTCTCGCCAACGCCGTCAAGGTCACGCTGGGCCCCAAGGGCCGTAACGTCGTCATCGAGAAGAGCTTCGGCGCCCCCCGCATCACCAAGGACGGCGTGACGGTCGCCAAGGAGATCGAGCTCGAGGACAAGTTCGAGAACATGGGCGCGCAGATGCTGCGCGAGGTCGCTTCCAAGACCGCTGACCTCGCCGGTGACGGCACCACCACCGCAACCGTGCTCGCCCAGGCGATCGTTCGTGAAGGTGCCAAGTCGGTTGCGGCCGGCGCCAACCCGATGGACCTGAAGCGCGGCATCGACATCGCCGTCCAGGCCGTCGTCGACGAGCTCAAGGCCAAGTCGAAAAAGGTCACCTCCAACGACGAGATCGCCCAGGTCGGCACCATCTCTGCCAACGGCGACACCGAGATCGGCGCCAAGATCGCCGAGGCCATGAAGAAGGTCGGCAATGAGGGCGTGATCACGGTCGAGGAATCGAAGAGCCTCGAGACCGAGCTCGACGTCGTCGAGGGCATGCAGTTCGACCGCGGCTATCTCTCGCCCTACTTCATCACCAATGCCGATAAGATGGTGGCCGAGCTCGACGAACCCTACATCCTGATCCACGAGAAGAAGCTGTCGAGCCTACAGCCTTTGCTGCCGGTACTCGAGGCTGTCGTGCAGACGGGCAAGCCGCTGCTCATCATCGCCGAAGAGGTCGAGGGCGAGGCGCTGGCCACGCTGGTCGTCAACAAACTGCGCGGCGGCCTCAAGATCGCAGCCGTCAAGGCTCCGGGCTTCGGCGATCGCCGCAAGGCCATGCTCGAAGACATCGCCGTCCTGACCGGCGGCACGGTGATCTCCGAGGACGTCGGCATCAAGCTTGAGAACGTCACGCTCGACATGCTCGGCACCGCCAAGCGCGTTGCCATCGACAAGGAAAACACCACGATCGTCGACGGCTCGGGCAAGAAGGCCGACATCGAAGCACGCGTGAAGCAGATCAAGGCGCAGATCGAGGAGACCACCTCGGACTACGACCG
>NZ_DAITQL010000080.1:0-18763 GCF_036833075.1 Hyphomicrobium sp.
GCCACTACGAGAACGGCCAGCTCTCCACGACCGAGCGCTGGACCGCGATCCTGACCATCGTGATCCAGACGCCGCGCAACGCCGACACGCTGCGAAAGAACCCCCTAGGAATCTACGTCAACGCCATCAACTGGTCACGGGAGCTTGGGCAATGAAACCGTCTTTCCGTAAAGCCGGAAGCCCGGCTTCACACATCTTCGTATTCACACGTTCACGCCGCGGCGTATTGCCGATCGTGCTTCTTGCGACGACGGCCCTCGCCGGCTGCGCCACCACCAATCCGCCCCCCGAAATCTCCTACGACAATGCGGTGCCCGCCGTGCAGACCGTCGAACCGCCCGCACCGGTCAGAGTCGTCGAGCTTCCCAAGCCTCTGCCTCTGCCCGGCCAGATGAAGCCCGTCGAGGAATCGCGGCGCACGTCCGAGCCTGCCGATCCCGCAGCACGGGTCAACCAGGCAAACGCGGCTGCCCGGGTGCAGCCGGTGCGCAACGGCTTCATCAATTCGATGCAGGTCTATCCGTTTACGCAGGGCGCGCTCTATCAGGTCTATACCGCTGTCGGTCAGATCACCGACGTCGCGCTCCAGCCCGGCGAGCAGCTCGTCGGCTCCGGTCCGGTCGCCGCTGGCGACACGGTGCGCTGGATCATCGGCGATACGCTGAGTGGCTCCGGCGCCACCCAGCAGGTCCACATTCTGGTCAAGCCGACGCGGCCGGAGCTGATGACCAACCTGATCATCAACACCAACCTGCGTACTTATCACATGGAGCTGCGATCGACCGAGCGCACCTATATGGCGTCCGTCTCCTGGCAATATCCGCAGGACCAGCTCATCGCTCTGAGGCGACAAAACAGCGAGGCGCAAGCCGCACAACCGGTGGCGAGTGGCGTCGACCTCGCGAACGTCAATTTCCGCTACGCCATCGAGGGAGATCGGGCGCCATGGCGTCCGCTGCGCGCATTCGACGACGGTCGCCAGGTCTTCATTGAGTTCCCGCGCGGAATCGGTCAGGGCGAGATGCCGCCGCTGTTCGTTGTTGGGCCCGAGGGCAACACCTCCGAGCTCGTAAACTTCCGTGTGCGCGGCCACCACATTATCGTCGATCGCCTGTTCGCGGCTGCTGAGCTGCGCTTCGGATCCGGTGAGCGCCAGAAACGCGTCCGCATCGTCCGTACCGATGGGAGGCCTGCGTCGTGAGCGACACCGATCCCCGCGAAGAGGAAGGGCCGGAGAAAAGGGAAGGGCGGGAGGAAGAAGCCCAGCCGTTGACGGGCGAGCCACTCAGCCCGGCCGCGATGCGGCTGCGCGCGGAACCTCCGCGGGTCACGCGGCTGTCCCGCAAGGTCCTGGCGAGCCTCGGCCTGGTCGCGAGCGTGGCGATCGGCGGAGCGTTGGTCTATGCGCTCCAAACGCGCAACAGCGGCCGCGCGCCAGAGGAGCTCTATTCCACTGACAACCGTCCAACCGCGGACGGCATTGCCAGCCTGCCGCGAGACTATAGCGGCGTGCCTCAGCTCGGGCCGCCACTCCCGGGCGACCTCGGGCGCCCGATACTCGGCGCACAGCAACGCGGTCAGCCCGTGCCGGCCACCGGTGTCTCGGCGCCAACCCCGGGGGTCAGCCCAGAAGAGCAACGACGCCTCCAAGAACTGGAAGCGGCGAGGACCGCGCGCCTCTTCACCACCACGGGAAACCGCCCGCCGGCTTCCGTCGCACCCGCGTCGACGGACACTGCAGCGCTGCCCGTGCCGAATCTGAACAACCTCGGTCTTGCGCCGCAGCCGGCGACTCCCACGGCCCAAGACCGCCAAAATGCCTTTCTCAATGCGGCGGTCGATCGCAAGACGGTCTCGCCGGATCGCGTAGCCGCGCCGGCGTCGCCTTATGTCCTTCAGGCCGGCGCCGTCATCTCAGCCGCGCTCATCACGGGCATTCGTTCCGATCTCCCCGGACAGATCACCGCCCAAGTCACCGAGAACATCTATGACAGCCCGACAGGGCGCATCCTTCTCGTGCCACAGGGAACGCGCGTTATCGGTCAGTACGACAACAATGTGCAGTTTGGGCAGAGCCGCGTTCTGCTCGTCTGGAATCGTCTGATCTTCCCGAACGGCCACTCGATCGTACTCGAGCGGCAGCCGGGAGCCGATGCCGAAGGCTACGCCGGCCTGCAGGACGGCGTCGACTATCACTGGTGGGATCTCGCCAAGGCCGCGGGGCTTTCCACGCTCCTTAGCATTGGCTCGGAACTTGCCGTTGACGATGATGATCGTTTGCTTCGCGCCATCCGCAACGGCGGCCAGGACACGATCAACGATGCTGGCCAACAGATCGTCCGCCGACAGCTGAACGTTGCACCGACGCTCACCATCCGTCCCGGATTTCCTGTGCGGGTGATCGTGACGCGCGACCTTGTCTTGGAACCCTATGGAGCATCCTGATGACGAAGTTGAAGCTCGGCACGATCGTTGATGAAAAGCCTGTGAAGGTCACTGTCGAGCTTCCAGCTTCTCTCCATCGCGATCTGGCCGCTTATGCGGAGATCCTCGGTCGCGATACGCAGCAACCCGTCACTGATCCGACGAAGCTCATCGCGCCAATGCTCGAGCGGTTTATGGCGACCGATCGAGCGTTTCGAAAAGCGCTCCGTGGGAATCAATAGGTGTTGGCTGCGTCGAGGACCGGGGCCAGCTCACTTCGAAATCAGTCCGGGGGCCATGATGGCGTTTGACTTGCGCGACATGTCTCTCGCCAGGCTTAAGAGCCGTCGCAGGGCGGGGTTGTCATTCTTTGGCAGCCAGATCGCACTGAATGGAAGCACCGCGCCAGCCAACGGCCGATAGATAACCCCTGGGAACTGCGAGCCGATTGTCGCTTCGCTCTGCAATGTCAGACCTTGCCCCATTGCAACAAGGTTCAACAGATTGTCCCTGCCGACCGCGTGCCGTTCGACACTCGGATGATGTCCGAGATCTGAGAGATGCTTCACGAGATAATCATGAATTTCTGGACCTGGGTCGTTCTCACTGACGATGAATCGCCGATCTCGTAAGTCGTCCCATGTGACCTCGGTCTGCGCGGCGTATTCATGTTTCTCGGGGATCGCGACCAGCACGCGTTCATTCCATAGATGCACAATATCGCACCCCTCGGCCGTCGGTCTTCCCGTGAGGAATGCGACGTCGAGCTGATGATGCTGGATCGCCGCTATATGCGCGGCCGGACCGCCCTCAACGAATTCGGGGCGGACGTCTCCATTGTTGTCAACGAAGGCGTGAAACAGCTGCGTCAGGAAGCCCGTAGCGAGTGAAGTGAATATGCCGATGCGGACCCTGCCGGTCTCTCCTCGACCGGATGACGCGGCGTCGATAGCGGCATAGTTGATTTGATTCAGCGCCCTCCGCGCCCGCGCGATGAAGAGCTGTCCCGCATGTGTAAGCCTGACACCATTGCTGCTGCGGACAAACAGCGCAGCGCCGATTTCGTCCTCCAGATCGCGAATGCGCCGGCTGATGGCTGATTCCTGGACGCCAATTGCTATCGCGGCTTTTCGGAAACTTCCATGGTCTGCCGCCGCGATGACATAGCGCAGATGCCGCAACCCAAAAGCCCGCAGTCTGTCACGCCGCGATATGGCCATGGGCCTAGCACATGGACGAAGGCCGATACTCCGTGCGGATCAGAAATCCATCCAGATAGGCGGCAGCCAGTGTTGCGAATGTTTTGCACTCGAAGGGCGCTACCCACATTAACAATGCGAAGCGCCGCAAGGTCATACGGCACGCAAAAGGTGCCGCACGATCGGCGGCGCACTTCGAATATGGAAAGCGTTGAGCGTCGCCTGGTCGAGTCGGTCAACGCCGTCTACGGGAATCCCCTGGGGCGAGGGCGTGCGCGCAACTTGAGCCTTCAGCATCTGCATCGCGTCGGCGAGGTTGGGCACCCCATCCCAACGCTGCTCCATATTGCGTCTGAGGCCGCCACGGATGACGTGAATATCGCTGGCGATCAAGCCGGGGATCCTTCCCTTGCGTCGAACTTCGCACTCACGCGGCCGCATCCGCACGGATGCGGCTCAAATGATTAGTGAAGCGTTGCTTCGCGCGCGAGCAGTATTTGAGCGAGATTAGTCCGGCGCGAATGCAGTTTGAGAGGCGTTCGCAATCTGGCGATTATTCCTGCTCAGAATGACAGTGAGCTCCCGAACCCTGGTTCCAAGCAGGACAAGCTGAACGGAGCAAATAGCAGAGAAGCCGCCCAATTTCGGTGCGCTGTGGGAAGCTGCCTACGGATGCGCGCAGGCGATCAAGGTTGGCGATACCATCTATGTGCCGGGCTAGGTCAGCCACTATGACAACGGCAACCTCATTGCGCCCGCGGGTCTCGGCGAGTCCGGTAATCGGCGGATGTTTCGATGGTGGAGCAGCAGATGCGGGCGGCTTACGACAATGCCATCAAGTTCCGTTCGCGCTTCCGCGCGACGCTAACAACGTCGTGGAGGAGACGCCCTACGTCCCGGATGTGGGCACGGCGTTTGCTGTTGCAGGCAAGGTGCGCATGGAAACCGACGGCACCCTGCGCCCTCAGCTCGCGAGCAATCTGATCGGCGCCACCAGACTGGCCCATCCTGAATTTCTCATCGAGATCGCCTTCAAGGCTGTTCTGTCTTGAACAATAGCGAATCCGAATTGGACTTCGTCGCAGCCGAGTGACGCGAACTCGTCCCACGAAGCCCCTCGACGAGGTCTTTATGCTTGCTCATCGCCGCGACAAAGTGTGTCATAAACGCGTATATCCGACCTGATTTTCGGATGTCCGGGTGGGTCAGCAGCCATAACTCGCCACTGAGCTCAGGCTCGATCGGCCCAACGCGTACGAGATCTGGTGATAGATCACCAAGCATACAAGGCAAAAAGCCCACGCCCAGACCGGCGGCGACCGCTGCTGCGGCGCCAGCCACCGAATCCGTCCGGTAGGCAATATTGTCATTGTTCACGCGGTTCTCGACAAAGCGGAAGGCTTTGAGGTCGGACAGCTTTCCACTGTAAGAGACCCATGGCCGTTCGCAGAGCACACCTGTGTCGCGCGCGGGCGCAAGGCCGTTGGAACGGCTGACGTAGGCGGCCCAAGCAATATTTGCGACTTTCCTGCCAAAGAGATTTTCGGGCGGCTTGTCGGTCGCTCTGATCGCGATGTCCGATTCCCCTCGCGCCAGGTTCAACGGGCTGTTTCCCACGATCACCTCAACCCTGATCGAGGGGTGGTCCGCCTTGAAGTCGGCAATCATCGGCGTCAGAAAATGCAGGAGGAGGGAATCGCTTGTCGCGATGCGGAGGTCGCCAACAGAGCCTTGAACATGACCAGAGACGCGACGGGCAACGCTCACGACGTCTAGCTCGACGCGCTCGGCGAGTGCGATCAATTCCTCACCTGCGGCGGTGGTCACATATCCCGTTCGGCGACGGTCGAAGAGGGTTACGCCCAGCGTCTCCTCCACCTTGGACAATCGCCGCGCGATGGTCGTACTGTTGACGCCCAAGATGTCGGCCGCAGCGGCTAGGCCTCCATTCGTGCCGACCGCGCGTATGATGCGAAGATCGTCCCAGGAAAGCTTTTCGATAGGATCGCTCATAGTGCTCATTCATTAATTCATTGGCCCTCGCGGGCCGTCGACGACCCGCAAATGAGAAATGTCGTGACGCACATGGATCAGCTCTTGATCCTGTCATCGCAAGACTGCCGAGCGCGGCAAGCCACCGCCTCGATCTGCGCGGCAAGAGCTCCGGCGATGCGATCGGCACAGCGACGCGAAAATCGCTCCAATCGGATTGCAAAAAGCGACTGGACCTGTGGCACGGCCCCGTCGCCTATTTGCGATTGATGCTTTCGATCAGCGCGCGCTGTTCGCCGAGAGTAGCCGACGGCGCGTGAAACCAAGCTTCGCCTTGGATCGTGCGTTGAACGCCGGAGACTGTGAGCGTGTCCGCCACACTCAGAACCTTTGGACGTCCCCTGAATCTAATGTGGCACCACCGCGATCACGTCGATCTCCACCAACATGCCTTTCAGCGCGAGCGCCGGGACGGGGATCAACGTCCAGGCGGGCTTTGTCTCGCCCCATACGCGGTCGAACTCCTTGCGAACCGCGTCGAACTTCTCCTCGCTGTGATCGACGATGAGCAGATTGAACTTGGCCACGTCCGACATGCGCGCACCGGCAGCGGCGAGCACGGTCTCGGTATTGTCGAGTGCCTGGCGAAGCTGCTCGGCAAAGCTCGAGGGCAATTCCCCTTTAGCGTTTTCGCCGCCCTGTCCGGCCGGAAAGATCATGCGCCATCCTGCCGGAAACACGGCAAGGTGAGAGTAGGAATTGGGGCGAGGGTCGTAGAGGCCCGGCGGGTTGATGAATTTGAGCGAGTCAACGGGCTCAATACGAGGTGTTGTCGTCATAATAGGATCTCCTTTCGTGAATTGGTGCAGGGCGAACCCTGCGGCTCGTCGGCTAGATCAATCGTGTCCCGCAGTCTGCGATACGCGCATGTCTCGCGTGTACCGGGGCCCGTGCGCGTTGTTCGCCCAGAGCAGCCGACGCGGCGTGAAACCAAGCGTCGCCTTGGCTCGAAAGTTGGAGGCCCCGGTCAGGCTCGTGTGGTAGTAGACCGCTTCCTCGCCGGCGACCGCCAGCGCGTCCGCCACACTCATTCGAGGCGGCACGGGCGCGTCGACCCAACGGGCGAACGCCGGCATCCATTCGGACACGGGCAGCGGATCATCGTCGACAATGTTGTACGTTCCGGGTTCGGCCGTCACCGCCGCCACGGTCGCGGCTACCGCGTCGTCTATATGGACGAACGACCACACCGCCGCACCATCACCGATGATCGTCGCCTTGCCGTTGCGAAGCTGTTCCGCGATCGCGCCGTCCGGACGATACCAGGTGCCCGGCCCGTAGAAGAATCCGTAGCGCAGCACGACACCCTGTAGCGCCGTTGAGCCTAAGACCTGGTCTTCATAGGCGCCCATCGTGCGCGTGCTCTCACCGATCGGGCCAGGCGCATTGTAGCGAAGTCGAGCCGTCTCGTTCGCGACCTGCCCCACGGGAGCGTCAAGATAGAAACCACGCGATTGCAGAATATAGCGACCAACGCCCAATTCCTCCGCCGCGGCGAAGAGATTGCCGCCGCCCTCTTTATGGAGCCGCGTGTCGTTTGGTATGGACTTGATGAGGTCGGCAGGATCTGCGGGCAGCATGGTAAGCTGGTCGATCACCACATCCGGCGCAGCGGCTGCGATCGCATCGCGCACCGACTTTGGGTCGAACGCATCGGCGGTAGATGCTGAAGCACCGACTTCACGCAGCCGATCGACACCTGGCCCAGTGCGTGTCATGCCCGTGACGTCGTGACCAAGGGTGAGCAGCGCGCGTACCAAGGGAAGGCCCACCGCACCGGTAGCGCCAGCAACAAAGATTTTCATGGCAGAAACTCCTTCGAGGTTGGAGCGCTACCGGGACTGGAGCGCCTCGCTAGTTCCTGGTGGCCGCCTGGGGCGTATTACGGAAGCTGATCGCCATGCGGTTGTAGGCGTTCATCAGGCTGATCGCGATCGTGAGGTCGACCAGCTCCTTCTCGCCGAAGACCGCGCGTGCCGCCTGGTATGCGTCGTCCGGCACACCGGTCTGGGCCACACGCGTCACCGTCTCGGCCCAGGCCAGGGCGGCGCGCTCGGTGTCGCTGAAGAGGTTGCCGCCTTCTTCCCACGCCTGAACCAGAGCGAGCTTCTCGATCGGCACGCCCTTCTTCGCGAGGTCGCGTGTGTGCATGTCCAGGCAATAGGCGCAGTTGTTGATCTGCGACACGCGCAGATAGACAAGCTCCACCAGCTCGGCCGGCAGTCCGCTCTGCATGACATAGCCATACACGCCGCCGAGCGCCTTGGCGCCGTTCGGCGCGATCTGGTTATAGTCGAGTCGTTTGGTCACCTTTCTCTTCCTTCAGGTCATTTGACAGGCGTGGTCAGCGCTTTGTCATCGGTGTCGATGACGAAGACGGCGAGCAGCTTCGCCGGCTCAGTCTTGCTCACATTGCGGCTGATCGGATGGCTCGCGTTCGGCGGTTCGAACCAGCTTTCGCCTGCGCGATAGATGCGCGTTTCGCCGTCATTCACCTTCGACTCGATCGCGCCCGAAATCACATAGGCGTAGATGAAAGCCGACTTCGCGTGGGTGTGGGGCGCGGACGCCGCGCCGGGCTCATAATCGACTTCCAGGACAATCAGCGACTTGCCCGGGATATTGGGCATGGCTGCCTCGAAGTTCTTCGTGACCGTGTCCGCTTTAATGTCATGGGCGGCGACAGGGCCGGCCATCGACAAGGCAATGGCGACGGACGTCGCGGTGATGACGGTGCTGATCTTCATGGGTATCTCCTTCACTGAAGTTCGCGGATGAACGCTGTGGTCGCTATCCGCGCGGTGCCCGTGCCGCGTTGGAGTCGACGCTGGCGTGCGTCGACTCCTTTTCGAGCGTCACCGATGTGTGCGGAAACGCATGGCATCAGGCATGAACTCCTTGTCGGGAAACGGCGCCTCGTTCGAACCGAACGGCATCTGCGCGCGAAGTCTCCACGAGGACGGAACGTCCCAGGTAGCCGCGACCTTCGCATCCACGATCGGATTGTAGTGCTGAAGGCTGGCGCCGATGTTTTTGTTCGCGAGCATGGTCCACACCACATACTGCGCCATGCCGCCGGACTGTTCGGACCAGTCGGGAAAGTGCTCGGCGAAGATCGGCCATTCTTTCTGGAGATCCTGTACCGTCTGCTGGTCTTCGAAGAACAGGATCGTGCCGACGCCGGCAGCGAAGCTGCTGATCTTGGTCATCGAGCCTTCCAGCATGTCCGGCGCAACGAGAGGGCGGACCTCGTCTTTCACGATGTTCCAGAACTTCTGGCTTTCGTCCCCGAAGAGGATGATTGCGCGCGAGCTTTGCGAGTTGAACGGGGACGGTGAATTGCGGATCCCATCGCGGATCAACTGGTCGATCGCGTCTTCCGTGAGATTGAGATTGCGGCCGAGCGCATATTGCGTACGGCGCTTTGTCAGGAGTTCGAGCATATATTCCCTCTTTCAGGTTCAATCGTATTGACCAGACGCTCGGCGTGCGGATGCGCCGAACGTCTCGGCGGCGGTTCGAGAGAGCGCTCGACAGCACTCTTTCAAAGTCTTCAGAGACCGAGAGCTTTCGCCACGCCTGCTCCGTAGGCGGGATCGGCTTTGGTGCAGTTTTCGATGTGACGCCGCGGGGGACATTTCCGATTTATCTGTCATTTGCTGCATCCTTCGCTGAAGCCGTTCCATCCAATCCAATGATGGCGCTTAAAGCGATCTGTGGAAGTGATATTGTTTGCATCAGACTGATCTAACGGATCGATCATGTTAGATGCGCTGACCCTGGATCAGGGTGGTCAAGCGCTCCGCAAGCCGGAGCACCGGGCGCGCGACTATCCCCGCCGTCTCATTTCAGATCGGCCAAGCTGATCCGAGAATGATCGAGCAGAAGTTGCCCCGAACGAAGTGATCGGGATCCTTGAGCGCCAGGACGTCGGCCTTGACGTTGCCGAAGGTTGTCTCGGGCTTCTTGATGATGCCCTGCGCGAAGTGATCGATGATCCCTTCCTTGAAGTTTCGCTCGCGGGGATGGTGAGCACAGACGTGATCGCGCTGCTCGTGCGTGAAGTCGTGATAGGCGATGCCGAGCACGTCCATTTCGACACCGGCGGTGACCAGTGCGATCGTCGGGCGCATATGTTCGGGAACGCCCGGCGTGGTGTGGAGCGCGATTGAGGTCCAGACGTCCTCGATGTCGCGCTCGTTGACGCCGTAGCTCTTCATGAAGTCCCGAGCTGCGTTGGCGCCGTCCACCTCAAAGCGCAGGTCCGGGCTCGAATACTTCTCGGTCAGACCCATGTCATGGAACATCGCACCGAGATAGAGCAGTTCGGGATCATACCTGAGCCCGCGCCGATCGCCGGTGAGAGCGCCCCAGAAGAAGACGCGGCGGCTGTGGTTGAAAAGCAGGTCGTCCTCGGTGTCGCGAACCAATTGAGTCGCGGCGCGGGCAATGGCGCTATCGGGCACCCGGACCCCGGCAATGATATCGGACATCGTGTTACTCCTCTTAGGCAAGGCACCGCCGATGCGTGAATCAGCACGCCTCAGGCCTGCAGTGTTTCGAGCGGGATCGCGCCGACGAGGGGATTGCAGCGGGATACGGCACGATCCCTATTTTCCGTTTTACCGGATGCCCCGCTGGCCACAATCAAACCGAAACAGCGAATCAAGACAGCCGCACCCGAAATCAAGCCAGGAAGGGCCCCGAAGCTAGAACCCCACCAGCACGACAACGCTCAAAAATTGACGATTTTCCAAGCCTTTCCGCTCCTCACGTTCTCCCACGGCGGTAGTCATAACTCGGACTCTGTGTGTCTTGGTAGGCTTGCGCAGCATAACGCGGACACGTATAGTCTGAGTTATGACATACCTCGGAACCAGTCACGAATACGGCCTGCATTGCCTGCTCTGGCTCGTTGAGCCGTGCGCGCAGCCTTTGAGCAGCCGCGATCTCGCCGCGCTGCAGGGCGTGCCGTTCGCGTATCTCGCCAAAATCTTCGCCAAGCTCGAGAAGGCTGGCATCGTCAGCGCCAATGACGGCATCCGCGGCGGCTATCGGCTCGCACGCGACCCCGACGAGATCTCAGTCCTCGACGTCGTCGAGGCGATCGACGGCAAGCAGCCGCTGTTCGAGTGCCAGGGCATCCGAAGCCGCTGCGCCGTCTTCGGCGACAGCGCACCGGCCTGGTCGACCGACGGCGTCTGCGCCGTCCACGCCGTCATGCTGCGCGCCGAGGCACGCATGCGAGAGGAGTTGGCCAGCGCCAGCATCGGCGAACTCGCGCGCATCCTGGATCGGAAGGTGCCGCTGACTTTCCCAGGCGAGGTCGGCGACTGGATCGCCAAACGCCATCGCGAGCGAACCGCCCACTACGGCCGCCGGTCGCGCGCCAGCGAGCGCCCGGCCGATGCCCTGGGACACCCGAATTCCTGGCCGGCGCACAGCATCGAAGCGCCGCCCGGGGATGTGATGACTGACGACAACAGAGGAGAACTGAAATGACACAGCGGATTTTGGTGATAGGTGCCGGCTTTGCCGGCATGTGGAGCGCGCTCGGCGCGGTGCGATTGCTCGACGAGCACGGCAAGACCGACGACGTCGAGGTGGCGCTGATTGCTCCGAAGCCGGAGCTCCACGTCCGGCCGCGTCTCTACGAGGTCAACGCGGGCACGATGCGCGCGCCGCTCCTCGAGATCTTCGAGAATGTCGGCGTCCGCTTCATCCAGGGCTGGGTCGATCGGATCCGCACCGATGCGCACGAGGTCGACGTGGTCGACGAAGCCGGCGCCAAGTCGACGATCGGCTATGATCGCCTGGTGCTCGCCACGGGCAGCAAGCTCTTCCGGCCCGAGATCCCTGGCCTTCTCGAACACAGCTTCAGCGTCGACCAGCTCGACGAGGCGGCCGAACTCGAGCAGCACATCAAGAACCTTGCCAAGCTGCCCGCGAGCGTCGCGCGCAACACGGTGGTCGTCGCCGGCGGCGGCTTCACCGGGATCGAGACGGCCGCCGAGATGCCGGACCGCCTTCGCGAGGCGCTGGGCGAGGACACCAAGGTCCGCGTCATCATCGTCGAGCGCGCGCCCGACATCGGCCCTGACCTCGGGCCTGGCCCGCGGCCGGTCATTCTGAAGGCGCTGACCGATCTGGAAGTCGAGTGGAAGCTCGGCGCGGGCGTCACCTCCGTCGATGCGGATGGTGTCATCACCGAGTCCGGCGAGCGGATCGAGGCCAAGACGGTCATCTGGACTGCCGGCATGCGGGCGAGCCCGCTGACGGCGCAGATCGACGCGCCCCGCGACAATTTCGGCCGCCTGCACGTCGATCGGAACCTGTTCGTGCCGGGCTCCGAGCGCATCTTCGCGACCGGCGATGTCGCCTACGCCGCGACCGATGACGAGGGCAACTACGCCGCCATGTCGTGCCAGCACGCCATGAACCTCGGCCGCTCAGCAGGCCACAATGTGGCCGCCTCGCTGCTGGGGGTGGAGCCGATCCCCTACAGCCAGCCCAAATACGTTACCTGCCTCGACCTTGGCCCCTGGGGCGCGGTCTACACCGAGGGCTGGCACCGCGAGGTGATGCTCGAAGGCGCTGAGGCCAAGGCGCTCAAGACGCGGATCAACACCGAGTGGATCTACCCGCCGAGCTCGGATCGCGCCGAGGCGCTCGAGGCGGCCGACCCGCGCCGCATCGTCGTCGCCTGACCGACATCACACAACTGAGGAGAGAAAGATGAAACACCTTTGGAAACTCGCGGCGACGATCATCGGACCGATCGCCCTGACCACCGTAGCGGCGTCGGCTGTAATTGCTCAAGAGGCGGGCCAACCGGCTCATGCGCACGAACAGGCCGCTCCGCGCGAGACGATCACGACGGCCTTCAATCGCCCGATCCCGAACATTCCGGGAAAGAGCATCGTCGGCCTGATCGTGAGCTATCCGCCGGGCGGCAAGACGCCGGCGCACATCCACCCCAAGTCGGCCTTCGTGAACGGCTTCGTGGTCTCGGGCGCGATCCGCAGCAAGGTCGATGACGGCGAGACGAAGGTGTTCAAGGCCGGCGAGAGCTGGTCTGAGCGCCCCGGTGCCCACCACCCGATCAGCGACAATGCCAGCGAGACCGAGCCGGCCACGCTGCTCGCGATCTTCGTGGTCGACACCAACGACAAGGATCTCGTGACCCTCGTCGATAAGTGATCCTCGGCCGCGCGGGCTCGATCCGTCTTGCCCGCGCCGCCGCAGGCGCAGCGTCCCCGGTTCGGGGGACGCGGTTTCCATTCTTAAGGTGCTGGAAAGGAATAAAGCCATGAGCCGGAAACCATTGGAGATCGTGCAACAGCTGATCGACAACATCACGAACGCAGATGTGATTCGGGAGCTGATTGCCCCCGACGCGGTCTATGTCTCGCTGAACTTCGACCATCCCGAGCTGAAGACGCTCCTTCCCTGGACGGGAACCACCCAAGGCCCTCGCGCAGTCGACGCGATCATCGACACGTTCGACCGCATCTTCCAATACTGGAACGTCGAGGAACTCGAAGTGACGGACATCTTCGGCGAGCGCGAGCATGTCGCGGTGTTCGGGAAGTTCACCTATCGCTCCGCCACGCTCGGCAAGGCCGCGACATCGCCTTTCGCCATCCATGCGAAGGTGGTCGACGAGAAGATTATCTACCTCCAGTGCATGGAGGACACCTACGCGACCGCCTCGACCTTCCGCGTGCGCGGCTCGTGGTACGTCCATTCCGACCCCGAAGGTAAGGGGTTCGATTTTGGCACCAACTGAAACCGTGCCGCACGGCACGAATCCCTTCATGCCGTGCAACGCCGGATCGCAGTACAGCGGCGCCGAATGTCCCGACATTCCATGAGCGGGGCTTTGCCCCGGGCGCGTGGGCACGGCTGGAATAGCTGTCGCCCCCGACGAGGAGGCTCGCCGAAATCAACATAAGCGCAGGAGCGAACCGTGCTTGCCGACAAAGACAGAATTTTCACCAACCTCTACGGTTTTCAGGACTGGCGGTTGCCGGCTGCTCGCGCCCGAGGTGACTGGTCAACTACCGCAGCATTGCTCGCGCAAGGCCCGGAATGGATCATCGACCAGGTCAAAGCGTCTGGCCTGCGCGGACGTGGGGGCGCGGGCTTTTCAACTGGCCTCAAATGGAGCTTCATGCCCAAACAGAGCCCCGACGGGCGACCGAGCTTCCTCGTCGTCAATGGCGACGAAGCCGAGATCGGCTCGTGCAAGGACCGCGAGATTATGCGGCACGATCCTCACAAGTTGATCGAAGGTACGCTCATCGCGGGGTACGCGATACGCGCGCGCGCGGCATATATCTACATTCGTGGCGAATATTGCCGTCCGGCGGAAACGGTCGAGGCGGCAATCGCCGAAGCCTATGACGCCGGCTTGCTCGGCAACGATTCATGTGGCTCAGGCTATCCATTCGACATCTACGTACATCGCGGTGCCGGCGCCTACATCGCCGGCGAGGAAACTGGGATGCTCGAAAGCCTCGAGGGAAAGAAGGCGCTCCCGCGCATCAAGCCGCCATTTCCGGCCAATGTCGGCCTTTACGGATGTCCCACCACCGTCAACAACATCGAATCGCTCGCCGTCGTGCCGACTATCCTGCGACGCGGGGCGGCGTGGTTCCGCAGCTTTGGTCGCGAGAATAACTCCGGCACCAGGCTCTTCCAGATCTCGGGCCATGTCGAACGGGCCTGCGTCGTCGAGGAAGCAATGAGCATCCCGTTCCGCGAGTTGATCGAAACGCATTGCGGGGGCGTTCGCGGCGGCTGGGACAATCTCCTCGCCGTCATTCCGGGAGGCGCCTCGATGCAGATGGTGCCTGCCGCGCAGATCATCGACGCGCCGATGGATTTCGACGGTATGAAGGCGCTTGGCTCGGGAGCCGGCACCGCGGCGATCATGGTGATGGACAAATCGACCGACATCGTCCGCGTGATTGCCCGTATCGCCCGCTTCTTCAAGCATGAGAGCTGCGGCCAGTGCACGCCTTGCCGCGAGGGCACCGGCTGGATGTGGCGTGTCATGGAGCGCCTTTGCACCGGAGACGCCGAGCCGAGCGAGATCGACCTGCTTGACGCCGTTTCGCGCCAGATCGAAGGGCATACAATTTGCGCATTGGGCGACGCTGCAGCCTGGCCGATCCAGGCGCTAATTCGGCATTTTCGTCCTGAGCTTGAGAGGCGCATAGCGCAACGACAAACAGCCTGATGCGTGCTTCCAAGGGAAAGCAGCTCCAAAAGGCACCGCCTCGCACCGCATTCCGCGCGCTACCCGCAATGATCGTCGAGGCGGCGCAGGTCATACAGCGCGCAGAAAATGACGCGCAACCGGGGGCATCGCCCACATCTATTTTCTCGTCGGGGTTCATTCGCGGCTCAGCGTCGCCCTCAACTGGCTGTGGATATACCTGCGTGGTCAGCGCAGCGCGCGGCTGATCACCCAGGGCAAGCATCGCACGTCTGTCGATCGATCGGAGACGGATGCGCCACCCGCGCGGGCAAACCTGCGTGGTCTGCCGATCAGGAATCAAGCTGCCGAGCTTCCTTGGCATGAGCGATCCCGGCTAGCCGCGCCTGGCTCCGCTGATCCACCCGACCGGCGAGCCAGTTGCGGATCTCGCCCGCAAAGCCAGCCGGGGCTTTCTGGCCCACGGCCTGCGCGATATCTGCCAGGGTCGTCTGGCGCAGTTCCTCGCGCATCACCTGCTCGGCCCGCAACATCACCGCATGGATCGCACAGACGCCCTTGGTCGACCAGCGCGGAGCCTTGTCACCGAACACGGCACAGCGGCCACGAATTTCCTGGCATTCGAAGAGCGGCTTCTTGCCGTCGATAGCCTCGATCACCTCCAGCACGGTGATCTTGTCGGCGCGCTTCGCCAGCTTATAGCCGCCGGTCAGACCCTCCTGCGCCGCGACGATCCCGCTCTTTTCGAGTTTCGGGAAGATCTTAGCGACGTAGGATGGGGAAATCCCCTGCAGCTCGGCAAGCTCGCGGACGCTCGCGCGTCCCGTTTCCGGGTCCACCAACCATAAGAGGCAGTGCAAACCATATTCGACGCCGGTACCGATGTGAGCCATAACAAGGATTTTAAGGGTCCGAGTTGCCTCGGGCAAGCCCCCAAGAAGGTGGCAAGGCCTTGGTCCTCGAACAGAGTCGTCCTTCAGCGATCAGCTTCGTCCTGATTTCCCGGATCTGCGCCTGATGGCGCGCGACACATCCGCGCAATAATGGCCCGGCGCGTCTTTGGCGGCGTAGCCGGACGTGAACACCAAGGCTGCTTTCTTGCCGTTCAGATCGACCAATGCCGTCGGTAAGCGAGTCCTCGACGGACGCAAACCAGCGTTCGATGCCACCATTCAGGGGATTGTGCCCGCGGTCCTGATAGTGGGATCTGTGGGCTCTGCACCATACGAAGTTGGGACCGATTAGGAAGACTGCAAATCTGCGTCGCCGCTAAGCGCCGCCATCAGCCATGTACTCGTCGAGCGGCAGCGTTTCCCGACTGACCCTAAAGTCGGGCCACTCCCTCATCGCCTCCGGGCCGACCAAGTCACTCAACAGATCCGCGCCGATCCGAACGAAGCCGTGATCGTTCAACTCGCAAGTGACGTGATCGGGCATCTCCAACGGGCTCACGCGGCGAGCCAGGATATGTCGCGATACGGTAGGCTCTCATCTCCCGCAGAGGCGCGCGAGGGCGTCTCCGAAGACCCGTGCCGCCGGCCCAAGCGGCTCATCGATCCGATGCACAAGATAGACTTCCATCGGGAGTTGGCTGTCTCTCCCAAGCGAGGCCGTCGGTAAGCGAACGAGCCGCCCCTCCGCCAGATCCCGCTCCACCTGCCATTCTGGTAATCGGCCCCAGCCGAGTCCTGCCAGAATCAGCGCATGCTTGGCGTCCTGGCTGCTGACACGGCATGTCTGCGGCGACAGCACCCCGAAGTCTCGCCCCTCGGAACGTTGCGAAGGATCCGACAGGACGATTTGCAGATGGTCAGCAAGATCAGGACTGGCGACAGTGACGCGCCCGGCGTTGAGGCCAAGAGGATGTTCGGCGGCGACCACTGCGATCATTTGGACTTCGGCCAAGGCACGCCGGCTGATCGCCGGATCGGGAAAAATCTCACCGGCCATGATGCCCAGCGTGAAACGCCGATTGATCAGTCCTTCCAGCGGACCACCAAGCGGCGACACAGCAAGCCTGATGGCCACCGAGGGATAAACGGTCCTCATCTCTCTTAGCGCACCACCGACAGTCGCAAGCGGAAACAGCACGTCGACAATCAGCGACAATTCCAACTCGACGCCTTCCCCCATGCCGCGCGCGCGGGCGCGCATGGCGTCGACGCGCAGTAGGACATCGCGTGCATTGCTGAGAAGTGCTTGCCCCTCCGGTGTCAACACCGGCCGGTGGCCGGTACGATCGAACAGGGAAACCCCCAGTTCGGCTTCCAGATTTGCGATGGCGTGACTTACCGCCGACTGGACGCGCGAAAGGCGTGTCGCACCTGACCGGAAGCTTCCGCTTTCAGCAACGACCACGAACGTCCGCACTTGGTCGAGGGTCAGGGCATCTATCATGATCGATTCCTTAGATCGGTTCGATCCAAACGATATCACTTCCGTAGATCAATTAAAGCACCCATTTCTCCGAGGCCAGCGGGAGCAGTAGCCGCGTGTGAGGCTCCGAGCCGAAGGAGAAATCGAATGGCGAATGTTCTCGTGCTTTACGGGCACATCGAGACGATGGCGTCGGCCATTGGCGAAGGTGCACGCGAGGCGGGCACAAACTGATGTCCGCGCTTGTCACCGTCGCGCAATACAGAACCAACTGGCTCGCGGTAACCACTGTCGTCGCGGCCGGCATGGTTGCTGCGATGCAGGTTGGCAAGGTGTTGATCGCCAGCCCCTTGCTGCAGGCCGACCTCAGCCTCGACCTCGCTGACCTCGGCTGGCTCACCTCTGTTTTTGCGATCATTGGCGTTGTCGGTGGCATGCCCGCTGGCGCGATGGTCACGAGAATAGGCGATCGCCGATTGCTCTGTGCCGGGATGGCGATCCTGATCCTTGGAATCCTGGTCGGTGCCGCGAGCGAGTGGTTTGCGCTGCTCATCGCATCTCGCTTTCTCGAGGGGTTCGGCTTCGTGCTTGTGGTGGTGGCCGGCCCGGCTGTCCTCATGCGCATCGTATCGTCAAGGCAGCGTGACGTCGTCTTTGCGCTTTGGAGCTGCTTCATGCCCGCGGGCATGGCGCTCGCGCTGCTCACGGGCCCGCTCGTTTCGAGCTGGCAGGCAATCTGGTGGATGAACGGAGTCGTCGCGCTGATCAGCCTACTGTTGATCACCGCGACTGTACCGCCGTCACAGACCAAGACTTACGACATCGAGGGCAACTTCGGTGAGGACGTCGCCCTCACGGTGAGAAGCCGTGGGCCAGTGTTACTCTTCGTCATCTTCGCCCTCTACAACCTGATGATGTTCACGCTCTTCAGCTTTTTGCCGATCCTGCTCGTCGAGCGCCTGAACATCTCGCTCGGAGCGGCTGGCATCCTTAGCGCCCTCATCACGCTCGCCAATGTCGCAGGCAATATAACGGCCGGCAGTTTGTTGTCTCGGGGCTTTAGCCACGGCCGCCTGGTCATTATCGCCGCTCTACTGATGGGAGCCTCCGGGGCGTGGGTCTTCCTCGTCCAATCTGACGAGACGACGACCGTCGCGCTTTGCGTCCTATTCTCGGCAATTGGCGGGCTGATCCCCGCGACGCTGATCTCGTCCGTTCCAATCCTTTCACCACGTCCAAGGCTGGCGCCGATGACGATGGGCCTGCTCATGCAAGGGAGCAATCTTGGGCAGCTTATCGGCCCTGTCGCCGTTGGATCCGCGATCGAAGCCTACGGCTGGACGTCGGGAGCCACATTCCTGGGCGTCAGTGCCATTGCCTGCACCCTCCTGGCCCCGATGCTCGAAGGCACCCTTCGAGCCAAGTCCGGCCAGCGGGCGGCAATCCTGCAAAATCGCATCTAGAGTTAGAGGAGCTTCACCAATGCAAT
>NZ_DAITQL010000081.1:0-18549 GCF_036833075.1 Hyphomicrobium sp.
AGCTTGAATCACTGTTCGCTATTAAATCAAAGACCTGATTGGGTTCGGAGCCTAGTGCATGTGATCCGCAACGCTGTTGACCATGGCCTCGAGAATCCGGAACGCCGCGCGGCTGCTGGCAAGCCCGGACGCGGCCGGGTGCGACTGGCGGCAGTTCATGCCGGCGCCGAAGTCGCCATCTCGATCAGCGATGATGGAGCCGGACTCGACACCGAGCGAATTCGCGCTAAGGCGGAAGAGAACGGCTTAATCTCGGCCGACGCCAAGCTGAACGACCAGGAGCTTTACCAGCTCATCTTCCACCCCGGTTTCTCGACGGCCAAGGAGATCAGCTCGGTTTCCGGACGTGGCGTCGGCATGGATGTCGTCAAGCGCACCATTGAGACGCTACGCGGTTCAATCGACGTAACATCGAAGGTCGGCGTGGGAACGACCGTCACCCTGCGCCTGCCGCTGACGCTCGCCATCATAGATGGCATGCTCGTGCGCGTCGGCAAGGGCCGCTACACCATCCCACTGTCCGCCGTCGAGGAATGCGTTGAGCTGCCCGCCACCACGGCTGCGGCTACCAACGGTCGCAACTTCCTCAACATCCGCGGCTCCCTCGTGCCGTATCTGCGGCTCCGCGAGCTGTTCGGGGCACGGGTCCCTGCTGACTTGCATCAAAAGGTCGTCATCGTCTCGGCGGGCGAGCACCGCGTCGGCCTAGTCGTTGATCAGATCCTCGGTAACAACCAGACCGTTATCAAGTCGCTGTCCAAATTGCATGCGGACGTCGGTAACTTTTCCGGCGCCACCATCCTCGGGGATGGCACGGTGGCGCTCATCCTCGACGTAGCGCAGTTGCTGCGGTTCGGCCAAGACTTTGAAGATGGCCTGAGAAACTCGAAAATCGGGAGGGCCGCGTGAGCGAAGCAGCCAAGACTATGGGTGACGACGCGCGCAAGGTTGGCGTCACCATGCAGGCTCTGACGCTCGGCCTTCAAGATGAGGTTTTCGCCATTGAGGCGACGAGCGTGCGTGAAATCCTAGACTTGGTGCCGGTTACCGAAGTGCCAAATGCGAGGCCCTTCGTCGGTGGGCTCATCAATGTGCGCGGAAGGGTGGTTCCGCTTGCCGATCTCCGAGTGATGTTCGGCATGGACCTATCGCCGCCGGGACCCGATACGCGCATCGTCGTAATCGAGATTGATCTCGATGGTGAGGCGACGATCGCGGCTATCCTCGCTGACCGTGTGCACGACGTCGCAGATATCGAGACCGCCTCCATCGAGGAAGCACCCAAGGTCGGAATGCGCTGGCAGCCCGAGTACGTACGCGGCATCGCCAAACGCGGTGAGGAATTTATCATCATCCCCGATATGGAGCGGATTTTTGGAACAGAGGGGGGCGTGGAACGCGCCCTAGAATTGAAAGAAGGGAATGATTAATGCGACTAACTCTTAAGACAAAGCTTGGAGCGGCCTTTACCACGGTCGTGCTGTTAGCAGCAGGTGGCATTATTGCCGGCGTTGTTAATCTGTCGGCCCTTAATGGCAATATTGAAAAAATTGTTCAACAAGATTGGGTCAAGGTCCGAATTGCCAATGAGATCCTTAGCCTTGTCAATGACAACGGACGCGCCAATTTTGAGCTGACTTTGGCCGGCTCTGCTGCAGATCGCTCCAAGATCGAGACTCGAATTTCCGACAATGCCAAGGTCATTACAGCAAAGTTGGAAGAAGTTGAAGCGGTGGTTTATCACCCGGAGGGGCGAAAGAGAGTTGCTGCAATCAAGGAGGCCCGGGCACTTTATGTCACTTCATTTACAGAAATCAAAGAGCTAGTAAACGCTGACAAAAAAGAAGAGGCGGAACAAGCCGTCAGCAACCACCTCGTGCCGGCACTCGGCAAATTGATGGCCGCTGTCGACTCGTTCGTCGCATTTCAGAGTGACTTGATAGAGGAAAGCGGTAGGGAAGCTTCTGCCGCTTACCTTACCGCCCGAATGGTTATGCTCGTACTTCTCACTGTGGCAACCCTTGTTGCCATCGGCGTTGGAGTATGGATTGTCCTCAGCATCACACGTGCAGTTTCCAGTGCACTGAGCCTTGCCAATGCTGTTGCCGAAGGTGATCTCAACGCCACTGCCAGCGTCAAGTCTAATGACGAGATCAAGGACTTGATCGACGCGCTGAATATGATGGTCGCCAAACTCCGCGAGGTGGTTGGTGAAGTCACGATCGCGACTCGCAACGTAGCCTCGGGCAGTCAGGAATTGTCGGCGGCGGCCGAACAGCTAAGCCAGGGCGCTGTCGAGCAGTCGTCGTCGACGGAAGAAGCCTCCTCTTCGGTCGAGCAGATGGCCGCCAATATCAAGCAGAACGCCGACAATTCAGCTCAAACTGAGTCAATCGCCCGCCAAGCGGCCGTCGATGCCAGGACATCAGGCCAGGCTGTCGGTGAAGCCGTCAAGGCAATGGAGACGATCGCCGAAAAGATCCTGATCGTTCAGGAGATCGCTCGCCAAACCGACCTCCTTGCCCTCAACGCGGCTGTCGAAGCTGCGCGCGCTGGCGAGCACGGTCGCGGCTTCGCGGTCGTCGCCTCGGAGGTGCGCAAACTCGCTGAGCGCAGCCAGGCGGCTGCACAGGAGATCGCAGGGCTTTCGGGCGATACGGTGAAAGCCGCCCAGTCGGCGGGCGAGATGCTTTCCAAGCTCGTTCCGGAAATCCAGAAGACTTCGGAGCTGGTTGCCGAGATTTCGGCCGCCTCGAATGAGCAGAACGCCGGCGCGAGCCAGATCAACGCCGCAATCCAGCAGCTCGACAAGGTCACCCAGCAGAACACGTCGGCCGCCGAGGAGATGTCGTCAACCGCAGAGGAATTGTCGACGCAGGCGGAGCAACTGCAAAGCTCGATCAGCTACTTCCGGCTGAGTGAGAGCGAAGGGTCGGAGGCGAAAATCGCTGCCAAGCACACCGCGCGCGCTACCGCCAAGAATTCCGTCAAGAATGGCGTTGCCGAGCTCCAAGCAAGAGTCGCAGCCGCAGCTCCGACGCTGGGCAAGGCTAAGAGCAGCGTCAAGGCCAATGGCGGCTTCGCCTTTGATATGTCCGGCAGCGCCGATGCACTCGATGCTGAATTTAAACGCCAGGGCATCGCCTGAGGAGAAGCCGATGAGCGAAATGGCTCAGTACGTGACACTTGGCATCGCGGGCGAGCTGCTCGCGGTGCCGGTGGAGCGGGTGCAGGAAATTCTGGAGGTCCAACCGATCTCCCGGCTGCCCCACGCACCGGACTATCTGCTCGGAATGATCGACGTTCGCGGTCAGGGCGTCGCCGTAATTGACCTGCGCCTCAAGCTGGGCTTGGAGCGGACGGCGGACACGGAGAACACGCGGATCATTGTGCTAAATGCGACGGTTGGTGGGCGCGAATTAACCTTTGGTCTCAAGACGGACCGTGTATTCGAGGTGACCATCCTTGACGACAGCGCACTTGAGCCGCCCCCCGAGATCGGCGTCAGGTGGCGCTCCGAGTTCATCGCCGGGATCGGCCGCCGCAACGGAGCATTCGCAACCGTTCTCCAGCTTGGCCAACTTTTTTCCTCAGGCGATATCAACGCGCTAACGTCGCCTGCTAAGTCCGGAAATGAAGCCGCCTAATTTGCTAGAATGCGGCGCACGCCCGCATTCCTCGACCTGTCGCATATCAATAACGGCCGTTGTTCGGCCAAAGCAACTAGGATCACCCGTGTGTCGCACGCTTTGCTTCGCGCCGATCCGGTGGCGGAGCCTTCCGCATCCGATCGCTTGACCGATAAGGACTTTGCCCGCATCGCGGCGCTCGTCAGCGGTGAGGCCGGCATCAAACTGCCGCCGGCAAAGAAGCTCATGGTAGAGGGTCGTCTACGCAAACGTGTGCGGCACCTCGGGCTTCCGAACCTTACGCGTTATTGCGAGCACCTGTTCGATGAGGATGGACTTGTCCGCGAGTTTGTCCATCTGGTTGATGCGGTGACAACGAACAAAACCGACTTCTTTCGCGAGCCTGAACACTTCGTCAGCCTGGAAAGAAGCCTCTTGCCTGAGCTCCTCAGCTTACGCCGCAGGGGCGCCAAGCCGATGCTTAAGCTGTGGAGCGCAGCTAGCTCAAATGGAGCGGAGGCTTATACCATTGCCATGGTGATGGCAGACCTTGCTGCTAAAGGCGATTTTCAGTTTGCCGTGCTCGGCACCGATATATCGACAAAGGTGCTCTTGGTAGCTGAACGCGCCGTCTATCCGGTCGAGATGATTGCCCCCGTGCCACCGGAAAAGCAACAGCGCTATTTGATGCGTGGATGCAGCCCGCACCGGCATAAGGAAGCGCGCATCGTTCCCGAGCTGAGATCGCGCGTCGGCTTCCAGAGGCTGAATCTGATCGACAGCTCCTATCCGATTGATCGCGATGTCGACGTTATCTTCTTGCGCAATGTGCTCATCTACTTCGACAAACCCACCCAGGAGGCCGTTGTTCGGCAACTGGTCGGGCATTTGCGTCCAGGTGGCTTCCTCATTCTCGGCCACTCCGAATCGATGATCGGCACCAATTTGCGCCTGCCGCAAAGATCGCCCGGTGTCTTTCAGAATACATGATCGATGGTAAGCAGTATGGATGGAATAGCACTGACTGGCTCCTGCGGAAAAATCCGCGTGCTCATCGTCGACGACTCCGCCGCAGTGCGAAAGGTCATGTCCGACATCATTGCGAGCGCACCGGATCTTGAGGTTATGGCGACGGCCTCGGACCCGTTCGTTGCGGCTGAGCGGATGCGCCAGGAAATTCCCGACGTTCTTTTTTTGGACATCGAGATGCCGCGCATGGACGGACTGACTTTCCTGCGCAAGATCATGGCGCAGCGGCCTATCCCCGTGGTCATCTGCTCCTCCCTTACCGAGGAGGGCTCGCAAGCTTTCATGCAAGCGCTGGAAGCGGGAGCTGTCGATGTCATCACAAAGCCTCGAGTCGACACCGCCCAGGCGCTCGAACAATCACGCATGCACATCTGCGACGTGGCACGCGCGGCCGCACACGCGCGGATGGGCAACCGCCGGCGGCCGGCTCCTCCAGTGAGGATCGAGAAGAAATTGACGGCCGACGCCGTCATCCCGCCGATGCGTTCGCGCTCGAGCGACATCGTGACCGACAACATCGTCTGCATTGGTGCTTCGACCGGCGGAACGGAGGCACTGCGTGTCGTGCTCACTGCGCTGGAGAAGACCTGTCCCGGTATCGTCATCGTGCAGCACATGCCGGAAGGTTTTACGGCCGCCTTCGCCCGCCGCCTCGATAGCATTTGCGCCATTGCCGTTAAGGAAGCGGAAGCCGGGGATTCGGTAACCCCTGGCCAAGCGCTGATTGCACCGGGCAATCGGCACATGACACTGGAGCGAATTGGCAAGCACTACAGGGTCACCATCAAGGATGGTCCCCACGTATCACGCCACCGCCCCTCGGTCGACGTGCTGTTCCGTTCGGCGGCGCAAACAGCAGGCGCGAACGCGCTTGGTGTGCTCATGACAGGCATGGGAGACGATGGCGCCTACGGATTACTGGAGATGCGCACTTCCGGCGCCAGAACGATCGCGCAAGACGAAGCAAGTAGCGTCGTTTTTGGAATGCCGAAAGAGGCCATTGAACTGGGGGGCGCCACCAAAGTCGTGCCCCTCGAACGTATCGCTGGTGAGATCATGGAGAGCTCCTGGCGCAGGCCGGTGGCGCGCATATCGTGAGTACAGCAATCCTCGCCATCTCGCTTGATGCCTATGCGGGCGATCTTACCGGCCGGCTCAATGCCTTCGAGCGTCAGCTTGCCGAGCCGCGCCATGCCATCGAACGGACGTTTGTCGACATGGGCGAGCGTCTAATGAGGTGCGCCAGCTCACTGCGCGAGATCTCCGCTGCCCACAAGGGCATGCCAGCGGAACTCGAAAGCGCCGAATTTTTTGCAGCTGAGCAGATCCTGGTGACGATCCGCGAGCGGCTGGCGCAGATGACGCTCGCCCATGTCGCAGAGCAGGACGATATCAACGAACTCACCCGTATGGCGTCAAGCGTCAAGAAGCCGTTGCACGATTTGAAGGAAGCCGTGCGCGATATTCGTCTTGTCGCCGTCAACGCACGAATCGTGGCTGCCGATATTAACGGCCAACACGCAACGTTCAGCGGTTCGACGTCCGACATGACGGATCTGGGCCGTAGTGTTGAAAGCGCAGTCAGCGCCTTCTCCGGTTCGTTCAGTCGCCTTACGTCGAGCCTTTCAATCGCCCGCTCCGCAAACGCGGCGTTCGCCGACAAGCATGGCGCGACGATGAACTATATCTCCGGTCGACTCGGAGAGCATCTACAGGTCATCGCTCAGCACCGTGCCCGTGCTTCCGAAAAGGCAGCGGAGCATGGTCGATCCATTGCTCGCATCAGCGATAAGGTGGCCAACGCCGTTTCTGCGCTTCAAATCGGCGACATCACACGGCAGCGAGTGGAACACATCGAGCAAGGCCTTTCAGCACTCGCCGAGTACCTGGCAACCACCGATCCAGGCCAATCCGCCGTCACAACTGCCGTTACGTGCCGACTGCAGTCCGCCCAGCTCGAAGATGCGATCGGCAATTTTGACGAACAGGTTGGCACCCTTACTGAAACGCTTGCCCGGTTGGTCGCTGACACAGCGGAAGTGCTGCGGGAGAATGGCGAGGAGGCTGAGGATCTTTTTTCGAAGGGCGGTACCACGCTCGCGGCCCTAATCGATGATCTGCGCAACATTCGCATACTGTTCAATGACTTTGAGCAGACACGAGCGGGGCTTCACAGGATCGCCTGCGAAGTCGCCCAATCGGTGGGCGCCATGCTGGTCCTGATGGACGAACATCTCGACACCATTCGCGAGATCGAGCAGCGCATCCGCTTACTTAGTCTTAACACCGTCATCCAGTGCAGCAGGCTCGGCGTGCAAGGGAAGCCACTCATGGTTATCGCCGAAAATCTCCGCTCGCTTGCCACAGACACGGTTGCAGCAGCCGAGTCGATCATGGGCGAGCTCAAGAAGGTTGATGATCTCGCTCGCGGTCTGGTCGAACGCCGGTCGGCTGAAACGAGCGACAGCATAGCAACACCGCAACAGGATGCGGTAAAGGCCATCGCTCTCTTTGAAACGGTGGTGGGGCGTATGCGTGAGTTTGCCAACGTCATGAGCACAGCTGGGCCGCAAGCGGTGAACCTGCTCGAAACGACTGTAAAGTGTGTCTCCGGCCGGCAGACCTTTGCCGACAGCTGGCGATCTGTTCTGTCCGATCTAACACTGGTGGCCCCGCCTGCGTTGGAACCTATGGATGTCACCGGCGCCGATACGAAGCTCGTCGCCGGCATGCGCGCACGCTACACTATGGACCGCGAAAGACTTCTACACGATCAACTGTTCGGCCTTAAGACAGAACTCTCAACTGCTGAGGAAAACGAGGACAACTTCGACGACGTTCTATTCTGAGCGGAAGGACAACTGCGTGTGCGCATATGAACTCGGGAGCGCTGTCCGGCTGGATAGTGGTCACGACTGCTAACATCGAGCCCCACTCGCAATGGGAATGGTTAGGTCGCGAGCTGCAACGCTGGGCTCAGGGACAATTTGAACAACGAGATGTTTTATTCGCTCCGCGAAGTGCGGATCGTTATCTGCTGACTCAGACGACCTTACCAAGCCTTCAAGCCGCATCAATCGCTCGGATAGCCCCACCCCGAAGTGGTTGCGAAGCGCGGAAATCGAACCTCGCAATACGCTTTACTTTTAGCGAGCGGCGCGCCGCGCGCTCGCAACAACCGGGAAGGGCTCGCATCAAAACTCGCAAGAGCTGCGTCGCTGCCGACCTGTTAAGAACGCTTCCTTCTTTTCTGTCGCCAGACGACACATGAGACTACGTCATTGACGATGAGGGTCATATCGACGGTCCCGCGATTGAGACTTGCGGGGGCAAGGCAAGGCCTGCGCAATGAGGTTGCGCCAGCCCCGCGATTTATCCTGACAGTTCATTCCTTGCAGTCGGTCGCGCAAGCCAATTGACATCGGCTATCAGGCAATGGTAGTGAGTGATTGCTATCTTTGAATTGAAGCTGGAACATGCCCAATTACCTTCCCGCCGATGAGCGCCGGAAACGCACAGTCGAAGCTGTGGTTACCCTTGCTGGCAAGCAGAACCCGAGCCAGATCACGACTGCGGCGATTGCCAAGCACATGAGCGTGACGCAGGGAGCGCTCTTCCGTCACTTCCCCAGCAAGGACGCCATCTGGGAGATGGTGATGGAGTGGGTCGCCGAGAGCCTACTCAATCGCATCGACCGTGCCGCAGGTTCGGAAACATCACCGCTCGAAGCTTTACGCGCTGTTTTCGACAGCCACGTGAACTTCGTCATTGAGCATCCCGGCGTGCCGCGGATGATGTTTGGTGAGCTGCAGCGTGCCGAGGCGACACCTGCGAAGAAAGTCGCTCACGGCCTGATGCGGCGTTACGCAGAACGACTGACGCGGAAGCTGGAAGACGCCAAGAAAGTCGGAGAGGTTGTTGCGGAGACCGACTCTCGAGCAGCGGCGATCCTATTCATCGGCATGCTTCAGGGGCTCGTCATGCAATCCATGCTGGCAGGAAACATAGAAGCGGCACGTATCAACTCCGCCGGAGTGTTTCAGGTGTTCCGGCGGGGGGTGGCTGCGCATCGCGGAGCGCCGAGAGCAGCTCGCCAGAACGAAAGTGTGGAACGCTCAAGCAAAAGCCGCGCAAGAAATACCGATAAGAGTTGAGGCGTCTGTGACACGAACAACAGCAGCTCCTTCCGAACTGCCGGCGTTCAACCAACTAGACCCTACGCATGGGGAGACACCCGTCGCGGTCGACATCCATCAAATGGCAGGCGCCTTCCAGTTATTGCGTTCCAACGACCTGGTCTGGTCGCGTGTTGGTGGTGAGCGCTCCGCTGTTCGCCGTCGGCACAGATACTGATCATGGGATCCTTGGCGCTCGGTCTTCAAGTTTCACCTGCTGACGGATGCAGACGTCACCTTCCTTCTCACGAACGGATGTCACAATAGCAACATTGTGTCGCCGCGGCCGGACGCAAGGGACGCCATTTCCGCCTGCGTACGAAACGCGAGACGGATCGCTACGTCGATCCCGATACATGGTTGAAGGAGACGGTGGACCAAGAAGGATCGTGGTGGCCGGCGTGGGCCACGTGGCTGTCGCACCACTCCCGAAAGCGCGTCACGCCGCCCGAAATCGGCGCACCCGACATGTGTATCGCCGCCTTAGCAGACGCGCTTGGCACGTACGTGCTGCAGCATTGAGTGGTTCGGAATGATGACGCGTGAGGCTCGCAGATGATCGATCAACGCAAATGGCATCCGCTTGCGCTGGTGCTGGGAGCGACGGCTATCCTGTTCGGGATCCTGACGGTCATATCAGGCGGACGCGTCCTCTTTGGCAATGTCGCGACACAAGCCGCGGCTGGCGCCGTCATCCCCTTTGTCCTGTGGTTTAATTTCGCCGCGGGCTTCGCTTACGTCGCCGCTGGATTCGGTTTGATGGCACGCAAGAGGTGGGCCGTCTGGCTCTCTATTGTAATCGCGACAGCCACCGTGCTCGTGTTCGCAGCGTTTGGTGTGCACGTGTGGAGCGGCGGCGCCTACGAATTGCGGACCGTCGGGGCCATGTCGCTGCGCAGCAGCGTCTGGGTCGGCATTGCGGCCGTCGCATCGCGGCTCGCCAAGTTCTGAAATGCGCAATCAAGCAATGGAGCGGTCCGTTATGTCTGAAGGAAAGACGAACATTGTGGCCTGGCATAGCGCCGAAGTGCGTGGGGCGTGAGCGATCATGACCACGGCGCCAAAACAAACAGATAGCCTGACCAGCAATCCTGTCAGCGCAACACCAGCGGTTCGGTCTGGGAAAACGCCCGCGCTCCGGCGGCCAGTCCTGCGTTATGGTCTGGTCGGGGTCGGAATACTCGCATTGATTCTGGCGACTATCGCGATCGCCAACAATCGTCCTATCAAGGTCGATGTGGCGTCGGTCGAGCAAAACATCTCCGTTCGGGTTTTTGGGTTGGGTACCGTCGAGGCCCGTATCTTATCGAAGATTGGCTTCGAGGTCGGGGCGACGCTTATCGAACTCAATGTTGACCATGGCGATCTCGTGACGAAAGGCCAGGTGCTCGCGCGGCTCAGCCAGGGCGAACAGGAGGCCAAGGTCGCAAAGGCCCGGGCTGCGCGCGAGATCGCCGAGGTCAACATCCAGCGGGCGGGAGCGAATCTGGAGAAGGCAATAGCCGTGCTGGCGCAGACGCAGGAAGCCAACCGGCGCAAGCAGGCGCTTGTCGGCCGCAACGTCGTGTCGGAGCAGAGCGCCGAGGAAACGGCACGCGACGAGGCCGTGGCCAAGGCCGATGTCACCGTCGCACAGAGCGAAATCGCAAGTACGAAGGCCCAGCTTGCCGACGCCCAAGCGCAGTTGCAGTACGAGGAGACGCTGCTAAGGCACCGGACCCTGGTAGCGCCTTATGACGCAATCGTCGTCGAGCGACACAAGGAGCTGGGCACTGTGGTCAAGGCCGGTGATCCGATCTTCACAATCGTCGCCGTCGGCACATATTGGGGACTGGCCTACGTGGACGAGGCACGCGCGGGGTACCTCGAGGAGGGCCAGCGGGTCAATGCGCGCTTGCGATCGCGCCCGCAGGATGCGTTCACCGGCGAGGTGGTGCGGATCGGTCTCGAAAGCGATCGCGTCACCGAGGAGCGACGCGTGTTTATCAAGGGAGACAATCCGCCGCCGCGTGTGTTCCTCGGCGAGCAGGTGGAGTTCTTGATCACGGTGGGCGAGCTCGATAAGGCGCTGCTCGTTCCAGAAGCTGCTGTTCATGGCTACAACGGGCGCGAAGGTACAGTGTGGACCGTGGAGGACGGTCGATTGAGCCGGCGCCTCGTGAGATTCCGGCATCGTACCGAGGACGCCCGACTTGAGATCATCGAGGGTTTGCCGGACCAAGCCCGTATCGTGACGCGCGTCGAGAAGAGCTTCCGCGAGGGGCGCTTGGCACGGGTCAGCGAGGGTGGCAGGCCGTGAACCTTGCCTATCGCGACATCAAGCACACCCTCGGTCGCTTCATGCTGACGTGCATCGGTCTCGGACTTCTGCTCGGCGTCGTACTAGCCATGATCGGTATTTACCGCGGGCTCGTGGTCGACGCGTTGACGATCGCCCGTGCTCCGGCTGTCGATATTTGGATCGTCGAATCCAATACGCGCGGTCCCTTCGCCGAGTCCTCACGTATTCCAGGAGACGTTCGCGAAGCGGTCGCACGTATCGCTGGTATCGCGGCCGCGGGCAGCATCACCTATCAGACAGTCGAGACCGATCATGCAGGCGCCAAGCTCCGGCTCTACGTCATCGGTTACGAGGCGGCACGACCGGGCGGTCCGCCTGAGATCGCCGAAGGTCGAGGGATCGCCAGAAGTCATTACGACCTCGTTGCCGATTTTAGCACCGGTCTCACGCTCGGCGAGCGCATCCGCCTCGGGCGCAACATATTCACCGTCGTCGGACTGACCCGACATCAGGTCAACTCCGGCGGTGATCCAGCGGTCTACATTAGTTTGGCCGATGCGCAGAAGTTGCAATTCGATCTGGCTCCTCCTGCCGCACGGGTTCAATTGGCGCGTGGTACCGGGGCATCGAGCCGAGATACGGTGAACGCCGTCGTCGCACGACTGCAACCGAATGCGTCGGCGGATGCAATCGCCGAGGGCATTCGCCGCTGGAAACATCTGGAGGCGATCACGCAGGAGGCGCAGGAGCTGATCCTGACTCGTTCTCTGGTCGATCGCGCAAGGCGCCAGATCGGCCTCTTCACGTCGTTGCTGCTCGTCGTTTCTGCGGTGATCATCGCGCTTATCATCTACACGATGACAATGGAAAAGCTGAAGCAAATCGCCACTTTGAAGCTAATCGGCGCGCCCGACCGGACTATCATCGGCATGATCGTGCAGCAGGCCTTGGCGCTCGGCTTCATCGGATTCGGCATCGGCGCCACACTCATCGTTACCGTCAAGGACTACTTTCCGCGAAGGGTGGTCTTGGAACCCGACAATGTGCTCATCCTCGGCCTGATCGTGTTCGCAGTGTGCCTCGTCTCGAGCGGATTGGGCGTCCGCGCCGCCCTCCGCGTCGATCCCGCCACGGCACTCGGGGGCTAAGGTGACTGACACGACGACACCTCATCCGCTCGTGCGGCTCGATCGCATCTCGAAACACTTCGGCGAAGGCGAGACCCGCGTCGATGCCTTGCGCGACGTCTCACTCAATGTCCATCCCGGTGAGGTCGTCGCACTGCTCGGGCCGTCAGGGTCTGGCAAGACGACGCTGCTCAACGTCATAGGCTGCATACTCGATCCGTCATCGGGCTCGATGGAGCTCGATGGAGAAATGGTACTTGAGGACGGCCACTGGCTAAGAGCAAATCTCAGGCAGCTGAGACTCGACAAAATTGGCTTCATCTTTCAGTTCCACAATCTGATCCCGTTTCTCGACGCCACCGACAACGTCGCACTCGTACTGCAGCTTGCCGGTGCAGAGTCAGCGGCGGCCCGCACGCGGGCAATCGAGTTGCTCGAATATCTCGAGGTGGGACATCGTCGGAATGCCCTGCCGGCTAAGCTCTCAGGCGGCGAAGCGCAGCGCGTCTCCATCGCCCGTGCTCTCGCCAACCGGCCGCGCATCATTCTGGCCGATGAGCCGACGGCGGCGCTCGATTCGAAGCGCGCGGGCCTCGTCATGGATCTCTTACGCAAGGTCGCCGTTGAGCAGGAGGCGGCCATTATCACGGTCACACACGATGAAAAGATCTTCGACCGGTTCGACAGGATCTTCAACTTGCGCGATGGCAGATTGGAAACTGCTGGTCCGGATGGAGACCGACGGAAGCCTATTGCTTAGCGGCGGCGTCTTACGACCACCTCGATCACCTCCCGCTGCGGCAGCGGCGACCGACATGAGTTCAGATAGGCTGAGCGGCTATAGGACACTGGCAGTCGTAGAACTCGACGATGATCATCTTAGCGTTGGGATTACCGATTTCAGGCGCGCTGGCGTGGTAGATTTCATTCTTGAGTTCTTGCAAGACGCATTTGGCGTTTTTCCGTTTTCTCGTCCGCCTCAAGTTTGAACAGAGCGTCGCGCAGGACCTACACGTCCCCCATCAGATTAGTCACGGATACATGCGGCAAGCCCCGCGCAGTCTGCGTCATCGGCATTCCTTTGATTTTGGATTTGTGGGTTGTCCAGTAGTGCCGAAAGGCGCTTCTCGCGCAGGAGTTGATCGGACCGAAGGAATACCCCAGCGAGGCCATCGTCTTTCTCCGGTGCTGGTGCCTGTCACGATCCTGAGACTTCTGTGTGACGCCGATTTCTGCAATTTGTCCGGACACTCCCGAGAATATGGCGCGCTTGACGCTAGTCCCACAGGCGGAAAATCGAAGGGGGATCGCCTAGCCTGCAACGAAATGAAGGCAGAGGCACGGGAGTCTCAAAGCATGGAATTCAGACATGTGGGTGCACCGACCCTTACGCGCCAACGGCACCCCAACGTTACGGTAAGGGTCATAACGCTTCTTCCCCGGGCCGTCGGCCACTGACGGCGTTGCACCAGCCAGTACAGCGCACCTGATCAACAGCAATCGATTCCCAGCAAGCTCCTGGCACCGGTGGACAGGGCTAAAGCTCGCCATGCAGCGAGCTGTTAACGAGCATCAAGGCGATGCGCCGTAGCCTGTAATACTATAACCAACGCGATTTGATCCGCCGAAGTTTGCGATCCTGAGAGGAACAGAGCGCGATGCCGGACTACAAGGAATACGTGGCATGGGACGTGCCGACGCGCTTGTTTCACTGGATCAATGCGCTTGCCGTCTTCGGTCTTCTTGTGACTGGCCTCGACATCCTGCTCGATCCGCTGTTTCACCATTCCCCGAGCGGCAAGGTGACGCTCAAGGACGTCCACGTGCTCTTCGGCTACGTGATGACAGCCAACTTGCTATGGCGGTTTGTCTGGGCTTTTTACGGTAACAAGTATGCGCGGTGGCGCGCCATTGTGCCTGCTGGCCCCGGCTATCTGACAGCCCTCCGCGCCTACACGGCCTCGTTCCGCGCCGGCGAGCCTCAACAATATGTGGGGCACAATCCGCTCGCGCGTATCGCTGTGTCCCTCCTTTTCGTATTGCTTTTAGTGCAGGCAGCCACTGGGCTTGTGCTGGCGGGAACAGATCTCTACTGGCCTCCCTTCGGCTATTGGTTTGCCACGTGGATCGCCGCCCCTGGGGTTGACCCGGCCCTGGTTGTGCCGGGCGCGACCGACTTGATCGACAAGACCGCGTATGATGCGATGCGCGCCTTTCGAAAGCCGTTCGTCCTCGTGCACGAATTTGGGTTCTACGTCCTGGCCACCGTCGTCACTCTCCACATCGTCGCCGTCGTGGTCACCGAGGTGCGTGAAGGCGGCAGCATCACCTCGGCCATGTTCACCGGGCGCAAAATTCTCTCACAGAGTCCACCCGACGAGCCCGATAAATAGCTAATGGTGATTGGCCGCGGGCGTTAACCAGCCTGCTCTGGCAGCGAGAGCTGTCTAATTTGAGACAGGGCTCCCAGGAGCCTTGACTTGAAACGCAGTCGCCGCACCATTCGAGTGAAGCACAAACCGATGCTGCTCAGGATGCGCGACCTCCACCGTTCATTGGATGACCAATCGACTGTAGGTCGAAAATTGCTGAAAGCTTCCATGGTCGATGAGCGTTTCGTTAGGCGTTTTCATTGACTGCTCGCTGTCCTGCTCTGTCTTTTGGCGGACGCAATGGCGCTTGCATTCGGTCATGATCGGCAGGCGGACTGGCTCTGGCTCTGGCTCTGGACCGGGGCAACGGGCCCGGTCGTCATCGTGCTTGCCATCTCAATTATTCGCGATCTTCTGGCGCGACGCATGGGCGTCGATGCGATCGCGCTCTTGGCCATGGCAGGAGCCATCGCGCTTAACCAGTCACTTGCCGCAATTGTCATCGCTATTATGTACACCGGCGGCACAGTGCTCGAGGACTACGCGGTCGCGCGCGCCGAGCGTAATCTCAAGTCGCTTATAGACCGGGCTCCGACCATCGCGCTCCGCCGCAATGGCGATGTAAGCGAGGTGGTCTCGATCTCATCCATTGCCATCGGCAATACGATCGTCGTCCGCGCCGGGGAGATCGTGCCCGTGGACGGACTCATCACCTCGCCGGTTGCGGTCCTGGATGAATCGGCTCTGACCGGCGAGCCGATCCCGGTCACGCGGCCTCGTGGAGAGAGCGTGCGTAGCGGCGCTCTCAATGCCGGCGATACCTTCGAGATGACGGCTATAGCCACGGCCGAAGACAGTACATATACGGGCATCGTGCGTCTCGTAACCGCCGCTCAGACGGCCAAGGCGCCCTTCATCCGCTTGGCTGACACCTACGCGCTTTAGTTTCTGCCTATTGCAATTCTCGTTTCCGGGCTGGCCTGGGCCATTTCCGGCGAGGCTATCCGAGCACTGGCCGTGCTGGTCGTTGCTACCCCTTGCCCGTTGATCCTGGCCGCGCCGGTTGCATTCATCGCTGGCGTGTCGCAGGCGGCGCGCCGTGGCATCATTATCAAGGGTGGAGCTCTACTGGATGCTTTGGCGCAGACGCATACCGTGCTCTTTGACAAGACCGGAACGCTGACCGTGGGCGGCGCGCGCCTCGTTGCGATCGAAACTGCGCCGGGAGAAAGTGCCGATGAAGTACATCGACTTGCTGCGTCCCTGGAGCAGGCGTCCCAACATGTGGTGGCCAGCGCGATAGTTGCGGCCGCGATAGCCCAAGGGACTTGCCCTTCAGATGCCCTCGCAGGTGCATGAAATCGCGGGGGCAGGCCTGGAGGGCATCGTCGAGGGAAAATGCATTCGCGCGGGTTCCCACCAACTGATCTTCGGATCACATAAGCTCGACGATTGGGCGCTAAGGGCATTGCGCCGGGCGTCCTGGCGGTCTGCCCTCAGCGTCTTTATTTCCATCGATGGCCGCATCGCGGGTGCGTTGCTCCTGGGCGATGAATTGCGCAAGGAAACCCCGCGCGCGGTGCAGTCGCTTCGCTCTGCTGGGATTGCCCGCATCGTGATGGTGACAGGTGACCGGGCGGATGCGGCTGAGACTATCGCCGCAGCGCTTGATATCGACGCGGTCCTTTCGGATCGAGATCCATCCGACAAGGTGGATGCTGTAGCCATGGAGAACCGCAGGTGGGTGCAGCGGCTTGACCTCGAGTTACGGCTGACGGTGAGGAAGCGCGGCCGCAAGCGTGCTTTTGACCCTGCGCTCCGCTGCCTGTTCCCGATCGACTCGCTAATCGCTCGTCTTCGTGCAGGACCAGATGACTGACGGGCGCCGTTTCCGCGTGCTCGTCATTGTCGATGAGTGCACGCGCGAGTCCTTGGAAGCTGGTGCCGGACGCCCTCGGGGGGCGAGAACTTGGCCGTATCATCGCTTGGCACGGGAAGTTGAAGGCCGCGCTTTCCGATGCGATCCTGGGCTGGGCGGATGTGTGAACATCGCGCCTAAACCGCAGACTTGCGAATTTGCACGTAGACGTAGCCCAATGGCTCGTGCGGTCTTTGCCTCATCCCCGTCCCTGACGGGACCCGATTGTGGTCAGTTCACTTTTTGCTCCGATCAGAAGCTGCAGTTCATGCGATTCTCTAGCGGAAGAGTGCATCTTCGCGCCACATGCGGTGTATAATGACCATAGCTTTCGTGCACCGCGATCTTGGCCTTCTTCAGGCTACTTCTACTTCTCTGCACAATCCGAATGCGCCAGGCGGCCGTCCATCGCGTGTGCCCCCGTAAAGAAAGCCACACGCGTACGTGCCCGCCCTCATTAGTGAAAATTTCTAGATTGACGACGGCGGCCGGAACGCTATGCGCTTGATCCAGGAATGAAGGTGCTTGATGGTCGGCCCCTTGCCGTACCGTTCGCGGAGTTGCTTGTGCCCCATGAAGCGGCCGATGATCTTGTCGGGCGGATCGAGTGCGGTTAGCCGGTCCTCGAAGCTGTGGCGTAGACTGTAGAGCGAGTGCTCCGGAGTGGGTCGCAGCCCTCTTTCCTGGAGATATTCATTCACCTCGGCAGATAAATCATCGCTCAGATCGCGATAAGTAGGGAAGCCCTCCGGTTGAAGTCGAAGGGCAGCGAGCGCGCACCCGACGAGCGGGATGTCCCGCTCCGATGGCTTGGTCTTGAGGCGGCGCCCTTCGGCGCGGATAGAGACGTAGGGCACGGGCGCGTCGAGGTGGATATGGTGCGGCAGGAGGTTGACGATCTCGGACGGCCTCATTCCCGTATCGGCCATGACGTAAACGACGCGCCTCGCCTCGGGAGCTAGACCGCCCAGCGCCCCTTCGGCCAAGATGGCACTCTGGATGAAATCGGTCTCAAACGGCGGCCGGTGCCGCTTGTCTCCGCCATCGATACGCAGATCGTCGAAAGCCGATAACGGAATGTCGATCTGGCGCTCCATTTTGACGACGCGCAGGATCTTGCGGAAGCGGCCCATCTCGATGTTGGCGGAGTTGATGACGATCTCGCCTTCGAGGATGCGCTTCTGAAAAGAGCGCCGCACCGCGATCCCGTCTTCGCGGGTCAGGTCGAGGACAGACTTGTCGCCGATCACGGAGACGACGTTAGCGATGGCGCGCTTGACGCACCACCTCCACCTCCGGACTTGGTTCGGAGACATGCTAGCGAGGGAGGCCGATTGCGCACCCTCATAGACCTCTGCGAGACCGGAGAGCATCAGCGTCGGCTCGTCGACGCATCCAAGAACCGCGCTTGCGACCTCCGGCCCGGCCTTCTCCCGGACGAGGATATCGAGGCGACGCACGATCTCCTCCAATGGACCGACTGCCAGATTTTCCGCCGGAATGTAGGAGAGCCCTCGGTTCATGACCATCCGCTGCGACCGCTCGAACCTCCTATGAAGATCCGGATCGCGGCCGGCGGCCATTTCGCGCCAATCCTCTTCAAGGCTTTCGCTGAGCTGCGCAACGACCTTAGTCGCGCGAATGCCGCGCGGATCATTGACCACCCGAATGCCCGTCGTGAGCTTCACGACGCGCCGGTCATCGAGGTGCGCGTATGCCTTAGGGACGCGCCTGACGAGATACCAGATGCCGCCTCGATTTTGTGGCCGTAGCTGCCCCATGCCACCCTCCAATGTGCCCCAAAATGTACCCCAATTTGGGGTACACAGAGACGCGCCGGGAGGTGCATCATTCTTCTTTGTTGTTATTTGTCAATGTCTTGCATTGATGGCAACTCGATCGGCTCCACTAAGATCATGTTAACCTGCCTGGGACCGATAAAATTTGCCTCAAATTTTCGGCAAATTTGGCGAAACAATGATTCAAATTTTCCGTCTCGGATGGGAGCTTCCTAAAAA
>NZ_DAITQL010000082.1:0-17765 GCF_036833075.1 Hyphomicrobium sp.
AGTGCTGCCCTCCGAAGGCAGAGGTCACAGGTTCGAATCCTGTCGGGTGCGCCAAACTTGAATTGTCGTTCGCAAAGCTCTCCAAAGCCGCGAAAATACTGGTCGTCTGGAGGGTTCGAAGTCCTTCGGTAACCGAGTATTTGATCCTTCCCCCAAACAGGAGTCTGAGCAGCTTCCGGCGGTGTTCGATGCGCCCGGAATCCCACAAAACACGGGGGTTTGAGAGGAAGGCGAAGGAGGTTCGAAAAGTGTCCTCGAAGCCCTTCTTCGGTCGGCCCGCAGAGGCCATCTTCTCAGCCAGCAGGTGCTTCTGATCCTGCAGCTTCTGGAGCTGGGTCTCGTAGGCGTTAATCGCGGCGGTGCTGTCCGTTTCAACCAGCCGCGCGACGAGCTGTTCTGTCTTGCGCTCGATGCCCTGCAAATCGCGCGTGATTTGGCTGGCCTGTTCTTTGGCTGCGGATTCGCGTGATTCCCACAACACCTTGAGCATGGCCCGTGCCGTGAACAACAGTTCCTGTGTCGGGCGCACACTATCCAGCAGCCGGTCGAAGTCGGCCTCCAGCAGGGTCTTGCGGATGTTCTTGCGCGCCATCTCGCAGCCTTTGGTGAAGCACCAATAGTAGGCATAGCGCTTGCCTTTGCTGCCGCGCGACCACGCTGCCGTCATGGGGCGGTCACAACAGGCGCAGTTGACGAAGCCTCGTAGCGGAAAATCGTCTTTCTGGTCCGGGCGCAGCGGCGCGACAGGCTTGCCGCCCATGCGCTGTTCGATTTTCAAGAAAGTTTCGAAGCTGATCAGGCCTTCGTGCTTGGCGGGAATGCGATGAAGGCCCCACTGCGGGACGCTCATGTATCCAGCATACAGGGGCTGACTCAGGAGCGAGCTAACTTTCTGCGGATGCACCTCGCCATACCGGTTCTTCGGGAACAGGGGATCATTCTGGAGAAACCGCTGCGCCTCGGCCTGCGTTTCAAGCTTGCCTGAGGCAAACCCTTCCAACGCATGCTTGATTGTTGTCGCCAGCGGCTCATTTGGTACAAGCACTTTGCCACTGTGTCCGGCAACGCGATCGAAACGATAGCCCACGGGCGGCATCCATGCCCAATAACCGTTGCGGGCGCGCGCCTGCATGCGGTTTTTGGTCTGCTCGGCATTCTTCTGGCGTTGATGCTGTGAGACCGAGGCCAGAAGGTTCTCGACAAGCACGCTGTCAGAATCCTCGCCGAATTCGATGGACGGAGATTCCAGCTTGCCCCCGGCGCTTGAAATCGCTGTGCGAAGTTGCAGGTGCGCTTCTAGCCCGCGCGCAAGACGGCTAATGTCATCGATCAGAACGACATGCGTTGTGGTGCGGCGGTTCTTCTTGAGGAATGCCAGCATCGTCAGCATGCCGGGGCGCTCGATCATGCCGCCCGATGCGCCCTCATCGCGAAAGACTTCCACGATCTCGTAGCCCTTGGCGCGCGCATAGTCGCGGCAGCGCGTTTCCTGCGAGCCCAGCCCATCACCTTTTTTCATCTGTGCAAGGCTTGATACGCGGCAATAAATGACGGCTTCGGTGAGCGAGGGCAGGGTCATGGCTTGTGTCTTTCGTTCGTTTTTTGGGTCCTTTTAGCGCTGGCGCTTGACGGGCGCGAAGTCGGGTTCGGCCTGAGGCTCGTTCGAATTGTCAGCATGGAGATATTCTATAGAATTCAACGGCTTGATGCCAGACAAACCTTCATTATCGTTCGCAAAATGCTGGGTGGGGCAAAGCCCCCATGCTTCGTCGGCGAAGCTCTCCATGATCGACCAAAGATCGGCAAGAAGCTCCAGTTTCTGCTCCTCGCTGAGATCGCAGTGTTCGACATGGGGCAGGAACTGTTTGAGATCAATCGACATCACAGGGCTTCCTTTCATTATGGAAACACTATGCGCGCAGCGCCGCCCGTGATCGGGTGAAACCCGGATGGGCGAAAGCGCCGAGCTTCAGAAAGAACGTTCACGCGGCCCCGCGATACCCTTCGAGGATAGGCATAAGCTTGCACTTAAGTTTGTTTTTCACGTAGGCGGAGATGACCTTCTGGGCGAGGCAAAGCCCGCAGTGCCGAGATGAGCGGAGCGGAGGCTCGGTTGACAAGAGCCCGGCACCGGCTGAACAAGCCGGGAAGACGCCTGAAGCGGAAATCAGCGACCCGTTCGGCAGGTCTGTCCCAGAAGCCGACATTCGTCACGACATCATCTGAGCCAACAGACTCATGCCGGCATATGTCCGCTTGTCGTTATCGACCGGAAGCCTGGGTGCGAAGCCCAATGGCCGGGGCAGACCGAGAGCCGACGTCCGCCTCCGGAGTATGTGTTGGCTGATGGACGGGTATAAAAGGTCGGCATCGTGGATCTGCCGCAGATAGTTCAGCGACATTAAGTCGATCGTCGCGAACCCGCTCTCAAACCCGAACTTCAGTCTGTCGGCAACAAGAAGCTAGTGGCATGGCGTACATCGACATCAGATACCTAGCTCCTTCTTTTCGATTCCTGGACGATGTAGGCGAGCATGCTGAGCATACTAATGTACTCGACGGCTCGTTGCTCGGATCCTTCCGGGAAAGAATGTCCACCTGGATTTCTCACGGCCATCACCGCACCTTCGAAGAGATGCATAATACCTTCCTGCTCGTCCTGGTCGGTGCGATCCGCAAGATCGTTAACCGCGAGGATTGGATTGTTCTTTGAAAAAACTTTGCGGACCAGCGGAGCGCCGTCGTCGTCATACTCACCTGATGCCTCCTTGACCATGTTGAGCAGAGTCTTCGAAGCGGCGAACACCGCATCCCAGTGATGGCCGTCGAGGAAGAGCTGGCGGGCGACGCTTTCGATTCTTGGGTGCAGGTTGAGCTTAGAGAAGGTTGCTAAAGGTGACGGGGTGACCGTATCTGTAAGCTCTTCGCGCTTCTCTTTAAGCCTGTCGATCAGGCCATTGACGATCCCAATTGTTTGGGCGCGGCCTCTTTCCGTGGCCTCGATAACCTGATTCCGGGACATATTGATAAACATGGGGCCAGCCCACATGCGGATGTGTTCATGCCTGGAATATTCTGGAGAGTGTTCTCCATAGATCTCGAGGATCGAGGAGCGCAGGTTATGAATCGCGTTGTCATCCGCAGCTGTGTGATTCAACACGGCGTCTTGAACATTCACTGCTTCTAGCTCTTTGATCCTGCGTTCCAGCTTGGCGGCTGCGCGATCGATTTCCTCGATAGAGTGGAACTCTCGAGGTTGGATTGAGGGCTCTAATTCTTGTTTGCGACGGACCACGTCGTCCCTCCGAATCATGTGCACGCTAAAATAGTCTGATCAGTGGGCGGGCCGCTGGATAGATCGGCAAGCGCTCGGATTGTGGAAAAGGAAGGTCTTATGACTGACAGGGAACGACTAGATTAGCCCCGGAGAACATGGACTTACAACGGAAGTCATACCCAATTTGATAAGCCAACTTTTGGCCCGTCATTGCCGCGGCTGGCTCATAGGTCCCAGAAGCTGCCGTCGCGCGATGTTTGGTCGACGACGCAGCGAGCGCCGCCGACCATGTCCGGAATCGGACAACTGCGTCGAGCGATCAGATGTCGATCTTCTCAGCTATTTCGATCGCGTCGTCGACTTCGATGCCGAGGTATCTTACAGTGCTTTCGATCTTCGAATGCCCAAGCAGGAGTTGGACAGCTCGAAGGTTTCCGGTCCGCCGATAGATGAGTACTGCCTTCGTCCGCCGGAGCGAGTGCGTGCCAAACTTCGTCGGGTCGAGACCGATGCTGGCAACCCATTCTTGAACGAGCCGAGCGTACTGACGCGTCGTTAATCCACCTTGGTTGCAGCGACCGGCAAACAGAAACTGATTCGCTTTGCGTCCCGTCAGGCGCAGGTACGCGTCAATCGCCTGTCGTGTCTGGTCGGTCAGTTCGAAATGCACCGGCCGTTCGGTCTTCCTCTGACGTATCGTCGCCCGATCCCATCGAGTAGCCACCAGGGGCAATATCGTCAACGCGAACAGCAACGACATCACAGCCGCGCAACTTGCTGTCTATCGCCAGATTGAAGAGAGCCAGATCGCGCTTGCGGTCCGCCATCTGCAATTTTGTCCGGATGGACCAGACGTGGCTCGGCCGCAGCGGCGGCTTTGCACCGATGAGCTTTCTTTTGTTCCAGGGCAAGCGAGCTGGCTTTGCGGCTGAAGAAGTATGATCCTGTTCCATAGTCTGTCTCCTTGTATGAGAGACACACCACCATGCGCCCGTCTCGGCCCAACGACGGGATTCCGCGACGCTTCTAGGTAATTTCTTCCTCTAAGTGGTTACCGGGGTCTTGGAGAGAAAACAAGGATCAGGGAAAGCCCGCATTGGGATTTCCCTGAACCAACAGCGCCGGACAGTACTCAGAACGTCACCGCGAGATTTGCGCGGATACTATGGTTGTCGGCTTCGTCCGCAATCTGACCCAGATAGTAAATGCCAACCCGGCTTGACTGACTCAAATCGCCGTCCGCCCCCAGCTCTAGCACGAGCGCCTCCTTGGCAATTGGAACGCCGGAAGCTGAAAATGGCGTTGCCGCCGGAGAGAAGGCCATCTCCGCCATCGCCACAGTGTCCCCAAAGGCATGGCGCCACCCAACGCCGCCGCTCAGACGCACATCAGCTCCGAATCCGGTTCCGACAAATGCCTCTGCTCGCAAGCCGAGTGTTGTAAAAGTGGTTTCCATAGTGGCGCTGGAAGCGGTGAGCGCCGCATCGTCTCCCTCTTCCGAAAAATGTTCGCGCTTCAATCGAACGTGCGCCAGTGCTGCATACGGCTCGTAGGATGCCCATGGTGCGTCAATGCGAACGGCACCTTCCGCAAAGATTTGTCCCGTCGAAACATTCGCATCTCCGGATAGGCTGTCGGTAAATCCGGCAAACCCAATACCACGCTCGGTTTCGAGGTTGCTCCAGGTATAGGCGCCGCCAGCGCGCACGGACATGGCGCCCCATACCGCGCCGGAATACAGACCGGCAGACCAGCTATCGGCATCACCGGAAGAGCGAAGCTGATCGACAGACATGTTTGTGTGGCCGTAGCCACCCAGGACACCAGCATGCAGATTCCTCGAAAGCGCAACATCGGCGCCGGTGAAAACGCCGCCGGATGAGCGGTCTATCGATGCCGTCTGTTCGCCGCCCGAGGCATCGCCAAACGCTCCATACGCCTGTCCCCACGTTGAAACACCCGAACGATTCGGCGAACCGGATGCGTAATCTCGCGCCCCGACACCTCCGAACAGACTGCGCAAGCGATCGATGGCCGCATCACGAACAAATCGGCTCTCTTCCATCAAGGATGTCAGGAAGGACGAATGTGCCTCGCCTGAAAGTTGATCCATGGCATCTGCGGCGTCGGCATTCGACAGGTTCGTCACTGCATTAAATAGCGCTCCTGAGGCCACACCTGAGACCCTCTCGGCAACTGCGCATTGGTTTGATGAGAAATGCGTAAGGCACATGTTGCTGAGTTGAGACGTCAGATAGACGTTGTTTGGATCGTACGAGAGCGCGAAATTCAGGAACGCGAAGTCGTCCGTGAGACTGTCGAACGTACCGGCGACGCCGCCGGACGCGGTTGCGATGGTGTAAGTCGTTCCAACTGTGTAGGTCGCACCCGTGTCAGTACCGTTCTCTGGTCTGACGTGAACAGCGGCGCCGTTGATCGTGATCGTGCCTGTGGCGTTGACGAAATCGTTGTGCACGCCCGCAACATTGCCGCCGTCGTTGAGTTCGACCTCATAGGTCGATCCAGGAAAGAAGTTGAAATTTACGGCGTTCGTTGTTCCGACCGAGTTACCCGGAGCAAGTATACCGCCGGCACCTACGTTCAGCGTTCCCAGCGTACCACTGCCGCCAAGCGTGCCGCCCTGAAGCGTCAGCGTACCGCCGAGTGCAGAGTTGATAACAAGCCTTCCTGCGGAAATCGTAGTGGCGCCCGAGAAGGCTGCGTTGTCTGCGGTCAGCTCGAGCGCCCCGGCTCCGCGCTTTTCAAGCGTGCCCGAACCCGTGATCAAGCCGGCGTATGCGCCGTTCGCAAGTTGATCAAAAACGAGCGCGCCCTCGTTCAGGATATCGCTCGTCTGGCCGTCGGCGTGGGTGATGAAAGTGCCGCCGTTGATGGTCACGCCGTCTTCGACGAGACCGGTGTTCGTGAATGTTCCGTCGTTGTTGACAAGACCGCCCTTTAGCGTTCCGGCGTTCGAGACAGCACCTTCATTGCTCATGCCGCCTTCAATGGTGCCGCTGTTCAAAATCGTGCCCGAGTTGCTAAGCGGGTTCGTTACGCTGAGCGTTCGTCCTTCTGCGACGTTGACGGCGGCTTCAGCAAGCGACGTATTCGAGAAGCTCGCAAGTCCCGTGAAATCGCCCTCGCTGACATTGAGGATCGCATTTCCCTCGTTGACAAAGGCTACGGCGTTCAGGGGGGCACTGAGGTCGCCCGCGATATTGAAGATGCCGCCGCCATGATTGCGAATGTTGCCGTCGATCTCGCCCGAGGCATTGACGGCGCCCGCATTTGCGAGCCCGTCTGCGGAAGTCGTGGAGAGGCCGTTTGACGTCGTGAACGTAGCCCCCGCCTGATTGACGATCTTCGAGGCCGTTAGCTTGCCGCGATTGACCACCGTGCCTCCCGCCGCGTTGTCGAGCGTTTCATCGATGTTAATCTCACCGAACTGCTTGATATCGATGCCACCCTCCTCATCGACGCCCGACGACGTATTCTCCAAGGTTCCGGTGATATTGAGCCAACTGTTCGCAATCGACAGAATGCCGGTTCCGCGATTGATCACCTTGTCGCTGGAGTTTGCGCCAAAGACGGTCGGGGAGGCACTGCGTGACAGCACCGCTACACGCCCCTCATTGATGATCTCGGCCACATCGAGCGTCGAAACGCCGCCGATGTTGAGTCTGCCGCCTTCAAGGTTGGTTACCGTTCCAGCGCTGTTGACATCCGCGAGTTCCATCCTGCCCGCATTGGTTATGCCGCCGCTGCCGGTCACATTGAGCGTTGACCAGCCCATCATGCTGAAGGCACCACCTGCACCAACCTCAATTGCTGCCGTCGAGGCTTCGGACGAAAGGTCGATGTAGAGGCCTCCGCCAGTCACGACAAAGCTGCTACCGTTGTCGCCGTCGTTGGCATCGCCAAACCCATCTCCCAGATAAAGTTCTCCACCCTCCATCTCCACGGTGCCGGTGAAATTGCCATTCTCGCCAGTAAGGTTCGTTCTGCCGGCGATATGCTGGATGGTGCCGGTTCCAATCAGCGGCGTCGCGAAATCGTAGTAGGGATTTCCCGGCCGACCGTGGTTGAAGACGACACGGCCGTCGCCTAGGCCAAACTGAATGGCTCCGGCCTGCAGCGTTCCGGGTGCGACGGCATCTTCCCCTGCACCCGCCCCGATATTCAAGATGCCGACTGCATTGGCTGTTTCATCGCCAAGAAAGAGCGTTCCGCCACCGTCTTCAATTGCGATCGTACCGCCATTGGCAATCGTCAGCATCCCGGTGCCCGTGCGCCCGACCTTCAGAAACTTCCCGGTTTCCCATTTCGAGCCGGCGCCGTCGACCAGCACCTCACCGTGTCCGCCGCCGTTGGTTCCCACGTGCGAACCGTAGGAATTGGCATCCTGGTCGCTCGTCACAACGGCACCGTCCAGAATGTTGAGGACACCGATGCCGTAGTCTCCGATCATGAAACCATGACTGGTGTTCCACGTCGACCCGGCACCGGAAAGCGTGACGACAGAAAAGGACTCATGCGATGTGCCAATATCTGCGCCCTTGCTCACCACGTCCGCGCCGTTGGTGATGTCGAAAGTGGTGATGTGGTCCGGGTTGGACGTGTAGCCATTGTTGGACGACGGGGCAAAGTTACTCTGAACATTGATGCCATATGACGTCGAAAGCGAGGATCCTTCACCATCCACGGTGGCGGAAACGAGCCCACTGTGACCACTCGTGTATCCAAGGCTCACGTAGGAACCGAAACTGGCGGCTGCGCCTCCCTCGATCACGAGCGTGCCGTCTCCGCTCAATCCGACATACAGATCGCGGTCGCCGATGAGTTCGGACCCGACGCCGCGGACAATAAGCGTTCCGTTGGACCCACCTTCAGAAGCCCATCCGCCAACCGTTAACCTCTGTCCGATCTGCGCCGATCCACCGTTTTCGATGATAAGAGAAGCTTCGCTGTCGCGGCCGACGTTCACGCCGCCCGTCACGATCCAAGGATCAGGCAGGGTGCCTCCGGCGCCGCCGCTGACGACTTCGTCGCTGTTGATGACCGTCGTTTGCGCCGATGCGCTTGCCGTCAGCCCAAAGCTGCCGACGAGCATTGCGGCTGCGTATAATTGCGTGCGTCCGCTACGCCGACCCTCCGGTTTGGCGCATCTCCCCCTGGAGCATTCGGGCACCACGATCAATCTGGCAAAGGTTCGTGACCAGATGTGCCGGTAAGCTCGGTTCATTGCGTTACGCCCCCCAAGAGCATCCGCGCGACGCAATCACCAGTCTGCGCACCATCAACGGCGGCCGCGCGTCAACACTCGCTGCGACCGTTGCTGCTACGCAAAATGCGCGAGCGGGGCCTCGGGAACAATTCGGTTAGGCGTGCTAATTGCTTTTTAGGAAATAGGGGTTTGCCGTATGATTCGGCACGGCTTTTGGCCGGGACAGCCCACGCAAAATCGTATCGCGCCGATCCACTGCGCAACGTCACTAGCACATCCGTACTAGTGGTGATCCGTGTTGCCCGCTGTTACCCCTCCGTCGAGGGGGCAGGACAGAATGGGTGCAAGGCTGATAGTGGTTGCGGACCCCATTCCGCTCTTCCGCGACGCGCTCGTTCGTCTCATCCGCCAAAATGCTGCGGATGTGCAAATTTTTGAGGCAGATGGGCCGGACGAGATCCAGCACGACTCGTTCAGAACGTCGCCTGTCCTCTTCGTCATTGGGCTCACCTTGCGCGGCAGGAATGCGGATTCCGGCATCCGATGCTTGCGCGATCGTCATCCAGACTGTGCAATTCTGATCATTTCCCCTACGACGCGGTCAACGCACACCCAAAAGCTCCTTGATAGCGGGGCCGATGAATGCCTGCCGCGCACCGCGACGCCGGATGTCATTGCGGGCGCGATCCGTGCTCTTATCCAGAATACATGCAGCGCAGTCGAGGCTCCATGGGCAGAGAACCCGAACATTGCCAATTTGACGCCTCGCCAGCGGCAGATCCTCGATCAGCTCGCGCTTGGGCGCACCAACAAGGAAATCGCTGTCGCTCTCGGAATTTCGCACTATACGGTACGGGTACACATTTCATCTCTGTTACGGCTGTTGGGCGTAAGATCGCGTGCGGCAGCTGTCGCTGCGGCAAGCGGATTTCGGCCATAGCCATCTGAGTTTACTGTTTTTCGCGGTTGCCGCCGCAAGGGAACGTGACGACGTCCATGGCAGACCGGATCATCATCGCTGACGACCACCCCATTTTTCGTGAGGGAATGCGGCGCGTCGTGCAGCGCGCGCGCTCATGTTCTCTTATCACCGAAGTCGGAACATCGGCTGAGTTGCTAAGGGAGGCGGAGAATGGACCGCCTCCGCTCATGATGGTCCTCGACCTCTGCTTTCCGGGCTTCGAAGGGGAGACCAGTATCCGGGATTTGCGGTCAACGTTTCCAACGACCTCTCTGATCGTCGTCTCGATGACCGACGATAGCCAAACGGTCGATACAGTGATGAAAGCGGGGGCGGACGGATTCATCAGCAAAGCCGTTTCGGGCCTCGACATGACTGCCGCGATTTCCGACGCGCTCGCGGGCGATATTGTCGTACGCATCGAAAGCACGATCAGCACCGACGGGCCGCTTCCGTCCGATATCCTCGCGCGCTTATCCGATCGGCAGCGCGAAGTGTTGCGCCTGATCGGCACCGGCCTTTCCAACAAGGAAATCGGGCGAGAACTCAATATCTCGCCCTACACCGTCCGCATTCACGTTTCCGCTGTATTGCGGTCGCTCGAAGTCTCCACCCGCTCCGCCGCAGCCCGTGTCGCAGCGGATCTGGGCCTACTGTAACCGTGACGCGATGTTGCTGAAAGAAGCAACGAGCGGAGCTGCGAAGGGTTGACGGGCTTCGCGAGCACAACGATTCCCGCTTTCGCGGCGTCCTCGCGCAACTGCTCGCTATATGAGCCTGTCATGATCGCAGCACCTATAGGACGCTTCTGCAAACGACACAGGCGGATAACGAGATCCAGACCTTTCGTTTCTCCTCCGAGTTCCTGATCGCAAAGAACAAAGTCGGTGCGGTCAGCATCGCCCTTGAGGCTATCAATCCGTCCGGTTGCACGCGTCGAGCACCCCCATCGAGCCAGGAGTTGTGCCGTACTTTTGCGCACGGCACGATCATCATCAATGACAAGAACCCTAAGTCCTTCCAAAACGCGCTGATAGTCGCGCGAGGGCTTGGCAGCGGTTACGTTCCGGCGGGAGATCGGAACGAGCCCCTCGATCCAGAAGCTGCTGCCCCTTCCGACCTGCGATCGGACGCGAATGGCGAGGCCCATCAGCCGCGCAAGCCGGCGGACGATAGACAGACCCAGGCCGAGACCTTCAATTTGTCCGCCGCGATGAACCTCTAACCGCTCGAACTCATCAAAAATCTGCTCGCGGCACTGTTCCGGAATACCCGGGCCTTGATCGACAACGGCAAGCGCCAATGCTCCTGCGTGGCGTTTGACACCGATCAGAACCTTACCGTTCGGCGCGTATTTGATCGCATTTGAAACAAGATTTTGCACCATCGCCTGCAGCAATGCAGGGTCGGCATGCAGCCAGTGCCGCGTCGACACGAACCGCACCTTAACCTTGCTCTTCTTCGCGCTCTCCTGCGTCTGACGGACGACATCGCCAAGGATGTCGTCCAACGGGAAATCGACGGGAACGGGCTTGACCTGCCCGGCCTCAATTGCCGACAAATCGAGCAGCGAGCGGCACAGCCGAGAGAGCGAGTTCACGGACTGATCCACGCTTCCCAGAACATCGGAGGCTTCCGCTCCCAATCGCATGCCTCTCAGACATTCGACGAACAGCCCGATTGCATGAATTGGCTGGCGTAGATCATGGCTGGCTTGGACCAGAAACCGGAGCTTGGCATCGTGCGCGTCCTTGAGTTGACTGGAGGTCGCAGAAAGTTCGTCATTCTTGCGCGCAAGGTCGCGGGACATGGCAACGTTCGAACACAAAAAGCCGTGCATGCGCTGCATGAGAATGGTCAGCGTCACGCCATAAAGCAGCACCATGGCAGTAACCGCGATCATTGAAGGGCTTTGCGCATAGACCAGAAATGATGCCGCCAGCAGGGGAACCGATGTCCAGATCGATAGGAGGCAACTGCGCGGCAACGCGTGCTGAGAACTGACAGCGCCTAACGCTGTTCCTCCGAGCGCCAATGCATAGAGCACGCTGAGCACAAGGTCGCCGTGTACGGCGCACGCGAGAGCGCCTGCGCCCCATACCAGCCCGATGGCCGCTGTCGTTACTGAGTGCGCGCGCCCGAACACAAAGCGCGGAACACCAGGAACCCAACCCTTGGCATAGGCATGGCTAATGCACGCGAGTGCGAGCGACAACGCACCCATCGCAGCGAACCAAGCCACGCTCCAGCTTCCAGCCTCCCGACGCATCAGGACAACGAACGTGAACGCACACACCAGGAGATGGATGATCCAACTTGCCCTGCCAATGGAGAACAGATAATCGAGGCGCCAGTCGCCCTCGCCGACTGCCTGATCACCTCCGGAGCGTTTCAGCGTTCCCATATCTAGCCTGTGTTACCATCTTCCACTGGCCCAACGGCCACCAGACACTCATTCCACCCATGCATGAATTCGATCAGGCGGACGTCCCCTACGGACGACCATGGGTCGCAGATAAGAGAGCTGGCTTTTTTGAAGAGCGCCAGAAGGTCCGTTAGCGGGTTAATATCGCAACAGTCAACACTGCGCAGATGCGAAGGAGGGGCAATCCAATAGTTGGTCCGCTTTCTCGGCATCGCGACATAAGTCGGGGGCTACTGTGGAATCGCGTTGCGATGAAATTTTTCCGGATCGAAGGGCTGCTGCTGGCTGACAAGGGTGTTGAGAATGGTCAGCAGCTTTCGTGCGATGGCCATGACAATGGCCTTATTGGCCTTGCCTTCGGCTTTCATCCTTTTGATGAAAGGCTGGAAGTAACGCCCCTGAGCCATGACGGACAAGGCTGCCATGTAGAGAACCTTGCGGACGTGCCTGCGTCCATCCGCCAGCCGGCGCTTGCCTTTGAACTTACCCGACTCGTAGGCACGCGGCGCAAGACCGGCGAGCGAGACGATCTGCCTGCGATCAGCGCTTCCCAGCTCAGGCATATCGGCAACCAGAACCGAGGCTGATACAGGGCCGATGCCGGGCGCACTGGCCAGCAGGCTGCTTACACGGTGCAGTTCCTCGCATTCGCTCAGCTGCTGGCTGATTTGCTTTTCAAGCTTGGCGACACGGCGTTCGAGGATGGCGAGCAGGCTCTGGATATCGCGGGTGAGTTCCGGATCGGCGATACGTCTGAGCCTGTTCTTCTCTTGCGTCTCCATGTCCTTGTATTGCCGCCGCCGCTTGACGAGGGCGCGGAGCCGGTCGCGTGCGGGCGTGTTGGTCTGCTGCGGCTCCATTTGCCGCGCGGCCCCGAATGCCGAGAGCATCCGCGCATCCACGCGATCGGTTTTGGGAAGGTTGCAGGCGCGGGAGAAATGCCATGCGTGAGCCGGGTTGACGCGTACAAAGACCGTGTCCTCTGCACGTATCTGCGCAAGCAGAATATCGTCGCAACCGCTGGTCGCCTCGAATATGAGGATGTCATGCTGCTGCATGGTTTGAAGAAATGCGCTTATTGAAGGCGCGTTGTTTGCAATCCGGCGATGTTCGTCTTGCTGGGGGTGATAAATGTCGATCCAGTCTTTTGAAAGATCGGCACCGATGTAATAACGAGGCATAAAAAATCCTTTCCACTTCGTGCGGGCTTAAAATATTGGCCCAAGCTACTGTTCAGGTTTAAAATATACGCGTGGTGGTGTCCCAAGCCCCCGGACGGGATTCTATGTCCCTGGATGCAACGCGGGATCACCATCACATCTCGTAATTTATCACGTTTCATGCAGAAGGGGATGCAACGGGGACCAGCAAAGGTCCCCTTGCCGAGGCGGGCGAAAGACCGTCGAGCGAAGATGGTGCTGTCATACAGCACACATCTGGCGTTACGCCTTAAGCCCGTCCTTCATTGTAACGGGTCTTCTTCCCGGTAATAAAATTGCGATTTGAGCTTTGCTTTCGACATCGATGCTCGTTGCATCTTCTCCCGATGCATGGCTCCGTCACAGGCTGCCCAGCTTGAACTCTCTCCGATACGTTCCTTGGTCGATATAGCGCAGGCGGCAAACGTTCTTCGTCTCGATCTCGATCAGATCCTTATTGTCGTCGACGAGCATCACGGTCGTTTTCGTTCTGACGACGAGATGGCCGGAGATCGTGACGTCACAGGCGTTCTGCCCGGTGTAGAGCAGGGTTTCCACGCACAGCCCGCCGCCGTACTTCGTCCAGCGCAGCATGCCGGCGAAGGCATCGTTGTTGAGCCAGAATACGGCCTGCGCGGAGATCAGGATCGGGATGAACGCGTAAGCGCCGAGCCGCCTCTTCACCACGCGAAACATCTTTTTCGAGAGAATCAGGAACAAGGCGGCCATCAGCGCAAGGTGGAGAAACGCATACACGCCCCGCTGATACGAGCCGAAGACCGACGTCAGATAGGTCATCACCGCGTGATACGTGTTGCCGATCAGCAGGAGCACCCGCCCCTGAAGGCTGCCGTATTTGTAGTATTCGACCGCCGTCCAGAACAGCGCTGCCAGCAGGATGGCCCCGAAACCGATGAAGAAGATGTCGAGCCGCGCGCGCGCCTGGCTGGGCGTGACGAAATCGTTGCTGGCGACCTCGATAATGAGCGCGAGAAAGATGGCCGCATGGAGCGCTGTGACCCAAGCGGCCTGTCCGTAGAGGATGAAATCGATGAACTCGATCCCCTCTCCGGGAAACCGCGCGCCGTAAGCCGACAGGTAGTTCAGCGTTGCCAGATAGCAGATGGCGGCGACGAACGTGAAGTTCAGGAGCGCCGGGATCAGCAGCCCGACAACCGCGTCCCGGTTCTCCCGGACGAATTGCCTCACACCGGACAATCCCATGCCGCCTTCCCCCTTTGTTACGGGCGCGACTTCAATGCACCCGTTCCAGCCCCGCGCGTTTGAACCCGCGCATCAATGTGGCTTCCGAGACGTCGAGCCGCCCGGCCACTTCGCCGATGGGAATCCCGAACTGCGTGATGTGGCGGTGGCTTTCGAGAATATCGTCGATGGTGAGCGCGAACGGCCTGCCGATCTTTTTCCCGCGCTCGCGGGCTGCGGCGATGCCCAGCACCGTGTTCTCGCGGATCATGTCGCGCTGGAACTCGGCGACGGCGGCGAAGACGTGATAGACGAGCTTGCCGCCCGGCGTCGCGGTATTGATGCCTTCGGCCAGCGAGCAGAAATGAATCCCCTCGTTGTGGAAGCGGGCCAGCAGGTCGGAGAGGTGCTGGAAGGAGCGGCCCAGCCGATCAAGCTTCAGGACCACCAGCACATCGCCGGGCTTGAGGATGCTGAGCGCCCGGTCGAGGCCGGGCCTGCTGGCCTTGCCGCCGGAGACGCCGTGATCGCGGAAGATGCGCTCGCACTCAGCAGCTTTCAGCGCGTCGAGCTGCATGTCGAGCTTCTGCTCTGGGGTGGAAACGCGGGCATAGCCGATACGCCGCCCGCCTGTTTCAGGCCGTGGCTCCCGCGTATCCCTCATGACGCCCCCTCGACAAAACCGAACCCTTTTGTCTGGCGGCTGGTAGCGATGCTAGCGCGAGTGCTAGCATTCAAATCCGGCGCAATTCCGGTGCTTATGAAGTATTTCCATAGTGACATTTCTCTGATATCCTCCTCAAACATAAATGTTCGTTTATGTTGAGCAGGAACGCACTAGTAATAGCAAGTGTGTGTACTATCGTATGTAGCATGTCTGCGGCTTGGGCGGCAGATGACTTCAAGAGTTCGAAGTTCCTGACCTACTCGGCAGAGGCTCAGAACAGCTACATCGTCACGTCTGTGGTGATGGCAGGTGCCATTGCAGGGCAGAACAGGCCAGAGCAGGCAAAGTGCATCGACCGGTGGATGGCCGAAAATGAATCGGCTGGATTCCCCACCGTCAAAGATGCGATGTCTCGCTTCCCAGAACATCACCCATCCGGTGTCATTATCGCCGTGCTGGAGAAGGCCTGCGGTTCCGTGAGATATGCTGGCAAGTAGCTGGCCTACAGAGAGGGAACGGTGATGGACGCCGACGAGGAAGTCTTGGCCTCCAATATGGTTTCCTGACTCAGTTCGTGATCCGCACGCAGCTTCGTTCCCAATTTTCCGCCGATCTCATCCAACCGCTGACGCATGTGATCCGCGTCCTTGGCGGCTTCATCGACGGCCCGCTCCCGTATCTCTTCATCGAGATCGGGATCGGTCATGCGCTCCTGATGTGATGCAGCTCCGTGGCTGATGCCTGTCACTTCTTCCTCGTAGTGCTCCAGCTCCGAGATGCGAGACAACCCGGCGTCCTTCTGTTCGCCGGTGGTCTTGCCGTCAAAGTCGACGCTCGCCACTTCGTCCGGTGCAACAGCGCGGCCATCCTCGGTTTCAATACGGCCATCCGCATACAGAAAGATATACTCACCGGTGATCGGATGACGTGCGGCGTTGTCCATGAGGACCTGATAGTCGAGGCGCGCTTCTTTCATCAGGCCCTCGATCCGGTCGAGCAGCTCCCGCGCTCTGTCGCGGAGGGCGGCAAGATCCCCATAGGTTTGGCGTAGCTTCTCTGCGAGGCGCTGGCTCGTGATAACCAACAGCAGCGCTTCAAGCCGCTCCTTACGATCCCTATCGGGATCGTCGCGCGCAAGGCCCGGCCTTCCGCGCGGATCGATCTCCTGTTCGCGCTTTTTCTTGGCCTCTTGGAGAATTTCTTGGTGCTTGTGCCGGACCAGCGCAGCGTTGAGCGGGCCGAATATCTGACCCTTCACCGCCTCAAACGCTTCCTGCAACTCCGGCAGATTCTCAAATTCGGTCTTCACTTAACCCCGCACACCTTCGTCTTATGTCCATTATACCGTAGACGGATTATTGAAGTCAAAATTCGTCCGCGTCACTCGTGTTCCAGAAGGTGGCGCACGAGCGCCTCGCGGAATGTGCCGAAGGAGAGGAAAGTTTTCTGCCGGGGATCGAACTGCCCGCTGACCAGCCTGCGGCTGTGCTGCGCGACCGTGGCAAGCGTGACCATATGGATCAGGCGCGCCCGGAGCAGGGATACCGGATCACGGTCCTCTTCCGCATAGATGTTGAGCGCGTGATAGAAGGCGCGCAGGTGGTTCATCTGGGCCGCAGCCTCACTGTCCTGCTCAGGCCCCGTGAACTTGCCGTGCAGCGGGCAGCTTTTGCAGATCGGGCTTGCCCGTCGGCCCGCGCGGTAGTTGCGATAACAGGTATCCTGCGCGTGGCATTCGGCCAGCAGCTCCAGCATCGCAGCTTTGATCAGGGCGATCTCCTCCGCGTTTGTGATCTGAACCAGCGCGGCATTGGCGCGATGCCAGCGGGAAAACTCCGGCGCGCTCAGTCGATCTCGAAAATCCAGATAGTAAGCGCGCAGCGTCTTACGGCTCACCTTGAGAAGGCGGGCGGCGATGTTGATGTCGACGCCGTGGGCGAAGAGATCGATGGCCTGCACGGTCTGCACCATGCTGAGCTTGGCGTGTTTGCGGAGCGGATTGCGGGGCGGATGATCGCTCACGCGCCTCTCTCTCTCCCGAGGCGCATGAGAATGGCGGCAGGCATTTCTTGCGAGCCATCAACGCCTTGTCTTCGAACGAGGGCGATGTTCTTCCCGATCTGTGTAATGGCCCCGCGCGCCCCGTTGTCATGCGTTGACAAGGGTGGCATCTCTTATTTGCTCCTCCTTTCAAAACCTCCGATGCGCCGCTGTGAGAGCGCGACTTGAGGGCGGATTCCGCGTCCGCCTCCGGTCGAGCTTGAAGCGGCATTAAAGGAGGTAGACCATGGCCGAGCTTGCTATCCAATCCCCCGACATGATCGGCGGCCATACGCACACAACCGTGTGCGTCGCCCCCGACCACGCTTTGCGTCGCCGCTCCCACTTCCAGCGTCTTGCGATTGCCACGGCGGCGCTTGAAGTGTCGCGCCGCGAACTCATCAACGTGATTGCGGACACGATCTACGGTTTCAAAGGTGAGATCGTCTGGCCGGACGGGATGCGCTACGACCCGCCGGACGTTGACGAAGCCTTCGGCGACGATGGCAGCTTTCGCTGGGTGAGCGATTTTATCAAGTTCGCGGACGTGCCGCCGCGTCAGCACCCGCAGCGCCGCATCATCGAGCGCCTGCGCCTGATCGATCTTTATTTCCGCATTGCGTATCCTGAGCGCGCGCGTCTCATCGCGGAATAGATCGCATCTCATGGATGTCGCGCCCGGCCACCAAGGCCGGGCGCGATTTTTTTGCCCTAGGCTCCGAACCCAATCAGGTCTTTGATTTAATAGCGAACAGTGATTCAAGCT
>NZ_DAITQL010000083.1:0-17652 GCF_036833075.1 Hyphomicrobium sp.
AGGCGCTGATGGCGACGTCGTCGCCGAGGAGCGCCTTCACCGCGAAGGCATAGAGGCAGCGCTGAAGCTCGCGTCCACCGTTCAGGCGAATGTCGCCGCGCGGCGGCCTGCCGGTCTTGTAGTCGCGAACGAGCGCACGCTTGCCGTCGCCCGAAATATCGAGCCGGTCGATATAGCCGGCGATGTTGAAGCCGGTGTCGGGAATCGTGACCGGCGCGTTCGTGTCCCATGGCGCCGCCGCGTCCGACTTTGGCTGCGAGCCGCCGAACGGCACCTCGCCGAAAGCGCGTGCGCCGGGCAGGACTTCGTCGCCGTAGGCCAGGGCGCGGCCGGCCATCAGGCGCGCGTCGTCGAGGGTGCGGCCCCAGATGACGGCGGGCGGAACCGGACGCTCGCTCTCCCAATCGGCGGCGACGGCTTGTGCGGCCCGGGCGACCGCCGTTTCGATGGTCTCCATGTCGGCGGCGGCGAGCCCGCCGCCGGTTTCGAGATCGCGCAGGGCGCTGTCGAGAACCATGTGGACAAGATCGCCGATCCCGAGCGCGTCGAGCACCAGCGGTTCAGCGCTGCTCTGCGGCTCGCGCCATCCGAACGCATAGATCCACACGAAGCTGAGCGGGTTGCGCAGCAGGCGGCGCAGCGAGCTGGCCGACTGGGTGCGATCGAGGATGGCGAGCACAAGGGGATGGTCGGCGCGCACCAGCCCGTCATGGGGCGTGATCTCGGCCTGTCGCCAGTCACGCCAGCAGCCCTGCGCGCCGATCGCTTGCGGATCGACGGCGAAGTCCTGCGGCCGGGCCATGAGACGGTCGGTTTCGCTGAAGGCGTGGGCGGGCGCCGCGTTGCGGCGCAGGTAGGTTTCATCGCCATGCCCGGCGAGCAGCGGGCTGCGTCCGAGCAAGCGACCGTCGGCATCGCGCCGGGCGCGTGACAGAACGACCGCGCCGGCGGTCGTGGCGAGGATCGTCTCGAAGTCGCGGCGGTCAGCGAGATTGACCGGCAGTGGATCGAGCACCGGGGTCGGGATGATATGGTCCGGGATCAGCCGGTCTTCGGCGATCCCGCGCGGCCAGCGCGAGGAGTTGAGGCCCAGGAGCCGAACGAAGCGGCGCGGCGACGCCGCAAGCGCGCTGGCCGGCATCCAGGCGACGCAGACGCACGCTTCCAGACCGTCGTCCTGCTTCAGGGTTTCCAGTGTCGCGTCGATCGAGGCGGCAGGCCCGGCGAGCAGCGCCTTGCGCCAGATCGCGAGCGCGCGGCCCTTGAGGAAGGCGTCGCCGATCTCGGCGGCGGCGACGGGGCCTTTGGCCAGAAGCTCGACACCTGCGCGTAGCGCCGGGGCGTGATCGGCGCCATCGGGCCAGTCTTCGGGCGTCAGGCGGGCGAGCAGGCGGTTCCAGGCGCCCGATGTCGAAAGCGGGGCGTCTGTAGGCAGGACGCGCAGCCAGCCTTTGGGGAGGGGTTCGAAAGGTCCGCTGTCCCGGCACAGCGTCGCCAGGCGGCGTAGCCGCGACTGCGACAGGCCGCGCACGACGATGTCGGCCAGCGCGGCGGCGGCCTGGCCTTCGCGCGTGGCGACGGTCCGGACGCCGTGAACGAAGTGCAGGTCGATATTGGCGTCGGCGCGCAGAGCCAGGAAGTGATCGTCATAGTCCGCAGGCGAAGCGGTCGCGAGGGCGATTTCCGAGGGCGATACGCCCGAGGCCAGGAGGCTTCGCACCCAGCGCATCGCCTCGATGGCCTCGTGATAGGCCGTCGCCGCGCTCATGGCGCTGACTTCGGGCGTTTGCGCCGGCGCGCGCGACACGGCGACGTCCATGCCCTCCAGCCATGCAGGCGCGTTCCTTGGGCCGGCGGTCCACTGCACGGGAATATGGGCGGTGAGCGCCTGAAGCAGCGGGCGCCAGCAGGGCGAGAGTTCGGTCAGTCCGGTGATTTCCATCGGACCGAGCACCGCCGGCGCGTGCGCGAGGCGGGTGGTTGCGGCGGCGACGATGTCCAGGGGGCGCATCATGCCGGCCGGAAGCTGATCGAGGACGGCGGCTTCGAGGCGCGCGATTGCGCCGAGACGAGGATGATCGGCGGCGCGCGCGGCAAGGTCGATACCGGCGCGCCAGGCTTTATGCAGGGTGTCAGCCGCTGCATCGATCATGCCCGGCAGGGCTTTGATGCTTTCCAACTCGGCCATCGGCGTCACAGGCAGGGCGGCCTGGATGGCCGCGCGCAGACTCTCGTCGTCGATCGGACGGACGAAACCGCCGGCCAGCCGCACCGCGGCCTGCTCGAACGACATGATCTGGAGACCGTGACGGCCGTCACGCCCTGCCGCCAGGCGGCCTTCCCGAATGGCGAGGCGGCCGTGAACGACCAGGGTAGATCTATAGGCGATGGTCATGGCCGCTCTCCTTCCGGGCGTCTCTCGACGTTGGGGTGCCGCGTCAGTGGCGGCGAACGCCGCCAGCTGGCCGGTGTGCTGTCCCGAGTGCTGCCGTACATGCTCCCTCCCGCCTGCATCCGATCGTCCATTGACGAAAGCCCCTAATGGGAATAATAATTACACGGACGGACATTGGTTGTCCATATAGTTTTTATGCCCATTGAACCGAGACGGATGCGATGACAGAGGCAGCGACGACGTTGAAGTGGGGGGTAGAGCGCCGGCTCGAATTCATTGAGTTCCGGCTGTTCTGGGAGGGTTCGATCAATCGCGCCGGCCTGGTAGAGGCGTTTGGCGTATCGGTTCCTCAGGCGTCGAAGGATCTGACGCTCTATCAGGAGCGGGCGCCTGGAAACATGGAATACGACACGCGCGCCAAGCGCTATGTCGCCGCCGAGAAGTTCATGTTGCGCTTCCTCGATCCTGATCCTTACGTCTATCTCGCGCAGCTTCGCTCGGTCGCCGAAGGCGCTGTGCCGTTACATGATTCCTGGATTGCGGCCCTGCCCAGCGCCGATGTCGCGCTGACGCTGAGGCGCGACATCGACATAGAGGTGTTGCGCAAGATCCTCGACGCCAGCCGTGAGGGCGTCTCCATCGAGGTTTTCTATCAGTCGATGAACACGGCGCGACCGGACCCGCTCTGGCGGCGCATCACGCCTCACGCTTTCGGCTATGACGGCTTTCGCTGGCACGCCCGGGCTTATTGCCACCTTGAGCACAAGTTCAAGGATTTCCTGCTGCCGCGCATTCTGGATGTGGGGGCGAAGGGCGAGCCGGGAGAGACTGGCGAGCGGGACTGGCTGTGGAACAATTATTTCGACGTCATGATCGGCCCGCATCCTGCACTGACGGCGAGCCAGAAGAAGGTCGTGGCCAAGGATTACGGGCTCGATCAGGGTAATGGCGTGCTCACGGTGCGTTATGCGATGCTTTTCTATGTTTTGAAGCGCCTGGGGTTGCTGGGTGATGCTGCAAAACAAAGCGCCCATACACAGCATATCGTGACAATAAACCGCAAGGAAACTGAGGCCGCGCTCGAGCGGGCTGAGCTTCAGCTATGAACGAAACGGGGGCGCTGACTGATGGCGGCAAGGCTTGAGGACATAAAGAACGGCGCATCCGTGCGGGGCGTGGCCTCGGCGCAGGCTGTGCATGTCATTTCGGTCGACTGGATCGGCGATCAGGCGGTCAATGTCGTTTTCCGCGATCACAATGGCGCGGTCGCCGAGGCGGTTCTTTATCGGGACGACGAGCACCGTCTTGAGGTCGAGCAGAACGGGCGGCCGTGGTCGTTCGACGCCGATGGCGCCTTGCTGCGACTGGTGACAGAGGCCAACCGCATCAAGCTGGCGCACTATTTCGATCCTTATCTGGCGATTCACACCAGCCTGGTCGATCCGCTGCCGCACCAGATCTCCGCCGTTTATGGCGAAATGCTGCCGCGTCAGCCGTTGCGTTTTCTCCTCGCCGACGATCCCGGCGCCGGCAAGACGATCATGGCTGGGCTGCTGATGAAGGAGCTGATCGCCCGCAGCGATCTTGAGCGCTGTCTCGTCGTCGCGCCGGGCAGTCTGGTCGAGCAGTGGCAGGACGAACTCGGCCAGAAGTTCAATCTCGAATTTGACATTCTCTCTCGCGACATGATCGAGAACTCGCGGTCGGGCAATCCGTTCAGCGACCGGGATCGGCTGATCGTCCGTCTCGATGTGCTGGCGCGCAACGAGGAGCTTCAGGAGAAGCTCATGAGCGCGCGCGAATGGGACCTGATCATTTGCGACGAAGCCCACCGCATGTCAGCCACCTATTTCGGGGGCGAGGTCAAATATACGCGGCGCTATCAGGTCGGCCAGAAGCTCGGCCAGGTCTGCCGGCATCTGCTGCTCATGTCGGCGACACCGCACAACGGCAAGGAAGAGGATTTCCAGCTCTTCATGGCCCTGCTCGATGGCGATCGGTTCGAGGGCAGGTTCCGGGACGGCGTCCACTATGCCGACACCGAAGACATGATGCGGCGGCTGACCAAGGAGGAACTGCTCAAGTTCGATGGCCGGCCGCTCTTCCCCGAGCGGCGGGCGCGCACGGTCAAGTATCAGCTCTCGGAAGGAGAAGCCGCGCTCTACACCGCCGTCACCGAATATGTTCGCACCGAGATGAACCGTGTGCAGCGCTTCGCCGAGGGCGACGGGAAGAAGCGCAACAATGTCGGCTTCGCCTTGCAGATTCTCCAGCGGCGTCTCGCATCGTCGCCGGCGGCCATCTACCAGTCGCTCAAGCGCCGGCGCGAACGGCTCGAGAACGAACTGGGCGAGGCGCGTCTTGCCGCCAAGGGGCGTCGGTCGGGCATGGGCGAACCGGCGGTCAACGCCGACATGCTGCGCAACATCGAGGAATATGGCCAGGAGGAGATCGACGAGCTTGAGGATCTGATCTCGACGGGCGCGACGACGGCGGAGACGGTCGAGCAACTCGCCCTGGAAGTCGAGACGCTAAAGGGTCTGGAAACCATGGCGCTCGGCGTTTTGCGCTCGGGCGTGGACACGAAGTGGAGCCAGCTCAATCGCATCCTCGATGACGATCTCATGATCGATGCGGCCGGCAACCGTCGTAAATTGATCATCTTCACCGAGCCCAAGGACACGCTCCATTACCTGCTTGACAAGGTTCGGGCGCGGCTTGGCAATCCCGAGGCCGTCGAAGTGATCCATGGCGGGGTGTCGCGTGAAGAGCGTCGCAAGGTCGTCGAGCGCTTCATGCAGGACAAGGACATGCTGGTCCTCATCGCCAACGACGCGGCGGGCGAAGGCGTGAACCTTCAGCGTGGCCATCTCATGGTCAACTACGACCTGCCGTGGAACCCGAACAAGATTGAACAGCGCTTTGGCCGTATCCACCGCATCGGCCAGGCCGAGGTGTGTCATCTGTGGAATCTCGTCGCCGCCGATACGCGCGAGGGTGAGGTCTATGCGCGGCTGCTGGAAAAGCTCGAGGCGGCGCGCGAGGCCTTGGGCGGCCGTGTCTATGACGTGCTCGGGGAATTGTTCGACGGCGTGGCGCTCAAGGATCTGCTGTTCGAGGCGATCCAGTATGGTGAGCAGGAAGACGTCAAGGCGCGCCTCTTCCAGCAAGTCGATGGCGCCGTCGATCAGGGACATCTGCTGGAACTGCTGCGTCGCCGGGCGCTGACCAACGACACCATGCCGGAGGCCAGGGTCGAGGAACTGCGCCTGGAAATGGAGCGGGCCGAGGCGCTGCGCCTGCAGCCGCACCATATCCAGAGCTTCTTTGTCGAGGCGTTCCAGCATCTGGGCGGCCGGATCAAGCGCCGAGAGGAAGGGCGTTGGGAAATCGCCCATGTGCCCGTGCGCATCCGCGAGCGGGATCGTCAGATCGGGACCGGCGCGCCGATCCAGACGCAATATGAGCGGATCTGTTTCGAGAAGGACAAGATCAACCAGCAGCCGGTCGCCGCCTTCGTCTGCCCCGGCCATCCGTTGCTCGAAGCGGTGATCAGCCTGATCCGCGAACAATATGAGCAGATCATGCGCCAGGGGGCGATTCTGGTGGACGACACCGACGCCGGTGACGCGCTGTCGGCGATCTTCTTGCTGGAGCACAGCGTCCAGGACGGACGTGTGACCAGCGCCGGCAAACCGCATGTGATTTCGCAGCGATTGCAGTTCGCCGCCATCGACAAGGCCGGCGCTACGGTCAACGCGGGCATCGCACCGCATTTGAATCTGCGGCCTGCCACGCCGGAGGAGGTCGCCAGTGTCCGCGATCTCCTGGACGAGAGCTGGTTGACTACGGATCTGGAAAAGGCCGCGATCCGGTTCGCGACGGTCGAGCTCGCCCAGGGTCATGTCGGCGAGGTCAAGGCGCGGCGTTTGCCCGAGATCGAAAAGGTCGAGCAGGAAGTTCGCGCGCGGCTCAAGAAGGAGATCAACTACTGGGACGCGCGCGCCTTCGAGCTGAAGGAGGAAGAGCGCGCCGGCAAGAAGACGCGGGTGAACTGGCAGAACGCCCAACGCCGGGCGGAAGATCTGGCGGAACGGCAGAAGCGCCGCATGGACCATCTTGAGCGCGAGCGGTTCATCTCATCGCAGCCGCCGCGCGTGCGGGGCGGCATGGTCGTCATTCCGCGCGGCCTGCTCGAAGCGCGTCAGGCGCCAGGCGTCCCGAACCACTTCGCCGAAGATCCCGCCGCGCGGCGACGGATCGAGCTTGCGGCGATGGAAGCCGTGATGGCGGCGGAGCGCGCGCTGGGCAATGTGCCGGCTGATGTCTCGGCCCAGAAGATCGGCTACGACATCGCCTCGCACGATCCGAAGTCGGGGCATCTGCGCTTCATCGAGGTCAAGGGCCGTATCGACGGCGCGGACAGCGTGATGGTCACGCGGCAGGAGGTCATCACCTCCCTGCATGAGCCGGAGAAGTTCATCCTGGCGATCGTCTCCGTCAACGCCGACGTTGCTCAGGCGCCTCGCTATGTGTGCGGCCCGCTCGTGGAGCGGGAACCGTCCTTCCTCGAAACCGCGATCCAGTTCGACCTGCGGCGCTTGCTGGAGCGCGCAGAGGCGCCGCTATGACGGCGACCTCCCAGATGGCGACGGCGCCCGCCGCGTGGCCCGACTATTTCCAGCCGATCCAGGACCGCGCCACCAAGCGATGGGATCAGCTTGAGGCTGATCCTGAACTTGCAGGGCCTTGGCACCAGCTTTTCAAGCAGGTCCAGAGCCCTCGCCATATCCTCTCTGAGTTGCTCCAGAACGCCGACGATGCCGGCGCCAGCGAAGCCTGTGTGTCGATCGAGAATGAACGCTTCGTGTTCGAGCACAATGGCGAGGACTTTATCGAGGCCCACTTCGCCTCGATCTGCCGCTTCGGCTATTCCAACAAGCGAGCCCTTCACACGATCGGGTTTCGAGGGATCGGGTTCAAGAGCACCTTCAGCCTGGGCGATCGTGTCGAGCTTGTCACGCCGACCCTGGCGGTCGCCTTCGAGCGCGCACGGTTCACCCAGCCGCATTGGATCGACGGCCGCAATCTGACGTCGGGCGTCACGCGCGTCGAAGTAGCGATTGCCGATGCGCGGTTGCGGCGGGAGGTCGAAAAGAACCTCGATGAATGGTTGAAGAGCCCGGTTTCGCTGCTCTTCTTCAAGACAATCCGCCGCTTGCGGATCGGTGACAGCGAGGTGCATTGGCAGAGCCTTGGACCCGGCCCCATCGCCGAGAGCGAATGGATGGCCCTGGATGAGAAGGCGGACGATCCCTTCCTGTTGGTGCGATCGGGCGAGGAAGCCTTTCCGGACGAGGCGCTCGACGAGATCCGTAATGAGCGGATGCTGGGCGCTGAAGACAGTGGTGATTTCCCGCCCTGCCGGGTCGAGATCGTGCTGGGCGCGAAGGGCAGACTCTATGTCGTTCTGCCGACCGGGGTTGAAACGGCGCTCCCCTTCGCCTGCAATGCGCCCTTCATTCAGGACCCGGCGCGCCTCAAGATCAAGGATCCGGAGACTTCGCCAACCAATCGTTGGCTGCTGAAACGGGCTGGCGAGCTCGCGGCCAGCGCCATGGTGGAGTGGCTGGAGCAGACGAGGACGAGCGCACAGGATCGGTCGGACGCCTATGGCCTGCTGCCCGACGTGGACCGTGAGGCGGCCACGCTTGAGGGGGCATGCGGCGCGATCGTCGAACTGGCGTTTGACGCCGCGATCGATGGCCGGCCGATGCTTCTGACCGAAGAGGGGCAGCTGGTCGGCGCCAAGGCCGCGATCACCGTTCCGCGGCCGATTTTCGACATCTGGCCGGCCGACCAGGCTATGGCGTTGCTCGACGCCAAGTCCCGGCCGGCGCTGTGCAGGCACGTATCGGCCAGGAACCGGACCACACTCGTTCATTGGGGTCTGGTCGAGGAGTTCTCGAAGTCGGATTTGCTTGAGCGTCTGCGCAGCAATCACCTGCCACGACCTGCTACCTGGTGGCACCTGCTGAACCTGTGGGCCTATATCGCGCCCGAGGTGACGGGCTGGCAGTGTCACGACGCCGACGCCCTGCGGATCGTGCCGGTGCAGGGCAAGGAGGTGCTGTATGCGGCGTCGGAAATCGTGCGGCTCGGTGAGAAGAAGCTGCTCCAGTCAGAGGAAGATTGGGAGTTTCTCGCTAGCCATCTGATCGTCCTCAACCAGAACTGGACCCGGTTTCTTGCCGAACAGCGCCGCGACAAGGCGGAGGGAGAAAGCCGCAACGACACTGTCGAGGCGGCCTTCGCGGTGCTGGAGGAGATCGGCCTAGACGGAACGAGCGACGTCAACGCTGTGATCGAGCGCGTCGCCGCCGACTATTTCGGCTCCGGGCAACCGAAGCTCGCCGAGTGTGTTCAACTCGCCCAAATCGCGGCCAAGCTCGGCGTCTCCATTGGCGACTCCTTCCGGTTTGCCTGCGCCGATCTGAAACTCCGGGCGATCGACAAGGGCGTGTTGTTCGACGAAAATGGCGCTTTGGAAGGTTTGCTGCCGGATTCGGTCCGGAAAGCGCAGCTTCTGCACGCAGACTATGTGGCCGGTTTCAAATCCTGCTCGCGGGAGGATTGGCTTCGCTGGATCGGATCCGGTCGCTCCGGCCTCCTGAGGTTCATACCGTTCGTCCAGAAGCGTCAAAGCATCTACGGGCGACAACAGCTCACGGCGGAAGCCCAGGCGCGTGGGGCACGCGGGACGCTTTACTATCCCTACGTCACCAACCAGTTCGTCATTGAGAGTTGGGATTTCTCTGCCGACTACTGGAGGCATTGGGAGGCGCTGTCGAAGGATGACGCGGGCATCTGGACCAAGATCGTCGGCAAGATTCTGGATCAGCGCGACACCTATTGGTCGCGGGCCGCGGGTGCTCGCCTGTCGCAGGTCGCGACCACGGGATCGACACGATCGGTGACGTCGGAGCCTTTGCTGGCGGATTGGCTGCTGAAGCTGAGGGCCAAACCCTGTCTTCCCGATACGCGGAACATGATGCAGCTCCCGGCGGACCTGGTGCGCAGGACGCCGGAGACGGAGGCGCTGATCGATGTCGAGCCCTTCGTGCATGGGCTGCTCGACCGGGAAACGACACGCCCGCTCCTCGACCTTCTCGGCGTCCGCAGTACGCCGAGCGGCCCCGGACGCCTGCTCGACCGACTGCGCGCGTTGGCAAAATCCGACAGGGCGCCGGTGCATGAGGTCGAGAAATGGTATCGTCGTCTGGACCAGATGCTTGACGGTTGTTCGACCACAGATGCGCAGAACATCAGGAGCGCCTTCAAGACCGAGAAGCTGATCCTCGCCCATGACGGCACATGGGCCACGTCCGGCGGCGTCTTCCTGACCGGCGACGAGGAAGATGTTCCCGGCGCCGCCGTTGTGCGCGTGTCCGTGCTCGACCTCAGTCTGTGGCATCGCATCGGCGTCGCCGACCGTCCGTCTGCGGATCTGGCGCTGAAATGGCTCGGAACGCTGGCCTCGGGAAAGGCGCTGTCCTCCGACGACGCCCGGCGAGTTCGGACCCTGCTGGTCCGATACCCGACCCGCATCTGGGAAGAGCGCGGACATTGGCTGAACCTCGTGGGCGAGTGGGCGCCGGTCGAGACGCTCGGCTATGGCCTGAGCATGCAGACCCTGTTCCGGTGGAGCCATCTGCACGAATGGGTCAAACGCAAGACCGCCGATTTTCAGCGACTGTCGGGAGAGACGGTGCACGCGCCGCCGTTCTCGGCCCTGCCGGCCTTGTCGGATCTCGTCGAAGAACGCTTCAACCAGCCGTCGCTGCTCGCCGGCATGGAGGATCGCCGCGCCTGGCTGACGGCGTTCGGCACCCAGCTTGGACGGATCGAGCTTGCCGATGCCGCCGAGACCGAGCGTGTGCGTGTGCTGGCGGAAGCGATTGCTGCGACGAGCTGGGTTCAGACCCCCAAGCTGGAAGTCATCCCCTACCTGGACGGTGTGCCCGCAGGCACAGCGCGGCTCACCGACATCCTGTGGCTCGACCGCAAGCTGTTCGTTAGCCCGCTGACGAAGGCCAAGCTCGCCAAGCGCGTGCCGGAAGAGATCGGCAGGCCTCTGAGCGCGGATATTCGCGCGGCGCTGGCCTATGCGTTCGAGCGCTCGCCCGAGGATATCAGGGAGTATCTCGAGGAGAATTTCACGCTCGGTCCCCAGCACATCGCCGCCGCTCCGATCGTCGAAGTCCAACTCCCTGCCGAACCTGGCGATGATGATGGCGTCGACCAGGTCGCGGAAGACGAACGCGGTGATGCCGAGCCCGCGGATGCGGATGATCTCCTCCTGGCGGACGAAGATGAGCCGGCGTCGCAGCCTGAGCCCGTCTCGCCAACCGTGGAACCGGATCGAGAGCTGATCGAGACGGAGATGGCGAGCAGGCCCCGCGTCGCGCCGAAGCCGCCACGCCCCAGTGTCATGGCGCGGTTTGCGTTGGCTGAAGGCTACAAGGCTGACGGCGAGGACCGTTTTTTCCATGCGGACGGGAGCTGGATCGGTCGCGCCAACGGGACACGTTTTCCGTGGGAGCGCCGCTCGGCATGCGGCGAGGTTCTGCGGCATTATTATCCCAAGGACCATTGTCTGGAGCACGAACCGCTCCAGCTCGAGGCCGATCTCTGGGGGCTGCTCGACCAGAAGCCGGACCTCTATTCCTTCATTCTTATCAACCCGGAGGGTGGTCCCGTCGAGATGACGGGCGCCCGCCTGCGCGCCCTGCGCGACGGCGGCGAACTGACCATCCATCCCGCAACCTACAGGCTGGTTTATGACCTCGACGACTAACACCAAGAAGAAATTGATTGAGGTTGCGATCCCGCTTGAAGCGATCAACGCCGCCTCCGCACGCGAAAAGTCCATCCGGCATGGGCATCCGTCCACGCTGCATATGTGGTGGGCGCGGCGGCCGCTGGCGGCGTGCCGCGCGGTGCTGTTCGCCCAGCTTGTCGATGATCCGTCGAGCGACCCCGGGAAATTCCCCACGCCCGAAGCGCAGGAGGCCGAACGCAAGCGCCTGTTCGGCATCATTGAGGAACTTGTGGTGTGGGAGAACTCGACCAAGGAGGAAGTGCTGGAACGCGCCCGCGCCGAGATCCGCAAGAGCTGCGGCGGCGAGCTGCCGCCGGTCTATGATCCGTTCTCGGGCGGCGGTTCGATCCCGCTGGAGGCGCAACGCCTCGGTCTGCCCGCTTATGGGTCCGACCTGAACCCGGTCGCGGTGATGATCGGCAAGGCGATGATCGAGATCCCGCCGAGGTTCAAGGACAAGCAGCCCATCCATCCGGGCGCGAAGGACCGGCAATTCTACCGCAACGCCGAGGGGCTCGCCGAGGACGTCAAATATTATGGCGAGTGGATGCGCGAGAAGGCGTGGGAGCGCATCGGGAATCTATATCCGCAGGTGGAGCTGTCCAAGGAATATGGTGGCGGCCAAGCGACAGTAGTTGCCTGGATCTGGGCGCGAACGGTGCCTAGTCCCGATCCTGCGTTTGCCAACGTCCAGGTGCCGATCGCTTCAAGCTTCCTGCTCAGCACCAAGACCGGCAAGGAGGCTTGGGTCGAGCCTATGGTCGATAAGCAGGCCAAGACCATTTCCTATCGGATTAGGCATGGCGGAACCAAAGCCGAGATCGCCGCGGCTAAGGAAGGGACCAAGGCGGGTCGTGGCGCGAATTTCCGATGCCTTATGTCGGATACCGCCATCACCCCTGACTATGTGAAGAGCAACGGACGCGCTGGTAAAATGGGCCAGACGCTGATCGCGATCGTCGCCGAAGGCCATCGCACCCGTGCTTATGTTGCACCTACGGATATGCACAGAACGCTGGCCTTGTCGGCAAAGCCTGCGTGGAAGCCCGAGGCCAGCCTGCCGAACGATCCTCGCAATTTCTGGACGGTAGACTACGGACTCACGACCTTCGGTGATCTATTCACTGATCGTCAGTTGGTGGCCCTGAATACCTTTAGCAGCCTAGTGCATGAGGTGCGTGCGCAGGTCGAGGTTGATGCGTCGGCTGCAAGCAAATCCTCCAACACGGCCCCGCTGCGTGATGGTGGTGATGGTGCAAAGGCATATGCGGAGGCGGTGAGTGTATATTTGGCTTTCGCGATCTCGAAATTAACAAACCTCGGCTCAACCGTGACAAGCTGGATGAGCGATCGAGGAGCCCTGCGCGAAACTTTTGCTCGCCAAGCGATTCCGATGGTCTGGGATTATGCTGAAGTCAACTTCTTCTCGAACTCAGGGGGGAATTGGTCGACGCCGGTCGATAAGATCAGCAGGGCAATTGCAGATTTCCCCGCGTCAGGAATTGGATCTGTTAAACAAGTTAATGCTGGGGAAGTGATTTATGAGGCTGGAACGGTAATTTCATCCGATCCGCCCTATTATGACAACATCGGATACGCAGACCTTTCAGATTTTTTCTTTTGCTGGCTCAAGCCTAGTCTAAAAGAAATCTACCCATCGATTTTCGGTGTTTTGGCGACGCCGAAAACTGAAGAATTGGTTGCGACCCCTTATCGGCACGGCGGTGCGGATGCTGCGGAGAAGTTTTTCCTTGAAGGAATGACGGCGGCAATTGGAAGAATGGCTGACGGAACGGCCGCAGATTTTCCCGCCACGATCTACTATGCTTTCAAGCAAAGTGAAGTTGAGCAGGAAGGAATCAGCTCAACGGGCTGGTCCACCTTTCTGCAAGCGGTTATTTCCGCTGGTTTTTCTGTGCTCGGCACATGGCCCATTCGTACCGAAAGCCCCGGGCGGCTGATCGCCAAGGGCACCAACGCCCTCGCCAATTCGGTCGTTCTCGTGTGCCGAAAGAAGGAAGCCACGGCCGAAATCATCTCACGTGCCGAATTCATCCGTGCTTTGAAACGCGAGCTGCCGCCGGCGATCGCCGAGCTTCAGGCTGCCAATATTGCGCCGGCAGACATGCCGCAGTCGGCCATCGGCCCCGGCATGGGTGTGTTCTCACGCTACAAGGCCGTGCTGGAATCCGACGACAGCCCGATGAGCGTGAAAACTGCACTTCAGCTCATCAACCGGGAACTGGATGAATATCTCGGCGGCATCCAGGGTGAGTTCGACGCGGACACGCGGTTCGCCATCACCTGGTTTGAGCAGAATGGCATGGGCAAGGGCGAATACGGTACGGCCAACAGCATCGCCACCGCGCGCGGTATCTCTGTCGATAGCGTCAAGCACGCCGGTATCGTCGAAAGCGCCGCCGGCAAGGTCCGTATTCTCTCTCGCGACGAACTCGCCGGGGATTGGGAGCCGGAAAGCGATGGCCACCTGACGGTGTGGGAATGCCTCCAGCACCTGGTCCGCCTGCACGAGAAGGACGGCATCTCCCACGACACCGCCGTCCTGATGAAGAAGATCAACACCCAGGCCGAGGCCGTGAAGGATCTCGCCTACTGCCTTTACGACATCAGCGCTAACAAGCGGAAGGATGCCAAGGAGGCCACGGCTTACAACGCCCTGATCGCCGACTGGACCGAGCTGACAAAGGCCGCGGCGGCCATTCACGACACAAGCGGCGATCGTCAGATCCGGTTGGATATTTAAGGGGGAACGGGACGTGGCAAAAAGTACGCGCCAATATGTGTTTGAGGGGATGGAGCTGCTGCCGTCGGCGCTGATCCCCTTCGTCGAAAAGAGGCTGGAGACCTCCCTCAAGGGGCACTGGCAGGTCCAGGTTCTGGAGAAGCTGCCGAACCTGCGCCCGAACAGCAACGGCGAGGTCGGCTGGGATCAGGCCGCGCTGTTCAACGCGATGGATCGGTTCTGGGCTGAGGCGTTCAAGACCGTTCTTGGCCGTGCGGAGCGCTCGCTGGTCAACGAACTGGGCGACGTGCGCAACAAGCTGTCGCACAATGAGACTTTCACCTATGACGACGCCGAGCGCGCGCTCGATTCCATGCGTCGGCTGATGGAGGCGATCAGCGCGGGGGAAACGGCCGAGCAGCTCGGCAAGATGCGCGACACCATCCTGCGCACCAAGTTCACCGAGCTGGCGCGCAATGAGGAACGCCGGAAGACCCAGCGCCTCGAAATTTCGGTCGAGACCGTGGCCGGCCTCTTGCCGTGGCGCGAGGTGGTCGAGCCGCACCAGGATGTCGCCACCGGTGAGTTCCAGCAGGCAGAGTTCGCGGCCGACCTCGCCAAGGTGCATTCGGGAAGCGCGCCGCCGGAATATCGCGATCCGCGCCAGTTCTTCAGCCGCACCTATCTGACGGAAGGGTTGAGCACGCTGCTGATCGGCGCGGCCAAGCGGCTGTCCGGCAGCGGGGGCGATCCGGTCGTCGAGCTGCAGACCAACTTCGGCGGCGGCAAGACCCACTCAATGCTGGCCCTCTATCACATGGCCGGGCCGACGCCGGTGCAGGACCTGTCGGGCCTCGATCAGTTGCTGGACAAGCTCGGCCTGACCGTGCCGAAGGCCGTCAATCGGGCGGTCCTGGTCGGCACGTCGCGAGGACCGCAGGACGTGCTCCACGCGGAAGGCGACCTGAAGATCCGCACGACCTGGGGCGAACTCGCCTGGCAGCTCGGCGGCGCAGACGCCTTCGCCATGGTGGCGGAAAATGACGCCAGCGGCATTGCGCCAGGCTCCAACCTTCTGGAGGCGCTCTTCAAGAAATATGCGCCGTGCCTGATCCTGATCGATGAATGGGTCGCCTATCTGCGCCAGATCTACAAGGTCGAGGGCCTGCCGTCCGGCTCGTTCGATGCGAACCTGTCGTTCGTTCAGTCGCTGACCGAGGCGGTTAAGGCCAGCCCCGGCACGCTGCTGGTCGCCTCCTTGCCGGCGTCTCAGATCGAGGTGGGCGGCGAAGGCGGCCAGGAGGCGCTCGCGCGCCTCAAGCAGACCTTCAGCCGCGTGGAATCCTCGTGGCGGCCGGCGAGCCAGGAAGAGAGCTATGAGATCGTCCGGCGGCGGCTGTTCAAGGAAATCCCCGGCGACAAGTTCCATCACCGCGACAACACGCTGAAGCAGTTCGCCAAGCTGTACCGGGAAAACGCCAACGATTTCCCGCAAGGCTGCGCGGATGAGGATTATCGGCGCAAGCTGGAGAAGGCCTATCCGATCCATCCCGAGCTGTTCGACCAGCTCTATACGAGCTGGGGTTCGCTTGAGAAGTTCCAGCGCACGCGCGGCGTCCTGCGCCTGATGGCGCAGGCGATCCACGAACTTTGGATGAACGCAGACCCGTCGGTGATGATCATGCCGGGCAGCGTTGCGGTGAGTTCGCCGCGCGTGGAGCCGGAACTGCTCCATTATCTCGACGTGACCTGGCAGTCGATTATCGCCGGCGACGTCGATGGCACGGCCTCCACCCCGTACAAGGTCGATCAATCGGCGCCCAACCTTAACCGCTATTCGGCGACGCGCCGCGTCGCCCGCGCGATCTTCATGGGTACGGCGCCGACGCATCAGCAGCAGAACACCGGACTCGACGACAAACAGATCAATCTCGGTGTCGTGCAGCCGGGCGAGCGTCCGGCGATCTTCGGCGATGCGCTGCGCCGGCTGACCAATCAGGCCAAGTTCATGCATGCCGATCTGGGCCGCTATTGGTACTCGATGTCGGCGAGCCTCAACCGTATCGCAGCGGATAAGGCGGCACAGATTGAAGCGGCACTGGTCGATGTGACAATCGACGCGGAACTCGGGAAATATGTGAATGGCCTCGCCGATCGCGGGCATTTCGACGCGGTTCAGGTCGCGCCGGCCTCGTCAGCCGAAGTCCCCGATGAGGCGGGCGGCGTGCGTGCCGTTGTGCTGGGGGTCCAGCATCCGCATAACGGGCGCGACGGTTCGGACGCGCTGGTCGAGGCGAAGGACATCCTCACTCAGCGCGGCAGCACGCCGCGCGTCTATCGCAACATGCTGGTGTTCATCGCTGCGGAGGCCCGCCAGCTCGATCATCTGAAAGACGCCGTGCGCGCGTCCCTGGCGTGGGGCGAGATCGTGCGCGACACCGAGCGGCTGAACCTCACCCAGAGCGACAGTGCGCTGGCCAAGGCGAAGCTGACCGAGGCGAACGAGACGATGAAGACGCGCCTGAAAGAGGCGTGGTGCTATCTGCACTATCCCGCCCAGGAAAGCGCGCAGGCGGATTGGGAATGGGTGTCGGGCAAGATTCCGGCGCAGGACGGGCTGCTGGCCCGGGCGAGCAAGAAGCTGGTGGCCGAGGAGGGCCTGCTGACGGAATTGGGGCCGTCGCGCCTCGACCGTGACCTGCAGAAATACATCTGGAACGACAAGCCGCATTTGTCGCTCAAGGACCTGCGGGAATATCTCAACCGCTACATCTATCTGCCGCGTCTCAAGGGCCAGGACGTACTGGTCAAGACGGTGCATGCGGCGGTGAGTGGCATGCTGCCCGGTCCGTTCGCCTATGCCGAGCGATGGGAGGAGGGGGCCGGCACCTATCTGGGGCTGGCGATCGAGCGGGCGGCCAGCGCCGCGGTCGTGATCGACAGCGACAGCGTCATCGTGACACCGGAGGTGGCCGAAGCCCACCGCCCGGCGCCGGTGCAGCCTGGATCGGGCGACACAGCCTCGGGGCCGGGTGGTGGCACGCCGGCGCCCGATGGGCCGCCAATGGACGACGCGCCGACCACGCCTGCGCCGGAAAAGAAGCCGACGCGGTTTTCCGGCACCGTGATGATCTCGCCGGATCGTCCGGCCCGGGACATCCACCAGATTGTAGAGGCGATCGTCGAACAGCTCACCACGCTTCCGGGCAGTCAGGTGAAACTCAGGCTCGAGATCGAGGCGGAAGTGCCTGAAGGACTCGAGCGCTCCAAGGTGCGAACCTTGGTCGAGAACGCCAATACGCTCGGCTTCATCGAAAAGTCGCTGGAATAGCCGATGGCGCAACTTGGGGTAGCCTTACACGTCGGCACAATCGCATGTGCCGACAAATCCTACTTTCTCCCGGCCGGTCCCGCCATCGACCGGGCCAAGCTTAATAACCGCCGACATGCTGGATTGTCGTTTTGCGCGGACCAGACCATGCTGAACGGCAGCACCTCACCGGCAAGCTTCCGATAGGCGACCCCCGGAAACTGCGCGACGGTCGTCGCTTCACTCGTCAGAGTGAGGCCCCGACCGAGAGCGACCAGAGATAGGATATTGTCGCGGCCGACCTGCTGAGACTGAATATCGAG
>NZ_DAITQL010000084.1:0-17414 GCF_036833075.1 Hyphomicrobium sp.
AGCAGTACAACGACGGCCTCATCACCCAGCTCGAGAAGTACAACAAGGTGGTGGATGCCTGGTCGAAGTGCACCGACCAGATCGCCAAGGAGATGATGGATCGCATCTCCGCGACCGAGAAGGACAGCGCCGGCCACGAAAAGCAGATCAACTCGGTCTACATGATGAGCCATTCCGGCGCGCGCGGCTCGCCCGCGCAGATGAAGCAGCTCGCCGGCATGCGCGGCCTCATGACCAAGCCTTCGGGCGAGATCATCGAGACGCCGATCATCTCCAACTTCAAGGAGGGCCTGTCGGTCCTCGAGTACTTCAACTCGACCCACGGCGCCCGCAAGGGCCTCGCCGACACGGCGCTCAAGACCGCCAACTCGGGCTACCTGACGCGCCGGCTCGTCGACGTGGCGCAGGACAGCATCATTATCGAGGAGGACTGCGGAACCGATCGCGGCATTAAGGTGCAGGCGGTCGTCGATGCCGGTCAGGTGATCGTCTCGCTCGGCGCCCGCGTGCTGGGCCGCACCGCGGCCGAGGACATCGTCGCGACCGGCGAGAATGGCGAGGAGGCCGTCATCCTCAAGGCCGGCGAGTTGATCGAGGAGAGGCACGCCGACGCCATCGAGAAGGCGCAGATCCAGGAGGTCCGCATTCGCTCGGTGCTGACCTGCGAGACGATCACCGGCGTGTGCGCCAGGTGCTACGGCCGCGATCTGGCGCGCGGCACGCCGGTCAACATCGGCGAGGCGGTCGGCGTCATTGCCGCCCAGTCGATCGGCGAGCCCGGCACCCAGCTCACGATGCGCACGTTCCACATCGGCGGCACGGCGAACGTCGTCGATCAGTCGTTCATCGAGAGCAATTTCAACGGCAAGGTGCGGATCAAGAACCGCGCCATCGTGAAGGACGGCCAGGGGCGTCTCATCGCCATGGGCCGCACGATGTCGATCGTCATCGTCGACCAGTCGGGCAAGGAGCTTGCGACCCACAAGATCCAGTACGGTGCCCGCCTGCACGTCGACGAAGGCGACGATGTGAAGCGCGGCACCCGTATCGCCCAGTGGGACCCCTACACGCGTCCGATCATCACGGAAGCCTCGGGCAAGATCGAGTTCGAGGATCTGATCGAGGGCGTCTCCGTGCGCGAGCAGACGGACGAGGTGAAGGGCACCACCAACCGCGTCATCGTCGATTGGCGTGCGACGCCGCGCGGCGCCGAGTTGAAGCCGGCGATCGTCATCAAGGACGCCAAGGGCCAGCACGTGAAGGTGGCCCGTGGCGGCGATGCCCGCTACCTGCTGTCGGTGGACGCCATTCTCTCGGTCGAGCCCGGCCAGGAGGTCCAGGCCGGCGACGTCATCGCCCGCGTTCCGCTGGCGACGGCCAAGCAGAGCGACATCACGGGCGGTCTGCCGCGCGTGGCGGAACTCTTCGAGGCGCGCCGTCCGAAGGATCACGCCATCATCGCCGAGGTTTCCGGCACGGTGGAGTTCGGCAAGGACTACAAGAACAAGCAGCGCGTCAGCATCCGGCCGGATGACGAGAATGCGGAGCCCGTCGAGTATCTGATCCCGCGCGGCAAGAGCCTGGCTGTCCAGCCTGGCGACCGGGTCGATCGCGGCGATTACATCTACGACGGCAATCCGGCGCCGCACGACATTCTGGCCATCAAGGGCGTCGAGGAGCTCGCCAACTACCTGATCAACGAGATCCAGGACGTCTACCGTCTGCAAGGCGTGACCATCAACGACAAGCATATCGAGGTCATCGTTCGGCAGATGCTGCAGAAGGTCGAGATCACCGACACCGGCGAGACGGACTTCATCAAGGGCGAGCAGGTCGACCGCATCGAGTTCGACGAGGTGAATGCCAAGGTGGAGAAGGCGGGCAAGCGCCCGGCCTCCGCGACGCCGGTTCTGCTCGGCATCACCAAGGCGTCGCTGCAGACTCGCTCGTTCATCTCCGCGGCCTCGTTCCAGGAGACCACCCGCGTGCTGACCGACGCCGCCGTGATCGGCAAGTCGGATACGCTCGAGGGCCTCAAGGAGAACGTGATCGTCGGCCGTCTCATTCCCGCCGGCACGGGCGGCATGCTGCGTCAGCTGCGTCGCATCGCCTCCAAGCGCGACGAGCTGATCAGCAAGGAGAAGGCGCGCGCCGACGCCGAGAAGGCGCTTTCGCCTCCGGGCATGGAGATGGGCGGACCGGCCCGCCGCCGCCGCCGCGTCGCGGAGTAGGCGGCAGGCGCCGCGCGACACGAGACTGAGACCAAGGCGGCCGGTCCTCCGGCCGCCTTCGTCGTTTCTGCCGCTTGCACGGGGCCCCTCGCGCCGGCGACGCGCGCACCCTATCTATCCGCCGACACTTGCCCTATAAGCCGCCGTGAAATGCGCGTATCCTGATTGTATGGAGAAGGCCATGCCGGCCGAGAGCGCGCGCGGCAGGAAGAAGGTTGAGACACGATGCCCACCACCTGGTCCCCCGAGAGCTGGCGCTCGTTTCCGATCGTCCAGGTTCCCGAGTACGCCGATGCCGCCGCGCTGGCGGACGTCGAGGGCCGGCTGGCAACCTTTCCGCCGCTCGTCTTCGCAGGCGAGGCGCGCGAGCTGAAGAAGGCGCTGGGCGAGGTCGCCAAGGGCGAGGGCTTCATGCTCCAGGGCGGCGACTGCGCCGAAAGCTTCCTCGAGCACCGCGCCGACAACATCCGCGATTTCTTCCGCGTCTTCCTGCAGATGGCGGTTGTGCTGACCTATGCCGGCGGCAGCCCCGTGGTGAAGGTGGGTCGCATCGCCGGCCAGTTCGCCAAGCCCCGCTCGTCGCCGAGTGAGAAGAAGGGCGACACAGAGCTGCCCTCCTACCGCGGTGACATCATCAACGGCGCCGACTTCACGGCGGAATCGCGCATTCCCGATCCGCAGCGCCAGCTCGAGGCTTACCGTCAGTCCGCCGCGACCCTGAACCTGATCCGCGCCTTCGCGACCGGCGGCTACGCCGATCTCGAGCGCGTGCACCAGTGGAACATGGGTTTCGTCAAGGACAGCCCCCAGGGGCACCGCTACCAGGAGCTCGCCGACCGCATCGCCGAGACGCTGGGCTTCATGCGCGCCTGCGGCATCACGAGCGCCAACACGCCCCAGCTCCGCGCGACGAGCTTCTACACCAGCCACGAGGCGCTGCTCTTGAACTATGAGCAGGCGCTGACCCGCCTCGATTCCACGAGCGGCGACTGGTACGCGACGAGTGGGCACATGCTGTGGATCGGCGACCGCACGCGCCAGTTGGACCACGCGCACGTCGAGTTCTGCCGCGGCATCAAGAATCCGATCGGCATCAAGTGCGGTCCGTCACTGGATGCGGACGGGCTTCTGCGCCTGATCGACATCCTGAACCCCAAGGACGAGGCGGGCCGCCTCACCCTGATTTGCCGCTTCGGCCACGAGAAGGCTGGCCAGCATCTGCCGAAGCTGATCCGCGCCGTGAAGAAGGCGGGGCGCACCGTCGTCTGGGCGTGTGATCCGATGCACGGCAACACGATCAGCGCCGCCAACGGCTACAAGACGCGCCCCTTCGACCGCATCCTGAAGGAGGTGGAGGCGTTCTTCGACGTGCATCGCGCCGAAGGCACGCACGCGGGCGGCATCCACGTCGAGATGACGGGGCAGAATGTCACCGAGTGCACGGGCGGCGCGGTCGCCATCTCGGAAACGGATCTCATGGACCGCTACCACACCCAGTGCGATCCGCGCCTCAATGCGGATCAGTCGCTGGAGCTGGCCTTCCTCGTGGCCGAGCGCATGAAGCTCGAGCGCGAGGCGCGCGGTACCCCGAGCCTTCCTGCCGCAGCGGCGGGCTGACGCTGTCCGGAACCGCCGGAGTCCTGAAGCGTTTCCTCTGGTGAAAGAGGCGTGCGGGTGTCGCGCGCCCTGCTGAACGCGGAGGATCGAATGAGCACGCTCAGCCATCAGGGGAGCGCCATGCTCTCCAGCTTTCTTGCCCTCGTCGGAGTCCGTGACGCGGATCCGGGCGAGGATGAGTTCGTCGGGACCTGGCGCGTCGAGGATTCGCAAGGTCGACCGTTCGAGATCGTGCTGTCCGCATCCGGCCGCGCCGAAGCCGACCGCGCCGGCGAGGGCCTGAACGGCACATGGGACCGGGACGGGACGTCCGCGGTGATCACCTGGGATACGGGCTGGACGACGAAGATTACGCGGATCGGCGACGGCTACACGAAAACCGCCTATGACACGACGGCCGCCGCGCCGACGAGCACCTCGCCTGCGGAAAAGACCGGTTAGAGCGCGTCGGATCCGCGCTCTGAGTGCGACGGTTCGCGCTTCGGACGCAGCGCCGGACAGGACGCGCAAAGGCGACGAGCATTCACGTGGCGCGTCAGCCTTTGCCCTTGGCGCGCTCGATGGCTTCCGTGATGCGCTGTTGCGCCTCGGCGGTGTCACCCCAGTGATGGATCTTGGCCCACTTCCCGGGCTCGAGGTCCTTATAGTGCGCGAAGAAGTGCTCGATCTGCTGCAGCGAGATCGACGGCATATCCGTGTAGCAGCCGATCTTCTCGTAGCGGCGCGAAATCTTGTGTGAGGGGACGGCGAGGATCTTCTCGTCGCCGCCGGCCTCGTCCTCCATCACCAGCACGCCGACCGGCCGGCAGTTGATGACCGCGCCGGGCACGATCGTGCGCGTGTTGCAGACCAGCACATCGATCGGGTCTCCGTCCTCGGACAGCGTGTGCGGCACGAACCCGTAGTTCCCCGGGTAGCGCATCGGCGTGTAGAGAAAGCGGTCGACGACCAGCGTCCCCGAGGTCTTGTCCAGCTCATACTTGATCGGCTCCCCGCCGACCGACACCTCGATGATGACGTTGATGTCCTCAGGTGGGTTTTTTCCGATGGCGATGGCGTCGAGGCGCATTGGGATAAGCCTTCCCGTTGGTGGTTTTCAAATGCTGTGCCTCATGCGGGGAGCGCACACAAGGGGATGCGGCGTCTCTGCTGCTTGTCCTTTAGACCATTTCCGAAGCCCTTGCCGTTAAGGTTGAGCGCCGACCCCGAGCGCCAGCATGAGGAGCGGCAGCGTCGCCAGCGCGCCGAGCGTCGAGACCAGGATCACCGCCGATGTCACCACGGCCGGCAGCTTGTAGAACTCCGCCAGCATGAAGGGGCCGGTGCCGGTGGGCATGGCCGCCAGCAGCACCGCCATCGCCGCGAGCCTGGGCGGCACCGCGAGGGCCGATGCGAGCCCCCACGTCAAAACCGGGTGCACGAACAATTTCACGGCCGCGAGCGCGAGCGCCGATTTCCGTTCAGCGGTTGCGACAGGACGCGGCTCTCCGAGAAACAGGCCGATCACCACCAGCGCCAGCGGGCTTGCGGCGCCGCCGAGCAGCTTGAGGAACGTTTCGGCTGCGCCCGGCAGCCCGAGCCCGGTCGCACCGTAGAGCGCCCCCAGCACCGGCGCGACCAGCAGCGGGTTGCGGATGAGCGAGCCGCCGACCTTGCGCGCGAGCGGCAGCGGGCGGTGCTCGCGATGGCTCCCGATCTCGATCAGCACAATCGCCGACGCGAACAAGACGCACACCGTGAGGATGGAGGCGATGGTCACCGGAATGAGGCTCTCCGCACCGAACAGCATGAGAAGCACCGGGAATCCCATGTAGGCCGTGTTGGCGTAGGAGCCGAGCAGTCCGTTGATGCTCGCCGCTGCGAGCGGCCGTCCGGCCATGAGGCTGAGGCCGACGGTGCCGTAAAAGACCGCGCCGCACGCGAGCCCGAACGCGGCGATGAAGCCGGGCTGCGCGAGATCGCTCGCCTCGGCATGGGCCATGACATCGAACAGCAGGGCCGGCAGCGCGAGGTAGATGACGAAGCGGTTGAGCTCCGAGACGGCTGCCAGCCCGATCACGCCGAGGCGCCGCGCGCCGTAGCCGCTGGCGATCAGCGCGAAGACGGGAGCGACGATGGAGAGGACGGAGAGCATGGGAGGGAAGACTCGCGCCGGAAGCGGCCACCTCGTTCTGTAATGACTGCCGCTTCCGAGGTCCACCGCGCGCCGAAGGGGCCTGACCCGGAGCCCGTGTTCCACCGACGGGTCCGAAAGCCGGCAAAAGAGGTGGCCGCGCGCCGAAGCCCCTGGACCCGGGCCGGCCGCAGCCCTAAATCATGCCGCCATGAGCCAAAACGCCCCCCCCGCCCCATCCTCCCTCAAGATCGCGTTCGCCCAGTTGAACCCCATCGTGGGCGATCTTGCGGGCAACGAGCAGAAGCTCCTCGACGCACGCGCCGAGGCGGCGGCGGCAGGGGCCGATCTGATCGTCTTCCCGGAGCTGTTCTATACCGGCTATCCGCCGGAAGACCTCGTGCTAAAGCCGGCATTCCACACCGCCGCGCGCACGCGCGTCGAGGCGCTGGCCGCGCGCCTGGGACCCGGGCCCGGCGTGCTCGTCGGCACCGTGTGGCCCGAGGGCGGCGCCATCTACAACGCGGCCGTGCTGCTCGACGGCGGCACCGTCGCCGCCGTCCGCTTCAAGGCCGACCTTCCCAACTACGGCGTCTTCGATGAGAAGCGCGTCTTCACGGCCGGCGACCTCCCGAGCCCGATCGCCTTTCGCGGTGTCCGCATCGGCGCGCCGATCTGCGAGGACATCTGGAAGGACGAGGTGACGGAGTGCCTCGCCGAATGCGGAGCCGAGATCCTGATCGCGCTCAACGGCTCGCCCTTCGACTGGAAGAAGCCCGACGTGCGCATGAACGTGGCCGTGGCGCGCGTGATCGAGACCGGGCTGCCGCTTGCCTATGTCAACCAGGTGGGCGGGCAGGACGAGCTGGTGTTCGACGGGGCCTCCTTCGTCGTCAACGCCGACTGCACGCTCGCAGCCCAGCTCCCGGCCTGGGAGGAGCAAATTGCCATCACGGAGTGGACCCGATCCGAATCCGGCTGGATCTGCGCCAAAGGCCCCATGCCTCGTCTGACCGAGGGTGATGCCGCGGCCTATCACGCCTGCGTCCTGGGCTTGCGCGACTACGTGGACAAGAACCGCTTCCCCGGCGTTGTCCTCGGCCTGTCCGGCGGGATCGACAGCGCCCTCGTCGCCGCCATGGCGGTGGATGCCCTCGGCCCCGGCCGCGTGCACGCGGTCATGATGCCGTATCGCTACACGTCCGGCCAGAGCATCGCCGACGCGACGGCGTGCGCCGAGGCGCTGGGCATCCGCCTCGACACGGTGCCGATCGAGCCGGCGGTCGCCGGGTTCGCCGAGGCCCTCGCGCCGATGTTCGCCGGCAGGCCCCCCGACATCGCCGAGGAGAACATCCAGAGCCGCACGCGCGGTGTCGTGGTCATGGCGATCTCGAACAAGTTCGGCGCCATGGTGCTGACGACGGGCAACAAGAGCGAGATGAGCGTCGGCTACGCCACGCTCTACGGCGACATGAACGGCGGCTTCAACCCGGTGAAGGACCTCTACAAGCTGGAGGTCTACCGTCTCGCGCGCTGGCGAAACGCCAACGTGCCCAAGGGCGGCCAAGGCCCCGCGGGCGAGGTGATCCCCGAGAGCATCATCACGCGCGTTCCGACCGCCGAGCTGCGCGAGAACCAGACCGACCAGGACAGCCTGCCGCCCTACGAGATCCTCGACGACATCCTCTCCTGCCTCGTCGAGAAGGAGATGCCGGTCGCCGACGTGATCCAGCGCGGCCACGACCCGGACGTGGTGCGCAAGGTGGAGCGGCTGCTTTATCTCGCGGAGTACAAGCGCCGCCAGGCCGCGCCGGGCGTGAAGATCTCGAGCCGCAATTTTGGCCGCGACCGCCGCTACCCCATCACCAACCGGTTCAGGGAGTAGTGGGGCAGCTCCCCTCACCGGCGCAGCGTCATGGCTCCGCCATGACGGGGAGAGGTCGGCGCGAAACGCCGGGTGAGGGGGTGGTCTTGCTCCGTCACTCCGCCCGCTTGCCGTCCGCGCAGAATGTCAGCGCCACCTCGCACATGCCGTAGGCGCGCTCGCACGCCCAGCGGGCGTCCTTCTGGGCGAGGTCCATCGATTGGCCCGCGGATGCGCGCCAGCGCGTGGGATCGGAAGGCATTTCGGCCAACGCCCAACATTCGTTTTGCGTCAGCGTCGCGATCACCTTGCAGCCCTGATCAAACACCTCGGAGCAGCGTTTCAGGGCCGCCGCCTCCGCCGCGGCCCGGCTCGGCTCCTCGACGCGGGCGAAGATGTTGCCGCCGTTGTCCACCACCGCGGCCCAGCAGTCCGCACCGGAAAACATGCCCCCGCACGCCGCGAACGGGCTCCTGTGGCTGCTTGCGAGCAGCGCTGCGCCTCCGCCCACGACGAGCAGCGCCAGCAACGCCGCGAGCATGCCTGCAATTCCCCGCCGTTTGCGTCTGCTGGCGCCGGCCTTCGAGACGCGCGTCATGAGCCGCGTGTAAGCCAGCGGCACGCCGAGGCGGCTCTGCGGCTGAGGCTGCGGGATGGCCGTCGTCGGCCGCGTCACCGTCGATACCTCTTCCGGCACGACCGTGCTGCCCGCGAGCAGCATCGCCCGCCAGTCCGCGACCGACTGGGGCCGTTCCGCCGGCGAGAGCCGCAGCCCTCCGTCGATCGCCGCGAGAAAGCTTTTCCGATAGGACGTGTCGGCGGCCCGAACGGCGGGCGTGAGGTCGTCGGAAAGCTGCCGCGCGGTGGCCTCCGCGGGCCGCTCCCCGGTGACGGCCCGATAGAGCGTTGCGGCGAAGGCGTAGATATCGGTCCAGGGGCCGTAGCGGTCCGCGTTCGATGTGTACTGCTCGGGCGCCGAGTAGCCGCATTTGAACACCAGCGCCGAGACGAGCTGCGAATGCTGTTTGATCTCGAAGCGCGAGGCGCCGAAGTCGAGCAGGATCGGCGCCCCGTCTGCGCCGCGGATCATGATGTTCTCGGGCGAGATATCGAGGTGCCAGGTGCGGTTCTCGTGGACGAGCGCGAGCGCCGAGAGGAGGGGCGCCGCCACGAGGTCGATCTCGTCCTGCGTCGGCCGGCCGTCGAGGCTCCGAAGCCATCTTTCGAGCGTCACGCCGCGGACGAGGTCGAGCACCATGTAGGCCGTGTCGTTCGCCTCGAACACGCGCCGCACGCCGATGATGTTGGGATGATTGAACTGGGCGAGCAGCCGCGCCTCGTCGAAGAACTTCCGGAGCCCCCAGCGGTAGTCCTCCTCCGCATTGGCGCGGGCGCGGAATTTGAGGCTGCGGCCCTCGCGGCGCACGAGGTCCTCGGGAAAGAACTCCTTGAGCGCGAACTCCCTGTTCAGCATCTCGTCGCGGATGAGGTAGGTGATGCCGAAGCCGCCACGCCCGAGGATGCCCGTGATCACATACTGGTCGATCCGCGTCCCCGGCGGCAGCACGGTCTCGTCTCGAGCGTCCATGGGGCGTGGGCCTCCTCCCGCGTCGCGCCCGACAATGCCTCATTCGCCTTATGCCGGAAAGGGTTGCTCGTGCGCCGTGCGAGCGCTTCCTGTGGGTCGAGGCCACCCCTTGTTGAACGGCCAATCCCGTCGGCGTAAAATGATTCACCCTACGACCTGGGGCGGTGACGGGAGACGCGGGGATGCGGCGCTTGGCGAGGCAGCGCGAAGCGATTGTTGTGGCCGGCGTGCTGCTCTCCGTCATCGGGTCGCGTGGCGCCGGCGCCACCGAGACGAAGCTGGTTGCCGAGTGCCGGGAGCCCGCTCAGGCGGCGGGGGCAGCACCCGCGAGCGTGTCCTGCGACGTGCGCGCCGGCGGCTTTGCCGTCTTCGAGGGTGTGACGGCGGCGATCAAGGGCGGCACGGGCGAGCTCGCATCCAGCTTCAAGGCGTTCGACGCGGCCGAACGCTCCACCAACACCGCCTACCTCATCCAGCTCATGCCGAACGCCCGCCGCGCGACGCTGGCCGAGATGGGGGATGCCGTCGTGACGCTGACGGACCGACGCCAGGGCCGGCGCCGCTTTTCCGCCTACAGCTACGGCAGCGCGCTGGCTCCCATCGCCGATTCCGGCACCTCCAAGGCCGAGTTCGTGCGCCAGATGATCGCGCTCAAGCCGGCCGCCACCAAGGTGCAGCTCTACAAGGCCGCCCTCGAGGCCATCGAGGCGCTAGCCCGGGAAGGCGGTGATCGCAAGGCGCTCGTCATTCTCGGCGACGGCACCTCGGACGACGCGGGCGACTCCTCCCACGATCAGGTCGTGGCCGCCGCAAGGGAGGCCGGGGTCGTCATCCACGTTCTCGGCTACGACGGCGACCGCGCCGACCGGACGAAGTTCCAGAACCTGTCGCGGCTCGCCGAGGAGACGGGCGGCTATGCAGCCGAGATTAAGCAGGGCGCCGGCCGCGACGGCACGAAAGACGTCGTTTCGAGCCGTTTTGTCGAGGAGGTTCTGGAAAACGGTGGCACGCTGAAAGCAGATCTCGCCGGTGCCCTGGGCGCCGAGACCCTCGTGATGACCGCCCGTCTGGCCGACGGGACCGCGCTCGCGGCTGAGCAGGCGATCGACGTTCCGGCGCCGCCGGTGCCGCGCCTCGAAGCCACGACCCCGAGCCGCGAACCCGCCCTTGAGCCGACCGGTGTTCTGGGTGCCGTGACCATCCCTGCGCTCATCGTCGGGATCCTGGCCGTTCTCGGCGGGCTCGGCGCGTTCGCCTATCGGACCTACATCCGCCGCGAGCCGGAGGCCGCGGTCGCCGATCCCCCGGCGCCTGAACCGGCCCCAACCCCAGCCCCAGCCCCGGCTCACAACGAGCCCGTTGCGGAGCGCGTGCCCGAGCCGTCCGCGACCCGCATGGTCGTGCGCGGGCGAAAGGAGGCTGCGCGCGACGCGTCGGGAAGCGCGGTGGTCTACGGATGGCTCGAGACGATGGACGGCAAGGCCCTGCGTCACCCCCTGCGCACGACCGATGTCCACGTCGGCCGGCATCGCGACAACGACATCTGCCTCCAGAACGATTCTATCTCGCGCCGCCACGCGGTGCTGCATTACGACGCCGGGACGCGCCGCGTCGTGATCACAGACCTCGGCGGCAGCAACGGCGTCATCGTGAACCGGACCAAATGCGCCTCGCGTGAGCTGAACGACGGCGACACGGTGGAGCTCGGCGAGGTCCGTCTCCGGTTCCGGGCCGAAACGGGGGTCTCGGCCTGACGGCCGCCATCCATGCGAGTTTCAGCGATTCCGGCGCACGGAAGACGTTGGTCCGCGTTCGCCTACGCGCCGAGCAGCTTGCGCGCGGCGACGTCGGGGCTGACGCGCCCCGACAGAACCTCGTCGGACAGCCCGTCGATCTCGTGGTTGCTGTCCTCTTTCACGCGCCGCGCCACGATGTCGGCCGCCGCCCGCGCGATGAGGTAGCGCGCCCGCCGCCGTCGCCGCGCCATCGGGCCGGCCCCCGCGCCGCGCTGGCCGATCTCGCGCATGGTCTTGACCAGCTCCGGCACCCCTTCTCCCGTGGTTGCCGTGGTCTTGAGCACCGGCACAGGCGACCTCAGCGAGCGGATCGAAAGCGCGCCGAGCAGCTGCTGCAGCGTCAGCTCCGCGCCCTCGCGGTCGCCCTTGTTGACGACCAGAACGTCGGCGATCTCGAGCAGCCCCGACTTCATGGCCTGGATGTCGTCGCCGAGACCCGGCGCCGAGATCACGACGCGCACGTCGGCGACCTCCGCGACGTCCATTTCGTTCTGCCCGGTACCGACCGTCTCGAGGAGAATGAGATCGAACCCGGCCGCATCGAGCGCATCGATCACGCGCACCGCCGCAGGCGAGAGGCCGCCGAGATAGCCGCGGCTCGCGAGCGAGCGCACGAACACGCCGTCGTCGTCGAGCGCGGCCGTCATGCGGATCCGGTCGCCGAGAATGGCGCCGCCCGAGATCGGGCTCGACGGATCGACTGCGATGACGCCGACCGTGCCGCCCTGCGTGCGCACATGCGCGATGACGGCGTTGACCAGCGTCGATTTGCCGGCGCCCGGCGGGCCCGTGAAGCCGACCACGAGAGCCTTGCCGAGATAGGGCTGCAACGCTTCGAGAAGCGGCGGGGCGGAGACCGAGAGCTTCTCGAGCTCCGTCACGGCCGCCGCGATGGCCCGGCGCTCGCCGGCGCGCAAGCGCCGCACGAGGTCCGGAATGGCTTCGAGCTTCAACGTCGAGCGGGGCGGCGGCGGGCCTGATTGGGTCGTATCGTCCATGCTGGCGCTGATACGCGCACGGGGGACGCGAGGCAACCCCTCGCGCCGTCATGGGCGCCACTTCCCCTCCCCCTTGTGGGGGAGGCCGGGAAGGGGGCGGCAGACCATGAGCAGTCGGGATTCCCTCTGCCCTAACCGCTCCCCCAAAGGGGGGAGAGGGAAGTCAGAACCACAGCCCCGGCCACCGGTAGCGGGGCCGCATGTCGCCGGGTCCGTAGCCCACGAGAGAGAACATGGGCTGCTCGACGATGATCAGCCGATCATGGCGCACGGGCGGGGAGGACGCGGCATCGGGCACCGCGAGCCGGCGGATGCGCGCCTCCGTCTCCGGATGGGAGCGCAGCAGCGACGGAAGGGGGACCCGCCGCGCCGGCACGGGAAACATCAGGTCCTCCCAGAAATGCCCCGTATGCGTCTCGAGGCCGCGCAGCGCCGAGGCGAGCGCCTCGGCGTCGCCCGTGAGCGCCACTGCGGTCCGGTCGGCCTCGAACTCCCGGGCGCGCGAAAGCCCGAGCTGCATGAGGCTCGACAGGGCGGGCGCGAGATAGACCGCCAGCACCGCCCACCACGAGATCATGTCGTCGCCGCGTACGAAGGCCAGCACGTTGAAGAGGGCGAGCCCGAGCGCCGCGTAGCTCATGAGCTGCAGGACCCGGGTGATGACGTCGGCAATCCCCATCACCGCGAGGTCGCCGTTGCGGATGTGCGCCATCTCGTGGGCCAGCACGCCGGCTGTCTCGGCGAGCGAAAGGCGCCTCAGCAACCCTTCCGTCACGGCGACGGCCGAATGCACGCGCGAGCCGACCGCGAAGGCGTTGAGGGTCGCGCTCGGGATGACGTAGAGGTCGGGCCGCTGCGGCAAGTCCGCGCGATAGGCCAGGATGTCGACCAGGCTCGAAAGCTGGCTGTCGTCAGGCGGGATCCGCGTGGCACGGTAAAGGCGCATCACGGTCTCGGGCGGCAGGCGGGGCGCGAGCGCCACGGTGAGCGCGACGAGCCCCCCCGCCGCGAGGATCCCTGCAATTCCCCAGAGCAGTACCGCGGGAACCGCGACCAGGACGAAAAAGCCGGAAAAAAGCAGGGCCGCGTGCCGGAAATTGGGGTCCGAGGCGCTGGTCAGGGCGCGGCCGCCAAGGCCGGCCGCATCGAGGAAAGACGGCATGGCGCCCTCCGTGCAGTGGAAACCGGTCGCAACGGCGGAGCCCGCGCACGGCCCCGCCCATCCCCGCGATCGCGAGAAATGGCCGGAAAAAGCGTCTTTCCTGTGATAAGGAGCGAAGGGCGATGAGGGGCGCTTCGAAGCGGAAACGGCCGATCACTTCTTGCCGTTCGATTGTCCACAAGGTGTTGACCGGGAATCCGCGTTTGTATATAGGAACGCCACTCTCACGGTAGGTGGTAGGCCGTCTCCGCGCTCGCTTGCGCGCTAGCCTAAACGCTGCCGTCCCAAAGCAGAGGACATTTTCGGACCAAGATCGCTGGCGAGCCGAGAGGCAAGCCGGATGATCCTCTGGTTTTTTCCGTGCCAGGCTTCCGGGGCTCCGGGGCTCGGCGGGTTTCGTTTGCCGCATGCGCTCGTCTGGATGCGCGGCGGAGGCAAGCCACAAAGCGGTTGGAGCCGAGTGAAGAAACGGGGCGCTTGATGCCGACGATACAGCAGCTGATCCGGAAACCCCGGAGCCCGAAGGTCTATCGCGAGAAGTCGCGCCACATGGAGGCTTGTCCTCAGAAGCGTGGCGTGTGCACTCGCGTCTATACGACGACGCCGAAGAAGCCGAACTCGGCGCTTCGCAAGGTGGCCAAGATCCGCCTGACCAACGGCCACGAGGTGATCGGGTACATTCCGGGCGAAGGCCATAACCTTCAGGAGCACTCGGTGGTCCTGATCCGCGGCGGCCGCGTCAAGGACTTGCCCGGCGTCCGTTACCATATCCTGCGCGGCGTGCTCGACACCCAGGGCGTCGCCAACCGCAAGCAGCGTCGTTCGAAGTACGGAGCGAAGAGGCCGAAGTAGGCCTCTCTCGCGAGAGGTATCCCGGACGAGCCGCCTGGGCGGCGAAGATCCGGGATCTCGCAGTTCCAGGTGGCTCGCCGGGAGTGAGCCGAAAGATTTGAAGGACCAGGACCCATGTCCCGTCGTCACAGTGCAGAGAAGCGCGAAGTCAACCCGGATCCCAAGTATTCTGACTTGGTGATCACGAAGTTCATGAATGCGGTCATGTCGGACGGCAAGAAGTCCGTCGCCGAGCGCATCGTGTACGGCGCGCTCGAGCGCATGGAGCAGAAGGCAAAGTCGGATCCGATCGCCATGTTCCACCAGGCGCTCGACAACGTGATGCCGGCCGTCGAGGTTCGCTCGCGTCGCGTCGGCGGCGCCACCTATCAGGTTCCGGTCGAGGTTCGTTCCGAGCGCCGCCAGGCGCTCGCCATCCGCTGGATCATCACCGCGGCCCGCGGCCGCAACGAGAACACCATGGTCGAGCGTCTGTCGGGCGAGCTGCTCGATGCCGCTTCGAACCGCGGCACCGCAGTCAAGAAGCGTGAGGACACTCACAAGATGGCGGACGCCAACCGGGCGTTCTCGCATTACCGCTGGTAAACCGCGCGGCTGCGCAAAGGGAAACACTCATGGCCCGCCAATACCCTATCGAGGACTACCGCAACTTCGGCATCATGGCCCACATCGATGCCGGCAAGACGACGACGACCGAGCGGATCCTCTATTTCACCGGCAAGTCCTACAAGATCGGCGAAGTCCATGACGGCGCCGCGACCATGGACTTCATGGATCAGGAAGCTGAGCGCGGCATCACGATCACGTCGGCCGCGACCACCTGTTTCTGGGTCGACCGCAACAACAAGAAGCATCGCCTGAACATCATCGACACGCCGGGCCACGTCGACTTCACCATCGAGGTCGAGCGTTCGCTGCGCGTGCTCGACGGCGCGGTGTGCGTCCTCGACTCGAACCAGGGCGTCGAGCCGCAGACCGAGACCGTCTGGCGTCAGGGCGACAAGTACAACGTTCCGCGCATCATCTTCTCCAACAAGATGGATAAGACCGGTGCGGACTTCTACATGTGCCTCGCCGACATCAAGGACAAGCTCGGCGCGCGCGCGGTTCCGCTGCAGATTCCGATCGGTGCCGAGTCGAACTTCAGGGGCGTCGTCGACCTCATCAAGATGAAGTCCTACACCTGGGAAGGTGACGCCAAGGACGCGCCGATGGTCGAGGGCGAGATCCCGGCCGATCTCGCCGACAAGGCTGCCGAGTTCCGCGCCAACCTGATCGAGGCCGCCGTCGAGATGGACGACGCCGCGATGGAGGCGTACCTCGAGGGCAAGGAGCCCGACGCCGACACGCTGCGCAAGCTGATCCGCAAGGCGACGATCACGCGCGCCTTCTATCCGATGATGTGCGGCTCGGCCTTCAAGAACAAGGGCGTGCAGCCGCTGCTCGACGCCGTCGTCGACTTCCTGCCGAGCCCGCTCGATCGCGAAGCCTATAAGGGCATCGATCCGAAGACCGGCAAGGATCTCCTGCGCACGCCGTCCGATAGCGAGCCCCTCTCCATGATCGCTTTCAAGATCATGAGCTTCGAGCACGTCGGCTCGATCACGTTCTGCCGTATCTACTCGGGCAAGCTCGAGCAGGGGATGGCGCTCGCCAACACCTCGCGCGACAAGAAGGAGCGCGCCGGCCGCATGTATCTCATGCACGCCGCCGACCGCGAGGAGATCAAGGAGGCCTTTGCCGGCGACATCGTCGCGCTGCAGGGCATGAAGGATATCCGCACCGGCGAGACACTGTGCGATCCCGCCAATCCGGTGATCCTCGAGAAGATGGAGTTCCCGGAGCCCGTCATCAACCTCAAGATCGAGCCCAAGACCAAGGCCGATCAGGAGAAGATGGCGATTGCGCTCAACACCATGGCCGTCGAGGACCCCTCGTTCCGCGTCTCCATCGATCCGGAGAGCGGCGAAACGATCCTGAAGGGCATGGGCGAGCTTCATCTCGACATCAAGGTCGACATCCTGAAGCGCACGTACAACGTCGAGGCCAACGTCGGCCAGCCGCAGGTGGCCTACCGCGAGGCCCTCGCGCGTCCGGCGGACATTGACTACACGCACAAGAAGCAGACCGGCGGCACGGGCCAGTTCGCGCGCGTCAAGCTCAAGCTCGAGCCGAACGAGACGGGCAAGGGCAACGAGTTCGAGGCCACGATCGTCGGCGGCACGGTTCCTCGCGAATACATCCCGGGCGTCGAGAAGGGCGTCAAGTCCGTTTGGGATTCGGGTGTTCTGATCGGCTTCCCGCTCGTCGACATGAAGGTGACGCTGTACGACGGCGCGTTCCACGAGGTCGACTCGTCTGCGATCGCCTTCGAGATCGCGACGCGAGCCGCCATGAAGGAAGGCTGCGAGAAGGGCGGCGTGAAGATCCTCGAGCCGATCATGGACGTCGAGGTGGTGACGCCGGGCGACTTCGTCGGCTCGATCATCGGCGACATCAACTCCCGGCGCGGCCAGATCCGCAACCAGGAGATGCGCGGCAACGCCACGGTCATCCGGGCCTACGTTCCGCTCGCGAACATGTTCGGCTATGTGAGCCAGCTCCGGTCCATGTCGACGGGGCGCGCGTCTTACACCATGCAGTTCGCGCACTATTCCGACGTGCCGCGCAACGTGGCTGACGAAGTGAAGGCAAAATATGCCTGATCCGGCGGCCCCTGGCGGGGCCTGGGATGAGGCGAGGAAATCCGGGCGCAGCCCGGGACAGGATGAGAAGAGTTAAGGAGAGCCTACGATGGCCAAAGCAAAATTCGAGCGCAACAAGCCGCACGTCAACGTCGGCACCATCGGTCACGTCGACCACGGCAAGACCACGCTGACCGCAGCGCTGACGAAGGTCTCGTTCGACCGCGGCTGGACCACGACGGCGATCAGCTACGACAACGTCGCCAAGGCGTCCGAGAGCCAGGGCCGCCGCGACCCGACCAAGATTCTGACGATCGCCACGTCGCACGTCGAGTACGCGACGCCGAACCGCCACTACGCCCACGTCGACTGCCCGGGCCACGCCGACTACGTGAAGAACATGATCACGGGCGCCGCGCAGATGGACGGCGCGATCCTCGTCGTGTCGGCCGTCGACGGCCCGATGCCGCAGACCCGCGAGCACATCCTGCTCGCCCGCCAGGTCGGCG
>NZ_DAITQL010000085.1:0-16910 GCF_036833075.1 Hyphomicrobium sp.
CCAATTACTTCAGGAATGCAGGATATGCTTCCGCCTAAGTTGAACACGCTCTAAGCGTTCTTGAACGCGGCGCGCCGCTTCTCCAGGAATGCGGCCATGCCTTCCTTCTGGTCGTGGGTCGCGAACAGCGAATGGAACGTGCGCCGCTCGTAGCGGATGCCTTCGGCGAGCGTCGTCTCGTAGGCCCGGTTGACGCAGTCCTTGGTCATCATCGCCGCCGGAAGCGACATCGAGGCGATCGTCTCGGCGGTCTTGAGCGCGTCCGCAAGCAGGTCCGCCGCCGGCACGATGCGCGCCACGAGCCCGGCCCGCTCGGCTTCCGCCGCGTCCATCAGCCGTCCGGTGAGACAGAGCTCCATGGCCTTCGACTTGCCGATGGCGCGGATCAGCCGCTGCGTGCCGCCGGCGCCGGGCATGATGCCGAGCTTGATCTCTGGCTGCCCGAACCTGGCGCTGTCGGCGGCGAGAATGAGGTCGCAGCTCATGGCGAGCTCGCAGCCCCCGCCGAGCGCGAAGCCCGCCACCGCCGCGATCACCGGCTTGCGGCAGCGCGCGATGCGCTCCCAGCTCGCGATGAAGTCAGAGGCATAGGCTTCCATATAGGTCTTGGCCTGCATCTCCTTGATGTCGGCGCCGGCCGCGAATGCTTTCTCCGAGCCCGTGAGCACGATCGCGCCGATGCCGGCGTCCGCCTCGAACCCGTCGAGCGCCTCGTTGAGCTCGCCGATGAGCTGGTCGTTGAGGGCGTTGAGCGCCTGCGGCCGGTTGAGGGTGATGAGCCCCACGCGCCCGCGCGTCTCGACCAGGATCGTTTCGAAAGCCATATTCGCTCCCCTCCGGTTGGTATGTACGGGGTCCCCCCTGGACCCTCAGCGCTGGCACGCGGGACAGAAGAAGCTGGACCGCCCGCCTTGCACGCTGCGTTGCACAATGCCCCGGCACCCGGGCCGGACGCAAGGCTCCCCCGCGCGCCCGTAGACCTGGAACGTGGTCTGGAAGCCTCCGGTGCTGCCGTCGGCCCTGCGGTAGTCGCGCAGCGTCGAGCCGCCCGCCGCGATGGCGTCGGCAAGCACGCTTCTGATCCCGGCGACGAGGCGGGCCGCCGCCGCCGCGGACTTGCCGCCGGCCGTCGCCAGGAGCGAGGCGCGCCGCGTCGGCCTGAGGCGCGCGCGGAACAGCGCCTCGCACACGTAGATGTTGCCGAGGCCGGCGACGATGCGCTGGTCCATGAGAAAGGCCTTGAGGTCGCTGCGCCGGCCCGCCGCGCGCCGCGCGAGATAGTCGGCTGTGAGATCCGTCGACAGCGGCTCGACGCCGAGCCCACGCATCATGGCGTGCTGGGCGAGCTCCACTTCCGGAACGAGCAGCATGTAGCCGAACCGACGCGGATCGGCGTACGTGACGCGCCCGCCGCCCTGCATATCGAACACCGCGTGCATGTGCTTGGGGCCGGTGTCCGCGTCATGCTCGTAATCGCCGAGAAGGTGCGGGACGGCCTCGCCAGGCGCCTGCACATGGAAGCGGCCCGTCATCCCGAGATGCATGAGAAGCGCTTCGTCGGTCGAAAGATGCGCGATGAGATACTTGGCGCGCCGCTCGAGGCTGTTGACACGCGCGCCCGTGAGCCGCTTGGCGAAGTTCTCGGGAAACGGAAAGCGCAGGTCCGCCCGCCGCGTCGTGACGCGCGCGAAGGTGCGGCCGGTCAGCACGGGGGCGAGCCCCATGCGTACGGTTTCGACCTCGGGCAGCTCCGGCATGCGCTCCTCGTCCGCGGTGCGCGAGCTAGTAGCGGCACGAGCGGGGCTGGGCAAGACGTCTCTCGTGGCCCAGGCTCCGAGCGGACGGAGGGGGCGCTCCGCGCGCCCTCTCGGCGATCAACGCACGAGGAACAGCGGCCCGTCGATGAGCTCGGCGAAGGGCGCCACGTCGCACTCGCGCGGCGTCAGCGTGCCGCCGAAGCGGGTGATGACGAACCCCGCGCCCGCGGCCCGCATCAGGCTAGCGACGCTCCGCGGCGTGTGCGCCGTCATGTCGATGACCTCGAAGGCGAGGCCGGGCGTCGGGCCGAGCGCGAGGCGGATCTGGCCTTCGGTCCAGTCCTGGCGCGCCTGGTCGTGCTCGAGGAGCCAAAGGGCCGCGGCCCCGCCCGTGGCCGTCGCGATCCGCTCGGCCGCCCGCATCATCGGGACGACGCGGTCCAGCTCCTCGACGACGGCGATCACCGGCCCGCTGGTGCGCTGCGCCGCGCGTCCGGCGACGACGATGCCGGTCGTCGCATGCACGGCTTCGAACAACGCCTCAAGTCCGGCGCCGGCATGGCCCGTGCCGTTGCCGTTGCGGACGGGCGCGCCGAGAGTCACGACGTTCCAGGGGCCGTTCTCGGCGCAGACGTCGGCCAGCGCCCGGACGGGCTCGGCACGCACCACGCGCGCTTCCGCCCTGACGTCCGCCGCCTTGGCGCGGGCGAGGATATGGCGCTGCAGCGCCGCGGCCTGGACACGCATGTCCCGCGCCAGCGTATCGGCCGAGAGCGCCCGCGTCTCCCGGCCCGAAAGCGGGATCTCGCGCGCGAACGGCAACGTCGCCAGTTCGAAAAGCTGTCGATCCTCGATGAACACGCTCTCGACCTCGGACTCGAACGCTTGCGCGAGGCGGAACGCCGCGTCCACGGCCGTTTCCTGCGTTTCGCCGGAGCTACCGAGCCAGAGCACCACGCGCCCGCGCTGCTCGTCGGCGTGTGCGACGTGCGCGATCATGCCTGCGTTGCTCCCGTGGCGGCGTTTGGCCCGAACGCGCGGGCGCGCTCCGCGAACGCTTTGAGGCGCGCCGCGACGCGCCCGTTGACGGTCCCGGCGGCAAAGGTCCCATCCGGGTTTTTCTCGCCGGGCGCGAGCCCGGTGAGGAGCGCGATGCCCTCGTCGACGGTCTTGATGGCATAGACCGCGAAGCGTCCCTCGCGCACGGCCGTGACCACGTCCTCGCGCAGCATGAGGGATTGCCGGTTCGCGGCCGGAATGAGCACGCCCTGCGCGCCCGTGAGCCCGCGGGCCGCGCACACGTCGAAGAAACCCTCGATCTTCTCGTTGACGCCGCCGACGGCCTGCATCTCGCCCAGCTGGTTGACCGATCCGGTCACCGCGATCTCCTGGCGCAAGGGTGCGTTCGCGAGTGCGGAGAGAAGCGCGAACAGCTCGGCCGCGGAAGCGCTGTCGCCTTCGATCGTCTCGTAGGACTGCTCGAAGACGAGCGTGGCCGCGAGCGCGAGTGGCGCGTCCTGCGCGAAGCGGCCCGCGAGATAGCCCCAGAGGATCATGACGCCTTTGGCGTGCAGCGGCCCGCCGAGCTGGGCCTCGCGCTCGATGTCGGTGATGCGCCCCTGGCCGACGTGCACGCGGGCGGTGATCCGCGCCGGCCGTCCGAATCCGGCGTGTCCCTTCTGCACGAGCGAGAGCGCGTTGATCTGCCCCACGGTCGCGCCCGCCGTATCGACCAGCACCACGCCGCGCGCGACCGAGTCCTGAAGATGCTCGCGAAGCCGGTCGTTGCGTCGCGCGCGCTCCTTGAGCGCGCGCTCGACGTCGGCGGCGGTCGTCGCCTTGGCCTCGCGGGCGCCGCTGTCGACCCAGTAGTCGGCCTCGCGCAGGATGTCGGCGATCCGGCCCACGTCGAGGCTGAGCTTGTCGCGGTCCTCCGCCATGCGCTGGGCCTCCTCGATGAGGCGGGCAACCCCGTTGGCATCGACGGGCTTCAACCCGTGCGTCCCGACCAGCGCCGCAATGAGACGCGCGAACGCGCGGTCGTTCTCGGTGCTCCGCACGAGGGTCTCGTCCACGTCTGCCTGCACCTTGAAGAGCTGTGCGAACTCGGGATCGGTCTCACCGATGCTCTGCTGGAGATCGCCGTCCATGATGAGGACGATCTTGATGGCGAGCGGGATCGGCTCGGGCTCGAGCGCCGGCACGGGATGAGGCCCCTGCCTGGCGGGCTCCGCCGCCTCGATGCGGATCTCGCCTGTTTCGAGCGCCCGCTTGAGCGCCGTCCAGGCGGCGGGCTCCGCGAGCACGCGCCGCGCCTCGATGACCAGCGCGCCGCCGTTGGCGCGATGCAGCGCGCCCGGCCGGATCGCGAGAAAATCGGCGCCGGCATCGGGGGACGGCGTGACGGACCCCACGAGATGGGCGAGCGTGGGGTTGGACGCGTCTGCGATCGGAGCGCCCGCCGTGGGGTCTGCGTTCGCGACGAGGACGTTGACGAGATAGCGGCGCAACCGCACGTCCTCCGCGGGATCGGTCGCGGCCCGTGCGGCCGCACCGGCGCTGTCCGGCGTGGCGAGCAGGGCGCCGTTGGCTACGAGGTCCTTTTCGAGCTCCGCAAGGAACGAGGCCACCGGGGCGAGGTCTGCGAACGCGGCCGAGACAGGCTCCAGTGCCTCCTCGACGGCGTGACGTGCCACCTCCTCGTCGAGCGCGGCGCGCTCGAGGCGGCGACGCTTGTCGGCCTTGGGCTCCGAGGCGAGGATGGCTTCGAGCTCCGACTGGAGCGCCGTGATGCGCGTCTCGACATCGCGGCGCATCGGCTCGGGAAGCTGGCCGAACACTTCGGACCGCACCACCTTGCCGTCGTGCATGGGCGCCATGGCGAAGCCGCGCGGCGTGCGCAGCACGGCGATGTTCTGCTGCGCGGCCCGCATCTGAAGCGCATCGAGCGCGCCCTCCTGGCCGCCGCGGAACGCTTCCTCGATGGCGCGCTGCCGCGCACGGTAGTCCTCGGAGGCGAAGGCGGCGGGCAGTGTCGCGGCAAGCTCGCGGATGGCCGCGCGGACCCCCCGCGCAAATGCCTGCGCGCGCCCCGCCGGCAGCGACAGGGCGCGCGGCCGGCGGGGATCGGCGAAATTGTTGACGTAGACCCAGTCGGGCGGCGTTTGTGATGCGGCCGCGATTTTGGCAAGATGCGCGCGCACCGCAGCGGTCCGGTCGGCGGAGGGCGGCCCCACGACGAAGATGTTGAAGTCGCGCGCCCGCATGCGGAGGCCGAAGTCGATCGCGTGGATGGCGCGCTCCTGCCCGACGAGAGCGCTTGCGGGCTCGAGATCGGCCGTGGTCTTGAAGCCGAGGTCGCGCCCGTCGACGGTCCGGCGCAGGTCCGCGGGGGAAAGCGGTTGCAGCCCGGCCGTGGCGGCAAGGGCAGGGTCGGCCGTGTCGGCCCGCGCTTCGGCCTCGACCTGAGGAGCCGCCGTCGGCGCGGATTTGGTCTTGGTCAACCGTTTGAAGAACATCAGATTGGCGATCTCACGGTGTCAGGTGCAAGGCGTGTCTTGAGGCGCAAGGCGCACGCGACCTCGAAAATGCCGAGCGCGCTTCGGCGAGGTCGAAAAAGAACGGTCCGTCGCTAGGCCATGACCGAGTGTGCGGACAGATCAAGGGTCCCATCACGACGACCCGAGGACAGTGTTTACGTGCTGTAGTGGCAGATCGATGACCGAAGGGGATGGCGGTGTGGACAACGCGGTTAACCAAGCATCTATTCCGCGCGCCTCTCTCGGCGGCCCGCAGTCGGCCGCGGCGCGCGAGATCTGCCGAGGGGTGGTGCGCGTTCTGGCGGCCCATGGGCTGACGGCGTTGGCCGAGCTGCCGCTGCCGAACGGCCGGCGCGCCGATGTCGTCGGCATCGGCGCGGACGGCATGCTTTGGATTGTCGAGATCAAGTCCTCTCTGGAAGACTTTCGCGCCGATCACAAATGGCCGGAGTACCGGGAATTTTCAGACCGGCTGTTCTTCGCCGTGGGCGCGGAGTTCCCACGCGAGATCCTGCCCGGGGACGCGGGCCTCATCGTCGCCGACCGCTATGGCGGGGAGATCGTTCGCGCGGCCCCCGAGATCCGCCTCCCCGCTCCGACGCGCAAAGCCATGACCTTGCGTTTCGCCCGCGCGTCGGCCTCGCGCTTGTCCGTTTTGCTCGACCCGACGCTTCCCGCCGAGATCGGCCTCAGGCTCGGCGACGCATGAGTGTTTAAGGCGACCGGCCCACACAATTGACGTCACTCCGGCGGAGGCCGGAGCCTAGATACGTCGAAATCAAAGCTGTGATATTGCCGCCTCAATCGGAAAGGGCCGAAGTCGCCTACTTCGGCGCGCGCTTGGCCAGGATCCGCTGCAGCGTGCGCCGGTGCATGTTGAGCCGCCGCGCCGTTTCCGAGACGTTGCGGTTGCAGAGCTCGTACACGCGCTGAATGTGCTCCCAGCGGACGCGGTCCGCCGACATCGGGTTTTCCGGCGGCGCGGCTTTCGCGTTGTGGGGCGCGAGCAGCGCGTCGGTGACGTCGTCCGCATCGGCGGGCTTGGCGAGGTAGTCGATGGCGCCGAGCTTCACCGCCGACACCGCCGTGGCGATGTTGCCGTATCCCGTGAGGACGATGATGCGCGTATCGGGCCTGACACGCGTCAGCTCCGCGATCACGTCGAGGCCGTTCCCGTCCTCGAGCCGCATGTCGACGACGGCGAACGCCGGGGCCTGGGCCCGGATCAGCTCGATGCCCTCTGCGACCGAGTGCGCGCTGCGCACCTCGAACCCGCGCAGCTCCATGGCCCGCGCCAGCCGCTGCAGGAAAGGCCGGTCGTCGTCGACGATGATCAGCGAACGGTCTTCCGGCAGCTCGTCTTTCTGGAACGATAGATCTTCAGTCACCACGGAGTACCTCCCGATTTCTGGCATTTATATTAGCCGGGATCGGTTCGCCAAGGTGTGATGCGCGAATTGCATGCCTAATAGTGTGAAATTCTATGTCGCCGATTAAGGTGAATCGCTGGGCGGCAAGTCGTCTGGCAGCCGTCGAGACGACTAAGTCGCTCAAATCGCATCGGAAATAGGGTCTCCCGGTCCCGGAGGCTCCCGGTGCTTGGTCGGGCGCGGTATTTGCTGCTCCCGCTGGTCGGCGGCCGCCTCGAAGACGGATCTCGGCCAGATGACCCGCACCACGGCGCCGCGTTCGGGGGGCTTGCGGTTCTCGAACAGCAGCCGGGCGCCCGAGCGCTCGAGCAGCGTCTTGGCGATGAAGAACCCGAGGCCGAGCCCCGAGACCTTGGTCCCGCTCTTGCGCTCCTTGCGCCCATGCGAGCGCGTGGTGACGTAGGGTTCGCCGATGGTGTCGATCACCTCCGGCTTGAAGCCGGGGCCGTTGTCGGCGATGACCACGGTCACGGTCTGCCCGTCCCATTCGGCGCTGATCTCGACGTGGCTTTGCGCGTAGTCGGCGGCGTTCTCGATGATGTTGCCGAGCCCGTAGATGACCCCCGGCCGGCGGATTCCGACCGGCTGGCGGGCGGCAGGCCCGGCCGCGGCCGTGGCCGGCGCGGCGCGGATCTGGATAACGGTGAGGCTGTCCGCGTAAGGGGCGGCCGCCTCGTGCAGCATCTCCTTGACGGTGAGGCTTCCGTGCAGCGGATCCTCGTCCGGGGGATGGCGCGTCAGCTTCTGCAGGATCTCGCGGCAGCGCTGGGCCTGGCTTCGGAGCAGGAGGATGTCCTCCCGGTACGGACTGTCCCGGTCGATCTGGCGGGCGAGTTCGTTGGTGACCAGCGTGATGGTGGAGAGCGGCGTGCCGAGCTCATGGGCGGCCGCCGCCGCGAGCCCGTCCAGCGCGTGCAGCTTCTGCTCGCTCGCCAACACATGCTCGGTCGCGGCCAGCGCCGCCGACATCTGCCGCCCTTCCTGGGTCAGCCGCCAGACGTAGATGGCAAGGAAAGGCATCGAGGCGGTGACGGCCGAAAGAATGCCGATCTTGTACAGGAACGGCAGCGCCAGCGGCGGATCCACGTACCAGGGGAGCGGCATGGCGTAAAAGGCGAGCAGCCACGTGCACGCCAGCGCCAGGAGGCCGAGCCCGACCGTATAGACGAGCGGCAGCGTGGCGGCAGAGACCGCCACCGGCGCGACGATGAGCATGGTGAACGGATTGTCGATGCCGCCCGTGAGGTAGAGCAGCGAGGCGAGCTGGATAATATCGTAGGCGAGGAGCGCGGTGGCGAAGGCGACGGACAGCCGGTGCCGCGCCGGGTAGTAGATGGCCAGGAACACGTTGAGCCAGGCCGAGATGGCGATGATCGTGAGGCACGGGCCGATCGGCAGGTCGAAACGGAGCCAGAAATAGACCACGCAGAGCGCGAAGATCTGCCCGATGACGCCGATCCACCGGAGGCGCACGATCGTCTGCAGTCTGAGCTGGCTGTCGCCGCTGAAGCTGGCCTTGAATTCGAAGATACGGGTGAGCTGTCCGACCACGGGAGAAAACTTGCGTTACAGGAGGTTGCTGTCTACCAAGACTTGAAACTTTAGCACAACCCCGGGCGCGCGCCCTGCATGGGATTGCAACGGTGCCGGGTGCCCGGAGGACGCGGCCCAACGCCCGGATCCCGGCTCCGGCGAGGCCCAGCCGGACGCACGGGCGCACACAACGCGCGCGACCTCAACGAGCGAGACCCGCATGACCCAGAGAAAGACGGATTCCACGTCCCCGCCGCGCGCCCCGCGCAAAGTTCTCGTGCTGGCGCTGCTCGCCGGCCTCGCCGCCGGCGTGCTGTCGGCGGTTCTGCTGGCTTGGCTTCCCTCGGGTCCCTCCGACGCGCCGCCGGCGCAGACGGTGGGCAAGGCGCTGATCGGCGGCCCCTTCAGCCTGCTCGATGGGTCGGGCCGGCGCGTGACCGACAAGGACTTCGTCGGCAAGCCGCTGCTCGTCTATTTCGGCTTCACCCATTGTCCGGACGTGTGCCCGGCGGGTCTGCAGGTGATCGCGGCTGCGCTCGACGAGCTCGGCGACAAGGCCAACGGTCTCTCGGTCGTCTTCATCACCGTCGATCCCGAGCGCGATACGCCCGAGCTGATCGGCGAGTACGTCGCGAGCTTCCACAGCCGCATCACCGGCCTCTCCGGGTCGCCTGAGGACATTGCCGCGGTGACCAAAGCCTATCGCGTCTACGTCAAGAAGGTCGTCGACGAGGCTGCCCCCGGCGCCTACACCGTTGATCACAGCTCGTTCATGTATCTCATGGACGACAAGGGACAGTTCTTGCGGCACTTCCCCCACAGCATCGACGCCAAAGAGCTGGCCGCCGCACTGGCCAAGGCGATGAACGCATCGGCCGGAGGCTCGGGCGCTTAGCCATTCGCCTCGAATCAGTGCATTCTCGCCACGGGGGAGAGTTAAATAAGAAACAACATCGGGTTCTGGCGACCAATCGCCGCGTTTCCGTCTGGACGGACGGTCTTTCCCGCGCGTTATCGTGAGCAGGACTGACGCGAGGCGATCAGCAGACTGACGCCTTAAGATCGGGGAGGCATTCGATCGTGCTCTACCACTGGTATGAGATGGGCCATGTTGCGATGTGCCCGGCGCGCGCTCTGGCCGGGCAGCTCCGCTCGCTCGTCGAAAATCCCTGGAACCCCTTCTCCCAGACATCGGCCGGGCGCCACGCGTCGGCGGCCTTCGAGGTCTTCGAGCGCACGACGCGCCGCTATCCGAAGCCCGCCTTCGGGCTGACATCGACACGGATCGGAAGCCGCAGCGTCAAGGTTTCGGAGGAGGTCATCTGGGACCGCCCTTTTTGCCGTGTGATTCACTTTCAGCGTGACATGCCGGCCGCGCAGCGCGCGGCCGACCCCAAGATCCTGCTCGTTGCGCCGATGTCCGGCCACTACGCGACCCTTCTGCGCGGCACGGTCGAGGCCCTGCTGCCCCAGCACGAGGTCTACATCACCGACTGGCAGAATGCGCGCAGCACGCCCGTTTCCTCCGGCCGTTTCGGCCTCAGCGAGTACATCGATTATATCCGCGACATGCTCCGGATGTTCCGGGGCGACGTGCACGTATTCGCCGTGTGCCAGTCGGCCGTGCCGGTGATGGCCGCGGTTTCGCGCATGGAGGACGAGGCGGATCCCTCCGCGCCTTTGAGCATGATCCTGGCCGGCGGCCCGATCGACACGCGCGTCTCGCCGACGGCGGTCAACGAGGTCGCCGTCTCGCGCGGCACGGACTGGTTCGCGCGCCACGTGATCACGCCCGTGCCGTGGCCCTATGCCGGCTCGGGCCGCGAGGTCTACCCGGGCTTCCTGCAGCTATCGGGGTTCATGTCGATGAACCTCGACCGCCATGCCAACGCGCACAAGGATCTCTTCCGCCATCTCGTCAGCGGCGACGGCGACTCGGCCGAGAAGCACTGCGTCTTCTACGACGAGTATCTGGCCGTGATGGATCTCACGGCCGAGTTCTATCTCGAGACCATCGACACGGTGTTCGTGCGCCATGCGCTCCCCAAGGGGGAGATGACCCATCGCGGCCACCGCGTCGACCCCGGCAAGATCCGCCGCGTCGCGCTGATGACCATCGAGGGCGAGAAGGACGACATCACCGGCCTCGGCCAGTGCCGGGCCGCGCACGATCTCTGCACGGGATTGCCGCCGGAGCGGAAGCTGCACCTGGAATGCACGGGCGTGGGGCACTACGGCGTGTTCAACGGCTCGCGCTTCCGCACCGAGATCGCGCCGCGCGTCGCCCAGTTCGTGCGCCTCTTCGATCCGCGCGCCGAGCTGATCCTGACCCGCCCGATCACGTCGCGCCGCCCGGTCGCGGCGGGGATCGCTGGCTACGACCCGTCGTCGGTGGCCTTCACCTTCGCGCCGGCCAACGACACCGGCTCCGCCCCCTGCAGCGCGGCCGACGAAGCCTGACACCCGGATCTCAGCAGATAGATCTCATCAAAGCGCAGAGTGCGGTTGTGAAATAACCCGCGCTCTAACCCGCGCCGAGCAGGGCTTTGGCAGACCCGGGATCTTGCGCGCCCGCGCCGCGCACCGCGGAGTTGATGGTGTTGACGAGCAGCATCGTCACCGTCATCGGGCCGACGCCGCCCGGTACGGGCGTGATGAACGAGGCGCGTTGCGAGACGCCCTCGAAATCGCAGTCCCCGACCAGCTTGCCCGACGGCAGCCTGTTGATGCCGACGTCGATCACCACGGCGTCCTTTCGCACCATCGGCCCCGTGATCAGGTTCGGACAGCCCGCCGCGACGATCACGATGTCGGCCAGCACCGTGTATTGCGCAAGGTCGCGCGTCTTCGCATGGCACACCGAGACCGTCGCCTCGTGCTGCATCAGCATCAGGGCCATCGGCTTGCCGACGATGTTGCTCGCCCCCACCACCACGGCGTTGCGCCCGACGACCGAAATCCCTTCGTGCTCGAGCAGCCGCATCACGCCGTAGGGCGTGCATGGCGGAAAGACCGTTCCGCCGACGACGAGGCCGCCGACGTTGTAGAGATGGAAGCCGTCGACATCCTTCTCGGCCGGGATCGTGCCGAGCACGCGCTCGATGTTGAAGTGCTTGGGCAGCGGAAGCTGGACCAGGATGCCGTGCACCTCCGGGCTCGCTTTCAGGCGCTCGATGAGGCCGATCACCTCCTCCTCCGAGGAGGTCTCCGGCAGCAGGAAGCGCTCCGACCGGATGCCGACGTCCTCGCAGGCGCGCATTTTGTTGCGCACGTACACGGCCGAGGCGGGGTTGTTGCCGACCATGATGACGGCAAGACCCGGCGTGACGCCATGGTCCCGCTTGAGGGCCTCGACACGCTCGCGGCATTTCTGACGTTCTGCGGCCGCCACGGCTTTGCCGTCGATGAGTCGCGCTGTCATGAGCGTCTTTCCTATGGGTAAAGGTATTTGAATAATACGCAATGATCGGCGCGCCGCAAGATGCTGCGCAATCACGCGCCGGAAAAACCCGCATTGGTGCCGATAAAAAAGAAACGCCTCAGTGTCGCGCGGAAATGACGCTGATCTGGAAACGATTTGCACGCGCGGCGTCGCCCGGCCGTGGCCGAGCGCTCACGGGATCCAGCCTTTGTCGAGGCTCATGGCCTGGCGGGCTTTCGACGCGCCGTCGCCATCGAAATGCACGGCCGTCCAGGCGAGGTGCGTGCCCGCCTCCTCCGACGATTTGGAGCGCAGCGTGACGAGGATGCGTTCGCCGGAGGCCGCCGTCATCGGCACCTCCAGCGGGAAATAGAGCTGCTCCCAGTGCGTGGGCGGGGCGTGCGGCGCCGTCGAGAGCCGCACGCCCTCGATCAGCTCCGCGTCCCACCAGTAGGCGAAGCCGTACACCGTGCGCGCGCTGTCGAGCGTCCACGACACCTCGCCCTTGCGGTTGCTCTTGGCGTCGGAGCCGAGCGTCACGGAATCCCACTCCTTCGCCGCCGCGCCGCCGTCGAGCAGGTCGCAAGCCGCGAAGCGGCGCACATAGACGTTGTTGAGGCTCATCTTGCGCGCATCCGAGAGATCGATCCCGAAGCCGACCTCGTCCCATACGATGAGCTCGCGATGGATGCGCTCGGAGATCACGGGGACGACGAACTGGCGGATGCGCGACGGGATCATGACGCCGCCGTCCTTGAGGTGGCGCAGGTGTGCGTCGGCGAGCGTGGCGACGATGTTTTCCTCGAGCGCATAGTTGCCGAGCGTCTCGGAGACGACCACGTCGACGCGCGGCGGATCCTCCATCTCCGTCGAGTGGCACGGCATGAGGTGGCACGCCTTGGCGCGGTTGGCCTTGATCGCCGCCGCCGCGACGCCGGCCACCTCGGCGGCCTCGTACATCAGCACCTCGCGCGCGCCGAGCTTCGCCGCCATGAGGCCGATCAGCCCCGTGCCCGCGCCGATGTCGGCAACCGTCGTCTCGCCGCGCCGGATCACGCGCGCGAGCGCGTCGTGGAAGCCCTGATTGCGGATCGCGTCCGCGATCAGCGTGCGGTGGTATTCGATGCGCATGAGTTCGGCGTCGGGGTTCGGGGATCGTGGCGCGATGTCAGGCCGGCGCGGATGCGGGCGAAACAGGTGCCGTTGTGTAGCGCAAGCCCCGGTCTTGCGCAAAGTGCAGCATGGCCCGCTCGGCGAGCGCCGTGATGGTGAGCAGCGGGTTGACTCCCAGCGAGCGCGGGATCACCGCGCCGTCGATCACGTAGAGCCCCTCGTGCACCGCCGTGCCGCCGGCACCCGATCTGCCGTCGAACACGCGGCACGCGTGGTCCACCACGCCTTCGTCGCGTGCGCGGCCCATGCCGCACCCCCCGAGCGGATGGGCGGTCGCGGGCTGGTGCCCCATGATGGTCCCTGCGAGCGGGTTCTTGACGTAGGCGCCGCCGCTCGCCGCGACGACGCGCGAGAGAATGCTGTCGAGCTTGGCGTAGACCGGCTCGTCCTTGGCGTCCGCCCAGGTGAGCGCGAGCTGATCGTCATCGAGCAGGAAGCGTCCCGACGCGCTGTCGTGGGAGACGGCGAAGAACGTCTGCAGGCTTGCGAACGGCCCTTTGTAGACGCCATTGACGAGGCTCGAGAGGGCGCCGAGCAGCCGGCCGTTGGGTAGGAACATCACCGGCAGCACGGAGGCGAATGCGGAGGGTAGAGCCCCCTCCTGCACGTTGAGCTCGTTTGTGAATGCGGCCGCGTCGCGGAACTCGAGCTGCCCCGAGACGGCCGCGCCGATCTCGAGCCCCTCGACCTTGGGCGGGAAGCCGACTCCGACAGCGTTGACGGGCGTCTTTGCACCGTAGCCGAAGGCGATGATGTCGCCGTTGGCCGAGAACCGGTGTCCGAGCCGGTCGGAGAGAGCGAGCCCCGCCTCGCGCGAGCGCAGGAGGATCTCCGTCGAGCCGAGGGTTCCGGCGGCGAGCACCACCACGGGCGCTTCGATCGCGATGTCCGCCGACGCGCGGCCGGGGCCGACCGGCCGCGCCGAAACCCGCCACATCCCGTCCCCGCTTGCGCGCACGGTCTCTGCCTTGAGGCCCGTGAACACCTCCGCGCCGTGGTTGACCGCATCGGGGAGATAGGTGAGCGCCACCGTGTTCTTGGCCCCCACGTTGCAGCCCGCGCAGCAATCTCCGCAGCGCGTGCAGGCGAGCTGGTGGATGCCCGCTGGGTTCGTCGTTTCCTCGAAGCTGACGGCGATGGGCGAGGCGACGAGTGTGCCGCCGACGCTCGCGCCGGCGCGCGCCAGCACGTCGAATTTCGTCATCTCGCGGGCCCGCGGGTCCGAGGCCGGCCGCAGCCATTGCTCGGCCCGGCGGAAGCCCTCCTCGAGCGTTCCGTCGCGTGCGATCTCGTCCGGCCACGCGGCGTCCGCGAACACCCGCGCGTCGGGAACGAGCGACACGCCCGCATTGACGAGCGAGCCGCCGCCGAGGCCGCAGGCGACGAGCACGTGCATGTCGCGGCCGAGACGCACGTCGTAGATGGCCTGCTCGGAGCCCGTGCGGAAGCTTTTGCCGGTGACCTGGAACTCGCTCCTGAGCTCGCTGAACTTCTGCGGGAACGCGCCGGTCGCGATCTCGCGCCCCCGCTCCAGCACGGCAACGCGCTTGCCGGCGCGCGAGAGGCGCGAGGCCGTCACGCCGCCCCCGTAGCCCGAGCCGACGACGATCACGTCGTAGCGCCCTTTGAGGGCGCTGAGCGGAAGGCTCATTGGTGACATGTGAAAATCCCGTTCGACGTCGAAGCCATGTGCGCGCCCCGCGGGCGCTTTCGTTTGCCTGTTCGAGGACTGCTGTTGCGCGAGACGCGCGCGTCCAGGGCTACTCCGCCGCGCCGCGATGCGCAATGCGGCCCTGAGGACCACGCCGAGACGGGTCGGAGACGTGGTTTTTACGGAATGCAATCAGGGTTTCAGGCTTTGCCGGCGCGCCCGCCTGGATTAGACGGGGTGGGACGGCACACGCGGCCAAGGCCATTGAAAATCACGGTTACCGCCGCGATATGTCGGACCCGCGCGGCCCGCGCGCACCCGGAGGATGAAACCCATGCATGTGACGATCGACGACGCGAAGAAGATCATCGAGGCCGCGCGCAAGGAGGCCGAACGGACCAAGACCAAGATGTGCATCGCCGTCGTCGACAGCGGCGCCAACCTCAAGGCATTCCATCGCATGGACGACGCGTGGGTCGGCTCCATCGACATCGCCATCAAGAAAGCCAAGACGGCCGTCTTCTTCGGCATGCCGACCGGCCAGATCGGCCAGCTTTCGCAACCCGGCGGCCCGCTGTTCGGCATCGAGCATTCGAACGATGGCCTGATCACCTTCCCGGGCGGCCTCCCCATCGTCGACAAGGACGGCGTCCTGATCGGCGCCATCGGCGTCTCGGGCAGCTCGGTCGAGAACGACCACAAGGTGGCGGCGGCGGGCGTGAAGCCGGTCGGCGTCTGCGACCTTCCCGAGCATCCCTGGCGCACCTGACGGCGCACGAACGAACACAGGCCCTCCCGTCTCGGACGGGAGGGCCTTGTCATGCGCCGATATCATGCGCCGATCGAGGTGGCGTGCCACGCGGAACGGCGCGAGCCCGTCAATGTCGGAGAGCGCCAGCAGCACACTCGACACGACGAACACCACATGGATGACGACCAGCAGTAGATCTCGCGCCCGGAGACATTCTGGATCAACATGAACTGCTTCAGAGGCTGGACCGCGGAGATGGCGAAGATGGACGGAGCCGCGCCTGGACCATGATCACGCGAGGCCCTATCGGCCTGGAGGGTGAAAAATCGGTCTCATCAAAGAGATAGAGCGTGATCCCGAACTCGATCAAAAACGAACGACGCTCTATCGCGTGCGCCCGGCTGTCGTGCCGTCGGCCGCGCTTTTCCCTTCGGCCGTGACCACGACCGGCGTCGGGCATCCCTCGCGCACGGCGCCGAGCATCATGTCGCGGCCCGGGCGCCCGCGGCGGCTCTTCGTGTCGGCCGTGTCGTCGACGGGGAGCGCCGCCTTGGGGAGCGCATCCTGCACCCGGTAGCGGCCTTCGCAGACGCTGATCCGTGGCGGGCGTCCCGTGCGCGCGAAGGATCGGTCACCCTCCTTCAGCGTCGACCAGAAGTCGTGCCAGGGGCTTCCGGCGCGGGCGGCGAGCGCCTCCTCGCTCATGCGGAACGGAAACACGTGCACGGGGATGTGCCGCTGCCCGTCGCGGATCGCCGCCTTGGCGAGACCGTAGATCTCGCCGATCACCGGGTTGGTCATGGCGAAGCAGCCGACCGACGAGCAGCCGCCGTGCAGGAGGATGTAGGAGCCGTCGCGCTTGTGCGCGCGGTCAAACGCGTTCGGGAAGCCGAGGTTGATCGCGCGCGGCCAGCGGCCGATATGCTGCAGTTGCCGGGTGGTGATCGTGTAGAAGCCTTCCGGCGTCTGCTTGTCGCCCTCGCGCTGCTTGGGGCCGAGCGTGCCGGACCAGTGGCAGATCGGATAGGTGGCGAAGAGCTGGAAGCGATCGCCCTTCTCGAGCCAGATCTCGAGCTCGCTCGTCTCCTTGAAGATCCGCATCAGCATCGGCGCGCCGGATTTGAACCCTGCCGCCTTGAGCCGTTGCTCGAGGCGGGCGACGTCCGGCGTGTTGGCGAGCGGCAGGCGCCCCTCGGCATTGGCCCGCTGCCGCTCGATGCGGTCGGGCGCCACGTCCTTGAGCTCGATGGTGATGGCCGCTGCCGGAGCGGCCGCGGCGGCGAGAAGCGCAGCCACGAGGCCGGCACGGGCTGCCGCCCGGACCGCAAACCGCCTCTCCTGTCCTGGCGTCCTGCCGGACATGCCGCGTCCCCATGCCGGAAATGACTTGAGCCAAAAATGACTTGGCCAATTGAAAGCACGGGACGGCGGGCAGCGAAACCCCGTCGCAGGGTTATCGATAATTCGGCGTCGGATCGGCGCCGGTACGCCACAGACGCCTGTGGAACGTGGGGAAAAGTGCCAGCGAAGGGACCGGCGCACGGCGCCCCTCGCTGGCTGGAGCCGGATCGCGCCGGGCGGCCCCTCCGCCGGTCCGAGCCTAGAGCGCGTTCATCTTTAGCTGAATCGCGAGGGATTCCCAAACGGCCGCGAAT
>NZ_DAITQL010000086.1:0-16516 GCF_036833075.1 Hyphomicrobium sp.
ACGATCAAACGAGAAAACAGTCTACCCGCAGCCGAACTTCAACAGCCTGCTAGAGTACTCCAATGAAGGCTATCCATGCTGGACACAACGCACCCCGCGGTACGTATCCCTAATGACGTCCCGAAAAGACGAGATGGCCGACACGACGGAGACGGATTCCGGCAGACTGTGCCGTTGAGATGTAGGCCGTCTTCGCGTCACAGCCTGCTGTACCGCTGCTCATCCGTGATCATCGGAAAGCGTGACAAGGGCGGACCACCTAAACCGACGGTGGTTGGGGAGGATGCTGCGCAATGATTATCGGCTCGCCGTTAGAAATAATTTTTCGTGATTTGTTCTATCGACTCCCTGCCTTTGCTGGTGGACACGACGCATTCCTAAAGTTGGAAGGGTTCAACATATCCGGCTCGATCAAGATCAAGACGGCGATAGGACTCATCGAGGATTTGGAGAAGCGCGGGATCGCCACGCCACGCAAAACCGTCATTGTTGAATCGTCGTCAGGAAATCTTGGAATCGCCCTCAGCCTGGTGTGCGCCATCAAAGGCTACAAGTTCATTTGCGTGACCGACGTGAACGCGACCCGCGCCAACATCAGGGGCATGGAGCTTTACGGCGCAAAGGTTCTGGTGGTCGACGAACGCGATCCCGACGGGGGGTTCCTGGCCAACAGGTTCAGGAAGATCGAGAACATCCTGAAATCGGAGCCGAACGCCATCTGGCTCAATCAATACAACAACATCGCCAACAAGGACATCCATGCCGAGCAGACCGCGAACGAGATCGCGCGCGAGTTCGAGAACGTGGACTGGATGTTCGTCGGCGCCGGAACCACCGGTACGCTCGCCGGAATCTCGGAGCGGCTTCGTCAAGTGTGGCCGAAAATCAAGATTGTGGCTGTCGAGCCCGTAGGCTCGGTCACATTCGGAGGGCCTCCCGGAAAACGGAGCATTCCTGGCATTGGAACAAGCTTGAGACCGAAACTTGCGGATCTCGCCAACCCCGACAGAGTCGTGGTCATAGACGAGGAAAGGACGGTAGAAACCTGTCTGTCCTTCGTTCGCGACTATCATCTGCTGATCGGCGGAAGCACGGGAACGGTGCTCGCCGCCGTGCAACAGTTGGCTCCGGAGTTTGCGCCCGGAGACACGATCGTCGCCATATCCGCGGACCTGGGGGATAAATATCTGGACACGGTTTACAACCCGGCCTGGGTCAAGAATGTCCTGATGGCCAAAGATGAAGCGCTTGCGCTAGGGGAATAATTCGTGGCCGCTCCGACCTTCTACGTTGTTCCGGGCTCGACAGTTAAGGACGTCATCGAAGGCAATAGAAAGCAGATTTTCGATGCTGTGGAGGCGGCCTACCGTCTCCACGCCTCGGGAGACTCCGTGAATCCGGATAGCTATTTTCTCCGCTTTCCGAAGAATCCCGGTGCCCGGATCATCGCCCTGCCGGCCCATCTTGGCGGCGCCGTGCAAAAAAGCGGGATCAAATGGATATCGAGCTTTCCGGAAAATAGGACCGATAATCTGGCGCGCGCGTCCGCCGTCCAGATCCTCAACGACGCAACAACAGGCTATCCCATCGCCTGCATCGAGGCATCGCTGATCAGCGCCACGCGCACCGCCGCGTCCGCCGCATTGGCGGCCGAGCATATGTCGCCCGATCCTTTTGGAGGCACCCTCGGCATCATCGGAACTGGAATCATTGCCCGCACCACCACGCAGTGGCTCCTGTTTCGCGGTTGGAAGTTTCGCAAAATCATCTTGTATGATTTGAACCGCAAGGAAGCCGAGCAGTTTCGAGCATGGCTGCTTGGTGAGCTGGATATAGAGGTCGAGATTCACGATCGGTTGGAGAGCGCGCTACGCGGGGCGTCTCTGATCCTGTTCACCACGACGGCGCCTGAGCCCTATGTCGCCGATGAGAAGTGGGTCGCGCACGCCCCCACCGTCCTGCATCTCTCGCTACGCGACATTGCAGAAAATATCATCCTCGCGTCACAAAACGTCGTTGACGACGTCGATCACTCCCTGAAGGCCCGCACATCACTCCATCTGGCGGAGATCGCAACCGGCAACAGGGATTTTGTCGACGGCATCCTGGTGGACGTTCTGGACAAGAAGCTCGCGCCAAATCCCGACAAGCCGCGCATCTTCTCGCCCTTTGGGCTGGGCGTTCTCGATCTTGCGGTCAGCGAGCTCGTCCTTCGCGCAGCCATATCGTCCAACGCCGCGCTGGCGATCCCGGACTTCTTCGCCAACTCCACCCGATGGTGAGAACGAGAGCGACAAGCCGGCGGTCGAGCCTTCTCGCGCCACCCACGAGGTATGACCGAGGACAGCGCAACACGCTAACAGAGTGACCCGAACGAGGGGGCCGGGCCGGCTCCCATCAGCGCAAAAAAAGGCAACTTACCGATGTCACGTGTCTGGAGCTGCAATGAATGGGACCCCCTGGAAGAGGTCATCGTCGGCAATCCGCTGAAGGCGCGATATCCGACACCGGACCTGAGCACACAGGTGGCGGAGTTCCCCGATCGCTCATTGGCCGAGATTCCGCGCGGTCCGTTCCCTCAGCGGATCATTGAAGAGACGGAAGAGGATTTGAACGAGTTCGCTCAGATCCTGGAAAGGCAGGGCGTCACCGTCAAACGCCCGGACACATGGCCCCATGACGCCACATTCTCGACCATCAACTGGAAATCCCAAGGGTACTATAACTATTGCCCGCGCGACATCATGCTGGTGATCGGCGACCAGATCATCGAGACGCCTAATGTCATACGCAGCCGCGCCCAGGAGACATTCAGCTACCGCACGTTGCTGCTCGACTACATGAAGTCGGGTGCCAAATGGTACAGTGCCCCCAAGCCGATGCTGTTGGACTCGCTCTTCGAAGGGATCGATCTGGACAAGCCCACCCCCCGCAACGACGAGCCGGCCTTCGATGCGGCCAACATCCTGCGCTTCGGCCAGGACCTGATTTATCTGGTCAGCGCCACGGGCAACGAAATGGGCGGCCGTTGGCTGCAGGGCATTCTGGGCGACAAGTATCGGATCCACTTCCTCGGGGACGTGTACTTCGGCAGCCATATCGACTCGACGATCGTGGCGTTGCGCCCCGGCCTGGTGCTTTGCAATCCCGGACGTTTGAACGACGATACGCTCCCCCCCATCCTGAAACAGTGGGAGGTGATCTACAGCCCGCCGATGGAAAACACCGACAGACACGACGCCGATTACGTCTCCAAGAGCATCGGTAGCGACTGGATCGACATGAACGCATTTAGCATCAATCCGAATCTCGTCGTGGTCGATCGCAACCAGCCGTCGCTCATCAAGCTTCTTGAGAAGCATGGTCTGGATGTCATTCCATTGAAGCTGCGGCACTCGAAGCTGCTGGGTGGCGGGCCCCATTGCGTGACCCTGGACATCCGCCGGAGAGGAACGCTGGAGCGGTACTTCGATTGAGCGCGCCCCGCCTCTAGGCTCGGCCCATGGCGCGGCGCGACATGAAGACGTCTCAGAGTTCCCGGACATGTGAGGACACGTCTTGGTGTGGGCGGCGACAATCCTGGCTGGCTTCCTCCTCCTGACATTTGTCGCGTGGAGGCGCTATCTTTGGGCGGCCAGCGCGCCATCCGAGCCAGAGGACACCTGCCCGTACAGCTTGACGGACACCGCGGGCGACCGCCGCCTCCTGAACATACCGCACCAGAAGGGAATCCGGTGGCTCACGGAGGTCTTCAGCCGCTCGGCCGAGGCCTACCCGAATCTCACGGCCCTGCAGATTCCCCAAAGCGGCTGCTCGCTCACCTTCGCTGAGCTCGACGCGCGCGCGGAAACCATCGCCGCTGCCGTCGCCCCGCACCTGACGGGCCCCGACCAAGTGGTCGCCGTGGCCATGTCTCAGGACGATTGGCACATCGTGGCCGCCCACCTCGGCGTCCTGAAGGCCGGCGGCACCCTGGTCGTGCTCGATACCACCCTGCCCGACGCGCTGCTGGCCCACATGCTCGACGACGCCCGGCCGGTGCTCGTTCTCACACGCGGACAGGACACCTTCCGCGACCTGCCGACGCTCGACGTGCTGGCGTTGCCCGAAGAGCTTCCGAGACGGGCGCCGCCGCCCTGGCTGGACGATCCAACGCAGCGGCTCGCGACCATCTTCTATACGAGCGGAACCACGGGCAAGCCCAAGGGCGTGGAGTGCGCGCACGCCGGCTATGTGAACCTCGCGCTCAGCTATGCCGATTACTTCGATCTCATTCCCGGCATGGATGCGACCTCGCTCACCTCGTCGCTCGGCTACGACGGTGCCATCTCCGAGATGTACAGCGCCTGGGTGTCGGGCTGTGCCGTGGTGCTGCTGACCAAGGAGCAGGTACGCTCCGGCCCGGACCTGCTCCCGGTCCTCCGCGACGCCGAGGTCACGGTGCTGTTCTGCCCGCCGGTGTTGCTGACCACGCTCACGTCCGCTCCCGAGGTGGATCTCCCCTATCCGCTATGCCGCTACATCGTGCCCGCGGGCGAAGCCTTTCCGAGTGCGTTGGTCGAGCCATGGACGCGCGCCAGGCGCCAGATCATCAACACTTACGGACCAACGGAAGCAAGCACCGACACCAGCCGCCAGAGCCTGCGCCCCGGCGAGCCCATTACCATTGGCTCGCCGTTCGCCAACGTCACCTACGTCATTCTCGAGATTGACGCGCTCCGCCCCCTCCCGCACGGAGAGGTGGGCGAGCTCTGCATCGGCGGCGTCCACCTCGCGCGCGGCTACCGCAACATGCCGGAGCAGACCGCGCAGAAGTTCATCACGCATCCAAAGTTCGGTCGTCTCTACCGCACCGGCGACAAATGCCGGATCGACATCCGCACCCAGCGCGTGCACTTCCTCGGCAGGATCGACGCGCAGCTCAAGGTGCGCGGACACCGCGTCGAGGCCCAGGCCGTCGAGGATATCCTGCAGACGCAGTTCCCCGAGATCGAGGCCGCAGTTCTGGATTACCAGAACGAAGCTCTCGTCGCCTTTGTCGCCGCCCCATCAGTTTTCGAGGAGAAGATTTCGGTGGTTGCGCCCGCGCCGGCCGCGTGGGCGGCCCGTGTGACGGCGACGCTGGCCAGACAACTGCCGGCACCGTCCGTGCCGACGCGCATCTTCGGCGTCGAAAAGTTCGTCATGAAGCCCGTGTCGGGAAAGATCGACCGGGCCTTCCTGCCGAGGCTGTCTCATCCGCTGAGAAACGCCGCACCGAACGCGAACAACGCCTCGAACGACACAGGAGCCCCGGCGCCCGACGCAGAGAGCCGGGACGCCGCGCTGCATGACGCCGCCGTCGATAACGGCATGGAGCCGGGCTCCGAGGACGTGCTGGCGATCTGCAGGGCCGTGTTCGAGATCCCGTTGGGATGGGACGATGGATTTACCGAGGCCGGTGCGCACTCGATCGTCATCGCACGCCTCGCACGCAACCTGCAGGCGGCGGGATGGGCCGTGTCGGTGCGCGATCTGCTCAGCGACTGCAATACCGCGCGAAAGGTGGCCCAACGGGCGCGGCAGGCTCGCCCGCCCACGGCCAGACGGGCGGAGGCCGCGAGATCCTGGCAGACTACCGCCGGGCGTGACGAGCAGGCGGCAAGGATCCTCTCCGTCGGATCCTTCACCACGCTCCAGGTTCTGTTCGCGCTTCTATTCTATGCGCCGGGGCTGATCGGCTTCTTCATCGCCCTGGGCATGCTCGAAGTCGGAACGTTCTTCACCACCGCCAGCCTCTGGGCATTCGCCGCCATCTCGATCGCGCTCTACGTGCTGGCGTTTCTCCTGCCGTTCGTCACTCTGCTTTGGGTGATGGCGATCAAGAAGGTCCTAGGCGGCCACATCTACAAGAACAACATCAAGCCGGGCGTGTACCCGAAGTGGAGCCGGATGCATCTCCGGATCTGGTGCATAACCCGCATGGAGAACTCGGTGCTCGTCCCCCTGGGCGCGATGTACCGCAGCGCGCCGCTGATGGCCTTTGTCTTGCGGCAGCTCGGCGCCACCGTGGGCAGAAACCTTCAATGTGCCCATGACGCCTACCTGGTCGGCCCCCTGGATCTGATGTCCATCGGCGACGATGTCACGATCCAGACCGGTGCCTACATCCAAACGTCGCGGCTATCGGAACCGCATGTGCATGTCGGCCCCATTCGCTTTGAGAGCGGCTGCAAGATCGGCATGCGGGCCGCCATCGCCAACAACGTCACGGTGGGGCGCGGCACGTGGATCACGCCGTTCACGCCGATCCTCGGCGACGTCGGCGCGCAGGAAATGTGGGAAGGCGCCCCCGCACGCCTGGTCGGCCGCTGCACCGAGCTCAAGCGCACGGCACGCGTCTGCCAGTATGTGCATCCGATTTGGGTGCTGGAGACGCTCAACATCCTCATGCAGGCCGTCATCTTCTTCTGCCTCAGCCTGCTTCCCGTCTCCGTGATCCTCTGGTTTGCCCGCGGCATCATACCCACCGGAGAAGCCGAGCTGTCCGACGCCCATTTCACGACGGCCCCACTGCTCGAGATCGTTTTCCATCTCTCCCTTTACGCTTTTGTCGTCGCATGGCTCAGCGCTGTCGTGTTGTCCGTGCTGGGTTGCCTTTTCATCCGATGGACGTCCGCTGCGCCGGGGCTCTACCCCTCGCACGGGCTCCGGGCCGCACTGCTTATGTACAGGGTGAAAAGGATGAACGGAATCCAGGGGCAATGGACCTGGACCATTACCGGCCAGTACCTGCGGGCGCTCGCAGGCCTGCGCTTTCCGCGCGTGGGCGCTTCGGAATGCGACGTGATGTTCAACCTCGTCCCGGAGGTTGCCAGCGCCGATTCTCAGGTGTTCTGGTCCAATGGATGCTTCACGAACACGCTCGACTGCGGCGCCGAGCACTTCAAGCTGCGCCAGATCGACATGCCGCGAAATTTTTTCAGCGGCAATAACTGCGTGGCGGAATACGGGCAGTTCCCGGCCAACTTTCTTCTGGGCGTCTCCACGGCCGCCAACGATATCCAGTTCCGTCGCCAGATGCGATCGCGGCCGGGCGATCCGATAACGGTGGCCGGAAACCCGCCCGTGAAATTCGCGAGCGCCTCGTTCGAGGCGGAGAACAAAGCCCACAAGCCGCCGAGCTTTCCGCTGTTCCTCACTCGGGTCTTCCTGAACGACGTCTTTGCCATCGGCCTGCTGGGCATCGCCGAAGGACTGGTCTTCACGATCGTCTACGTCGCTATGTTGCGAGGAGGGGGCAACCCGATCTTCGGCGCGATCCTTGCCTTGATGCTCACCGAAGCTTTGTTGATCTCGCTCTGCGTCGTTCTCAAGAGGTTTCTCGTTGGCGGATGGGGAGCCGACGACGCGACGCCGTTCTGGTCTTGGCGGCACTTCGCCTATTTTTTCGCGCAGGATTGCTTTTTTGCCTGGTGCCGGGGTCCGCTTGGTTTCAGCGCCGGCACGATCCTCTCCAATCCTCTCCTGCGGTGGATGGGATGCCGGATCGGCGAGCGCACGATCGTAACCCAGCCGATGCAGTGCTCCGACTGGAACGCCGTGGACTTCGGCAACGATTGCACGATCGACGGCTTCCTGCAGTTTCACACCTTCGAGAACATGATGCTGAAGGTGAAGCGAACCCGCATTGAGGATGGCTCTGCTGTCTGCTTCGGTACCTCGGTGATGGGCGGTGCGCTCATCGAGCGGGACACGACGCTGTTGCCGCTGTCGTTGGTGCTGAAGGAGATGACTCTGCTCACGGCCACCTACGAAGGTAGCCCCGTAGAGCCCCTGTACGGCGCGACGCTCGCAGAGCCTCACACGACGGCAGCGGTGTGCGAGACCCTGCCCCGCTGATGCTTATTGGAGATCTCTTCCTGCTCCTGCAACTGATCAGCAGGGATCGGTTTTAGCCTGACGTAACCGACGTGCACTCTGAGCGGAGCCGATCGATACCGGGCAATGAAGGAGGAGGTGAAGGTGACGCGAGATGCGAGCCAATGGGTCTACGATCTCTTCGCCGCCCGAACGCGCGATTGCACGCCGGCTCCTGCGCGCCATGCGGCTCGCGTCCTGTTTGCACCGATCTCGGCCGATCCTGAGGCATCGCGCCTTTGCGCATCTGTCCTCTCGGACGCCGAGTTGCGGACGGCGGACAGCTTTATGACGCAACGTCACAAAGCGCACTTCACGCAGCGGCGTGCATTTCGGCGCTACTGTGGTGCCCTCGCGCTCGCATCTCAGCGACCCCTATCGCAGGTTGTCTTTGCGGCGACGGGCAAAGGACGCCCCTACCTTCCCGAGTGGCCGGAGTGCTGGTTCAGCTTCTCGTGGTGCCGGCTCGGATACCTCGGGGCATGGTCTCCGACGCACGGCATCGGCGTCGACATTGAAGATGAAACGAGAGATCTCGAGGCGCGCGAGCTTGCGCAAAGGTATTTTTCGGAAGCTGAGTCCATGGCGGTCGAAAGCACGGTGGACCCTGCCAGCCGACACACATTCTTCCAGCTCTGGACGCTCAAGGAGGCTGCGCTGAAATCCATCGGAGAGGGATTGCCGTTCGGCCTCGACGCATTCCAGTTCGCGCTGACCCCAAAGCTGCGCGTCGTTCACGCCCCCCGAGACTACGGCGGTCCGGAACGGTTCCGTGTCTATGCGATCGAGGAAGCTGGAAGCTGCGCCGCCCTCGCCATCCGAAGCAGCGGCTGAGATCCGGTCCGCCGATGCCGCAGAAGGTTGAGCATCCGGCGCGCTTCAGGGCTCGATCGCACATCGACCATGCGCGATCACACGCCCGCGCACCCGCCTGTCAGAACCTCGAGTGCGCGCGTGACCAACGGATCGACACCGGTCTCGATATCCGCTTTCGTATTGAGAAGCTCGATGTCGACCGGAACGCCTTTGCCCTCGTAGCACACCATGTCCGCCGAGAAATATTTCTGGTACGATAGACAATACTTCCAGCCATTCGGAAGTTTCTTATCGAGCGTATACGAGAAGATGCCGTTCGTATGATCGCCTAGGATCGCCACATAGGGCAGCTCCTTGATCGCCAGGGCGAATGCCTCGCCGCCGCTGAAAACGGAATCACAGGTCAGCAGCACAATCGGCCTGGTGAATTGAGCTTCGCCCTCCGGCTCGATATGCCAGGTTTTCAGAGGCGAGAAATCATCGTCCTCAGGGCCGATTTTCGTCCTCCGGTGGAAGGCCACGCGCTTCTGATCACAGAACCTATTGATGATCGTGAGCGCGGTACTGTCGTCGCCACCGGGACAGTCGCGGATATCGATGATGAAACCGTCCAATGTCACAAAATCGCGACCGATCCTGTCCAGGGCCTCCAGCAGCTTCCGTTTCCTGATGTCCTCCAGTTCGAGGATCCGCATGTAGCCGACAGTTTCGGATCGACAGTAGCGAAGCATCCAGGCTTCTGTCTCCGTGGGCCGATCGAACCCATTGGCGACGAGAGTTTTCTCGGTCGTCTTGAAGAGCTTCTTGATCTGCCGATCCGAGAACTCCTGATAGAATCTCGGCGGCTTCTCCGGGGTAAAAAATCGCGTCTTGCCGTCTCCGTCGAGCTTGGCCTTCAGCTCGATGTGCCCGTCATTCAACGGATCGAGCATCTGGCAGAAGATATCGAAAAGCTCATGATCGCTGGTCTCGCGCGCAACTTTTGGCCTGTAGATATCGTACTGCTTCTTCCAGTCGACGTTCCGCAATACAAAAAAAGGATACCTGTTATAAAAGGTCTCCCACAGCGCCTCGAAATTCTTTTCGGGATCCCGACTAATCATGGAAAGCCGCCTATCGCTGGATCGCTGACGCTCGCAATCTGCTCGTCACCGCGCCTGTGACGCCGGACAATCCTGGCCCCGAATACCGAGACTGAGACCCACCCGACGGCGAATCATTGCGCTCCGAGCCCAGTTGCTCGGCATCGATTGAAATGACGGCCCAGCTTGCTCCGTGACCAGAGACCCCTCTCGGCCTGGAGGGATGTCAGGCTTCCTCTGCGGCTTTGTTCTGCTCGACCACACCCGGTCCGTAGCGGAGTGTCGATCCGGACAGCACATAGAGCAAGCGCCCTCGATACTTGCGACGCTCGCTACGAGCATCACTCGCAGTATTTCTATATTCGTGCAGGAACGCTTCGAGCGAGGTGGGCGTCTGGGCGTCGTGATGCTCGAAGACGCAGTGCAGCCCCAGGACGGCGACATCGTCCCGACTGAACGTCTCGAACACGCGGCCCGCTTGAGGCAGTCTATGACTGACACAGCCCGGGCAAAGCCTCTGGAAGGCTTCGATGACGACCACGCGGCCGCGCAGAGCATCAAGCGTGAGGGGTTCATCGGTATTGAACCGTCGGCTCGCAGCGATCGGCGGGGCCGGGCTGATCTGGCTCATGGATACGTCCTCGGCGACTTGACCACGAGGCGATTTGCCCGGCGACGGCGCGCGCCGCCGGGCTGATCGTCAGGCCGCGCTCTTCACGTCGGCGAGCGAGGCGCCGAAATTGATGTGATAGGGCTGGCCCTCAATGACGAGCGCCGGGACCGACTTGACGCCGGCCGCTTCTGCTTCGGCGATCCGGTTTGGGGCTTCGCCGAGATGCACGATCTCGACATTGTAGGCGGCGGGATTGAGGGCGTGCGCCAAGCCCTGTTCGGCGCTGACGCAGACCGGGCATCCGGCGTGGTAGAAAGTTGCTTTCTGGGTCATAATTGGATGTTCGCTTTCTTTGCTGAGGGTGGACAAAAAGAGCGCCTCGCCCGTTGCCGCGGGTGGGGCGCTCGCTCTCATGCCGCCGCTTCCTTGAAACGGGCCCAGCTTTCGAGCTGGACCGAAGCGTCGGCCGCAACGTGTTCGCCGCAATCGAGCCGCAAGGCGGCATCCCCGAAAGCGGCGTCCACGAAGGCGCAGTGATGCGGCCGGGCCGCGTCCGAATGGGCGTTGGGACGAAAATGCCGGCACGAGACGCACATGCGCTGCACTGGGATAGCGCCGCGCTCCTGTAGCGTGCGGATCATCTTGACCAGGGCCTTGACGAAGGCCGCTCCCTCGGAGGGATCGAGCGCATCGACCGCGGCCAGCAGCGCATCGGGCCAGACCGCCAGCTCCTCTGCGAGGCGCCGTCCCGCCTTAGTAGGGTGCAATTGCGCGGCGCGTGCATCCTCGGGATCGGGGCGCCGCTCCACATACCCCTTGCGCACGAGCGCCGTAACCGCATCGCTCGCCGTGGGCTGCGTCACCGCGATCGCAGCGGCAACCGCGCCCACGCGGGTTGGGCCGCGCTGAACCAGATGGGCGAGAATCTGTGCTTGAGTCGGGCTCAGTCCCGTGACTTCGGTCCGCTGCCAGGCTTCCGAGCGCAAAACCATGCCGATCTTGGCCAGTCCCGTCACGATGTTGGCGTTCGCGGTCATCAGGAGCCCTAGAATTAATAGGACCCCTATGTATAATGTATTTCTGCAGGGATCAAGAGCGTGGTGGACGGATCAGACCGAGGACAAGCGGCCGTTCCGCATGCTCACCGTCATCGACGAGGTCACGCGGCGATGCCTGGCGATCGTCGTTGCTCGGAGGCTGCGTTCCGACGACGTGCTGCGTTGCCCGATCTCATGAGCCGACACGGCCCGCCGGAACATATTCGGTCAGACAATGCGCCCGAGTTCGTCGCCAGGCGGGTGCGCAGTTGGCTTGGCCGGGTCGGCGTGAAGACGCTCTACATCGAGCCGGGATCGCCGTGGGAGAACGGATACTGCGAGAGCTTCAACTCCAAGCTCCGCGACGAGTTGCTTGCCGGCGAACAGCTCTCGACACTCTGCGAAGCCCAGGTGCTCATCGAGCGCTGGCGGCGCCACTACAATGGCGTCAGGCCACATTCGTCGCTCGGCTATCGACCCACCAGCCCCCGAGGCGATCTTGCCACCAGCATCCGGCCAAGCCTACGCTCCCCTCCGGCCGGACCAGATGCTGGCCGGTAGCGGCCGGATTCTAACTTAATCCCCGATATCGCAATGAGGGGCAGGCCACATCCGCCCCTGGGGGCTACGCGTTCGAAGCCGCAAACGCATCCGTTCCAATACGGCCTTTGGCCACGAGATAGGCCAGCGGTGGCCACGCTTCCGCCAATAACCCACGGTAGACACATCACAAATATCGCGGGCATGGTTAATATGCCGACGTCTGATGCAATGGGGTTTGCTTAGTTCGTCGTGCCTTGATATAGCTTCTGAACGATGAAAACTTGCGTGTCTTTTTGGTAGTGCTGTTGCGGGGGCGTCACATGTTGAATGGTTTACGGGCAGAGGCTTCATCTAACGCGATGCGTCCAGACCCATCGGACCGATCTACCCTTCAGGGTATGCTTAATCGTCGTGTCCTGGACCCTGCTCCGGCATCTTTTTCTCCCAGTTCCGCTGAAGGTAGCGCCGCCTCGTTTCCCGCGGACAGGACGCAGGCCGATCTGCCAAAGCGCCCCGCCTCGGATGGGGATGGGGATGGCGTTATTTTGATCGGCTCCGGCGCACGGATCGTTGGTAATATCGAACATTGTAAAGTGGTCGAGATCAGAGGAACCTTATTGGGTGATGTCTCTGCCGACACATTTGTTGTGCAAGAAAGCGGTGTCTTTCAAGGCTCCGTTGAGGCGTCTAATGCTCAAGTGCTTGGCTCCGTCGAGGGTAAATTACGGGTAGCCGATCTGTTGGATATTCGCGCGACGGGTATCGTGAGCGCAGACGCCACGTACGGCAGGTTGGCCGTTACAGCTGGCGGATTGCTCACGGGCAATGTCCAGAAAGAAAACCAAAACAATTTGTCGGAAGCGAAAAACGCTTTCGCAAATGGAGCGCTCGGGTTGAGTCCGGGTGCGTCTAATCAGTAGCACAGAGGCCAACCTATTACGTTGGCATTAGTAAGCGCTGAAACGATGAGATCAAACTCTGCCGCTTGGTAGTTTGAATGCTTGCCGCGTTCGAACAAGCATACGTGCGCCACTCAAGGTGCGCCCTACGCTGGCCTTAGCTCAAGAGCTATGAGATTAGGCTCCCGCGAAGCCATGTGCGATCGGTTTTTCAGACTTGGGAGCGCTTAACAAGAAAGCTGACATGTAATCAAATATGAAAAGGAGCAATTCGAAATGCAACGTCATCGCCGTCATGAATACCAAGGGCGGCGTTGGAAAATCTACAGTTGCGCTTGCGCTTGCGGAAACCCTGGCGTTCGCGGGCCGGCTGCATGTCCTGGTTGTTGACGGAGACTCTCAGGCTAGCATCAGTTATTTGCTCGCCGGACCTGAAAAGCTGACCGAACTGCAAGCGACCGGCTGCACTCTCGTAGACTTCCTCAATACCGTTGTGATCCAGGGAACGCCTGCGAGCTGGCACCAATACGTCGTCGATCGGGTGTCCGACGTAGACGGGATAAATAGCATATCGCTTCTGCCGAGCGATTCGACGCTAACGCTGTTGGAGCGTGAAGTATCCAAAGAACAACAGGAAACCTTCCTGGTCGATACCATAAGAATGTTTCTTGGCGAGGTCTCGCTTCAGTATGATTTCGTTATAATCGACTGCGCCCCCGGCTTGTCTGTCGTTACCGAGGCATGGCTCAGATGTGCTGATCTCCATGTCTGTCCCACTAAGCCGGATTATATTTCAGCGTGCGGGTTGGCTTTCTTTCAACGTTTCAAAGAATTTCAAGGCGTGGATTGGTTCGCCCGGAATATTGGTGTCATTATTACCATGTACGATCGGAACTCCTTGGTTGATCGGGAGTACGCTGACTGGCTGAAAGCTAACGCGGAGAATGTCTGCTTCAGTACAATCATCCCAAGACTCCACACGATTCAACACTCGTCCTCGTTCGTTGCTGCCCGGAGATCCTATGCTGCGAAATATCCAGGCTCAGCAGGTCGATGCTTTAACGAGTTGACGGGCGAATTTCTTACCCGCCACGGCACCATCTCACGCAATCTGCAGAACCTTGTAAGAAACTAGGTGTTTAGTCCCGGAATGCGGGATCAGAATGACTGATTCCATGACACTCCGGGACTAGAGTGCTTCCGGAAAAGTGGGAACCGGTTTTCCGACAAGAAGCACGACCAATCAAGCTTAGAGCCGTTCCGCGATTCCACTGAAATCGGAACGACTCTAAAACTCTTCTTTCACACCAGGCTCGGCAAGGGGCTCTACGAGACCCTGCCGCGTGCACAGGTAGACCAGCTCGATATCGGAGCGGACGCCAAGCTTGGATTTGATCTCGCTATGGTAGTTTGCCACGGTCCTGGGGCTGAGGTTAAAGGCCGACGCGATTTCGTCCGTCGATTTCGCGTCCAGGATCATGCGAAGGATTTCGAACTCCCGGGGCGAAAGCTGGTCGGTTGCAGGGTCATCCTCACAGAGCTTACTCGTGGCGATCGCTCGGTTGATCTCGGCACAGAGCGCGGGTCGTCCCACGAACACATCGCGGATGGCGCTCACGAGAACCTCTGGCGGGCTGCTCTTCGTAACGTAGCCGCGCGCACCGGCACGAAATGCCTGATGGGCATAGGCTGCGCTCGCGTGCATCGTAAAGATGAGAAGGCGAGCCCCGGGATCCAGTTGACGGATCTGCCGCACGAGGTCGATGCCACCACGGCCCGGCATCGAGATGTCGACAACCACGACATCGGGTTTTGAATTCTTGAACGCCTCGTAACCCGACGCCGCGCCGTCCGCCTCGCCGACGACATCGAGGCCTGCATGCCTCTCGATCAGCCTGCGGTAGCCCTCGCGGACAACAGCGTGATCGTCGACCAGCAGCACGCGGATCCCCATTGCGCCTACGCCTCCTGCTGCGAGGTCGGGAACTCCACCTGAAGCTCGAATCCGCCGCTTGGCAGCGGTCCGGCGGAGAACTTTCCGCTCAAGGCGGCGACACGCTCCCGCATTCCGATCAATCCCGATCCGGTGCGGGTCGGCAGCTTGTCGCGAGACGATCGCCCGGTGCCGTCATCGACCACCGAAAGGCTGATCCGGGCCCGCTCTGCATCTGCATGTTGGGCCAGCGATACCTTCACCTTGCGGGCATTGGCGTGCTTCGACGCGTTGGTCAACGCCTCCTGCACGATCCTGTAGACGTGCGCACGTGTCTCGGCGCGGAGCTGCTCCACGTCTCCCGTGGTTTCGATCGCGTACGACGTTCGCCCCCGTGCGCTTTCGTTGTGTTGCTCGACAAGCGCCTTCAGGCTCTGAAGCAAGCCGAGGTCATCAATTTCCTGCGGGCGCAGATAGGTGAGCGTTCGCCGCACGGAGACCATCAAGCCGGATGCCATGGTTTCAAGCGCCCTGGCGTCGTCGACGAGGGCGGGTGCATCCACCGGAACGCTCCCCCGGATGCACGCCGCGAGCGCGTTCATGGCCGCGAGCTTCTGGGCAATCTCATCATGCAATTCGCGCGCGATGTGCCGGCGCTCCTGCTCCTGCAGGTCGACAAGGCGGCGCGCAAGCTCGGTACGCTCGGACGTGGCTTTTTCGAGCTCTACGATCACTGTGTTGAAAACCTCGCTGATGCGATTGAGCTCGCTCAGGCGGAAGGCCGGAAGGCGGCACGTGAGGTCGCCACGTGCCAGACGATTGAGGCCGGCAAGGATCTCATTTGCAGGACGGAGCGCGCGATCCACGACAAGGTAGGTCACGAAACAAAGAGCCGCGACCAGGAGGGCCGACAGACCGAGCAGCGGCGCAACAGTCTTCCACGCCTGTCCGGCCGTCGCTACGGGATCGAATGCGGCCACGACGGTCCCCCGATCGAGGCCGCGATAGGAGAGAGATTGGGTTGCGGTCAGCTTACCGTTGATCACCAGACGATATGCGTCGATGAACCATTGCGGCGTCTCGGTCGATCCGCCGTCGTGTCCGGCACAGCTCGAGCGATTGCGCGACGCATCGGTCCCGTGAAATTCGATGCATTGGCCGGGCTGCAAGGCATAGCCGGAAACGAGATCCCAATCCGGAAAGCGCGCAGAGACGTCCGTTGACCTGTCGATGCGGGAGAGCTGCAGCTCGAGCTGGCGGCTGGCAAGCTCGGCGAGTGTCACGTTTCGGCGCTTGGCTTCGCGTGCGGCCTCGAAGAGCAGAAGCCCGGATCCCACGAGAAAGCAGGCGAGCGCCACGAGCGTTATTTGCCTCACCAGAAGCCATTTCAGGTTCATCGCGACGCCTTGCCGGTCACATTTCATTTTCAGGCTAGAAGCATAAATCCGGGCTGTGAAGGGCTGCGCCCTGCGCTCGTGAAATTTTCACAGGCTTCCTCGGGTGAGCCGCACTGGTTGCCAAGCCGGAGCCTTCCTAGGCTTCGCATGAGACGTTTGTGACTGGAGGCCTAGGGCATCGGCCGCTGAGGGCCGACGCCGGATACTTGACCTTATAGGACGGAGGAAACGCCAATGAGACTAGCGTTGATTGCTGCCGCGATGATCGCCTTAACGAGTGCGGTGCCCGCACACGAT
>NZ_DAITQL010000087.1:0-16444 GCF_036833075.1 Hyphomicrobium sp.
GCCAATTACTTCAGGAATGCAGGATATGCTTCCGCCTAAGTTGAACACGCTCTAGGGCTTGGCTGCGGGCGGGCAGCCCGCCTCGATGGGCGCGCGGCCGTCGTAGCCCGCAGCACCCGGGGCGAAGGCATACTGCGTGCCGCAGACGGAAACCTTGGGCGGGATCCGGCTGGCCTCGAAAAGGTCGGAGCCGGGCTTGAGCGCCTTCCAGAACGCCTCAGACGGCGAGCCGGCATACCGGTCGAGATTGCGCGCCGTCATGCGGAACGGGAACACCTGCACCTGGAACCGCTGCTGGCCGCCGTCGAGCGCCGCCGTGACCAGCCGCCAGATCTCGTCGATGACCGGGTTGGTCATCGCATAGCAGCCGATGGACCCGCAGCCGCCGTGCACCATGAGCAGCGAGCCCGTGCGGCCATGCGCCCGGTCGAAGGCATTGGGGAAGCCGAGATTGAACGAGCGGCGCCAGGCGCTGTTCGGATTAAGCGCCGTCCGGTCCACCGAGTAGAAGCCCTCCGGCGCCTGCCTGTCGCCCTGCTTGAGCTTCGGTCCGAGCTCGCCCGACCATTTGCAGATCGGATAGGTGGCGAAATGTTGAAAGCGTCCGTCCTTCTGCATCCAGAGCTCGAGCTCGAACTCGCGCTTGAAGATGCGCATGAGGATTGGATCGCCCACGGCGAGCCCTTGCCGGGCGAGCCGCCCGTCGAGATCCGCGAGGTCGGGTGTGCCGGGCAGAGTCAGGCCGTTCTTGGCGAACGTGGCGCGCCAGTGCCGCTCGAAGCTGATCCACACACGCTCGGCTTCGACGGGCCGCACGAACGCGAAGATCGCCGCCGAGGCCAGGAGGGCGGCCACGAGCAGGACGAAGGCGCGCAGGAAACGACGGGTCAGAGCAAGGGTCCTCGCGATGGGCGCGGCCGGAATGCCGCGCGGCGATCATACCAGCGATCCCCGGGATCGGGGCCTGCGGGAGCTACGGGTTGAAGCCGAGCGCGGAAGCACCGGGCGGCATCCCGAGGGAGACCGGGAAGGCGTCGGTCGCGGCGAAGGTGGCTTGCGCGTTCGCCGTCGTGGTTGCGACTTCGACCGCGTCCCGCGTCTTCGGGCCCGGTACGCTGATGCGCTCCGAGGCGAGCTTGCCTTCGGCGGGGCGTGGCGAGAACGGCTGCAGCTTGGGTCTCAGGAAGTGCGGGCAGGGCCCGTTCGGATCGACCGTTTGCGGCGCCGTCAGCACGGCATTGACCACATAGCGACGCTCGCAGACGGCGATCGCCGGCGGAATGCGGTTGGCCTCGAAGAAGTCGTAGCCTTCCTTGAGCGTTTTCCAGAAGGGATACCACTTATGCTTCTTGAAGCGGTCGAGCTTCTCCTGCGTCATGCGGAACGGAAACGCATGCACCTCGAAGCTCGTCTGCCCGCTGCGGAACGCATCCCGCGCCAGCGCGTAAATCTCCTCGGCGAGCGCGTCCGTCATCGCATAGCACCCGGCCGACTTGCACTTGCCGTGCACCATCAGCGCCTCGCCCGTGCGCCCGAGCGCGCGGTCGTAGGCGTTGGGATAGCCGAGGTTGAAGGCCAGATAGAACTTCGAGTTCGGGTTCATCTGGTTCTGGGAGATCTTATAGAAGCCCTCCGGCGCCTGCTTGTCGCCTTGCGCCTGCTTGGGGCCGAGCTCGCCCGACCAGTTGCAGATCGGGTAGGTCTTGAAATGGTAGAAGCGCCCGTCGTCGCGCATCTTCCAGACCTCGAGCTCCGACTCCTCCTTGAAGATGCGCACGAAGATCGGTGCCGTTGCGTTCATGCCCTTCTTGCCGAGCAGCGAGACGGTTTCCGGCGTGAGCGGCTGTTCGGAGGGCGGCAGAAGCCCCGGCGCGCTGGAGCAGGCGGCAAGCAACACGCCTACGAGCCCGGCCGAGAGCACGAGCTTGAGACGGGACATGAGCCTGTCAGCGAGGATGTTTAAACGCACACGCATTCCCTCTGGCGCATACGAAAGACCATCCGACCGTAACCATGAAGATTCCATGAACGTCACGGATTCCTCAAGCTTCTCAGCGCGGAGCTTGAATTTGTCAAGCTTGCCCGGCAAATGCGGCCCCCATGCGGCCGCTCGTGCACAGCCGCTACAACTGGCGCCCGATCGCCAGGAAGCGCTCGTGCCGCAAGCGCTTGATGTCGGCCGGGGATTTGCCGTCGAACTCGGCCAGCGCCTTGGCGATGGCATCGCCCGCGGTCTGGATGGCGAGCGCCCGGTCCCGATGGGCGCCGCCCACGGGTTCGCGGATGATGACGTCGATGACGCCGAGGGTGTCGAGGTCCTGGGCGGTGATCTTCATGTTGGTGGCGGCGTCGATCGCCTTCGACGAATCGCGCCACAGGATCGAGGCGGCCGCTTCCGGCGAGGCGACGGTGTAGATCGCGTGCTCGAGCATCAGGATCTTGTTGGCGGCCGCGATGGCGATGGCGCCGCCCGAGCCGCCCTCGCCGATGACGACGGCGATCACGGGCACGCCGATCGCGAGGCACTTGTCGGTCGAGCGCGCGATGGCCTCCGCCTGCCCGCGCTCCTCGGCGCCGATGCCGGGATAGGCACCTGCCGTATCGACGAGCGTGATCACCGGCAGATTGAACTTGTCGGCCATCTCCATGAGGCGCACCGCCTTGCGGTAGCCTTCCGGCCGCGCCATGCCGAAGTTGTGCCGGATGCGCCCTTCGGTGTTCGAGCCCTTCTCGTGCCCGATGACGACCACGGGACGCCCGCGGAAGCGGCCGAGGCCGCCCATGACGGCTTCGTCCTCGGCGAAGTAGCGATCGCCCGCGAGCGGCGTGAACTCCTCGATCAGCCCCGAGATGTAGTCCAGGAAATGCGGCCGGTCCGGATGGCGCGCCACCTGCGTCTTTTGCCAGGGCGTGAGCCGGCTGTAGGTATCGACGAGGGCCGCCTTCGCCTTCTGCTCGAGTTTCTTGATCTCCTCCGAGATCGACACGCCCTCGTCGCCCTCGAGCACCTTGAGCTCCGAAACTTTGCTTTCGAGCTCGGCGATCGGCTTCTCGAAGTCGAGATAGGTGCGAACGGCAATCGGGCGGTCGGGTTTCGTGGGTTCCAAGGGAGCCTCATGCGGGCGAACGTGCGCGGGCGTCCGGTCGGGGTCCTTCCGGCAGCCGGGCGCACGTTGACCGTTTCCCGGAATTTATGTCAACACCCGCGTGCTTTTTCGTAAACGCGGGGCCTTGGGCGATCGCCGCGCGACGCGGCGCTAGGGGGCTTTCTTGGCCAGCGGATGATGCTCGGTGACGAGCCGCTTCAGCCGCTCCTCGAGCACATGAGTATAGATCTCGGTGGTCGAGATGTCCGCATGCCCCAGGAGGCTCTGCACGCTTCTGAGGTCGGCGCCCCGGTCGAGCAGGTGGCTCGCGAACGCGTGGCGCAGCACATGCGGCGAAACGCGCTCGGGGTCGATCCCGGCAGCGAGCGCCGTCTCCTTGAGGTCCTGCGCGAACCGCTGCCGGGTCAGGTGGCCGCCGCCGGCGCGGGAGGGAAAGAGGTGGCGCGTGGCAAGCATGGGGGCGACGCCGTCCCCCGGCGCGGTCCCGAGCGCCAGGTAGCGGGCGAGGGCCGCGCGCGCCCCAGCGTTGAGCGGCACGAGCCGCTCGCGCCCGCCCTTGCCGCGGATGGCGATGAGGCGCGGGTCGCCCTGAAGCACGCTGCGCGGCAGCGACACCAGCTCTGAGACGCGCATGCCGGTCGCATAGAGCATCTCGAGGAGGCAGTGGTGCCGGACGGCGCGCACGAGGTCGCGCCCGCTCAAGCCCTGGGTCGCTCGGGCGGCCGTGCCGATCAGCCGATCGACCTCGTCGACCGACAGCGTTTTCGGCAGCGCGCGCGCCTTGCCCGGCGCGGTGACGCCCTCCACCGGGCTTTCGCCGACGACACCCTCGGCTTCGAGGAACTTGTAGAGCTGGCGCACGGCCGAAAGCCGCCGCGCGCGCGAGGCCGGCTTCAGCCCCGCGACGGAAAGCTCCTGCAGGTAGCGCGAGAGGTCGGCCTTGCGCGCCGCCGTGAGCGCCACGCCGGCGCGCGCGATGAACGCCAGGTAGTCGGCGAGGTCGCGGCGATAGGCATCGAGCGTGTTCGCCGCCGCGCCCTTCTCCGCCGCCATCATCTCGAGGAAGGCCGCGATATGCCGCTCCGCCGCTCCGCTCATCGTGGCCTCCGGGCCATAAGCGGCACCCTGCTGCAACGCCTGAGCCCGGCCCTCTTTCCCGCGCGGGCGGGTGGGGTGAAGTGCGCGACCATCGCCATCATGGGGCGGCTTCGGGCTTCCGAATCTTGACCCCGGGCACGACCTTGACCACCTCGTGCTGCGCGGGCTCGAACTGGTGGGCGAGGATGTACAATCCGACGGTAACCACCGCGACCATGGAGCCGGCGGAGACAAGGAAGCGGAAGAGGCTCGGCATCGGAGAAAAAGGCTCGGATGAAGCGCCCGGCGAGGGGCAGGACGCGCCATCTTATGTCTGGGCCCAACATGGCGCGATTATGACTGATAGAGGCGGCCCGGCGGCAACAATACACCGCTTTGGCGCCGATCGCTCGCTTCAGGCGAGGAAGTTCAGTATGAGTGGGCCCGCATCTGAAATCGATCCCCGTGCCGCCCCTCGGGGCGGCGCGTAACCGAAAGCAGCATGGAGCAGGGCAAGGACAGTGTCGAGACGGTGCGCCGGGCGCTGGGGCGGCGCTCGCTGGTGCTCGTCGGCCTCATGGGCTGCGGGAAGTCCTCGATCGGCAAGCGCCTCGCCACCCGGCTCGCGCTCCCCTTCATCGACACCGACGAAGAGATCGAGCGCGTCGCCCAGAAGTCCATCAGCGAGATCTTCGCCGACCATGGCGAGGCGTTCTTCCGCGACCGCGAAGCGAAGGTGATCGCCCGCCTGCTGAGCAGCGGCCCGCAGGTTCTGGCCACGGGCGGCGGCGCCTTCATCACGCCGGAGACGCGCCAGAAGGTCCGCGAGGCGGGCGTATCGATCTGGCTTCGCGCCGAGCTGCCGATCCTCATGCGCCGCGTCGGCAAGCGCGACACCCGCCCGCTCCTCAAGGATGGCGATCCCGAGCAGGTCATGAGGAAGCTGATGGCGGCCCGCTATCCGGTCTATGGCGAGGCGGATCTCACGGTCGAAAGCCGCGATATTCCCCATGACAGCATCGTCACCGAGATCATCCAGGCCCTGTCGCGCCACCCGGCGTTGGCGCAGCCGACCTCGATCTGACATTGGGCGGAGCCGACATCGATCTGACGTTGGCGGAGCCGACATCGATCTGATACGTCTCTCGCGGGACTTGAAACCCCGCCCGCCAAGAAGAAGATGGTTGCCATGCCGACCCTTGCCCATTCCCTGGCCGCGACGACACGGGCCGCCCGCACGGTGCCCGTTCCGCTTGACGGTCGCGCTTACGACGTTCTGATCGGCCCGGATCTGCTGGCCGAGGCGGGCCGCCTCGTCGCCGGCCGCCTGGGCAAGGCGCGCTGCGGCATCGTCACGGACGAGAACGTGGCGCGGTATCATCTGGCGGCGCTCGAGGCGAGCCTCAGGGCGGAAGGCCGCCACAAGGGATCGATCATCCTGCCGGCCGGCGAGCCGACCAAGAGCTTCCGCGCGCTGGGGCCCTTGTGCGAGCGGCTGCTGGAGATGGGCCTCGAGCGCGGCGACCTCGTCGTTGCCTTCGGCGGCGGCGTGATCGGCGACCTCGCCGGCTTCGCGGCCGGCATCCTGCGCCGCGGCATCCGCTTCGTGCAGATCCCGACCACGCTGCTGGCCCAGGTCGACAGTTCCGTGGGCGGTAAGACCGGCATCAACACACCCCAGGGCAAGAACCTGATCGGCGTCTTTCACCAGCCCTCGCTCGTCATCGCCGATACAGATGTGCTGAAGACGCTGCCCGCCCGCGAGATGCGCGCCGGCTACGCGGAGGTCGTGAAGTACGGCCTCATCGGCGACGCGGGCTTCTTCGGCTGGCTCGAACAGGCGTTCGGCGGCATCTTCTCCTACGACCAGGAGACGCTCGTCGCCGCCATCGAGACGAGCGTCAAGGCGAAGGCGGCCATCGTCGTGCGCGACGAGCACGAGACGGGCGATCGCGCTCTCCTGAACCTCGGCCACACCTTCGGCCACGCGCTCGAGGCCTGGACGGGCTACTCGGACCGCCTGCTGCATGGCGAGGGCGTGGCCATCGGCATGTGCCTCGCCTTCCGCTTCTCGGAGAGCCTCGGCCTCTGCCCGGCCGGCACGGCCGAGCGTGTCACGCGCCATGTCCGGGCCGTCGGCCTGCCGACGCGCCTTGCCGATATTCCAGGCGACGCGGCCGACGCCGGCGAACTCGTCCGCCTGATGGGCCAGGACAAGAAAGTGCGCGACGGACGCCTGACGTTCATCCTTGTCCGCGGCATCGGCGAAGCCTTCGTCTCGCGCGATATCGAGGAGGCAACGGTGCGCGATTTCCTCGCCCGCGAGATCGCCACGCCGTGATGGGCTCGATCGCGTCCCAGCTTCTGATTGCGCTTTTTCTGCTTGCGGCCAACGCGTTCTATGTCGCGGCCGAGTTCGCCCTGGTCAAGAGCCGCGGCTTTCGCGTCAAGGCCATGATCGAGCGCGAGGAGATCGGCGCGCGGCTCGTGCACGACATCATGAACAACATCGAGCCCTATCTCGCCTGCTGCCAGCTCGGCATCACGATGGCATCCCTCGGGCTCGGCTGGGTCGGCGAGCCGGTGGTCTCGGCGCTGCTGGGGCCGCTGCTGGCGCCGCTCGATCTGCCGGATTCGGTGCTGCATTTCACCTCGTTCATCACCGGCTTTCTTGTGTTCTCCTCGCTCCACATCGTGCTCGGCGAGCAGGTGCCGAAGACGTTGGCGATCCGCAAGCCCGAGCCGGTGTCGCGCTGGATCGCTTATCCGCTGCACGTCTCCTATCGCGTGTTCTATCCGCTCAATTGGCTGCTGAACACCGCCTCCCGCGCCATTCTCTCGGCGTTTGGCGTGCAGGAATCCGCGCAGCATGAAGTCCTGTCGGGAGCGGAGATCGAGGGGCTCGTCGGCGAATCCGCCGAGCACGGAAAGATTGCGAGCGGCGAAGCCGAGTACATCCAGAACGTCTTCCGTTTCGGCGAGCTGCAGGTCGCCGACATCATGATTCATCGCACCAAGATGGAGACCTTCGACGTCGCCGACAGCCCGCAGGCGATCATCGGCGAGGTTCTGCGCTCCCAATATACGCGCGTGCCGATCTGGAAGGACGAGCCGGAGAATATCGTCGGGCTGCTCAACACCAAGGACCTGCTCGGCGCGCTCTCGGCTGCCAATTGGGACGTGAACAAGCTCGACATCATGAGCATCGCCGCGACACCCTGGTTCGTGCCCGACACGACGACCTTGAAGGATCAGCTCACCCAGTTCCTGAAGCACAAAGCGCAGATGGCGATGGTGGTGGACGAGTACGGCGAGGTGCAGGGTCTGATCACCCTCGAGGACATCCTCGAGGAGATCGTCGGCCAGATCACCGACGAGCACGACATCGCCGAGCTGCACATTCGTCCGCAGGCCGACGGCACCGTCAACGTCGACGGCTCGGTGCCGGTGCGGGATCTGAACCGCCACATGGACTGGAATTTGCCGGAGGACGAGGCAACCACCGTCGCTGGGCTCGTCGTGCACGAGGCGCAGATGATTCCGGAGCCGGGCCAGATGTTCACCTTCTACGGCTATCGCATGGAGATCCTGCGCCGGTCGCGCAACAAGATCGCGGCCGTGCGCATCAAGCGTCTTGATGGCGAGGAGGCCAGCGTCCGGAAAGCGGCCGCATCGGGTCTTCAGCGTGCCGGCAACACGCGATGATCCGCGCGCGCGAAATTCACCCCAAGGGTTCGCCCGGCGCGTAGGCCGAGAGCGCGAGCGCGTGGATGCCGCCGTTGTTGAGCTCGTCGGCGATGACGTCGTTCACCATCCGGTGCCGGCCGACGCGCGAGACGCCTGTGAACATCGGTGAGACGATGAGGATGCGAAAATGGCTTTGCCCCGTCCCCGGCGACGAGCGGTGTCCGGCGTGCAGCTCGCTTTCGTTGACGATGTCGAGCCGCGTCGGCTCGAGCGCGACCATGAGCTTTTCACGCAAACGTTTCTCGGCCGACATGCATCGCCCTCCTAGTTTATCACATCGATCGTCGCGCGGCGATGCGCCGAAGAGTGCGTCTTGTCTGACCGCGACCGGAAGATCATAATCCAGTCCATGAAGCTCAACTCTAAATACTTCGATTCGATCCGGGTTGCGCCGAAGCGTCAGGCCGACGAAGCGGCCGAGCGCAAGCATCCCTCGTGCCAGTGGAAAGGATGTGGCCGTCCCGCGCCCTACCGCGCGCCGAAAGGTCGCGGCCGCGACGGCGAGTATTTCTCGTTCTGCGTCGATCACGTGCGCGAGTACAATGCCGCCTACAACTATTTCGACGGCATGAGCGATGCCGAGGTGAGCGACTTCCAGAAGGACGCCGTGATCGGCCACCGCCCGACGTGGAAGGTCGGCGCCAATTCCTGGGCCCATGGCACTTCCTCGAGAATGTCGGGTGGCACCCGGGGGGACGCCGGATTCCAGGCTCACGACCCGCACGGCCTCTTTGCCGAGCGGGCCCGCCAGGCCCGCGAGGAGCCCGTCGCGCGCCGGCGCGCCCTGAAGCCGATCGAAAAGAAGTCGCTCGAGGCCCTGCACCTGCCGGAAACCGCCTCGAAGGAGGAAATCAAGGCGCGCTTCAAGGAGTTGGTCAAGCGCCACCACCCGGATTCGAACGGCGGCGATACGCGCTCCGAGGACACATTGCGCGAAATTATCCAAGCCTATAACTATCTTAAGAAAGCGGGCCTCGTCTGAGCCTTGGTGCGGCCCGTTCGCGGGCCGCGCTGGCAAGAGACGGGGCCCATGTCCCAACCTCGCGGCCGGACCTTGCGACGGGTCGGAAGCCGCGAGCCCACCAGGACCGGTCCTGCGGGATGCCGTCCTTGCTCGAAGGTTTCAATGCGCGCGCAATCATCCACGGCCACCGCCCATTCGGACACGCCTGGGCTTCCGGACATGACGCTCTCGGTCCGCCAGGTGTTCGGCATCGAGTCGGATCTCGAGGTCCCCGCCTACTCGAAGGCGGACGAGCATGTGCCCGATCTCGACCCGGATTACCTCTTCAACCGCGAGGTCACGCTCGCCATCCTCGCCGGCTTCAAATACAACCGCCGCGTGATGGTGCAGGGCTATCACGGCACGGGCAAGTCGACCCACATCGAGCAGGTCGCCGCGCGTCTCAACTGGCCCTGCATCCGCGTCAACCTCGACAGCCATGTCTCGCGCATCGATCTCGTCGGCAAGGATGCGATCGTCTTGAAGGACGGCAAGCAGGTGACGGAGTTCCGCGAAGGCATCCTGCCGTTCGCGCTGCAGTCCAACACCGCCCTCGTCTTCGACGAGTACGATGCCGGCCGCCCGGACGTGATGTTCGTCATCCAGCGCGTGCTCGAGGTCTCGGGCAAGCTGACGCTGCTCGACCAGTCGAAGGTCATCCGGCCGCACCCGGCCTTCCGCCTGTTCGCGACCACGAACACCATCGGCCTCGGCGATACGTCGGGCCTCTACCACGGCACGCAGCAGATCAACCAGGGCCAGATGGACCGCTGGTCGATCGTCGCCACCTTGAACTATCTGCCGCACGACGACGAGGCGAAGATCGTCCTGTCGAAGGTCAAGAGCTGGAACAAGACGGACGCCAAGCGCAAGGTGGTCTCCGCCATGGTGCGTGTCGCCGACCTGACGCGTCAGTCCTTCATCAACGGCGATCTCTCGACGGTGATGAGCCCGCGCACGGTGATGACCTGGGCCGAGAACGCGGAGATCTTCGGCGATGTCGGCTTCGCCTTCCGCCTGACGTTCCTGAACAAGTGCGATGAGCTCGAGCGGCCGCTGGTCGCGGAGTTCTATCAGCGCTCGTTCGGCGAGGAGCTGCCCGAGAGCGCGGCCAACGTCGCGCTCGCGTGATGGGACGAGGGGACGAGGCGCGGGCGCGAGGCGGGCGATGGCGAGGAGCGGCGACGAGGAGCGCAAGGCATTGAAGGCGGCCGGCTACACCGGGCCGCTCGGCACGGTTCTCCTGTGCCTCGTGCTGGCCGGCCTCGGCGCGTTTCTGGGCTCGATCGTGGGCGCCATTCTGATGAGCGTCGCGTTTCCGTCCAACTCTGAAATCGAGAACGTCCTCTTCGGCACGGCGGCGGGCGCCGCGCTCGGCGTTTGGCTCGGCCTGGCGAAGGTCCGCCACGGCAACCGCGACGCCCGCGAAGAGCTCGACGATCGGGAATGGCGTCGCCTCGTCCGGCGCACGGACTTCGACAGACCGCAATGATGATTCAGTCCACCAAACGCAGGGAAGCCCCCTCCGAGCCGTTGAAGCGTGTGATCGGCCTTACCGTGCGCGCCATTGCCGGCGATCCCGAGGTCGAGGTCAGCTACGGCCCGACGAAGCCGGCGCTCGAAGGCAAGCACGTGCGGCTCGCCGAGCCGTCGCGCGCACCCACGAAGGGCGAGGTCGCCGTGATGCGCGGATGGGCCGACAGCCTGGCCCTGACCGCCGCCTGCCACGACGAGTCCCTGCACCGCCGTCTCGCGCCGCCCCCCGGCCCGGCCCGCGAGGTGTTCGAGGCCGTGGAGCGCGCGCGCGTGGAGGCGCTCGGCGCCAACCGCATGCGCGGCATGGCCGACAACCTGACGGCCAAGTGCGAGGATGAGTTCGGCCACGGCCGTTTCGAGCGCATCTCGGACCGCAACGACGCGCCGATCTCGTGCGCGCTCGAGCTCCTCGTGCGCGAGCGGCTGACCGGCCAAGCGCCGCCCGAGGCGGCCCGCGCCATGGTCGACCTCTGGCGTCCCCATATCGAGGCGCGGGCCGAGAGCGTCTTTCGCCGCATGCAGAGCCTGGCCGAGGATCAGGAAGGATTCGGGCGTCTGGTCCGCGACCTGCTGAAGGCGCTCGAGCTGGCGGACAATCTCGCCGAGGGCCAGTCCGAGGAGACCGAAGAGACGGTCGAGGAGGAGCCGAACGCCGGCGAGGCGGAGTCCGAAAGCGAGGACGAAGGCGGCGAGAGCGGTGCTGAGGACCACGACCAGGAGCGCAGCGAAGGCGAGGCGGGCGAGGCGCAGGATGTGGCCGAGATGCCCGACCGCGACGAGCTCGACAGCGAGGCCGAGGATCCGGAAGGTCTCGAGACCGCGGAGCCCTGGCGCCCGAACGTGTCGGTTCTCGATAACTCCGAGCCCTTCGGCTACAAGGTCTACACGCGCGCCCACGACGAGGAGGTTTCCGCCGAGGACATCTCCAACCCCGAGGAGCTGGAGCGCCTGCGCACTTTCCTCGACAAGGAGCTGAAGGCGCTGGCGAGCGTCGTCGCGCGTCTGGCCAATCGCCTGCAGCGCCGCCTGCTCGCCAAGCAGAACCGCGCCTGGGACTTCGATCTCGAGGAAGGCGCGCTCGATGCGGCGCGCTTGACCCGCATCGTCACCGACCCGATGCATCCGCTGTCCTTCAAGCGCGAGCGCGACACGGACTTCCGCGATACGGTCGTCACCTTGCTGCTCGACAATTCCGGCTCGATGCGCGGCCGGCCGATCATGGTGGCGGCGTGCTGCGCCGACATCCTGGCGCGGACGCTCGAGCGCTGCGGCGTCAAGGTCGAGATCCTAGGCTTTACGACGCGCGCTTGGAAGGGCGGGCAGGCCCGCGAGGACTGGCTGGCGGCGGGAAAGCCGCCGGCGCCCGGCCGTCTCAACGATCTGCGCCACATCATCTACAAGACGGCGGATGCCCCTTGGCGCCGCGCCAAGCGGTCACTCGCGCTCATGATGCGCGAAGGCCTGCTCAAGGAGAACATCGACGGCGAGGCGCTGGCCTGGGCCCATGCGCGCCTGATCGCACGCCCCGAGCAGCGCCGCATCCTGATGATGATCTCGGACGGCGCTCCCGTCGACGATTCGACGCTCTCGGTGAACTCAGGCAGCTACCTCGAGCAGCACCTGCGCAAGGTGATCGAGGAGATCGAGACGCGCTCGCCGGTCGAGCTGATTGCCATCGGCATCGGCCATGACGTGACCCGTTACTACGCCCGCGCCGTCACCATCTCCGATCCGAGCGAGCTTGCCGGCGCCATGACCGACAAGCTGGTCGAGCTGTTCGAGGAGCCGCCGAAGGCGCTGCCGACGCGTGCCGGGCGCCCGGCGCGCCGTCTGCACTAGACCATGATCACTTCAGGCCCTATCAGCCTGAAGTGTGAATCATAGACTGGCGCCGGCCGTAAATCCCATCCGGAACCCATGCCGATGAGCCCGATGGCATCGATGCAAAGCCGCTGCCGCACGCTGCTTCGCGGCGTGCGCGCGCTCGCGGCATCGACCCTCGCGGCGACATTTTTCTGCGTCAACCCTGCGCCGGCACAGGTGAAGCCGCAGTCGGCCGACATCCAGACCCAGGATATCGAGGTCCGCGCCCGTCCGATCGCCCGCTTTGCGAAGGGAGGCGGTGCGCTCGTCGTGAGCCCGAGGCTCGTCTGGCGCGGTGGCCTCGAGCTCTCCTCCTCGTCCGGGGATTTCGGCGGCTGGTCGGGGCTCGTCCTCGATGCGGACGGCAAGGGCCTCCTCGCCATCTCCGATTCCGGCATCTGGATGACGGGCAGGCTCACCTACGACGGAACCCGCCCGAGCGGCCTTGCGTCGGCCCGCATCGGCGCACTGCGCACCCGGAACGGTGGCGCGCTCACCCGCAACCGGGATCGCGACGCGGAATCGGTCACGCGCGCGGGCGGTACGCTCGCCGATGGACAAGTCTACATCGGGTTCGAGCGCAACGCCCGCATCGGGCTCTTCGAGATCGGCAAGGACGGTCTCGGTGCGCCGGCCACCTATGTGACGATGCCGCCGGACGCGCGCCGCATGGGCAACGACGGCTTCGAGGCGCTGACCGTTCTCGCAGGCGGCAAAAGGAAAGGCGCGCTCGTCGCCTTCGCCGAGCATCCGTTGCGTGGCGAGACGCGCCACCGCGGCTGGATCTGGATCTCGGACACGCCGAAGCCGTTCTCCGTCGCGGCCAGCGAGGGCTACGGCATCACCGATGCGGCGAGCCTCGCCGACGGTAGCGTGCTCATCGTCGAGCGTCGCTTCCGGTGGCTCGAAGGCTTGCGCGTGCGTCTGCGCCTGCTCGAGGCGGAGGGCATCCGGCCGGGCGGGACGGCGGCCGGCGAGATCCTGCTCGAAGCGAGCAACGCCAGTGCGGAAATCGACAACCTCGAGGCCCTCGCCCTGTCCGAAGGCGAGTGCGGTGAGACCGTGGTCACGCTGATGTCCGATGACAATTTCAATCGCTTCCTGCAGCGCACCGTGCTGCTGCAGTTCACGCTGAGGGACACGCCGGCCGCCGAGGCTGCTGCGGGCGGGAAGCAGATGGACGGCGCCGCTACATCGACGAGCCGATGACGAGCGTCCAGAACGACTTGAATTCCGTCTTGGGGTCCTGCACGAGGGCAAGCCCCATCTCGCGTCCGTCCGTGAGAAGCAGGTTCTTGTTGTGCCCGGGGCTTTCCTTCCAGCCCTTGAGCACCTCGTCGAACGAGGCTTGGCCCGTGCCGACGTTCTCGGCCGCGACCTTGGGTTTGTAGCCGGTGCGCTTCACGCGGTCCCACGGATTGGAGCCGTCGGAGCCGTAATGCGAGATGCGGTCCCATTTGGCGAGGTCGCGGCTGTGCTCCTTGGCGGCGGCCGTCAAAGAGGCATTGAGCCGGAGTGGCTTCAGCCCGTTCTCGGCGCGGTACTGGTTGATGAGATCGCGCGCCCGCTCGGGATCGAGCGCCGTGCCCGAGTAGTCGCGGTCCGAGAGCGCGCCGCGCGGCGCCTTCTCGAACGAGCCTTTGGGGGCGTTGTCGGGAGTGTAAGCCGCAACCTGCGTGCCGGTGAGCGAGGAGCGCGCGCTCTTATCGATGGAGCCCGTGGTATGTCCGAAGTCGGAGCTGCCGGCGGGTTTCAGCGACGCCGTGTCCCCCGCGTCGGCGAAGCCCGAGGAGATCGCGCCCGAGTTGATGCTGCAAGCGCTTAAGCCGAGAGAAGCGGCCAGCAGGACCGGAAGGGCGAAGCGATACATTCCCGAAACTCCCGCAAAGTTACGCGCGGTCACGAGCCACCATCGCAGCAAGGAGTTAACTCCCCGTTAAATATTCAAGGCCCGGTCGGCCCGGACCCGCGGCGAGGAAAGCGTGCGGTCAGCGATCGATCACGAGCCCACCTCCCTCGGCGCCTCTTCACTCTTCCCGGACGAAGGTGTCGCCAATGGGGCGATAGCGGGCGGCAGCGCAAATTCGCATCACGGCATCTGCAACTTCGTAAAAAATGACCGGCGCGTGCCTCCGAATCCCTTGGATCTCAAGGCATTCTGACTCATTCTCACCGAATCGAGCCGGTGATTCGTGCGTACGGCGTCTCGTCATCTTCAGCCCAGGGAAGGAGACGTGGGAAATGTCGGCGCTCACGAGCGGTGTCCCCGTTGCCGGGCCGCGGCGCGGAGGCGCGTCGGCGGCCGGTCATCTGATTTTGGTCAGGCTGGCGGCTCCGGGCGGTGCGACACGCGCCGAGGTGGCCGCGGATCTCGCCCCCCTGTTCACGCACAAGCTCGCTCCGGCCGACTGGCGCCGTCTCGCCGAAAGGGAGACCGCCGAGCTCGTGTCCTCCGGCCTCGCCGCCGAAACGAAAAGCCGGCTGACGCTGACGGAGGCCGGTGCGGCCGCCGCCGCGCGCTACCTCGGCCGGACGGCGCTTGAGCAAACCTCGTGGGCGGAGCTGCGCGACGTCGCTCTCATCGCCAAAGCCCTCGGCCTCGAGACGGAGGCCGCCCAACGTCTGAAGCCGCTGGCCCGTGTCGAGGGCCTGCGCACGCTGATCGTCCAGAAGGCGTTCGGCCTCTCGGTGAAGAGGAACGTGCCGCCGACGAAGCTGCGCGCCCAGCTCGCCGTCGTGGCGCTCGAACGCGCCTTCGGCAACCGCATCAAGGCCGGCTTCGGCAAGGGCTCGGCACTCTCCGCCAAGGCCGGCCGCCTGCTCGCCGGCCAGCTTTCGCGGACCCCGCGTGCCTTCCCGACCGACGCCAAGCTGATCGCCGAGCTCGCCGCCGAGCATGTGGGCGCCAGGGACGCGACGCTCGAAGGTCTCCGCGCGGGCCTCCTGCGCGGCCTCGGTGCCCGCGTCCTCGAAGCCGACGCATCCGACGCTGCGGCCGAGGCCGGGCGCCCGGCCGCCATGCCGGCGCGCGTGACGGCGCCGCCCGCGGCGCTGAAGCCCGCCGCCAACGATCCCGAGGCCCCTGCGCTGGCGCCGCCTCGAGCGGCGCGCCCCGACCTCGCCGAGTTCGCGCGTGCCGTGAAAGAGGCTGCGGCCGCCCGCGCGGAAGGCTGGGCGGGAAGCCGCAAAGCGTTCATTTCCCACGTCTGGGACACCATCCGCGCGGGGCAGCCGTCGTGGCAGGTCTCTGAGATCGAGTTCAAGTGCATGCTGGCCGAGGCCCACCGCGCGGGCGCCGTCGTGCTCGCCAACGCGGACCTCAAGGACAGAAGGAGCATGAAGGACCTCGAGAGCTCGGCCGTTCCTTACAAGAATACCGTTTGGCACTTCGTTCGGGTCGAAGACTGACCGCCCGTCCTATTTGACCCGCCTATTTGGATTGCGTTGGAGACCGTTCACGCATGCACCACGACGCCGTCGAAGCCGGAGGCACGGACAAGCTGTCCCAGGCTTTTGAGCACAGCATCACCTGGGAGGACGACATCTGGCGGGCGGACCCCGTCGACGTGCCGGAGGTGCACCTCAAGGCGCGCCGCAAGTTCGCCGATCTGCTCTCAGAGGTGACGGGCGCACGCGACGGCGCGGTGACGCAGTCGCGCATCCTTCTGTTCCACGGCCAGTCGGGCGCCGGCAAGACGCACCTTCTACGCGCGCTACGCACCACCGCCCATCGCGAGGGCAAGGCGTATTTCGGCTACGCCCAGATGACGCCGGACGTCGCCAACTACGCCGACTACTACCTGCGTCGCCTCATCCATTCGCTGGAGAAGTCCTACGATCCCGATGCGGAGGGCGAAAGCGGTCTCTCGCGTCTCACGCAGCGCCTCGTCGGCGATGCCGAGGTGCTGCCCAAGGCGGACCTCAAGGAGCTGCGCGACGGCTCGCTCTCGGACGAGGCACTGGCGCGGCTCGTCCTGCGCCTTGCCGACGAGATCGTGGCGAGCCCGAAGTTCCGCGACCTCGAGCTCGACATCAACATCGTACGCGCACTCCTCTACCTCGAGCGCAAGGACCCGCGCATCGACCAGCGCGTCCGCCAGTACCTGTTCGG